>DASPJR010000204.1:0-51535 GCA_035628505.1 Planctomycetota bacterium | reverse complement strand
TAAAGACTTTTTTCATTCTGAACACCCCGTTCACCCAGATGCAAACCAGCGGCCTGAATGACTGCAGCCCATAGACGCCGGGCTCAGCCGTTTCACTGACGAAACTCGAGGCGGAATAAAAATTTTTTTAGAATGCAACGCACCTGTGACTAGAGCGGTATATACAGGCATGTACATGTCTGATCGGAGGCAGGTTGCAGTGGCGCGCACGGTCCGGGAACTGAGTGTCGGTTATCAGCAGATCGCCGACGACCTGCGCGAGCAGATCGGGCGCGGACGCCTGAAGCCGGGCAGCGGGCTGCCGTCTGAAACGCAGCTGGCCGAGCGCTACAAAGTCAGCCGCATGACGGTGCGCCACGGCCTGAAAATTCTCGAGCTCGACGGCATCATCAAGGTGATTCCCGCCAAGGGCCGTGTCGTCGTCGGCCAGAATGGCGCGCCGCCACGAGCGGCTCAGCCTGCCGCGAAAACGCGCGTGCTCTACCTGAGCGGCCCCGCGGGCGCCGATTTCGCGCATCCGTACATCGCCGGAATTCATGCCGGCGTTAGCCAGACATTCAGTGAAGCGGGTGTTGACTGCGAGATGCGTTTTGAAACCAGCAACACGCAGATGCCCGAGCAGCTTTTTGCGGGCGAGCACGCGGGCATTCTGCTCGTTGGAATTTACCGGCGCGATGTGCTTGAGGCCCTGAAAAATAACGAGCGACCTTGTGTGCTGCTCAATCACCGGCCGCTTTATGCAGCCGATGCGGTGAGCACGGACAATTTTGGCGCGGGGTACATGGCGGCACAGCAGATGGCCGCGCGCGGCCACCGCAGGCTCGGCTGCCTGCATTGGAGAATCGACGATCCGGCATTCCGCGACCGCACCGCCGGATTTCTGCAGGGCGCTGAAGATGCCGGCATCGCGCGCGAGAATATTCGCGTCCTGCAGCGGCCCGGCTGGGTCGGACATGATGCGCGGCTGGGCGAGATGATCACGGAATTGCGCAGCGCGGGCGTGCTGCCGAGCGCTCTTTTTGTCTGCACCGATGAGCTGGCCAGCCGCCTGATCGATGTGCTGGGAACACTCGGGTTGCGTGTTCCCGCCGATGTCAGCATCGTCGGCTTCGACAATTTTTCGCGGAACCGCTTTCCGGGTCAGCCGGCGCTGACAACCATCGAGCAGCCCGGGCTGGCAGTCGGTCTTCTCGGCGCGCGGAAGCTGCTTACGCGCATCGCCCGACCGGAGACGCCGCCGAGCGTCGAGCTGATCGCACCGAAATGGATTGAAGGCGAAAGTCTGAGTGATTTCAGTCAATAAAAGGGGGGATGCAAATGTCCGTTCGTCTAAAAGAACTCCGTGGCCTCCGTGCTCTCAGTGCCTCTGTGCTGAAGTCGTGTTCGTTGGCGTTGACAGCCGGACTGATCTTCTTTTCGCCGGCAGCACGCGCCGCTGAATACATCTGGGTTGAAGGCGAAGCGGCGAAGACTCAGAACGTGCAGCGCCATCCGTGGTGGTACGACAAGATTAAGAAAGCAGAGCTCTCCGGCGGCGACTACATCTCGAACTGGTCGGATAAAAAAGCAGGCGAGGCCAGCTATGAATTCCAGGTGCCGGCCGAAGGCGAGTATCACTTCTGGGTTCGCGCCAATCCATCGGGCACCAAGCTATCGTACCAGCTCGATGGCGGCGAATGGAAGCTGCTGAACTTCAGCACTTCGGTCGGCTACATCAATCTCGCCGCTGACGAAAAGCCGGACGTGCGTTTTCTGGCGTGGGGCAATCCCGGGAAGGTGAAGCTCACGCAGGGCGCGCACACGATCGCATTCAAGATGCACAGCGAGAACAACAATCACGGCATGCTGGACTGTTTTCTCTTCACGAGAGAGCACTTCATGCCGGATGGCGCGATGAAGCCGGGTGAAGCGGAGGCACAGGCGAAAAAAGACTCCGCCGGCCGCTGGGCTTTCAAGCCGCAGCGGGATGAATTCAGCGATAAGGCGCTGCTCGATCTGCGGTACCTCAACGAAAAAGTCGCGGGAGAATCCGGATTCGTCACGCGCTCAAAAGACGGCAACGATTTTGTCCTCGGCAACGGCAAGCCCGCCCGCTTCTGGGCGCTGAACACGAGCGCATACGAAAAAGAATCGATCGATCTGGCTCGCCACGCACGCTTCCTGGCCAAGCGCGGCGTGAACATGGTCCGCATTCACAGCAACATCACGCCGAAAGACGGAAACCTGATGGAGACCGATAAGGAAGAACGCGAAAAGATCTGGAGAACAGTCGCGACCATGAAGAAGGAAGGCATCTATTGCACCTTCTCGCCATACTGGGCCGGCACGGCGCGCCAGAAGCCTCCCATGGGCGTGCTCGATGGAGGCAAAGGCGGCAACTGGGGCATGCTGTTCTTCGACAAGAAATTGCAAGAGGCTTACAAAGCCTGGATGAAACAGGTGCTCGCTGAGAAGAACCCGCACACGGGCATTCCGCTCTCGCAGGATCCCGGTCTGGCGATCATCCAGATTCAGAACGAAGATTCGCTGCTCTTCTGGACCAGCCAGAACATCGGTGGAACGGCGGCCGTCGAACTTCGAAAACAGTTCGGTGCGTTTCTGGTGAAGAAATATGGCTCGCTCGACAAAGCGAAGGAAGCCTGGGGCGGCGACGCGCCGCTGAAGGATGACAATTTCGCGGCCGGCGAAGTGGCCATGAACATGATCTGGGATCTGACCCAGCGCCGCAGCGGCGCGCAGCACAAGCGTAATTCTGATCAGATGCAGTTCTTCACCGAGACGATGTACAACTTCAACAAGATGATCGGCGATTACCTGCATAACGAGCTCGGCTGCAAGGCGCTGATCAACGCCGGCAACTGGCGCGCCGCCGACAATGTGACCATGCTCGACGCCGAACGCTACTCGTACATGCCCAACGAAGTGATGGGAGTCAACCGCTACTTCGGCGGGGCGCACGAAGGCCCCAACTGCGGCTGGGCGATCATGAACGGCGACAAGTTCACGGAGATCAGCGTGCTGACTCATCCGCGCGAATTGCCGGTGAATCTTAAACAAGTTGAAGGCTACCCGATCGTGATCTCCGAAAGCACCTGGGTGCCGCCGCAGGGTTACCAATCCGAAGGACCTTTTCTGATCGCAGCCTACCAGTCGCTCAGCGGCGTGGATGCTTATTACTGGTTCGCAACCAACGAAGAAGATTGGCGCCATCCGGGCTCGGCCAATGGATTCCTGCCGTCCGAGTCCAAATGGACGTGCGCCACGCCGATGCTGATGGGGCAGTGGCCAGCCGCGGCACTCTTTTACCGAATGGGTTATGTCAAGCAGGGCGAGCCGGTCGTCTACGAGCAGCGCGCGCTCAATGACATCTGGGAACGCAAGATGCCGATTATCGCCGAAGATGCCGGTTACGATCCCAACCGCGACAAAGACAATCTCTCCAAGGAATCGAACGTTAAAGGCGGCGTGCATCCGCTTGCCTTCCTGGCAGGGCCGGTGATTGCCAAGTACGGGGGAGATCCGGCGCAGAGCAAAGTTGCCGATCTCAAAACGTTAATCGATGAATCGAACAAGACCGTGAAATCAATCACCGGTGAACTGGAGCTCAATTATGGCAAGAACGTCTGCACGCTGAACGCGCCGAAGGTACAGGGCGTGAGCGGCTTTTTGAAAAGCGTCGGAACTTTCAAGCTCGCCGATGTCGAAATCACCTCCGGCAACGACTACGCGAACATCCTCGCCGTCTCGATGGATGATGCCGAGCTGAAAACGTCGAAGAAGGTGCTCGTGCAGATGGGCACGATCGCCCGTCCAACGGGCTGGAAGACCAAGCCCGCGACGGTGGGAAAAGAAAAGGGTGAGCAGCTCGTGAGCTTTGGCAAAGCGCCATGGCAGATCATTGAAACCGACGCGACGTTGACGATCCGGAACTCAGGGCTGAAGACGGCGGTGGTGCTCGACGCGAACGGGCTTCCCGTGAAAGAAATCCCGCTCGAAGACGCCGGCGGCGCAAAGAAGCTCAAGCTGCCGGCAGATGCGATGTACGTAGTTCTGCAGTAAGCGAGTGCGCGTTTCCTCTCCCCAACGGGGGAGAGGGCCGAGCGAGCGAAGCGAGACCGGGGTGAGGGGCTGTTCCGATTACAGAAAGGCGAACGTCTTCATTGCGACGGTGCTGGTGCAAAGATCGCCATCAGAGCACCCCAGCTAAGAATCATAATCAGCAACGTCCCGAGTGAGAATTGTGGCCAGTAAGGCTTATGCGAATCGACAGACCGCTGCGCGTGCCAGCTGATCCAGAGGCCGCACGAACTGCCCGCGACTACGAAGAGCAGAAATGTCCGCAAAAGTACCAACCCGTCCGGCGGCAAATACATCACAACGCCCCAGCCAGGCAGGTTGAAGATTGAAATTGCTGCTCCCAAAAGTACCGCATATCGCTGGTTTGGGGTTGATCTCTTGCGTGTGCGCTCCAGGCATTTATCAAAAACAATGTTGGCTAGCCCAATTGCAATGGGCCCACAAAGAATCAGCGCTTGAACTAGCATCCCGCTCCAATTTCCAGCAAGTTCATCAAGCGACAGATCCGGAAGAGGTTTACCTTTCGTGTTCATCTTTGTCTTAATGATCAGGTTCAGGACGCCTTTCGCTCCTGAACACCAGCAGACGAGAAAGGTAGGCAGAATGACGCCAATCAAAACCGAGCCGAGTAGCGCGGTCCAGCGGTGATTGTCTTCAGCAAGATGTGGTAATAACGACCGGACGATGAACACAAGTAGAGCAAGGCTGCATATTAGAATTAATAAACTACTCATGCGAGGTCTCTATACATTTCTTTTGTCTCTTGATCCTCCGTGCGCTCCGTCTCCTCCGTGCCTCCGTGTTGAAGTCGTTCAGGCCTTGTCTTTCGTGCGCTCAATCACGCGGCTTGTGCTGCGGCCTTCGACAAGCTCGATCAACACCACGCGGCCGCCGTTGGCTTCGACGACGTCCCAGCCGACAACGTCCTGCTTCGTCTTGTAATCGGCGCCTTTGCAGAGCACGTCCGGCTTGATCGCCTTGATCAGCTCGTAAGGCGTGTCGTCGCCAAAGAGCACCACGCCATCCACGCACGCCTGCGCGGCGATGATGCGCGCGCGGTCGCCTTCCGTCTGCACGGGCCGCTCGGGTCCTTTGAGGCGCCGCACCGACGCGTCGGTGTTGATGCCGACGATCAGCGCATCGCCGAGGCGGCGCGCATTCTCCAGGTACGTCACATGGCCAAGATGCAGAATGTCGAAGCAGCCGTTGGTGAAGACCACCTTCTTTCCGGCGCTGCGCAGAGACGTCGCCAGCTGCGCGGCTTGCGCGGCGCTCAGCAGTTTGCGTTCGGATGCCGGGAAACTTTCGCCGAGCGCCTCGAGAATTTCGTGATCGCTGATCGTGTGCGTGCCGAACTTGCCGACTTTCGCACTCGCCGCGACGTTGCCGAGCCACGCCGCGGTCGGCACATCGGCGCCCGCCGCCAGCGCCAGCGATGCGGCCGCGGCGACGACGTCTCCGGCACCCGCTTCGTCTTCAACTTTCGTCGCACGCGCGGGGAAGGAAGTCGTGCCTACGGCGCTGGCTAGCGAAACGCCTTGAGCGCTGCGCGTGATCAGCACGCTTTTCACATCCAGGCCGCTGCGCAGCTGCCGCGCCATGGCTTCAGCTTCGCTGTCATCGACACGCAAGCCGGCGCTCATGACCATGGAATCTTTCGTCGCCAGGAATGTCATTGCTTCGCGCAGGTTTGGCTTGACCAGCGTCGCCCCGGCGTAGCGCTTCCAATCCGTGCCTTTGGGATCGACGATGACGGGCCGCTCGCCTGCGCTGCTGATCGCGGCCTTGCAGACCTCGGCACTCAGCACGCCCTTGTCGTAGTCGCTGAGCAGCACCGCGTCGCTTTCTCTGGCGGCATCGCGCACGCTGTCGGCAATCCGTTTGAGCAGCGCCGCCGGGTAGGCCGTGCGGCTCTCGCGGTCCACGCGGAGGAGGTGCTGGCGGCCGGAGACGATGCGCGTTTTCACGGGCGTTACGCGCGTGGAATCCTGAAAGACCAGCCGCGTGTCGATGTTCAGGCTGCGTGCTTCGTCGATGAACTGCGCGCCGTGGGCATCGGTGCCGACAATGCAGCAGAGGCTCACTTTTGCGCCGAGCGCCACGAGGCACTTGGCGACATTGGCGGCGCCGCCGAGCAGAAACTCTTCGCGCTCCATCTGGACGATCTGCACCGGCGCTTCGGGCGAGAGGCGCGAGGCCGTTCCATAAACGTACGCGTCGAGCATGCCATCGCCGACGACGAGCACGGAGCGGCCGGCCATCGAACGCAGCAGCGCGCGCACGGCATCGTGAGTGGGTTCCTGGAAGGCAGTCATCGCGGTAGATGTACCATAGAGAACTGCAAAATTCGAAATCCGAAATCCGAAATCCGAAACAAATCGAAAGCACTAATCTCAAATGCTCAAAACGGCATGGCGCCTTCCAGTTTCGATCATTTTTGCATTTCGAATTTTAGATTTGCTACGAGTTTCGGATTTCGTGCTTCGAATTTCTTTCCAGCCACGCAACATAATCGGCGACGCCATCCTCAAGAGTATGAAACGGCTGTGTGAAGCCGCTGCCGCGCAGCTTTTCGACGGTGGCCTGCGTGAAGTACTGGTACTTGCCTTTCAGGTCGGCGGGCATGTCAATGTATTCGATGTTCAGCTCCAGCTTCAGCGCGCGGAAAACGGCGCGGGCGAGATCCGCGAACGAGCGCGCCTGGCCCGTGCCGACGTTGTAGAGGCCTGCTGCGCTCTCTTTCGGCGCGTTGAAAAAATGCAGCACGGCAGCGACGCAGTCTTTGACATAGATGAAATCGCGCTGCTGGCCGCCATCGGGAATTCCAGGACGATCGCTCTTGAAAAGCTTCACTTTGCCGCTCTGTTTAATCTGATTGAAAGAATGGAACGCGACCGAGGCCATGCGCTTCTTGTGATTCTCCCGCGGGCCGTAGACGTTGAAAAACTTCAGTCCCGCCCAGCCCGCCGGCGTTGATTTCTGCTCCAGCGCGAAAAGATCGAAGAGCTGCTTGGATTCGCCGTAGATGTTCAGCGGCTTCAATTGCTTCGGATCTGCCGCGTCGTCGTACCCGTTGCTGCCGTCGCCGTATGTTGCGGCGCTGCTGGCGTAAACGAAGCGTTTCTGCTGATGCGTGCAGAAATCCCAGAGCTTGCGCGTGTACTTCGTGTTGTTCTCGAGCATGAACGCGCGGTCGGCGTTGGTGGTGTCGCTGCACGCGCCCATGTGGATGATGCCATCGACCGCGTGCGCATTTTTCTCAAGCCACGCGGGCAGCTCGGCCTTCGGCAAAAAATGCTGCACTTTCAGGCTGTGCAGATACTGCGTTTCCGCCGGCATGTCGGGATTATCGACCGCAAGAATGTCGGTTCGTCCGCGCTCGTTGAGCGTGGCAACAATGTTTGCGCCGATAAAGCCGGCTGCACCAGTCACGATGATCATGAACACTATTGTAGCGCAGGCTTCCAGCCGGCGAGTGTCTTTCTAGATACACGCAGGCAGGATGCCTGCGCTACAAAGAATCACTTCAGCGTCGAGAGGAACTCGATGACGTCGCGTAGCTCGAATTTGTTCAGCACGTCGATCATCGGCGGCATCGCCGACTGCTTCTGGTCCTTGCGCGTCTTGATCTGATCCTTCGCGACGTTTACCGTCTTGCCCTCGGCGAGCATCAGTGTGAGCTGCTTGTCGTTCTCGCCTTTCAGAATGCCGGTCTCGACTTTGCCGTCGTTGAGCGTCACAAGGATCTGCTCGAAACCCTTCGCGATCTTCGCACTCGGATTGATTATGGCTTCATGCAGGTATTCGCGCGGGTTGCGCGTGGCCACGCCGGCGAGCTCGGGGCCGACATCGCCTCCTGTGCCGTTGAGCTTGTGGCAGCGCAGGCACTGCGCGCCGGTGTGTTCCATGAAAATCTTCTTGCCCTGCTCGGCGTCGCCTCCTTTAAGGAGCGCGTCGAACTGCTTGAACTCTTCGTGCGCAATATTGAGCGTGCCTTCGTACTTGGTGACGAGCTCCTTGCACTTTTTATCACCGCTGAGCTTGCCGGCTTCCCAGACATCGAGCTGCAGTTCCGGCTGCACCTGGCCGGCGACGAGCTTCTCAAGCCACGAGGCGATAATCGCGTCGGCCTGCGGCTTCTTCATGCGCGCGAGGATCGGGAGCACGGCCTGCTTTTCTGAGACCGATGCCGTCTGCAGAATTTTTTCCAGCGTCGGGATGGATTCATTCGGATTCATTTTCGCGAGCTGCGCGCTGCCTTCCGTGCGGACTTTCGCGTCCTTGTCGCTCATGGCTTTGTTGATCGCGCCGAGCAGGTTCTTGTCGCTCAGCGCCGCGAGGGCTTTAAGCGCTTCGATGCGTGCCTCGGTGGGGGCCGCGGCGGTTCCGACGAGATCCAGCAATGCACTGCCGGCTTCCTTGATCTGCAGCTTGCCGCTGGCAATCGCGGCGGCGGTGCGGACTTCACCCGGAGCCTTCAGCAGCAGCGCCGAGATGATGGGCTTCAGCGCTTCGACGGCCGGCGCGGCATCACGGTTTTCGAGCGGGCGGAAAAGATTCATGACTCTGTCGCGCGGGTGCGGCGTGGCCCAGTCGCCGAGCATGTTTACGGCTTCGGCGCGCATGGCCGGAGGAGCGCTCTCGCGTGCGGCAAAGGCCGCCAGTGTCTTCGCGTTATCACTCTGCCCCAAGCGGAAATTGGCATTCAGCGCGCGCAGCGTGACCGCGCGCGGGTCGGTGGTGACCGTCACGCCGCCTATGGGCCGCTCCATCTTGCCATCGGGCTTCAGCCAGCCCACGAACGCGTGATCGCCGCCGCCCCCTTCTTTATGCAGTACTTCGACAAAATACTTTTTGCCGGCTTCAAGCGTGACCGGCTGCGATTTCTGGCCCGGGTACTTTTCCCACTCGTCCGGACTCGCCCAGTTCTCGCAGACTGCAATTCTCTTTTTGTTCTCGGGCTTATCGTCGCTGCTCAGATAGAGCTCGCCAAAGTCGTCGGCGCAAATCCAGAACGTGTACGCGCCGCTGGCCGGCGCGGTGAGGAGGCCCGTCATGCGCGAGGCATAGCCATCGGCCTTATCGACGGGAATCGCAAGCGCGCCGACTTCGCTCTTGGAGTCCGGTGCCTTTGTAACTTTCGCCAGATCGGCCAGCGAACCGGCGAAGCCGTTCCAGTATTCAACCGTGAAGCGCATCGCTCCATTCGCGCCTGCATCCTTTTTTTCTTCGCCGGCCACGAGTGCGGCAAGCGCCGGGAAGGCCTTGACGATCGGCACATCATTAATCGCTCGCGCGGCTTCACCGACAATCTGCGGGTCTTTGTCTTTCAGGAAACGCGCGATCTCGGGGTGCTCAAGCTTGCGCAGCGCGAGCAGCACCGCCATGCGCACGGCAGGCGAGGCATCCTCGGCCTTCGCCAGGATCGCATCCGGTGCATTCAGCCACGTCAACCCCATCACGCCCGCGTGCCGCAGCCACGGATCGTCTTCGGGAATTTCTTTGATCAGCGCGCAGAGCGGTTCAATGGCCTGCGTGTTACCCAGCTTGCCCAGCGCCATGGCCGCGAAGAAGCGCACGCGCGCGTTTTCATCTTTCAGAAGACTGACTAGTCCGCTAAACGCGGTGGCGACTTTGCGTTCACCGAGCAGCTTCGCAGCCTGGCCGCGTACCTCGGCGTCTTTATCAGTGAGCAGGGCGGGGAAACTCTTGAGCGCATCGGGAACGCTGCGGCTGATCTGGCCCAGGCCCCAGATCGCGTGCAGGCGCGCGAACTGATTGTCGCTCTTTGCCGCCACCGGCTCGAAATGCGCGATGCCGTCTTTACCGAGGTTCGCGAGCTGGAACTGCGCGCCCTGGCGCACGCGCATGTCGGCGTGAGCCAGCAGCTTGACCAGCTCGGCCGGCGCGCGCTTTTCGAACCCTTCGCTGAGAAGCTTTTTGGTCTCGAACGTCAACGGGTCTTTGGCGCCGTCGGGTGAGAACAGCTTGTAGATGCGGCCCTTGTTCGGCTTGCCCCAGCCATTGATCCAGTCCGAAACGTAAAGCGCGCCGTCCGGTCCGAATTCGCAATCGGTCGCGAGCAGGTTCCAGACAAAATGCTTGTTGTTGATCAGCTCAAAGCCGGCGCCCTTCGGTTTGTTCTGATTAATTGCCACACCGCTGTTGCCCGGGCCGCCGCTGAAATTCGCGAGGAAGAACGTGCCCTTGTAGCTGTCGTTCAGGCCCGTACCGGGATAAAAGGTGAGACCCGAAGGACCGTTCACGTAGTTGGCGATCGGCGGAACAATGAACTGCGGCTGCCCCTTGTACCAGGGCTTCCACAGCTTGTCCCAGTTCCACGGCCCGCGGTCCTTCATGTACTGGTAGCCCTGCCGCCAGCCGGTGTCGCCGCCTTCAACGATGTACACCCAGCGCGCCTGGTCGCCGCCGTCTGAATTGTTGTCTCCGGTAAACAGATTTCCGTACTCGTCGAACGCGAGCTCCTGCGGGTTGCGCAAGCCGCGCGCGAACACTTCGAGCTCGCTGCCGTCCGGATTGCAGCGCCAGGTGGTGCCTTCATCGGCGTACGGAAACGTTTTGCCGTCATGCTTCACATACGCGCCGCGGTCACCGACCGTGTAGTAGATCTTTCCGTCAGGCCCCACGCGCAAGCCATGCAGATCGTGCCCGAGATAGCCGCCGTGCACGCCGTAGCCGCTGCTGAGAATCTTGCGCTGATCGGCCGCGCCATCGCCGTTGGTGTCGCGCAGCTTCCAGAGATGCGGAATGCAGGTGTAGTAGACGTCGCCGCGGAAGTACATCACTCCGGCGCCGAGACCATCGGGAATTCCGTTGAAGCCAATCGCGTACACGGTCGCTTTGTCGGCTTTGCCGTCGCCGTCGCTGTCTTCAATCATGCGCAGGCGGTCGTGGTCTTTGGTAAATTTGCTGACCTGGTCGCCCCAGCGCTTTTTCATGAACTCCACGCGTTCCTCGACGGTGCGCAGCGCCAGATCCTGATCGACGTTGAGCCCGATTGATCCAGTGTCGACGCCGAGGCCATGGCGGAACGTTTCCACGACGTAAGCCCGGCCTTTCGGATCGATCTCGATCGCAACGGGATTGGCCAGGTGGGGCTCGGCGGCCCAGAGTTCGATCTTCACGCCGTCGATAACTTTGACGCCTTTGATCGCGTTAGCGATATCCTGCGCCGACGGCGCCGAACCGACCTTCGGGGCGTACTCTTCGGTCCGGTCTTCGCCGGCGAAAAGGCTTGTGCTGAGGGCTGCAAGAAACAGGGGAAAAACGGCGAGCTCGCGAAGGTGCGTGTGTGATTTCATTTCGAAGACATTACCCATGAGGCCGCGGATTTCAACGTGACGACACTCACTATGTACAACGCGAAGGGGGAGGACGTTGAGAGAAAACAACGAACGGATTCTCACCACAGAGAACGCAGAGGCACGGAGGACGGATTAAAGAACGACAAAGGAAAGAGCACAGCCAGCCGAAGGGTGGCACAGACGACACAGTCGCCGGTGCGCGCAAGCGCAAGAGGTTACATCCTGCGCGTTGACCACGCGCAATGTATTGGAACGCGAATGGAGTAACCCTCTTGCGCTTCGACTTCGTTGTCTGGGCCACCCAGTCAGGTGAAAACAGGATCGCCGACGCGCAGCAGCGCGTTGTCTTCTGCCGAGCCGAGCCGCGTGTTCACAGCCAATCGGTAGAAGTGGTTGAAGCGGGAAGCTTCGGCCCACGCCGGCAGCGTCTCTTTGCGTCGCTGCATGAAGACCTTCTGGAATGCAGGGATGACCTCGCCAGTATCGGCATCTCGCGTCGGAACGGCGCAGCGCTGGCACGGATTGGTACCCTCAAACGTCACGCCGCCGATGCGGAACGGAACGCTGCTGCCCTGCTTTCCGTAAAGCCGCTCTTCCCAGAACGCCGGCACACCGCCGATCTCCAGGTTGGCTCGAAAACGGCGGCGAACAGATTCGAGACTGCATGCGGGGAACCACGAGGCAACCGTCTCAAGTGTGGCCGTGCTGACGATCGTCGGGCCGGGGGCGTCGGTGTCATCGGGCAGGCCGCCGGCCCAGTTCTGCCGCATGCGAACTGGAAAGCCGAAGTAACGCCCAAGCCACTCTTCGAGAAGATCGAACTGCGTGCTGAGGTAAAACGATCGCTGCACATTTATGCCGTCGCGCGAATACGAGAGCGTGACGCGCTCAAGCGTTTCATCGTACCTGGCGCGCAGGCGATGCACGGCCGGCCTGTTCTTGCCGTTCACGAAGACGTCATCTTTATCGATGATGGCAAATTCGCGGTCGCGCTTCAGCGCGCCACTCGCGAGCACACTTGCGGATTCCACGTCGACGCCGTCGAGCGACTTGATCGGGTAGATGCGGATGCGGGCGAGCGTGGGCTTCTCCATGCGCTCAATTCTTTGCGCCGGCTCTCGATTTTTCAATTGCCACCAGCCGCTCTATAACCGTCTTGTACGCCGTTTTCAGCTCAGTCAGGTCCTGTTTCAGGCCGTTGACGTCCGCCGCGATCTCATCGATTTTCTTCAGCTTTTCGGTCGTGCGATGCAGAATTTTATCGAGCGTGTTCACGTTGTTCGCCGTGGCCGAAATGTCCTTGTTCTGCGTCCAATCCAGCTTCTCCTGCGCCTGCTTCGTCTCCGTGATCGTCACGCGCAGTGCGGCGACTTCCTTGGCCAGCGAATCGATATGTTTCGTGAGAACTTTTAACGTGTCTTCAACGTCTGCCGCGTGCGCCGGTGCGCTTGCTAGTAAAAGGATCAGAAAAAGCGCGCAGTGTCGCATACGTGGTTCCCTCCTTAAATGATGAGCATGCTGGCAAGCATCGGAATCTATCTTAAACGGCTCAGCGACTCCGTGTCTCTGCGGTAATGGATGTTACACGGTTTTTTGTAATACAAGAATGCGCTGTAAAAAGCAGTTGAGGTAAGTAAACTTTGCACGTGTTCGTACCAGGCTCGGCCGGACGCTCCATATAAAGGGGGGAGTATGCGGGGACACAGACGTTCCAGGCTCGGCGTCGCTATTCTTTTTCTAGCCGGCGCCAGTCTGTTTGCCAACGAGCAGCCTCATCCAAAACCTGCGCCTATTCCTGAAACGATAGACTTCAACCGCGACGTACGCCCGATCATCTCCGCCAAGTGCTACCACTGCCACGGCCCCGATAAAGGCACGCGCAAAGCCAAGTTGCGGCTCGACACGAGAGAAGGAGCAACCGCCGATCTCGACGGCAATCAGGCGATCGTGCCGGGCAATCTGGCCAAGAGCGAAGCCTGGCGGCGCATGAATTCGAAGGACCCCGAAGAAGTGATGCCTCCGCCGGCGAATCACGAGAAGCTTTCGCCGCGAGATATCGCGGTGCTGAAAAAGTGGATTGAGCAGGGCGCCGTCTATGCCGAGCACTGGTCGTTTGTGAAGCCTGTGAAATTTCCGCTGCCGAAAGTTGCGAAAGCGGCGTGGCCGAAGAATGGCATCGATCATTTCATTCTCGCGCGGCTTGAGCAGGAGAAACTTGCACCGTCGCCGGAAGCCGACCGCTACGCGCTGATCCGCCGTGTGTCGCTCGATTTGACCGGCCTGCCGCCGACACCACAGGAAGTGGACGCCTTCATCGCCGACACGAGCGCCGATGCGTACGGGAAGGTCGTCGACCGGCTGCTCGCGTCGCCCGCTTACGGTGAGCGCTGGGCGCGCATGTGGCTGGATCTGGCCCGCTATGCCGACTCGGCCGGCTACGGCTCGGATCCGCTGCGCTTGAACATCTGGCCCTACCGTGACTGGCTAATTGGCGCGTTCAATAAGAATCTGCCGTACGACCAATTTGTCACCGAGCAGCTCGCAGGCGACCTGCTGCCCAACGCGACGCAGGACCAGATCCTCGCGACGGCATTTCACCGCAACACGATGACCAACACCGAAGGCGGCACCGATGACGAAGAGTTCCGCGTCGCCGCGGTGAAGGACCGCGCGAACACGACCGGACAGGTGTTCATGGGATTGACGGTCGGCTGCGCGCAGTGCCACAGCCACAAGTTCGATCCGATCTCGCAAAAAGAGTACTACCAGCTCTACGCGTTCTTCAACCAGAGTGAGGACAGCGACCGCGGCGATGAGTTCCCCACGATGCCGCTTCCCACGCAGAGCGAGAGAGAGAAGACTGAAAAAATCAAAGCCACGATTGCTGAGCTCGAAGCAAAACTGAAAGGCACATCGCCGGAACTGCAGCAGGAACTCGCCGCGTGGGAAAAGGAAGCAAGCCAGATTCCGGAGATCAACTGGCAGGTGCTCGAGCCGCACGAATTCACGTCGGCCGGCCTGACGCACTTCGAAAAGATGCCGGACAATTCGCTCTTCGGCAGCGGCAATTCGCCGGCGTCCGACTTCTACGACATCAAATGGCGCACAAACAAAAAGATCACCGCTCTGCGGATGGAACTGCTGCCCGACGAACGCCTGCCCAAAGGCGGCCCCGGCCGTGCGCCGGACAGCGGCGATGTGGCGATCACTGAAATACAGGCGTACGTGCGGCCGGTGGGTACGCCGACCAGAAAAGCGCGCTTTGTCCGCGTGGAGCTGCCAGGGGAAGGAAAGTTCCTGCACATCGCTGAAGTGCAGGTCTTCAGCGGCGGGCAGAACATCGCAACAAAGGGCAAGGCGACGCAGTCGAGCACCGATTATGACGGCCCGCCGCACCTGGCCATCGATGGAAACACGAATGGCGATTACGGCGGGAAGTCAGTCACGCACACGAAACAGGAAAAAAATCCGTGGTGGGAAGTTGACCTGGGCAGCGAGCATCCGATCGACGAAATCGTTTTCTTCAGCCGCACCGACGGCGGCCTGCACACGCGTCTCGACGGCATGAAAATCCTGGCGCTCGATAATGCGCGCAAGAACGTCGCCGAGCAGACCCTGGCGAAGGCGCCGGAGAAGAGCGAAAAAGTTCCGATGAACACGTGGACGCCCGTTGGCATCATCAACGCAAGCTCCACCGTTGCCGGCAGCGATGCCACGCGCGCCATCGACAACGACAAGAATACCAGCTGGCTGTCCACCAATCACGCCGGAAAGGCCAGCAGCCTGGCGTTTGAGCTCGGCGCGACGATTCCGCTTGAAGGCACGTACGAACTGCGCCTGACCATCAACCAGGCACAGGACGTTAAAGGCCAGAAGACAATCGGCCGCTTCCGATTGCTGGCCACTGAGCAGCCCCGTCCGGTGCGCGTCTTCCCGGCGGCAATCCGCAGCATTCTGACCACGGCCGCGGACAAGCGCACGGATGCACAGAAGACGGAGCTGCTCGACTACTTCCGGCCGTATGCCAAGGTGCTTGGGACGGTCCGCGCCGACATCGCCAAGCGGCAGAAGGAATTGTCCGAGATCAAGCCGCCGAGTGTTCCGATCATGCGCGAACTTCCCGCGAACAAACGCCGCGCGACGAAGATTCTGAATAAAGGAAATTTCCTTACGCCCGGAGATCCCGTCGAGGCGGCGGTCCTTGAACAGTTCCACAGGCTTCCGGACGGCGCTGCAGCTAACCGGCTGGGGCTGGCTCAGTGGATTGTCTCACGCGAAAACCCGCTGACCGCGCGCGTCGCAGTCAATCGCTTCTGGGCGCAGATTTTTGGAACAGGAATTGTCGAGACCGAAGAAGATTTCGGCACGCAGGGCACCCTGCCGACTCATCCGGAACTGCTCGACTGGATGGCCGTCGAGTTCATGGACATGAAGTGGGACATGAAAGCGTTCCTGAAGCTGATCGTCACCTCCGCGACGTACCGCCAGAGCTCGAAGGTCACTCCGGCGTTGCTTGAAAAAGATCCGCGCAACCGCCTGCTTACGCGCAGCCCGCGCCTGCGCCTGGATGCCGAACAGGTTCGCGACCAGGCCCTGGCGCTCTCTGGATTGCTGAGCCACAAGATCGGCGGGCCGTCTGTCTTCCCGCCGCAGCCGGAGGGACTCTGGCGCGCAGCGTTTAACGGCGAGCGCACGTGGTCCACGAGCCAGGGCGAAGACAAGTACCGGCGCGGCATGTACACGTTCTGGCGCCGCACGGTGCCGTATCCGTCGATGGCCACGTTTGACGCGCCGAGCCGCGAGATCTGCAACATCCGGCGCATCGCAACAAACACGCCGCTGCAGGCGTTTGTGACGCTCAACGATCCTGTTTACGTCGAGTGTGCGCAATCCCTTGCGCGGCGCCTGGTGGCAGAAGGCGGAGCGACTCCCGAAGAGCGCGTAAAATTCGGGCTGAAGCTGGTGCTGGCGCGCGTTCCTGTCGACGAGCAAGTCAAAAGTCTGGTGACGCTGTATCAGTCCGAGCTCGAGAGTTACAAAAAGAACGCCGACGCCGCGAAGAAGATGGCCACCATGCCGCTGGGCCCCGCGCCGGCGGGGATGAACGAAGCGGAACTGGCCGCGTGGACGGTGGTGGCGAACATTCTGCTGAACCTGGATGGGGTGCTGATGAAGGGGTAAGACGTCTTTCACCGCAGAGACGCAGAGGCGCGAAGGACGAAAATGGAGATGAGAATTTCGGCACACGCGATGCGACGCCGGCAGATTCCTCAACGCATTGTTGATCTCGTTCTAAATAGTCCGGAGCAGAACTTTTTGAATGACGAAGGAATGAGGATTTATCAATCGAGGTTGCCGTTTGAAGGCGGTAAATGTTTCTGGTGCGGCTTATTATTGATGAAACAAAGTCGCCGCCGGTTCTGGTAACAACGTACCGTACGACGAAGATCGACGATTACTGGAGAAAGCCATGAAAGTAAGTTACGACGCCGAAACGGATACGCTTCGCATCATTTTGCGCGATATTCCTGTGGAGGAGAGTGAAGAGCAGAAGTCTGGGATCGTGCTTGATTACGATGAAAAAGGTGAAGTGATTGGAATTGAAGTGCTGCAGGCCTCGCGAAGAGTCGAAAATCCGCGCAGCGTGAACTCAGTAAATGTCGCCTGAATGCAATTACGGAGGGGATAATGAAGGTATTCGTATCATTGCTGCTGCTCGTGTCGTATCTCTGCTTTGCCGGCGAAGGCGAAGCTGAAAAATTCGAACTTCCCAAGCCCGATGCCGATGGCTGGATCAGCATCTTCAACGGGAAGGATCTCACCGGCTGGTACAACGACGCGGGCGTATTCACGGCCGAGAACGGGGAAATCGTTGGCAAGACCGATAAAGGGCTCAAGCGCAACGAATTCCTGAAGAGCAAATTCGAGGTCACTGATTTCCGCCTGGTGCTCGAGATGAAGCTGACTCCCAATAAGGAGAACAGCGGCATTCAGGTCCGCAGCGTTCCGTACAAAGGCCACGAGATGAAGGGCTACCAGGCCGACGCGGGCGCCGGCTGGTGGGGCAAGTTGTACGAAGAGAGCGGCCGCGGACTGCTCTGGAAAGAAGATACCGGCAACAAGGCCGTCAAGCCCGAAGACTGGAACGTCTACGAAATCATCTGTGTCGGCACGAAGATCCGCACGGCGATCAATGGCGTGCTGTGTGTGGATCTCGACGACCCCAAGGGCGCGCCGAAGGGCATTTTCGGCCTGCAGATGCACTCCGGCGGCCCGATGGATGTGCGCTGGCGGAATTTGAAGCTGCAGCTCAACCCTAAGGACATGGAACTGACGACGGCGAAGAAGTGAACGGCGAAGCGACGGAACACGACTTAACCACAGAGGCGCAGAGAACACAAAGTAGCACAGAGGTGGATTAAGGGGACTGAAAAAATGCTTCCGATGAAGCAGCTAAACCTGATCAGCCGGGACATCATCGGGTGCGCAATTAAGGTGCATCGGACACTTGGGCCTGGTCTGCTTGAGAGCGTCTATGTAGACGCGCTCTGCATTGAGTTGGAAATGGCTCGAATCAGATACGAACGGGGAACGGAAGTGCCGATTGTTTACGCGGGCCGTTCCCTCTCTGCTCCACTTAAGCTCGACCTTTTAGTTGCAAACGAGGTCATCGTTGAGGCCAAAGCTGTCCAGGAATTGAATCCTGTACATGAAGCGCAACTTCTCACCTATCTTCGGCTAACTGCGAAAACACTTGGGTTGCTGATCAACTTCAACACAGTTTTGCTTAAAGAGGGTATCAGGCGCAAAATTCTTAACCCTCCTTCCACCTCTGCGCCCCTCGGCGTTCTTAGTGACTCTGTGGTTAAGTCGTGTTCCGTAACCGATTCGGAGACGAAAAAATGAATCTTAGACTGGATGCAGCCCGCGCCACCACCCGCCGGCAGTTCTTCAAGAACACCGGCTTCAGCCTCGGCGCTGTCGCACTCAGCGGGCTGCTGGGGCGCGATGCTTTTGGCGCTGATAAGGAAATCGTCATCGATCCAAAGAACCCGCTCGCGGTGCGGCCGCCGCACTTCGCGCCGAAAGCGAAGTCCGTCATCTACCTCCACATGTCCGGCGCGCCGCCGCAGCATGACCTGTTCGACTGGAAGCCCAAGCTCGTTGAGTTCAACATGAAGCCCTGCCCCGAAGAGCTGCTCAAAGGCCAGCGCTTCGCGTTCATTAAAGGCGTGCCCAAAATGCTGGGCTCGCCGTACAAGTTCAAACAGCAGGGCAAGAGCGGCGCGTGGGTCAGCGAAACACTGCCGCATTTCAGCGAAATCGTCGACGAGTGCACGATCATACGCTCGATGCACACCGATGAATTCAATCACGCGCCCGCGGAACTTTTCCTCTACACGGGCGCCCCGCGGCCCGGAAATCCGGCGCTGGGTTCGTGGCTCACTTACGGCCTGGGCAGCGAGAACCAGGATCTTCCCGGCTTTGTCGTGCTGCTGTCCGGCGGAACGGATCCGACCGGCGGCAAGAGTCTCTGGAGCAGCGGTTTTCTGCCCAGTGTCTACCAGGGCGTGCAGTGCCGCTCGGCAGGCGAGCCCATCCTGTATTCGAGCAACCCCGCGGGCATGGAACGAGAGACGCGCCGCCGCAGCCTCGACGCGCTCAAGGCGCTCAACGATGTCGAAGCGAAGACGTTCGGCGATCCGGAAACGGTCACGCGCATCGCTCAGTATGAGCTCGCCTACCGCATGCAGATTGCGGTGCCGGAAGTGATGGACATTTCCAAGGAGCCGAAGGAAATCCAGGAGATGTACGGCGCCAAGCCCGGCGACGGCAGCTTCGCCAACAATTGCCTGCTCGCGCGGCGGCTGGTCGAGAAAGGCGTGCGCTACGTTCAGCTTTACGACTGGGGCTGGGACATCCACGGCACCGGCAGCGGCGACGACCTGATCACGGCGTTCCCGAAGAAATGCAAGGATGTCGATAAGGCCTCTGCGGCGCTGATCAAGGACCTGAAGCAGCGCGGCATGCTGGATTCAACGCTGGTGATCTGGGGCGGCGAGTTCGGCCGTACGCCGATGAATGAGGAACGCGGCGGTTCGAAGCTGCTCGGGCGCGACCATCATCCGCATTGTTTTTCAATCTGGATGGCGGGCGGCGGCGTGAAGAAGGGTTTCGTTTTTGGCGAAACGGACGAGCTCGGGAATCAAATTGTGAAAGACAAAGTGCCCGTGCGCGACTTGCAGGCCACCGTGCTCCACCTGATGGGCCTCGACCCGCACAAGTTCTCGTATAAATATCAGGGCCTGAACAACCGCCTGATCGGACCCGCCGAGGACCCGAAGGTGCGCAAAGAAATCATTGCCTGACGACCGTCGTCGCTCGTCATGGGTCGCTGGTCACTTGTCATTTGCCGAAACTGAACGCAATGACATTTGACCAGTGACCCGATGACGGTTTTAGCGCGCCAGACTTACGCCGAGCACAACCATCAGCATCATGACAAGGAAGATCAGCAGGGCGATGCCGAAGATCACGCGGGCAATCATCGCCGAACCTGCCGCCACTCCCGTAAAGCCGAGCGCGCCGGCAATCACCGCCACAACCAATGCTATAATCCCAAGTTCGAGCATATCGTTAACCTCCCCGCTGCGCAGGCCTGATAAGCGCAGCATCTAGTTCGCGAGGCGAAGGCAATGCCATTTATCTGCTCTCGTTTTGCGGGCATTCCATGCTTACTTCGTCCGGGGCGGCCAAGCGCAGCGCTTGATCTCCTCTTCCAGATATAGCAGCGGGAAAAGCGTGAGGCGAAAGGTCCAGCCGCTCGGGGGGCCTTTCGGCTGGAAGAAGCCAGCGACTTCGCGTCGAACAGGCCGAGCAGCAGGTAAAAAGTGAGCGATCTACAGGGCGATCATGCGGCCATATAAGTCGTTGTGGACAAATCGGTTGCGATGTTTTATGTGGCCGCTTTTGTGAGAAAAATAAGCGATCCATTGATAGCCTGAATTTTCTAAAAATGCCTGTTGACAGCGGCCTCATGCGTACCTAATATCGATCCTAATATTCACGGCGCGTTCTGCGCCAGATCAACTCACAATCCGCCCGTTCTGGGCGGCCGGCGCCATCGCTGGGCGTGGCGACCGCTAGGCTCAAACTTTCGCGCGGGCCCATCCGCGCTTAAGGGGGGTGGCGTCATGTCTGGGGAAAAGAAAAACACACAAGGGGTAGCGAGCAGCGTGCAGCTCAATCCGAACGAGTGTATGCGCACACACGAAGTCGCGCGCAAGCTCGGCGTTTCTCAAGAGCACGTAAAGCGGTTGCTGCGCAAAAAGCTTCTACCGGGGTTTCGTCTGGGCCGTATGTGGCTGGTTCGCAGATCGGAACTTGACCGGTACCTTCGCGCGTTGACCGCGGAAGTTATGAAATGTTCTGATTCGCAACTCAACGATACTCAACGCAACTGATCGAAACTATTCGCTACTGAACGCTACTCAAGACAACTCAACGGACAAAAATGAAATTTCATCCGTTGTATATGCGGAGGAACAAGGATGACAACGAACACTCTTGAAGGGAACACGGCCGTTCTGGAACTCGCTCCGCTGGGGAGCGAGCCGCTTTCAAAGGAACACGCGATTTCCGCGCAGGCCGCGGAGAATCTCGAACGTTCGCTCGACGCCGGCGACGGGCGGCTGCATCCCCGCGATGCGGCCGTCGAGCTGCTGCATGAATTCACAGTCATAGCGCGCGCCATGTGGCCGCAGGACAAGAGCATTCAGGACGACCTGGTTCAGGAGATGGCGCTTGCCGCAATCCACTGCCGCGAGCCGCATACTCCGTCGTTCTACTGCTCCCTCGGCGCATGGCGCGCGCGCGATTACCTGCGCTGGTGGCTGATCCCCATCTACAAGCGCCAGGGCCTGGATCCGGACGCCGTTCTCAAGCGGATCGACGCGTCCGTCAAACCCATTGTGGCCCAGGCGCAGAACGCGGTCGAAAACCGTTAATCCACGCTCATCTCACAACACGACTTCAACACAGAGACACAGAGAGCACAGAGGAACGCAGAGAACGGAAGCTGTTGTGTTCCCCTCCCCTTGCGGGAGGGGGTAGGGGGAGGGGTTAGCCGTTCTCGAAGTGAATGCGTGCGAAAACAGAATGTTTCATTTCACAGTTGTCATTTCTCATTTGTCATCTGAACGGCGCCGCCGGTTCTAGCGCTGTTAAAAGAAAAATGACAAATAAGAATTGCGAAATGAAAAATTCTGTTCTGTTTTCTCGCGCACTCAATCTAAGGACGGCTAACCCCTCACCCTGACCCTCTCCCGCAAGGGGAGAGGGGATCGCGCGTCCGGCTGTGCAGCACAAACAAAAATGTTCAAGCCGTTCTCCGTGAACTCTGTGTTCTCCGTGTCTCCGTGTTGAAGTCGTGTTCGAATCGCATTGAAAAAGAGGAGGCATTCATATGGCAAGCGGACAAGGCCCGCCCGGCGAGCGGCTGGCGCGGCTGGAGACGCAGATCGAGCAGCTCGTGAATGCGACCAACCGCACGCACGCCGATCTGCGCGAACATATCCAATGGCAGCGCAAAAGCTGCGAGACGCAGGACCGGCGCCTGGCGGCGCTGGAAAATTCGGCCGAACAGACGCGCGTTCATCTGAAATGGATGAAAGCAATCTGGCTGGCCGTGCAGGGCTCGGTCATTGGATGGCTGGGCTTGAAGTAACCACAACGGAACACGACTTCAACACGGAGACACAGAGACCACGGAGCACACGGAGAAGAGCTTATAGGAACCGCGGATGAACGCAGATAAACGCGGACGGAAACAGATCCGCGTGAATCCGCGGCCATCAGCGGAGCTCGTACAAGCCGTTCTCTGTGTCCTCTGTGTCCTCTGTGTCTCTGTGTTGAAGTCGTGTTCATAAATCAGGAGAGCAGAAATGATTCTCGAAATTCTCGGCAAGCTCGGCGGACGGAAATTCCTCGTGGCCGTGTTCGGCGCTCTGGCGATCGCCCTCCATTCGTGGCTGGGCATCGATCCGGAAGCCACGCTGGCGCTCGGCGGCGTCGTCGCCGCGTATGTCTTCGGCCAGGGCGTGGCGGATGGATTTTCGGGCGGCGCGACCAGCACCGTGGCTGGGCTGGGCGAAGACTAACGGAACACGACTTCACCACAGAGGCTGTTGTGTTCCCCCTCCCCTTGCGGGAGGGGGGTAGGGGGAGGGGTTAGCCACTGCAGAACTGATCGCGTCGGCTTAACAGAACAGAATTTTTCATTTGAAAGTTTAGAGTTTAAATTTCAAAGCGAACGGCGCGCTCTTCTGCGTGGTTCAATTTCAAATTTAAATTTTCCAATCTCAACTCTAAATTTCTGTTTCGTTGACAGATCGCGCACAAATCTCACGAGCGGCTTACCCCTCATCCTAACCCTCTCCCGCAAGGGGAGAGGTGACCGCGCGTCCGGCTTGCTCGTATTGAACGAACATTCAAGGACTAAGCACATGGCATGGGGACCTTTCATCGCGCTGCTGCTGCGCGCGCTGCCGGAGATTCTCTTTCTCTGGCGCGCGCGCATGCAGCGGCAGGAACGGGAGAAGATTCATGACGACGTTCAGGAATTCCGCGCGGCGCTTTGTGCTGGCGAGCTTGATTCTGCTGCTGTGCTGCTTGAGCGCCGGCTGCGGGAGGCGCGTTATGTACGTGCGCGGCGATCATCAGCTGATCCGTCTTGAAAGCGGCCAGGTCGCGCCGCAGAAGGGCGTGCTCATTAGCGAGAGCTATCTGTCTGAATTGTTTGAGGCGCTGAAACGGCAGTGACGGGTGACGGGTGGCGATTTCCCTCTCCCCTCCGGGGAGAGGGCGGACACGAGCGTATGCGAGTGCCGGGTGAGGGGTAACGCGCAGATTGCAATCAGACCTTCACCCCTCACCCCGCGTTCGCTGCGCTCACGTCGGCCCTCTCCCCGGAGGGTAGAGGGAATGCGACGGGTGCTACCTCTTAGCTCCTGGTTTGTTCGCGAATTTGCGGTTCCAAGAGCCAAGAGCTACGAGCCAAGAGCTAATAGGCACGGATTTTGGTGTACGCTGCCCCCGGAGAGTTGCACACATAGGTGCCGAGTAGTTATTGCGCACCCGGGAGGATTGCCATGAACGCACCGTATCGCCGGCACACAATGCACGGAGCATTGCTCGGCCTGCTTGCCGCTTCGGTAGCTTTTTCGTATGCACTGGCTACGAGCGCCGATGGCCGCGGGCTGGATGGGCGCAGTGTGGATCCGCGCATCGTCGGGACGAATCTGCGGATATCGAATCCGTTCCTTTCCGCGGGCGCCGATGCCAACTTTCCGGCCGGCGGCGATGTTGCAAGCGACCCCGACGGTTTCGACCTGGGCGACGCCTGCTTCGGATCGAATTTCGTGCGCTATATCAGCGCGCTCGGCGGCGTGCAGCACTACCGCTTCACGTCGGCCAATCTGCCTTCGGGCGTGACGCTCGACCCAAGCGGCCGGCTCTCCGGAACAATCGCGACGAACACAGCGGCAAGCTTCAACGCCACACTCACCGATGCCGCCGGCGTCACGCGCAACGGCTATTTCCGACTCTTCGGATTCGTCTGCCCGCCTGGCGAATTTCGTTTCGCGCAGGACCGCCTGCCGGCCGCGCAGGTCGGGCACGATTACATCACGCGCGTCGAAGCGCTTGGAGCAACGACGGCGACCGAATTCAGTGTCGTCAGCGGAAGCGTGCAGTTTAACGGCGTCACGATTTCAGATCTCGAGACCGCCGGCCTGCAGCTCTTCCGCGACGGCACGCTGGCCGGACGCCCGCTGGCGCCTGGAACGCTGGCCTTCACTGCGCGAGCGACGCGCGGATCGCAGCTGGCGCAGAATCGCGCCGGCGCGGGTAGCGATCAGCGCTTCACGATCGACATTGCCGCCGAGCAGAGCATTCAATCGGTGCTGGCGACGCTGAGCGCGCAGATCAAAGGATTCTCGGGCTTCCTGGGCGGCAGCCAGGCGACGTTCAGTTTCAGCATCAACACCGAAGGCCGCAGCAATACTGATTTCGCCAACGCGCGTTTCGTGATCCGCGTGGCCGGTGCGACGTTCTCAACGACGCTCGATTCGTTCGGGCAGTCGCGCACGAACAACTTCCGCGTGCAGCTCGATTCGGTTCGTGGCACGCTTAAAGTTCAGATTCGCGAGCAGGATTTTGCCGCGCTGCTCGGGTCGGGCAACATCGCCGACCGCAACAAGGCGACGGTCATCGTTGAAGTCGAGCTCGGCACGACATTCATCGGCACGGAAGCGATTCAGTTCGACACGCGCAACCGCCGTGGCCGCTATCAGCTTACGTATAAGCTTGGCAAGCATCGCCAGCTTGGCGGGCTCTTCCAGATCGTCGCGCTGCAGGCGGCAGATTTCTCCAACGGCACGGCGTTCAAGACGACGTTCCTGATCTCGCACGTGAAGGGTCGGACGGACATCGAGTTCGGTACCCCGCGCCAGGCGACGGTTCACATCGGCCAGGGCTTCTCGCAGACCGTGAGTCTGCGGCGCGGCCGCGGAGTCTTCGGCGGACCGGGCGTGCGCAGCCTGAAGATCGACGGCAAGCGCAAGGTGGGCACGCTGCAGACGTATTCGCTGCCGCAGAGCCAGACGGGCATTCCGCCGGCGAGCAGCACCAGCGCCACGCAGACGTTTTTGCTCGGCATGGACATCGACACGAGTACCACGTTCATCCAGGGCGACGCGTCGAAGAAGATTTTCCCGGTGATTTTCAGATGATCTTCACTGCGGAGACGCAGAGGGCGGTGAAACAGAAAGCTGTTGTATTCCCCTCCCCTTGCGGGAGGGGGTAGGGGGAGGGGTTAGCCACTGCAGATCTGATCGCGTTGGCTTAACAGAACAGAATCTTTCATTTGAAAGTTTAAAGTTTAAATTTCAAAGCGAACGGCGCGCTCTTCGGTGCGGTTCAATTTCAAATCTAAACTTTCCAATCTCAGCTCTAAAATTCTTTTTCGTTGTCAGATCGCGCACAAACCTCGCGAGCGGCTAACCCCTCACCCTAACCCTCTCCCGCAAGGGGAGAGGGGACCGCGCGTCCGGCAGTCATAATCTCTAGGAGACACCCCATGCCCTCTCGAACTCGCGAGACCGCGGGCGCGCTGTCGTGCGCCTCGACAAATGAACTCATCGATGAACTGCGCCGCCGCACGCTCGGCTGCATGGTCGTCTGCGTACGCGCTGAAGAAGAAGGCGACGCGTGGCACTACGCGCTGAAAGGCTCGCCAATCCTGCTCGGCGCGATGAGCGCCGCGCTGCAGATGAAAACGCAGGAACGGCTGGGCGGGGGAGATTTCACAGCTGAGGCACAGAGACGCTGAGTTCTAAAAATCCGAAGCACGAATTACGAAATCCGAAAGAAATCCGAAACAGAAATGTGCGAATGATCAAAACTGCGGCGTCGCAAGTTTATGCGCGGTTGTTTTGAACATTAGCGTCTTCATTCATTTGAATTTGTTTCGAATTTCGTGCTTCGGATTTCGTGCTTTCCGTCGTCACTCGTCACTCGCCACTCGTCACCCGTCACAAGCAAAGGAGCCCGCATGTCTGAAGATAAATCCGCGACCGGCGGTGTTCCTGTGCCGCACGAGGGCCAGAAAAAATTGCTGAGCCTGCCTGGCCGTTACCGCGTCGCGGTGTGCGGGCGGCGCTTTGGAAAAACGATTGCCGCTGCGATCGCCGCGGTGCAGCGCTGCAGCGAAAAAGAGAAGCAGCGCGTGTGGTGGATCTCGCCTGTGCAGGAACAGTCCGACCGCGTCGAACGTGAAGTCGCGGCGTGGGTGCTGTTCAAGCCGGTTGAGGACGCGAACGGAACACGTCTTCAACACGGAGGCACGGAGAGCACGGAGGCCACGGAGAGGAGAAGAGGGAAGGGGAAAGCTGAGCAGGGCGTCCGGGACGGTCGCGCAACCGATGAGCCGCTCGTCTGGAAGCACCTCAAGAGCGAGCATGCGCTGATCTGTTCGAATGAGTCGCGCATTGAATTCAAAAGCGCGCATCTGCCGGACAACCTGCGCGGCGCTGGCCTGGATCTGCTCGTCGTCGATGAGGCCGCCGACGTGAGCGATTACACCTGGAAAATGGTGCTCAAGCCGATGCTGCTCGATTCGCGCGGTGAAGCGTTCATCCTCGGCACGCCTCGCGGCACGCGCAACTGGCTGCACCGTGTCTATGTGCTCGGCCAGGAGCCCGACGGCGCCAGCGGCTATGCGTCGCTGCAGCTGGCTACGAATGCGAATCCGGCGATTCGCACCGAAGACGTGGAAGAATTCAGGCGCGAGATGAGCGAGGACGAGTTTCGCCAGGAGTTCGAAGCGCAGTTCATCGACGGCGTGAACGCGGCGTTTACGCGCATCGATGAGGCCATCGACGGCGAGCGCCTCTTTCGCGGCGTGCCGGGATTTCCGTACATCACCGGCATCGACCTGGGCCAGCGCCTGAACTTTTCGGTGCTCTGCAGCCTGAACTGCCGCACCAAACGCGTCGAAGGCTTCGGGCGTTTCAACAAGATGGAGTGGGACGAGCAGCGTGACCGCATCGCCGCGCATCTGGAAGCGTTTCCCGGCCCCTGCGTGATTGACGAAACGGGCATCGGCGGCCCGGTCGTGGAGATGATCGAAAAAATTCCGCGCGTGAAGGTCGAGCGTTTTCTATTCACGCCCAGCTCGCGGCGGGAGATCATCACGGGCCTGAGCTGCGCGTTCTCACACCGCGAGATCAAGCTCACGAAAATTCCCGAGCTCATCAATGAGTTGAAAGCCTTTGCGCTGAACGAAACACGCGACGCGCTGGGCACGGTTCACTACAACTACGCCGCGCCCGAAGGTGTTCACGACGACTGCGTGATGGCCCTGGCGATGGCGTGGTGGGGCTTCAAGGCGCGCGGCTTGTGGAGCGTGACAACAGGCAACCCGCTGCGGGACGGGATGTTTTGAACCGCCAAGACGCCAAGGCGCCAAGAACAGCAGGAAAAAATTGGCCGAGCAGAACAGACGGTCCCCTCTCCCCTTGCGGGAGAGGGTTAGGGTGAGGGGTTAGCCGTTGATGTAGATTGCGCGTTCCACAACAGAATTTCTCATTTCTAAGTTCTCACTTGTCATCTCTCATTTGATGAGCGCACGAATCCGAAGCTGTAGATGAGAAATGAAAATTGACAGCTGTGAAATGAAAAATTCTGTTCTGTTCGCCGACGGCTAACCCCTCCCCCTACCCCCTCCCGCAAGGGGAGGGGAACACAAAAGACAAAGGAGAAAACGAATGCCCGATATGGATTTCTATACAAGCCTGGCCGCTCGCCGGCCGGGACTGGATCACCTCGAGCCATCGTGGCGGCTGGTCGATGACGTGCTCGCCGGGCGCATCAAGAAGCGCGGCGCGGATGGCTGGTACAGCTCGTATTTTCCGAAGGGGCGCCTCGAGCCGCAGAGTGAATACAGCCTGCGCATGGAACTTACGCCCTTTTTTCCACAGACGCCGCAACTGCTCGCTTCACGGCTGGGCGCGCTGTTTAAGACGCGGCTGCAGGTGGAGACCTCACCCCCGGCCCCTCTCCGTAACGACGGGGAGAGGGGAACGGCGTCGCGCCTCGAAAATTTTCTCGCGCACGCGGGAAGGCGGCACTGTTCGTTTGAGGACCTAGCGGTGCAGGCGGCGTGCCTGGCGCAGAGTCACGGGTTCTGCGCCGCGCTGATCGATCGCGATCCGCTGCCGGAGGACCTAACCCCCCGGCCCCCTTCCCTGGGAGGGAAGGGGGAGCACGACACTGCGCGGGAAGTCTCGCAGGCGGAGGCGAGCGCGCGCAATCTCGGGCGGCCTTACATCGCGCTGTACGGCGCGCCGGAGATTCTGGATTGGGACTTCGGAAGCGACGGCTTGCTCGCGTGGGTGAAGTTCGGCGAAGAGGAAGTGTGGCGGCGAAGCTGGGACGCGGCGCCGGAGATCGTGCGCGTGTTCCGCATCGTTGACCGCACGCATATTCATGTGTACCGCGTGTGCAGCGCTGACCTAACCCCCCGGCCCCCTTCCCTGGGAGGGAAGGGGGAGAACGGCGGAGCGGCGGCTGGCGCCGCGCTCACGAACGGCGCCGCATCGGGGATGAAGATTTATGCGGATGAGCCGATCGCTCATGGCTTTGGCGAAGTGCCGGTCGTCTTTCTGCATCCGTTTCCCGCGGCGGACGGCATCGGCCGCTCGATGCTGCTGCGCTCGGCTGAGGCCGACATCGCGGCCTCGCGCGTGCTCAGTGATCTGGTGTGGGATCTGTTTCTGCTTGGCAATCCGATTCTCACGCTGTCAACGTCGCGCTCCGATGAGGAGCTCACGCGGCTGGGCCTGGGCGCCACGCGCTACATTCCGCTGCGCAACGGCCGGCCGGGAGTGGAGAATGCTGAAGAACTGAAATTTGTGCAGCTCGATCCAACGGGCATCGAGCTGCTCTTCCGCGCGCACAGTCTGTTCGCGGCGCAGGCGCGTGCGGCTGGATCGGGCGGTGATGAGGCCGCTGCGATTCCGCGCGAAGTCAGCGGCGTGGCTCAGGCCTGGCGGTTTAAAACCGGCGAAGAGCGCATCCTGTTCATGCTGGCGCGCGCACTCGAACCGTTTCTCACGCGCTGTTTGAACCTGGCGTTGACCTCTCCCCCGGCCCCTCTCCTAAAAGGAGAGGGGAGAACGGCGGCGCAGAGTGTGGTGGTGCGGCTGCCGGAGACGTTCGATGTCACGACGCCGGCGGAAGCGATCGATGGCGCGGAGAAGCTGCTGCAGGTCGCCGCGCAATTCGGACAGACGCAACTCGCCAAGACCGCTCTGCAGCGTCTCGAAACGTCGCTCGGCGTTCTGCCCGCGCAAACGCGCGAGGCGCTCGCCCGCGAGCGGGAGGCTTTCGCATTCAAAGGCGAGAAGCTCACCTCAAGACGCTAAGAGACCAAGAATTTCGGATTGCGGATTTCGGATTGCGGATTGGATGTGCGGACGATTTCCGCAAGCAGTTGGCGCGGTCCCCTCTCCCCTTGCGGGAGAGGGTTAGGGTGAGGGGTTAGCCGTTGATGTAGATTGCGCGTTCCAAAACAGAAATTCTCATTTCTAGTTCTCACTTGTCATCTCTCATTTGATCAGCGCACGAATCGAAAGCTGTAGATGAGAAATGAAAACTGACAACTGTGAAATGAAAAATTCTGTTCTGTTCGCCGACGGCTAACCCCTCCCCCTACCCCCTCCCGCAAGGGGAGGGGAAACAACAGCAAACGGAGGAACGACGATGTCTGATGATGTGACCAATGAGGTTCCGGTTGAGAACAATTCTGCTGCGCCGAGCTCGGCCGAACTCGACACACTTCGCCAGCGCGCCGAAACGGCCGAGCGCGAGCTCGCTTTGCGCAAGGCGCTCGGAACGGTCGACTGGTTCGATCCGGAAGATGCATACCGTGAACTCGCCGCAAAAGCGGAGCGGGATGCGGAGGGGAACTGGATCGTGGCGCTGACCTCTCCCCCGGCCCCTCTCCTAAAAGGAGAGGGGGGAAGGGCGGCGGCCGGCGCGGACGCGCCGGCGGTTACGCGAATGCCGCTCAGCGAAGCGGCGAAGCAGCTTGCCGCACGCAAGCCGCACTGGGTGCGCGCGCGGGTCTTCGGCGGAAGCGGAGCCGGCGGCAGCAGCGGCGGCGCTGTGTCGAGCGCGATCACGTACGCGGAACTGCTGCGCCCGGAAAATGCGGCGAAGCTGCGCGAGTACGTTCACGAACGCCGCGAGGAACTTGAGCGGCTGCGCGCGGCGCACTTTGGGGTTTAGCCTCTGGTGCTTGTGTTGTGCTGCTGGTGGTGTGGGTGGTTTGAACACGACTTCACCACGGAGACACAGAGGACACAGAGGTCACAGAGGACACAGAGGACCACAGAGAAGGGAGAAGGGTTTGGGATTTCAGATCGCGGATCTCGGATTTCCGATGGGCTGTCCGGACAAATTCGCGAGCAGAAGGCGCGGTCCCCTCTCCCCCTGCGGGAGAGGGTTAGGGAGAGGGGTTAGCCGCGGGCTGGGAAAGCGTGCTGCGTAACAAGCGACGGCGCTGAAGGAGCTCGCAGCCGACCGCGACGGCAGCGAGAATGGCCAGCCCGACAAGAACGTTTACTGCGATTCCCCGATAGAGCACTGGCTTTTCTGTTGCACACGGTCTTGTCGATGTCCATGCGATGCACGGCCAGCCATGATTGAAAATCCTGTTCACTTCACTCGCTGATATATCGAGCTGGTCAGTCCGCACGGCTCTCAGGTTTAGCCAGATAATCGCGCCAGCCACGAACATCAGCACCAGGCAGGTGGAGAGGTGGAGTTGGAAGCGGGGCTTCATGTCATCCATTGAACCCCGAGCGGGCGCGGCTGTAAAGACCTAACCCCCCCGCTTCGATCGTACTAACCCCCGGCTTCAGCCGGGGGGATGAAAGTCGATTAAATCCCTTTACCCCGCTTCAGCGGGGTTACCTCAACCGAGGCTGGGCTTCAGCCCTTTCAGCTTAGTGGCTAAAGCCTTTGCATTTCAGACAAGCCGGATGAATCCGGCTAAAAAACATGGATTTTGCGTTGCGACCCCCGGCTGAAGCCGGGGGTTAGTAGATGCCGGTCGGCACAAACCTACCCCCCACGTTCCCTGAGAGGGAAGAGTGGAACTTTTTGAATGACATGCTGTTCTCTGTGAAACTGTGTGTTCTTTGTGTCTCCGTGGTGAAGTCGTGTTGAGAACGCCCACCATACCAGCAGCGTTATCGCAGCCACCAACAGCGTGGGCGACGCGCGCGCTGGATGCAGTACGCAGGATGTAACCTCTTGCGCTGGCGCGCCCAGACGACTGCGTCGTCCGGGCCACCCAACGCGATCCGAAATTCGCAATCCGAAATAAAAAAACTCGGCTCGCCGATGCGGGCCATCATAAGGAGGACGGACCATGCCGTATTCGACGGTAGGGAACTACACGTTCGATCCGCAGCTGGCCAGTGAGTACTCCAGCGCGGCGTTCGTGGAAAACATGCAGCTGCTCGGCCAGGCGCTTGGCGTCGTTAAGACGCTCAGCACCGGGCAGTTCCAGAGCAGCCTTGGCGGGGGCGGGCAGTTTGTCGATATGCCGTACTTCGCCAACATTGGCTCGCTGATCAGCCGGCGCGATCTGACGAGCGTCTCGGCGCCCGATGATCTGGACATCACCGGCGCTGAAGATAAGGCGGTGATTCTGCGCCGGCGCGCCGGTCCGGTGAAGTTCACGGAGGACCTGTTTATCCGCGGGCTGCGGCATGAATCGGTCGAGCAGGAAGTGGGCCGGCAGATCGGCAACCGCGCGGCGCTCGAAGCGCGCACGCGGCTGCTGCAGGTGGCTTCGACGGCGCTCGAGAGCATCGTCACGCCGGCGGCCGGCGCGCACACCAACGACGTGTACGCGGCCAGCGGCACGAAGGAGAAGCTGACGCTCTCCAATCTCTACGACACCCGCATGAAGCTCGGCGACCGCTACAACCAGCTCACCACGGTCGTCTGCCACAGCGAAGCGTTCGCGGATCTCGTGGCCGATACGATCGGCAACTACAAGATCGAGAACGTGGGCGGCTTTACGGTTGTGACCGGCCTGCCTCAGGCGTTCGGCATGCGCATCGTTGTCGTGGACGATGACAACCTCAAGCTGGCCAACGGCGAGAATTACAAGAAGTACAAGACGCTGCTGCTGGGGCAGAACAGCCTGGGCCTGATCTACCATCAGCGCCTGCGCATCGAAGCCGAACGCCGGCTGGACTTCGAAGCTCCGTACTGGCGCGTGCTGGCCAACTTCGACTTCGCGCCGCACCTGTTCGGCATGAAGTGGCTGAGCGCCACGGCGAACCCGGGCAATGCGGACCTGGCGACGGCCGCAAACTGGGGCGAAGCGTTCAACGATCACCGCGAAGTGCTCTGCGCGATGCTCGTCCACAACGCGACGGCAGCGTAGTCCCATTGCGGATTGCGTATTTCGGATTGCGGATTGGGAGCCGGCGCCGGCTCCTGATCCGCAGTCTGGAAAGAAGTGACGGGTGATGGATGACGGGTGACGGGTGACGAGTGACGGGAAAAAAGCACGAAATCCGAAGCACGAAATTCGAAACAAATTTAAATCACAGAAAACTTAAATGTTCAAAACGCGCACGCCTTCGGGCGCAGGTTTTGATCATTTGAATTTTCGAAATATTCCTGCTTCATTTTAAGTCCTGGGCCTGGCTCAGTCGCCTCATCTGCCACCGGCATAGCAGCACCGTGGCGGTGATGGCGGCGATCGCTACAGAGGCGTTGATGCTCGCGCCGAAAGCGTCCCAGCGCATGTAGTTCTGCACGCCGGCTTCGAGCATCCGCACGGGAAAGCCGTAAGTGTAACCGTTTATTATGTTGCACGACACGATGGGCTCGGCGGAGAGGTTGGCGCTGGCGAGCAGCTGAAAGGTCACCCAGGCGGGCACGAGCGACATCATGATCCGGTTGGCGCGAGGGGATTGGTACACGTGCGGCAAGGCGTCTGAGCCGAAGCGGCACCAGATTTCAGCACACATGGCGATCAGATAAAGGTTCCCGCCCAGCACCGCCATGTTTGCGGCAAGCAGCGCGAGTTCGATCTGGATTCTGGTCTCAGACGTGCGCAGTCCGAAGGCGAAGGGCCAGCCGTAACAGGTGTAATTGCCATAGCCAAACCAGTTCACGGCTGTGGCGCGGGACGGCAGAATGTTGGCGCCGAGCATCGCTCCGAGTGCCAGCAGCACGAGAAAATACGTGGCTAAATGGAATTGAAAGCGCGTCTGCTGCATACGGCGGAGCTCGCTGGTCGCACATTTATATTAACCGCGGAAAGGCCTGCAAGTCTCAGTAAATGCCGTGCAGCATGCGCTGCCAGCTTTTCAGATCAGAGTCCGGCGAGGAGCATTGCAACTGCCGTGACCAGGACTAAAACGCCGGTGCAGCCGACTTTTGCGGGTTCACCCTTCGCAAAAGTGAACGACGCTGGCGAGGACGCGCGCAGTTCGATTTCCATCTTGTCGACAGCGTCCTTCGCTTCTTTCAGTCCGGAACCGCTCATTAATCTGTAGAGCTTGATAGCCTCGATTTTGCGATTCTGAAACAGCGCTTCATGAATCTGCGCGAGGTCGGGCTTGCCGGCTGGCTGTTCGGCCGGGGCGTGTAACTCCTCAAAGAGACGATCCATGTCACGCTTCGCTTCAGCCAGGCCCAGCCCGCTGTGCTCGCGGTAGAGCTTGATGGCTTCGATGCGCCGTCCGGCTTTCAGAAGTGTTTTGATTTCCAGCCAGACAGAATCGGGAAGGTTGTTGCTCATAAATTGATCTCAATTTAAATACGCCATTTCTGCATTCCAGCATTAGCAGCGCGTCTATCGGCTCGTCTTCTTGATTCTTTAAAGTTTAGCCCGCCATTATGTGCGCGTCCACAAGACGCGTGCTGATAAAGGAGGCCAAATGTCCATCTTCATCGAATCCCACGCCGTCGGAACGTCTTCGTTTATCCGCCAGATCCGCATGGATTATCCGACGTCCGGGCCGCCGCCGGATCCGGCGGGTTTTGGAGGCGACATTCACGTGAGCATGAAAGGTGCTCGCACGTATGTCTATGCGGTGCCGGACGCGTACTACTTCATCAATTTCAAGAACGCCGCCTCGAAGGGACGCTATTACGACCGCGTGATCAAGCGGTTCTTTGATTATTACCGCAGATACTGATGGGCTTGTTGTCACTCGTCACTCGTCACTCGTCACGTGCGTGCCTGTTCTGGCAAACAAGCGACCAGTGAGCAATCACAGATCACAAAACAAAGGAGACCTGAAAATGCCTCTCACGGCAGCACAGTCCACGCAGATCTTTGAGATTCTCGGAATTCCGCAGGCGGGCAGCGGTGCGGTCGTGGGCAGCGTTGCGACGCTGTTCGGGCCGCAGTTCGAAACGTATGACATGCTCGGCATCGTGACGCAAATCAACTCCCGCATCGTTGCTCTTTCGGCTGAACAGATTACGCGCATTACGGCGCTGCTCGACCGTTACAGCACGATTACGGCGTCGAGCCCGCTGCAGATCCAGGCCAGTTCCGGCGGCGCGCGCGGCGTTCTGGCGGACCATCCGGCCGAGCGCGAAGCGATTCGTGCCGCGCTGGGCAATGTCCTTGGCGTGGCTGTGCCATCCGGTGGATTTGTCGCCGAAGCCCAGCGCCAGGCGCGCGGCGGCGGGACCGTTATCCGGTAAATTCGAAGCTCCAAATCCGAAATCCGAAACAAATTAAAGCACAAAATCGAAAGGCTGCAAAAAGGATGGCCACGCAGTTTCGAGCCTTTGCTCGTTTACGTTTTGAATTTGTTTCGAGTTTCGTGCTTCGAATTTCGTGCTTGTGCTCGTCACCCGTCACCCCGTCACTCTTTTGGAGTTAAACATGGCAGACAGCAAAGTATGCAAAGCCCGGAAGCGTCTGAAGACTATCGCCACGGGCATCACAGCCGATGGGCTGACCCTGCTGGCCGCTCAGATTTTTCTGGGCAACAAGGCGCTGGCGGCGGATCTTTCGGCGCCGTTCGATTACGCACTGAACCGTCCGGTGCTGCACGTCGCGGGCGCGGCGCTGGGATTCTCTGGAAGCCAGTACCCGCTGACGGTCGATTGCCGGCTCATCGTTCCGCTGAGCGCCTTCACGGCTCAGGACTGGGGCAACGCCGATAACCTGGTGGCGGCGTTGCGAGCGGCCTGGCTGGAGGCGGGCAATTATCCGGAAGGGGAGGTGAAGGCAAAACGCTGCGATTTCGAGCCTCTCAAAGCAGAGGTGCGCGGCGATTTGACGCTGCTGCACGTGAACCTCTACGTAGCCTTTGAAAATCCTGATGCCTGAGCCGCAAATCACAATGCTGGCTCTGCATTCCCCCGTTTGAATACATGCAAAAAGCTATAAAAGAGTTTTGGCTTTATACTTCAGCTCGCTGAACGCAAATTCGGATGAGCACGCAAAGCCAAATAGCTTAAATACTTGTATGAATGTCGCAGGCATTCGCAAATTGCATTTACGAACTCGGCAAAAGAATTGCAATGTCCGGGTGCGAAGCGATTTGCAAGCCTAGAGGACGCGCGGTTTGGACAAGAAACGCCTCCTGATCATCGACGATGACGCTGTCGTGCGGCATGTCGTCACGTACATGGCTGGCAGCGAGTACGCTGCGGTCGCGGCCAGTTCGCGTGACGAAGCGCTGACGTTGCTGAAAGAAAGCTTTGATATCGTGCTGATGGACTGCTCGGTTCCAGGAATGCCCGCTGAAACGTTTCTTCTGGAATTGCGCAGCCGCAGCCCTGGAACGCAGGTCATCCTGATGAGCGGGTACTTTGATTCTCAGGCGGCGACGCGCTTAGGCGTGAAGTTTTTCCTGGCCAAGCCGTTTTCGGGTCCGGAACTGTTGACGGCGCTGCAATGCGTCTGGCCTTACACCGCGGCATCTTGAAAGCAACTCTGGCCGGCTATGGACAAGTACGTAAAGACCGATGAGCTTGACGTGGTGGTACTGGCTCTTTTTTCGCGCAGGCACCTGAAGCTGCCGGATGAGACAGTCATCGCGCGCGGCGTCAACGAAGGGCTGCTGGTACGCATCAACGGCCGCGTGGTGCTGACGATCCATGGCGAAATGCGTGCGCGGGAACTCTTCAACCGCCCACTGAAGGCTTAGCCGAAAAACCACGGAACCGTTGTTCGTAATCAATAAACTTTCGAAAGAGCGCGCAGCAACACTGATCGTTCGACACCTGGAGCGCGCTCAAAAAATTAGTCTTTGAGTCTAGAGTCTTGAGTCGGGAGTCTTGAGTCGGGAGTCTTGAGTCGGGAGTCTTGAGTCGGGAGTCTTTCCTGACTTTAGACTCCAGACTCCAGACTCTAGACTCCCAGACTCCAGACTCTAGACTCATAAAGCATGAAAATGCTTTGGCTCAGTGCCGGCCTGCTGTGCTGCTCTGCGATAGGTGCGGAGAGCGTGCCGCTTCCGCGTGCGGAAGGGGATGCGCTCGGGCTGGCCGGATTCCTGGCCCTCGGCTTCGGCCTGGTGCTGCTCACGATTGTTTTATATCTGGCGTGGTTTGCGCTCTTTATTCATCTGGCGACTCGCCTGGTGGGGTTCGGCTATCCGTTCTCCAAGGCATTCGATGCGTTAATCATCAACTTCCTGCTGCAGCTGATCACGACACTGGTGGTCGCTGTGTTCGCCCCCAACAGCCACCTGGCCTACTTTCTCGCGTATTGGGGCTCGGCCACCGGCGCCATCATGATCTCATATCGCGGCTCATTTATGCGTTCCCTGCTGGCGGCGGTGCTCGCCGTTGTGCTTACCATTGCCGGGACGATTGGCGCGATCATGCTGCTGGTGGCGCTCTTTCCCGTGCTGCTGCCGGCGCGCTGAACTGCGCCGCTGTATTAGCGAAAAGATTTACTCACGCAAAGCGCTTCGCAGCGCCGGGTTCCGCGAGCGGCGTTCCGCATTTCTTCAGGCCTGCCCTGCAACAAAGTAAAGCCACAGAGATGCCGTTCGGCACGGCAGTCGCATCCTCGCAGAGCACGCGGTGGTGACACACTTTTTCAGCTTTCGGGGACACTTCGTCGCCCGTCACTCGCCACCCGCGTCTGGTGTGGTTGAAGGATGGGAGATTGCAGCCATGACGATGAAGACCCTCATCATGCTATTTATGGCTCTGGCGCTGGCCGTTGCGGACGGCGCGAATGCAGGCGAACGCGGAGCTGGACGTGGCGGCGGCCGGGGAGGAGGTGGCGGCGGCGGCGCGCGGATGGGCGGAGGCGGCGGTGCGCGCATGGGCGGAGGAGCCGGCATGTCACGCGCAGCGCGTGCGCCATCGGTCTCGCGCAGCACACCGCGCATGAGTACACCTCGCGTTAGTACACCTCGCGTTAGTACACCCCGCATGAGTACACCGCGCGTGAGCACACCTCGCGTCAGTACGCCGCGCGTGAGCACACCTCGCGTGAGCACGCCGCGCCCTTCGCGGCAGGCGATCACGGCGCCGCGGCAGAGCTTTACCAGCGCTCCAAGCCCGAGAAGCAGCTTCGGGCAGGCGCAGCGCGCGCAGAACCAGGCGCTGCGTGAAAGCCGGCAGCAAGCGAACGTGCAACGGCAGCAGGCGCGCACACAAATGCGTGTGGATCGTCAGCAGCAGCGCGCACAAACGCAGGCGGCACGCCAACAGACACAACTTCGCACACAAGCCGACCGTCAGCAGGCGCGCTTACAGCAGCAGCAGGCCAGAACGCTGCAGCGTGCTGACCGCCAGCAGGCAACACTGCAGAATCAGCAGGCCAGGACGCAGCAGCGTGCTGACCGGCAGCAGGCAACACTGCAGCGCCAGCAGGCCAGAACCCAGCAGCGTACTGATCGCCAGCAAACGGCATTGCAGCGCCAGCAGGCACGCCAGCAGCAGCGTTTGGAGCGGCAGCAGACGCAGAGTAATTTGGCGGCGCAGCGCCAGCAGCAGCGTTTAGACCGGCAGACGGCGCGGCAGCAGACGCGCACAGACCGGCAGATCGCGCGGCAGCAGTCGTTTGCCGATCGGCAGGCCGGCCGCGAGCAGGCGATTGCCGACCGCACGCTCGCCCAGCAGCAGGCGATTACCAACCGCCAGGCGATTCGCGAGAACCGTGAAGCGCGGCGTTTTGCCGATAATGTGCGGCGCGACTACTGGCGTGATCGTCACCGGCGGAGTGGATGGACGGACGGCGGCTGGCGTTCAGGCCGCGGTTATTGGGGCGATCGCTGGCGCGGCGAGCGCTGGCACCGGCATCATCACCACTGGCACGACCACCATTGGTGGGGTCCGGTAACATGGATTGGGCTTACGGGCTTCTTCAGCTATCCGTACTGGGGCGGGTACTACGAGCCAGTTTATTATTCGTATGGCGATCCGGTCGTGTATGAAGTGTATGAACCGTATGAGACAATCGTCGTGAATGAACGGCCAGTCGTGGTACGCGAGTACGCTGAAGAAGCCGTAGCCATCGCTGACCAGTATGAGACCCTCGCGTCTGAAAGCGTGGAACCGGGCAGTGCCGTCGCCACGACTGCGGACGGTGAAGACGATTGGCGCCCGCTGGGTGTCTACGCCGTGGCCCGTGAGCTGAGCGGCGAGCCGAACGAAACGTTCCAGCTGGTCATCAACAAGAACGGTGCGATCGGGGGCGTTTATCGCGATGAAGTATCGGGCCGCGAAATGCCCGTGTATGGCGCGGTCGACAGCAAATCGCAGCGCGCCGCCTGGCATATCGGCGACGAGGAGAAGACCGTCTTCGAAACCGGGTTGTATAACCTGACTCAGCCCGAAACGCCGGCACTTGTCCATTATGGAACGGACCGAACGCGCAAGATTGAGCTCATCCGCATCGAGGATCCTGAATCAAGCACCTCGTCCACGAGCACAACCAGCAGCAGCTCGATTCCGTAACAAGCGTCGTGAGTAGTTTGTAATTGCGGAGGCGTCCCGTAGGGGCGCCTCCTTCTTTTGTAACGCCGAAGATCGTGACTTTAAACTTTGGCCCTTGCCGCGCGCCAGGCTTCAACTTCCACGGACAGAACTCGCTTGAGCTCCGCGATGTCGGCGGGCTTGGTGACGTGCGTATGAAAGCCGGCGTCACGGGCGCGCTGCTTGTCCTGCGCCTGGCCGTAGCCGGACATGGCGATCAGAAACGCCGGCTTGTACGAGGCATCCTGCGTGAATGCCCGCGCGAAGTCGTAGCCATTCATGCCGTGCGGCAGGCCGATGTCACAGATGATCGCGTCGGGGCGCAGACCTCTGGCGTGTTCGAGCCCGCTGTGGCCATCGTGCACGACAACGACATGGTGGCCGAACGATTCAAGCAGCATGCGCAGACTGTCTGCAGCGTCGACGTTGTCTTCGACCAGCAGAATCGAGAGCCTGTTCTCCTGCGCTGCAACGGGCGCGGGCTGCGCCGCCGCGTGCGGCTCTTCGCTCATCAGAGGCAGGCGCAGCGTGAATTCCGAGCCCTGTCCCATGCCGGGGCTGGTGGCGCGAATGCTTCCTCCGTGCAGGTTCACGAGCGACTGCACCAACGCCAGGCCCAGCCCCAGTCCGCCGACGCTGCGGTCAAGACTGCGGTCGGCCTGCGCGAAGGGCTGGAAGAGATGCTGGATCATCTGCGGTTCCATGCCGATGCCTGTATCGCGAATCGAGACGATCGCCGCATTCTCGTCACGAGCCTGCTGCGCCTCGACGAAGATGCTCCCGCCCGGCGGCGTGAACTTGGTTGCGTTGTGAAGCAGGTTGTCGAAGATCTGCGTCAGACGGACTGGATCCGCATCGACCCACAGTGGTTCGCTGGGCAGCCTGGCTTCGATGTTCAGCTTGCTGGCCGCAATCTTCCCGCGGTGTTCTTCGATGACATTTCGCAAAAGTTCCAACAGATCCAGACACTGCTTCTGGAGCAGGATTTTTCCGTGGGACAAGCGCGCGATATCCAGGAGATCGTCGACCAGGCGGACGATGTGGTTCACCTGCCGTTCAAGAATCTTGCCGATGTGGCGGATGCTCTCCTCGGACTGCGCGCTCTGCAGGAGCACCCCGGCGTTACGGATCGGCGCGAGCGGATTGCGCAGCTCGTGCGCGAGTATCGCCAGGAATTCATCCTTGTGGCGCGCCTCGTCTTCCAGCGCAGCTTTAATTCTGCGCAGCTCCGTGATGTCGATCGACATGCCCAGCGCGCCGAACACCGTTCCATCTATGTCGCGTAGCGGGCGAAAGTAGTTCTGATAGGTGCGGCCGCGCCATTCCATTTCGTACGTCTCGTCGTGCCCGTCGATCGCCCGTCGAGCGGCCTGGATTGGCGGATGATGCGGGTCCTGGCTCTCGAGGAATTCCAGCAGGCTTCGGCCAATGATGATCTGAGGATCAAGATTGATCGACTTCAGTCCCGCGCCCGTGGCCGAGAGAATCTTCAGGTCGCGATCGAGCGTGAAGAGGATCGCGGGCACCTGCTCGGTAATCAGGCGCAGCCGCTCCTCACTTTGGCGCAGCGCAAGCTCGGTCTGCTTGCGCGCCTCGATTTCAGTACGCAGACGACTGACCGTTTCGCGCAGTTCAAGCGTCCTCGCTACAACGGTGCGCTCCAGTTCTTCGCTGTTCAGCCGCGCCTGCTGCTCGGCCCGTTTGCGATCTGAGATGTCCGCGCAGAGCCCGGCCATCATCACCGGGTTTCCTTCCTTGTCGTAGAGGACTCTGCCGCGCGCCGCGAACCAGGTTCCCGCGCTGTCACCGGCAGGGCGGTATTCCACTCGGAAGGTTTGCGCCTTGATCGCCTGTTCGATTGCGCTTTTGACGAGCTCCCGGTCTTCGGAGTGTATGGTCTCCAGATACTGGCCGAAGGTCTGCGGAGCCGCTCCCGGATCCATTCCGTGAATGGCGGCAAGATTTTCTGACCAGGCGATTTCGCCTGACGCGATGTCCCAGTTCCACGTTCCCATGCGGCCGGCTTCCAGCGCCATCTGGAACTGCGCATCGCGCCGGCGCAGCATGGCGTTTACTTTTTCACCTTCCGCGGTAAGCGCGCCGATCATCAGTGCCGTAAAAGTGACGACCCCGGAAAAAAGCATCAACCCACCCAGCAATTCTTCCACGCTTGCGTTGGTCCAGCCAAAGGTACCCCGCTGCGCACCGGCGATTGCAAAGCCGGTGACCAGTGCGCAGGCGGTGGCAGTGTTGCGTTGACCCAGGCGCAACGCCGACCATGCCAGGACTGGAAAAACGAGGAATTTCAAACGCGTGGCAAGGCCGCTCAGCATCGTTATGTAACAGACGCCTAAAAGTATCAAAAAGACGGCAGCGGTTTCTAAACGACGCGGGGCGCCGGTACGAGTGCGGCTGAACCAGGTGAGAATCAGCGGCGTGATGCCCCAGATACTGGCGGTATAGCCCACCCAGCAGCGCCACCACGCCGCTGCGATCTGCGAAGGAGAGATCAGGTTAGCGTAATAGAGGCTCGCGGTTCCGATGGTTGCGCTGAGCGTCGTTGAAATCATTCCGGCGATAAAGATCAGGGCAATAACGTCCTGGCGCCGCTCCAGTTCATTCTTAAAACCCGCGCGCTTCAACAGCAGGCTTCCTGCAACTGCTTCCAACGTGTTACCACTGGCAATGCCCAGAGCCGCCGGCCAGGGCACATTCAGCGCGATATTTATAAGCAGGGCGCCGGCAAAAACACCGGGCCAGCAGCGCGTACCAAAAAGAAGCAACGCAGCGAGCGCAAAACCGGACGGTGGCCAGACGGTCGTCACCTGCGGCAGCTCAAAGGCAAGCGACAACCCGAGTCGGCCGGACAGAAAATAGATTGCGGTGATAGCCAATACTTGGCCGACGTAGCGCAACATAGAAAAACCTCTTTACTCTGCAAAGCAAAGAGGAGACCAGCGGCGGCGTGCGAGGAAGTTGCCCCGTGCATTTCCACCCGGGTCATGCACTTACAGGTTGCACGCGTGCGATGGCGAAGGTGCTAATTAATCCCTGTTTTTCTGCCGCGTTTTGCGGCAAAAAGCAGTCTTTATCTCTAGTTTGCCATGTTTGTCGCACGTCTGCTGGGTAAGCAGTAGTAGCTCCTCTCACGAGGAGCGCTCTTAAAAGTGGACCTGCGGACGGGTCCGCTTGCGCTATACTGCAAGGCAGCTCGAAAAAAGGGATTCAAGTCGCGCCATGTCAACGCCGTCTTCGCCACAGGCTCCGGGAGGTCCCAACCCCCCGTCGCAGCGCGTCAAGGAGGTCGCTAATTACGAGATCCTTGGCAAGCTCGGCCAGGGCGGCATGGGCGCCGTCTACAAAGCCCGCCAGAAATCCCTTGATCGCATCGTCGCCCTGAAGATTCTTCCGCCCAGCATCGCCAAGGACACGACCTTCTGCGAACGCTTTCAGCGCGAGGCGCGCGCGTCGGCAAAGCTCAATCATCCTCATGTGGTCCAGGGCATCGATGTCGGCAAGGATCCCGTCAGCGGTCTGTGGTACTTTGCCATGGAGTACGTCGATGGCCCGACGCTGAAAAAGGTCCTTGAAGAACAGAAGGTCATCCCCGAAGAGCGTGCGCTGGCGATCATCCGCCAGGTCGCGCAGGCGCTTGAAGCTGTCGCCGCGCACGACATGGTTCACCGCGACATCAAGCCCGACAATATTTTGCTGACGCAGCGCGGCGAAGCCAAGCTGGCTGATCTGGGCCTTGCCAAGCAGATGCACGAAGATGCCAGCCTCACCCAGAGTGGGCAGGCGGTCGGCACGCCCTATTACATGGCGCCCGAACAGGTCCGCGGCGCGGCGACCGAGATCGACATCCGCACTGATATTTATGCGCTGGGCGGGACGCTGTATCACCTCGTGGTCGGCCATCCGCCGTACCAGGGCCAGACCGGCGCGGTGATCATGTCCATGCATCTCACCGAGCCGGTGCCGAGCGCGCGCAAGGCCAACCCGGCCGTCAGTGAGGCCTGCAGCCGGCTGATAGAGAAAATGATGCAGAAGAAACGCGAGGCGCGCATCCAGACGCCCGCGGAGCTCATCAAGCAGATCGACAAGGCCATCAATAAGGAAGTCACCGAAGGCCCGCACGTTCCGATCCGTCACACCACCGGGCCGCGCCAGCCTGTGGGCGAGCGGCGCCATGAGGCCGAAGAAACGCAGGGCGGAAAAAATACGCTGCTCTACGTTGGCGGCGCCGCTGCGGCGCTGATTGTTCTGGCGCTGGCTTTTAAAGGCGGCGGCAAACCCGAAAAAGTCGCGCAGAACGACACAAAGAAACCGCCCGCTCAACCAGTAGCCGAGCGCCCTGCTGAAATGAAGGGCCCGCCTGCGGGAGCGACTCAGCAACCCATTGCGCCAGTCGCGAAGACACCTCCGAAGCCGGCCGTGGATCCAGCCGAACTGTTCAAAGCCGCGCAGGAATTCGAACAGAAGAACGCCGACGCCTTCGATGACATCACGCAGCGTTACCGCCGCGCGGCGCAGGCCGCCAAGGGTACGCCTGCCGAAGCCGAGATTCAGGACAAGGTGGAAGACGCGCTCGCCGCGCTGCAGACCCGCCAGAGCGCTGCGGCCGAGACCGCCTTCAAGAACATCGAAGAGAAGGCGCAGGCCGCGGCCGCCGAGGGCAACTACGATGCGGCGCTCGCGCTGCTTCAGAATCTTCCGCCCAGGTTCGCGGAGGTGCTCAAGGAAAGGGCCGGCGAAAAGAGCAAAGCGCTGCACCAGGACGCCGAAGGCAAAATCAGCGTGATCGTGAAGAAGGTCGAAGAGTTCTCCGCGAATATCGAACCTGGCCAGGGCCTCAAGGCGCTCGAAGAAGCCGAGAAAATAACTTACGCGCCGACGGCGAACATCGTGGCGTCACTGAAAAAGAAATTGAATGACGAGCTGGCAAACGAAGGCGAGCTCAAGAAGAAGAAAGAAGCGATCGCGGCCGTTAAGCAGCTCGCCCAGTCTCTGCAGAATTTCGACAAGGCCGTGCTTGAGACAAAAGACCTGAAGGCGGCGCTGCAGATTGCGCAGGAAGCCGCGAAAGATCCGGCGATCACGCGCAACGAACAGGTCGACGCAGTGGCCAAAGCAATGGTCGAAGTCGCCGGTGCCTTCGATGACAAGGAAAAGTTCGAGCAGGCCGGGCTATCCGAGCTCAAAGGCAAGAACGTCGAGCTTGAACTGAGCAGCGGAAAAGTCGTCAAAGGCAAGATCGCGAAAGTGCAGGACGGCGTAATCTCGCTCGAGATCGCCATGGCCGGTGTGGTCGCCGTGCAGCCGGTAAAGATCGCCGATCTCACCGAGGCGCAGCGCAAAAAGACGCTGCCGAGCTATTCGCCGCAGAGCGACCCGCAACGCGTGGCGCTTGCGTACATGCGCATCCAGAACAAGGACGCGCAGGGCGCGCTCGAGAACCTGGTGCTCTGCGAGAATTACCCGCTTGCTGCGCACTGCCGCCAGCACGTTCAGCGCCTGCAGCAGGAAAAGGAGGCCGCGCTGGCGGAAGCGGCCGCGCCCGCCGCGTGGGGTGAAATCCAGCTGCGCTCGACGCCGCAGAAGCTCACCGACGCAGACGCCAAGTTGCTGCAGGAGAAAATTGTTAAGTTCGAGACCGCTTTTGGAAAAACGCAGTTTGCCGCGACGATCAAGGACAAGCTTGCGGCTGTGAAGCAGAAGGTCAATGCCGCAGCAGCCGGCACGAACCTGCTCAAGAACGGTGATTTTGAGCAGGGCACAGAGAGCTGGCAGGTCGGCGAAGGCGCCAAGATAGATGCAATGGATGAACGGCCGCACGGCGGAAACACGGCCCTGCAGTTCACGATTCTCCCCGACAGCCGCGGCATACTCTCGCAGGAGCTGACGCTTGAACCCGGCGTTCAGTACAAGTTCAGCGCGTGGATGCGCATTATCAAATCTGGCGACGCGGGCCGCGCGGTGCTGACCTACCAGGAGGGCCGGGGCAGGGGTGACACGACGCAGCAGTCGCTGGTCGCGCGCTCTGACTGGGCCAGGACGGAGATGGTCTTTACGCCGCAGCGCGGGAACGTGCAGGTTGAAGTGTACATCCGCAACCGCGGCGCAACGCCGATTGTCGTGGCTTTCGACGACCTGGAAGTGATCAAAGCAAGCAGCGCAGCGTCGCTGGCGCAGTCGCAGCTTCCGCCTGTGAACGTGCCGGATGCGTTCAAGCAGATGGGCATGGTCTTCTGGGCAAGCCCGACGGTCTGTCCGCAGGGTACGACCCGGGAATTCACCACGAACACGGTGCCCAACGAACACGGCAAAGTTTCGGTCGTTCAGGAACTGGCCGGCAAGCACATGTCCTTCGCCAGCAGTTACCTGAATTACCCGGCATCGCCTGCGGTGAAGAATATCTCCGCAACGGGCTCAGCGTTCGTCTGGGTGCGCATCGACCGGCCCGTCGGGAGCTGGGCGGGTCTGCTCTGCCGCGGCGACCGCGCCCACGTGGACTTTACATTGATGCTCAAGTCCGACCACCGCATGATCTTTTTCGCCAACTATCCCGAGAACAGGTTTAGCGAAGAAGGTAGAAATTCGTTCACCACAAAGAAGCCGCTCCCGCAAAACAAGTGGGTCATGGTTGGCGCGACATGGGATGCGAAATCTCTCTCGCTCTGGATCAATGGTGAACGGGACGCCGTCTATCCATTTTCTGAACCGCCGCTGCGGCGCGATTTCCCCGAGTTCGTCTCGGTAGGCGCCGACCCGGGCGGAAGCGTCGAATACTTCAACGGAAGCATCTCCGGCGCCGCAATCTTCAATCGCGCGCTGACCGAATTGGAAGTCAAATCGCTGGTGCTGATCTCGGGCGTTGGCAGCAAGTAATCCGCGACCAGCGTCCCGAACACGACTTCAACACAGAGGCACGAAGGCCACGGAGTTCACAGAGAACATTCTTAAGGAATGGAACACTATGCATCCTCTGTGATTTCTGTTGCTAAACAAATTTCTTCTCAATCAACAAAACAGGCTCAACGCTGCTTTATAGCGCGGTGTATAGCGTTGTAACGCATATGCGACTAAGGCGTCTGATGCGAACGGGGGCATCCATGAGCTTGATTCGGCGGGTCATCGGAATGGCGGCGCTCGCATGCACGTTGGCGCACGCGGCGGAAACGGTTAAATGCCCGGCGAAGGCGGACGTGTCTCTCTCGTCAGCGGTCACGGCCGAGAAGGACAGCAACGGCGGCAAGTCCGAGCGCATGAAGCTCAAGATCTACCAGGAATTCGGCATCATCGATTTCGATGTTGCAAAGCTCAAAGGCAAGACGATCCAGAGTGCCACACTGCATGTGGCGCCCGCTGGCGGCGCGCGCTACTCGCCAGAACGCGGCACCGATCTGCGCTGGTTCACGCTCTCCACCGTGAGCAGCCCGTGGGTCGAGGGCGAAGGCACGAGCTACGCGCGCGACGAAAAGGGTCACGGCGCCACGTTCAACGAAGCCAGTTATAAAACGCGGCCATGGGCGTTCCCCGGATCGAAAGTGTGGGACGTCGCGTTCGGTAACGGCAATACGCTCCGCTGCGACAGCGACGGCGGCGATCCAAAAGACGGTTACTTCACCATTCCTGTGGATGTGAAACTCGTTCAGGCGCTGATCGGCGGAACGTCGCACGGCTTTCTGATCATGGACGGCTCCACCGGCGTTGACCGCAACTGCACGATCTACACCCGCGAAAGCAAAAAGCCGCCGTACCTCATCGTGACATTCGCCGGCGACGACATGACTGCGCCGCAGCCGCCGAGCGATATTTCGCTCACGCCTTCGCTGTCCGATGCGTCGCCAACGCACGGCGCAGGCGTGCTTTCGTTCACGGTTCCCCAGGACGCCTTTGCGTTCGTGATCAAGCTGAACGGGCAGGAACTGCCGCGCTGGCAGACGCCTTTCGCCGCAAAGGCGGGAACGAAGCAGACGACGGTGCTGGAATTCCTGCAGCCCGACAGCGAGTTCAAAATCGAAATGGCCGCAATGGATGCCGCGGGAAACCTCTCCGCGTTCGCCGTCGGCAGCGGAAAATCGAGCGCCAAGGCAAGCGTACCCGCGCTGCCGCCCAGCGAGTGGAATCCGCAGGGCGGAAATGCGCCGGAGATCGCCGGCAAGCTGAAGGCGTGGGCGTATCCGGAAGTCAGCAAGCTCGATCCGCTGAGCGGCAAAATCATACTGGAAGAAGGCGCCGAGAACGCAGCATCAAAGAACAGTGTCTGGGACGCAGCAAGCGCAACGGTCCGCATCGCAGCCGCGCGCGGCGAGATCGCCTCGTTCAACCTGGCGCTTGAGGCCGCAGAACCGATTGATGATCTCAAAATCGAGATCAGCGGACTCGACGGCATTCAAACGAAGCTCTGGCGCACCTGGTTTGTGAAGATCAAGAACCAGTGGCAGGCCGAGTATGCCATTCCGCTGAAAGACGGCACGCTCGCGATTCCTGCTGCCGACAACAACATCAAGGATCAGAAAGCGGCGGCGGTCGCCGTCGATCTGATCGTTCCAGAAAGTGCGACGGCAGGCGAAAAAAGTGCCACGCTGACAATCAGCGGCGCTGGCGGAAAAGTGGCGCTGAATCTCAAGCTCGTGATTTACAGCGCAGTGATCCCCAAGGAAATCAACTTCAATCCCGAGCTGAACGCGTATGGCGGGCCAGGTGTGGCGGGCAGCGAGTTCTTTTTCGATTCTTTCCGCATTGCGCACTACAACCGTTCCACGATCAACCGCGTGCCTTATTCGCAGAACGGCAACATTCATAAGGATTGGGTGCCCAGTGTCGGCAGCGACGGCCGCGTGACAGACTGGTCGAACTTCGACAAGAATCTCGGACCGCTGCTGGATGGAAGCGCTTTCAAAGACAACCCGCGCGCGGGCGTGCCCGTCCCCGTCCTTTATCTCCCGATGTTCGAACACTGGCCGCTGCCGTTCCTGAAGCACTACGATCCGGGCGTGAAGGCCACCGGAAAAGAATGGAAGGCGATTCACGACATCAAGGCCAAGCCGATTGAAGAGTCACTTTCGAAAAGTTACGCCGAGGCATTCGCGAACGTCTCTGAAGATTTTGCCAAGCACGCGAATGAGAAGGGCTGGTTAAGAACACAGCTGCAGTGCTTCCAGAACAACAAGCACCAGTATTGCAAGAACGGGCCCGAAGGCACGGCCTGGATGATGGACGAGCCCAACGAATACCTCGATTGGCGGGCGCTCAATTACTACAGCGCGCTCTTCCACCAAGGCGTGAAGCGCGCATGGTCCGTCGATTTTGAAGGCATGAAGCTTCCACGTGAGAACGCTGGAGTATGGCCCCAGCTCGTGTACCGCGCCGATGTCAGCCGGCCGATGTGGCAGGGCAATGTGAGCGACGGACTGATGGAGCTGACCGTCGTGCCCGCGGGAGTTGCGTTCGAAATGCCCTACCTCCTGCGCGAGCACAAGCGCCGCATGCCAACGAAGCTGGTCGGTTACGGCGGCGCAAACGCGAATGACCGCGCGAATTTGGAATCGACCGCGTGGTGTGTGAAGTGCTACGTCTACGAGTGCGACGGCGCGCTTCCCTGGCAGGGCCTCGGCGGCGACGATGCCTTCGACAAGGGCGACAATCCCGATTACGGCAACGCGCTGGTCGTGGATGCGCGCAAGCGTTTCGGCATCAATGCGGTCGCGAGCTTCCGCGTCCACGCCTTCCGCCAGGGCGCGCAGATCTGCGAACTGCTCCGGCTGCTGGAAAAGAAAAACGGCTGGGGCCGCCAGCACAGCGGCCTGCTGGTCTCGCAGCTGATCCCCATGAGCACCGAATTCAAGCAGGCCTTCACAGACGACGCCGCCGCCGTGACGTTCAAGAGTCTAAACGGCGACGCGTTCGTGAAACTGAAAGAAGGGCTGCTGAAGCTGCTGGCGAAATGAAAGCAACGGAACACGACTTTAACACAGAGACGCAGAGAGCACAGAGGTCACAGAGAAGGATTGTAGGATACAGCAGACAGATGCCCATTAAAAATCATCGGCGTTCATCTGCGTTTATTGGCGGTTCCCATCGGCAATTCTCTGTGAACTCTGTGTCCTCCGTGCCTCTGTGTTGAAGTCGTGTTCGTTCACTTCTTCTTCGGCTCGCGGATCGGAAACTCGGCCGAGTCCACGCGCGCTGTTTTGAAGAGCTCCTCGGCTTTCTTCACGATATCGGGATGCTGCGCGGCGAGATTCTTTTCTTCGCCGATGTCTTTGCTCAGATCGTAGAGCTCCGTCGGTTTTCCGTGAACGTTTCGGACGGCTTTCCAGTTTCCCATGCGCACGGCCTGCGTGAAACCGCGTTCGTGGAATTCCCAATAGAGGTATTCGTGCTGCTTCTGCTCACCGCCGAGCAGCGCGTTTTTCATGGAAATGCCGTTGATGTCTTGAGGCGGCGTAATACCGGCGAGCTCGCACGCGGTCGGCATAAAGTCCCAGAAGGCCCACACGTGTTCGCTGACTGATCCAGCTTTTATCTTTCCCGGCCAGCGCGCGATCGCCGGAACGCGGATGCCGCCTTCGGTGAGGTCGCGCTTCATACCGCGCAGCGGCCCGCTGCTCTGAAAATATTTCGGCGCGTGACCTTCGGCGTGAGGACCGTTGTCGCTTGAAAAAATAACGAGCGTCTTCTCGTCAATGCCGAGCTCTTTAAGCTTTGCCATCAGCGAGCCAATATCGCGATCCATACGCGTGATCATCGCCGCGAAATTCTTTTCGTTCTGCGGCCAGTCCTCTTTGCTGTACGGCTCGTCAGATGGCACCTGCATGCCATCGCCTTTGTGGATCTGCTCGTTGTTGCCATGCGGCGTTGTGTAGGCGAGGAAGAGAAAAAACGGTTTGTCCTTCTGCCGTTCGACAAAGTTGAGCGCTTCCTGCGTGAACAGGTCGCTGGTGTACGCACCCCTCTTCCCGTCCGCATTGCCTGGAAGCGGCACGCGCTCCTCGTGGCGGAAGAGATGATTGGGATAGTAATCGTGCGCGTGGACATGATTGAGATAGCCGAAAAACTCATCGAAGCCCTGCTTCGCGGGCACGCCATCGGTTCCCGGATCGCCCAGGCCCCACTTGCCGATGTTCGCGGTGGTGTAGCCTGCTTTTTTTAGGAGCTTCGCGACGGTCACATCTTCGTTGCGCAAGAAGACTTTGCCGTTGCCGCGGATGTGCGCGTGACCCATGTGCTTGCCGGTCATTAGCGCGCAGCGCGACGGCGCGCAGACGGTGCTGCCGGCGTACGCCTGCGTGAAGCGCATGCCCTCTTCGGCGAGCTTGTCGATGTTCGGCGTCTTGATGCGCTTCTGCCCATAACAGCCCAGATCGCCGTAGCCGAGATCATCGGCGAGGATGAAAATGATGTTGGGCTTGTCGGCGGCGAAAGCGAAGGACGTCAGAAGCGTCAACAGCAGAACGGCAATGCGATGCATAAGCTCCCCTCATGAAACATCCGAGCCATCAAACAGCGCGGGCAGCCAACAGCGGGCTGCCCGTGGCACAGCTGAATACACACGAGATTGAAAAAAATCAGCGCAGACGCTTGCGCATCTCGTCAGCGCTGATTGTCTTGCCTTTCAAACGTGCTTCTAGCATCTTGCGAAACTTTGGATTGTGCGCGATCAATTGGTCGATCAAGTCATCATCGGGATTGATGGGGACGATTTCAAAGGAGGGTTCGCCGTTGACGGTTACGACAATCGATTCTTTACGGCAATCGCGTGCGTATTTACTCAAATTCGCTTTAGCCTTGCTAAGTGGGATCATCTTCATGGTGCGCCGTAAACTCCTCTCCTCGAACAACCAGCCGTTCACCCTGCTTTTCACCAATGGCGAGGACAAGAACACGCTTTTGACCAGTATCGACGTTGAAGAGCACTCGGTACTTGCCCCGAATCCGAAGCTCTCTCTGTGCAAATCTGTTCGCCCGGAGCGTCTTTACATTCTTTGTCTCAACTGTCGGATCGTCTTCCAGCATGGACATCAACGATTCAAATACGAGTCTGCGCTCCTTTTTTGCAAACCATTGAAGATCGTCGGCTACACGCTCTTCAAAGGTAACAGTCCATGCACCCATACTATACCATAGTCTATTATCTGGTCAAAGTTCTGGTTCATCTTTACACCTGCGCCAGCTTCTCAAAGTCGCTCTTGAGCGATCTGTAGAGGCCGTTCCAGATCGGGTAATACTTGTTGTAAACAGCGGCGCGCTTGGCGTCGGGCTTCACGGTGTTACAAGTACGGACCGTTGCTTCGCAGGCCTCCTCAATATTCTTGAATTCCTTCGTGCCGACGGCGGCGAGTAGCGCAACGCCGTAGGCGGCACCTTCGCTGGCGACCAGGGCGCAGGTGCTCTGGCCGAATGTGTCCGCGAGCGTCTGGTACCAGAAATCATTCTTCGCGCCGCCGCCGGTCACGCGCACTTCTTCGACCGGCACTTTCATGCCGCGGAAAATTTCCAGGCAGTCGCGCAGGCTGTAGGCGACGCCTTCGATGACCGCGCGCGTGAGGTGTCCCTTCGTCGTGCGCGGCGTA
>DASPJR010000203.1:0-11425 GCA_035628505.1 Planctomycetota bacterium | reverse complement strand
CATGTCTTCCCCGCCCTGTTTCGAAAGATCGAAACGGGCCAAGCGGGGGAGACGGTGCTGGTCGATACGGATGCGACCTGCTTTTATCATACCCAGAAGAAGGCAGTCGTTCCGTGCGATGGTTGCGGCCGTTTTCTCTGCGCGTTGTGTGACATGGCGCTCAACGACCAGCATCTGTGCCCGCGCTGCCTGGAAAGCGGGGCGAAGCGCGGGAAAATGAAGAACCTTCAGAACCGCCGCATTATGTACGATAGCATCGCGTTATCCGCGGCTATTCTGCCACTGCTTGTCTTTTATCTCACGTTCATCACGGCTCCGCTGACGTTGTACTGGTGTGCGCGCTATTGGAAGGCGCCTGGCAGCCTGGTGCCGCGGACGAAGGTTCGATTTGTGATCGCCGCGATAGTCGCAACGCTGCAGATCGGCGGTTGGCTGATCCTGCTCGCTCATCTCGTGTCATGATAGGACGTGCTTATGGCAGAGCCTGAGCGTGAATACCGCAAACTTCCAGGGAAGGGCCGCAAGAACACCTTCTTTGCTGTCGCTGCGGGCAGCGTCAGGCTGTACGTGGGCAAGGATCACCTGCTCCAAGTGGAGAGCACGGGCTGGGAAGAAGAGTACAAACGCTTTTACTTCCGCGACATCCAGGCCATTACGCTGCGCACGACCGCCAGACAGAAGACCATCGGCGGCGTTTGGGGCGGTCTGGGCGTCGTCTGTGTACTCGGGTTCCTCACGGCCCCGACCGGATGGAATACCGCGTTGCTGGTATTCGGAATCATCTTCTGGACGTTTTTTGCCCTCAATGCTTTCTGGGGGCCGACCTGTGCCTGCCAGCTCCGAACTGCCGTTCAGGTCGAAGACTTGTGGTCGCTGCATCGTCTGAAAAATGCGCAGCGCGCGCTCCAACAGATTGTTCCCTTGATCGAACAGGCGCAGGGCAAGTTCGAAGCCGAGCAACTCCCTGAGATTGTGGCGAGCGTTCCACAGGTGGCCGCACCGCCATCGGCATTGGGCAAGGGTAAGGAACTCGAAAGGATCAAGCATTACAATGGTCGATGGCACGAAGTCTTGTTCTACTTCCTGCTCCTGTTCGCGGCCTTCAACCTTATCGATTTGACTCAGGACAATCCTGCCTTGCAGATCTTCGACCTCATCTTTTGCGTGGGAGTGATGGTCGGCTCTGTCGCCGCGATGCTAAAGCAGCATCAAACCGACATCCCGGACGGAGTCAGACGTGTCGTCTGGGTCACGCTCGGCTTTATATGTGTGTACATCTGGGTAGGATTCGTGGGCGCAGCGATCCATGTGGCCGTGAAGAGCAGAGGAGGTGCTGGTGACCCGGGCCTCCCCGAATTCATGCAGTTTACCAGCCTGTCCGGCGTAGACGCGGTTTCGGTCGTGTGTGCAGCGCCGCTCGGAATCATCGGTATGCTGCTGCTGACAAACTTCCGTACCCATTATAAGCCGCAGCAGCCAGCGCCGATTGCTCCACAGGCCACGGCAGCGTCATTACAATCCACGCCGGCTCAAACCGCAGCCGCGGTCGTGGCGAGCCACGATACTCCAGCCACGCCACCGTCAGCCATCTCGTCCGTCAGCGAGGACAGCCATGGAGACTCTGGCACGCCAACGTTGCGCTAATCACGAGGCGCGCGAGGCAGTGGCCCGCTGCCCCGAGTGCACTAAGTTTTTCTGCCGCGAGTGCGTCACCGAACACAAAGAACGCATCATCTGTGCGATGTGTCTGAAAGCACTGACGGTCAAGAGCGCCCCGGAGAAGCAGCGCTCGTACAACGCGGTGATTCGTGCTGGCCAGTATTTGGCGGGCGTGATTCTGCTGTGGTTATCCTTCTATTGCATCGGCAGCATGCTCCTATCGCTGCCAGAATCCTTCCATGACGGAACACTCTGGCGTAGCAAGTGGTGGGAAGAATGAGATTGCGCAGCCGCAAGCAAACGGAGAAAGGCGCGATTGAGATCGTCGAAGAAGCGACGCATTTGTTGCGCAGCGCGCCTGCACGCACCCTGACCCTTTACTACCTGGGCGCGCTGCCCTTCATCCTCGGTCTTTTGTATTACTGGGCCGACATGAGTCGGAGCGCTACCGCGCGGCAGCATCAGGCAGAGGCAGCCATGGCAGTCTCGTTCCTGTTCATCTGGATGAAAGTGTGTCAATCAATGTTCGCCCAGGAGTTGAAAGCGCAGTTAGGCGGATACAAGCCCGAGCCGTGGACGCTGGCGCGGCTGATCCATGCCGGCGCAGTCCAGGCGGCGATTCAATCGACTGCGTTCGTTGTCCTGCCCATCTGTCTCATAGCGACTGTGCCGGCGGGCTGGGCGTATGCGTTTTACCAGAACGTGACTGTGGCAGGCGGCGAAAGTACCGATGCTCGCACCGTCTACGAAAAAGCCAAGGATCAGGCGGCGCTCTGGCCGATGCAGAACCACCTTGTGCTGGCGATGCTGCTGGGCTTCGCGTTATTCGTGTATCTGAATATCGCCGTCGCCATCATTCTGATCCCTTACCTGATCAAGATGCTGTTTGGCATCGAGTCTGTCTTTACCCAGAGTTGGGAGAGCTTGCTAAATTCAACGTTCTTCGCCATCGCCGCGGCGGCGACATATCTGTGCGTTGACCCGCTCGTGAAGGCCGTCTACGTGCTGCGCTGCTACTACGGTGACTCTCTGCAATCCGGCGCCGATCTGAAGGCGGGACTCGAGCGCGTCTCGAAAGCGGCGCCCTATGGCATGCAGGTCCTTGTTTTGATATTGGCCGGTTGCACGTTCGGCGCGACGGCCGCCGAAGGCCCCGAAGCGGGAGCGGCTAAGACGGCGGAGCTGGACCAGGCGATTACTGAGGTTCTCGACCGCCGCGAGTTCTCGTGGCGCATGCCCCGCGATGAAGCGCCGCCATCCAAGGAAGAAGGGCTGATCGGCAAGTTTCTGAAGGCCGTGGGAAACACGGTCTTTGGCTGGATCAAGACCGCTGTGCGCTGGGTCAAGGGGCTGATTGAAAGCATTCTGCCGGACGCAGACCCGATGGTCCCAGGCTCGAGTTCGTCTTCGCTGCTGCGATCGTTGACGTATGTGTTGATCGGCGCATCGGCACTCGCGCTGGCGATCTTGTTCTGGCGTCATTGGAAACGACGCCAGAGGCCAAAAGTGGTGGCGCCTGTCCCCGTTGCGTCCGTGGTCGGGGATTTGAAAGATGAGAACACGCTGGCAACGCAACTGCCGGAGGACGGATGGCTCAGCTTGGCCAGTGAGATGATGCAGAAGGGCGAGTACCGCCTGGCGTTGCGCGCGTACTACCTAGCCAGCCTGGCCCATCTTGCGCAGCGCGATCTGCTGGTCATCGTGAAGTCGAAGTCCAATCGAGAATACGAACGCGAACTGCGCCGCCGCGCAAAGGATAAGGCGGAGCTGCTGAGCGCGTTCGAAGAGAACCTCGCGATGTTCGAACGCGTCTGGTACGGGCGCTTGACGGCGACGCAGGAACTGCTGCAGCATTTTACCGGCAATCTGAAAAGGATGACGGTGCAGCGTTGAACACCAACCGCCTGTTCATAATCGTGCTCGTATTGATCTTCGCCGCATTTGGCGCGGGCATCGTTCATCTTTTCCTGCTGCGATTTGAAGGCGGCGATGTCTATCCACCCTACTCTTCGCTGCGCGCGGATCCGCTTGGCACGAAGGTCTACTATGAAAGCCTGGAGCAGATTGGCGTGCAGGTGTCGAGGAACCTCGAGCCGATCGGGAAATTGACTGGCGCGCCCGGAAAGACATTCATCTTCTGTGGCATGGGGCAGAACGATCATGTGCCGGAAGCTGTGGCGAACAAATTGGAAGCGTTGAGCTCCGCGGGCTCGCGCGTCGTCCTGACCTTTGACCCGCGGCGCAGCTTCTTTGAGAAGCTGCAGGACCAGCAGATGGAGTCCGAGGGCGGAAAGCTGGTCTCGCTTGGCGAACGCTGGGGCTGCAAGTTTGCCTTCGTACCTCGAAAGGTCAGTCCGAGTGGGCAATATGAGTCGTTTCTTGCCGAAGCCGCAAGCAGCGACGCAACGCTGGATCCTGCTGTCTCATGGCATTCGACGCTTTACTTTGAAGCGGACGGCCGTTGGAAGAACCGCTACATCATTAACGATGCCGCCAGGACAACGCAGCGCGCCGTTACGATCGAACGCGACTTTGGCGCGGGGACCCTTGTTCTGACATCCGATTCGTACTTTCTGAGCAACGAGGCGCTGCGCTTCGAACGCCGCCTGAAATTGCTCGAATGGTTGCGCGGCGGCAATAGGCATGTCGTCTTCGATGAGACCCACCATGGCGTGGAGACGTCGCCGGGAATCGCGGCACTGATCGGCCGCTATCGCCTGCACGGTCTCATCGGCTCGCTGCTGCTGCTGGCGGCGCTGTATGTGTGGAAAAGCTCGGCTCGCTTTGTGCCTCCCTGGGATGACGCCGAGCCTGCCGAGAGCTCCGTCGGCGGCCGCGATGCTGCGGCGGGCCTCGGCAATCTATTGCAGCGCGGCATTCCACCTCGCGAACTGCTGAAAGTGTGTTTGAGCGAATGGCGCAAGGCGGCCGGTGGGCGGCAGGACCTGGAAGCCAAAGCCCGCCAGGCGCAGGCGCTGCTGTCGGCACCAGACTCGCCAGCGGCGGCGGATCCAGTCGGCACCTATCGGCAAGTCGCGCAGATACTCAATCAGAACCGGGGAATGACTTCATGACCGAAGAATTAGAGAAGCTCAAAGATCTGCTGGTACGCGCCAAGACCGAGATATCGAAAGTGATCATCGGCCAGGATGATGTCATAGAGAAATCGCTGATCGTCATCTTCACCGGTCATCATGCGCTGATCGAAGGTGTCCCTGGTGTCGCCAAGACGCTTCTAGTGAAGACCCCGGCGCGCGTATTGGGTTGCGAGTTCGCGCGCATTCAATTCACGCCCGACCTGATGCCGGCGGACATCACCGGTACTCACGTCTTTGACATGCAGCGCAACGAGTTCACTCTGGTTAAAGGCCCGGTCTTCACCTCCTTCCTGCTCGCCGATGAAATCAACCGTGCGCCAGCCAAGACTCAGGCGGCATTACTGCAGGCGATGCAGGAGCGCACGGTTTCCATCGATCGCGACACGCACGCTCTATCGCCGATGTTCACCGTGTTCGCCACGCAGAATCCGATCGAGTACGAGGGCACTTATGCGCTCCCGGAGGCGCAAAAGGACCGTTTCATGCTCAAGATTTCCATGACGGTTCCCGAGCGCGATGATGAGGTCACACTCGCGCGACGGACGCTCGGCGCTGATGCGCCTGAAGCGACGCTGGCAAGCGGTGTCATCAAGCCGCTTCTGCCGTTCGACGAGCTGGTGAAGGCCCGCCAGATACTCGAACGCATCCTCGTTCGGGATGAACTGATCGGCTACCTGATCGACATCATTCGCGGCACACGCAAACACGACAGCATCCTGGTCGGCGCCGGCCCGCGCGCGACACAGTCGCTGCTGCTGGCCAGCCGCGCGGCTGCAGCGATCCGAGGCCGGGATTTTATTACCCCCGACGACATAAAATCCATGGCGGTGCCGGTGCTCGAACACCGCATCATTCTGCGGCCTGAATACGAGATTGAAGGCCTGAGTGTTTCAGAGGTGATCCACAAGGTCCTGCAGGACGTGGCTGTGCCGAGATGATCGCTCCGCGCCCAAAACTTCTGCTGTGGACGGCTTTGGCCGTGGTACCGCTGGCGACATTCGCGGTTCTGGCCACGGATCTCGGCTTGATCTTTTCAGCGCTGCTGACGGTGGTGCTGTTTATCATGACCTGTGACGCAGTTCTGGCTTACAAAGGACTGGCCGGGATCAGCGTCAAAGTGCCGCCAGTCGTGCGCCTATCAAAGGAGCGGCAGGGAGAGATCCTCTTCGAAATCGCCAACACCACGGGTCTATCGCGTGAGGTGCGGCTCGGTCTGGCGCTGCCCCGAGCGATCTGGTCGGCACAGGAAGAGATGACCGTAGCGCTGCCCGCGGGAGCGGAGCACTCGCGCGTCGGATGGCCGTGCACCCCGCTGCGCCGCGGACGGTACGTTATCGATCGCTGCTATCTCGAAGGCATCTCCCCGCTGGGCCTATGGAACACGCGCGCTGTCGAGCCGGTCAGCGCGGAATTGCGCGTCTATCCGAACCTGGCGGCCGAACGACGTTCAGCCGCGGCGGTGTTTCTGAATCGGGGCGGCGCTGGGACGCGGGCGCAACGCATGGTCGGCCAGGGGCGGGACTTCGAGAAGCTGCGAGACTACATTCACGGCGACTCGCTCGATGAAATCCACTGGAAGGCGACGGCCAAGCGCCGGCATCCGGTCAGCAAGGTCTTTCAGGTTGAACGCACCCAGGAAGTGTACGTTATCATCGACACGTCGAGATTGAGTGGCCGGCTGCTGCCGCTCCGGGACGGTAACGATGGGCCCGATGCAGAACTGAAGTCGACCACGGTGCTTGAACGGCTGATCACTGCGGCTTTGGTCGTGGGCATGGCGGCGGAGAAACAAGGCGATTTGTTCGGCGTGCTGACATTTGGCGATCGCATGGAAAAGTTCCTGCGCGCAAAACGCGGCAAGGAACACTTCAACCTGTGCCGTGACAGCCTGTACACTGTGCAGCCACGCGCCGTTACGCCGGATTACGGAGACCTGTGCTCGTTCATCCGCGTGCGTCTGCGGCGCCGCGCGCTGCTCCTCTTCCTGACAAGCCTCGATGATCCCATGCTCGCCGAGAGCTTCACTCAAAACATCAAGCTGATCTGCCGGCAGCACCTGGTGTTGGTCAACATGCTGAAGCCCGCCGGATTGGAGCCGGTCTTCAGCACGCCCGTCGCCCATCGCGACGAAATATATCAGCGGCTGAGCGGTCATCTGCTTTGGAACAGCCTGCGTGAGTTGAAGAACGTGCTGCACCGCAGCGGCGTCAGCTTCTCTTTGCTGGAAGACGCAACGCTGACCGCGGATCTGATTTCGAAGTACATGGCAGTGAAGCAGAGGCAACTGCTATGATTATCGACCTGCAGAGGTTCCTCGCTGCCGAGCGCGAATACTGGACGCAACTCGAGCAGATCTTGAACAGGCTCGACAACAATCCTGACCGCGCGATGACGGTTGAAGAGATCAAGCAGTTTCACTATTTGTACCAGCGCGCGTCCGCGGACCTGGCCAAGATCCGCACGTTCTGCTCGGAGCCTGACCTGCAGCGCTACGTTGAGTCACTCGTTGCGCGCGCTTACGGCGAGATCCATGTCTCTCGCGATCAGACTCGCGGTTTTCGCCCGATGTATTGGTTCTTCAACACCTTGCCGCAGACCTTCCGCCGCCACTTCGCGGCCTTCTGCCTCTCCACACTGATCACATTCGCCGGGGTCGGATTGGGCGCGGCCACCGTTTGGATCGACCCCAGTTCGAAAGAAATGATTTTTCCGGCGCAATTCTCGCACTTGTCGCAACGGCCATCAGAGCGCGTACGTAAAGAGGAGAGCGCCACCACCGACCGGTTGCAGGGGCAGAAGGCGCAATTCTCCAGTTTCCTGATGCAGAACAACATCCGAGTCTCCATCCTGACGCTGTCGCTGGGGATGACGTTTGGCGTCGGAACGATTCTCGAACTTTTCTACAACGGCGTCATCCTTGGGGCGGTCTCGGCGGATTATGTCAGTGACGGCCAGACGATGTTTCTGCTCGCATGGCTTTTGCCACACGGCGCAATCGAAATCCCCGCGATTCTGCTCGCCGGCCAGGGCGGCCTTGTGCTGGCCGGCGCACTGATCGGGCGCCGGAGCCGCGATCCCTTGCGCGTCCGCCTCCGCGCCGTGATCCCAGACCTGGTCACGCTGATCGGCGGCATCGTGATCATGCTGGTGTGGGCCGGCATCATCGAAGCGTTTCTATCGCAGTACCACGCGCCCGTGCTGCCCTACGAGGCAAAGATCGCCTTCGGCAGCGTCGAACTGGTCTTGCTGTTCCTGTTCCTGAGCCGCGCCGGCACTAAGTCGCAACCTGCGGTAAAGCCATCATGAGCGAGCAGACGAACACGCTAATTATTCGCACGCCCGAGGGCATCTCATTTTCGCTTTTGCTCGCGGGGCCCGTGCTTCGCTGCCAGGCGTGGTTCATCGATGCTCTGGTCGTACTTATCATCGCCAACGTGCTGCAGAAACTCCTCGGCGTTTTTGGCCTGATCAGCGTCGACGTCGCTCAGGCGGTCATTACACTGATCTACTTCGTCGTCTCCATTGGCTATGGAATTCTGCTGGAGTGGCTGTGGCGTGGCCAGACGATCGGCAAGCGCTTGTTCCGGCTTCGCGTTGTCGATGAGCACGGCCTGAGATTGCAGTTCAGCCAGATCGCCATGCGCAATCTGTTGCGTTTCGTCGACAGCATGCCGCTGTTCTATCTGGTCGGCGGCATCAGTTGCGTGCTTACACGCCACGCCCAGCGCCTCGGCGACATCGCCGCCAGCACCATCGTGATTCGGACGCCGGTGATGTATGCACCTGACATTGCTCAGATCATGGCCGGAAGATTCAATTCCTTCCGCAACTATCCACATCTCGAAGCCCGGCTGCGGCAGCGCATCTCCGCACCGGAGGCGAATCTCGCGCTGCAAGCGCTGTTGCGCCGCGATCAGTTTGACGACGATGCGCGCATCCAGCTATTTGGTGAGATGGTGGCGCATTTCTCGAAGACCGTTCAATTTCCACCCGAAGTCGTCGAAGGTATGGCCGACGAGCAGTACCTGCGTAATGTCGTTGATATCCTCTTCAATACCAAAGCCGCGCGTTAGGTGCTTCTGGTCATCTGAGCTCCTTTGTGGCTCTCGCGATTTCCAGCTTCCAGTTTTTGATCGGCGTATTTTCCAGGTCGAGACTCGAATAAAGATAATACAGCCGCTGCGTCTCGGGCTTATCCGCGTGGACGAAGCGCTGCTTCAGGTAGTACGGCGGAAGGGACTGATAGTAGAGCGTTGCCGATACGCGGATTGGCGTCGTCATCTCTACGTCAATCGGCACTTCGTATGTCACGATGTCGCGGCCAAGCCCGTCATTGAAGTCTGCGTCAGTCTTTACCTCCCCGCGGGGGGCCGTGAGTTCCGCGTCAGGTCCATCAGACTTCCAGCCGCGTGGCAGCAGGCGGTTGTCTTTCACGACTTCTTTCAGGCTCAGGAAGCTGGTCGTAAATCTACCCTTACTGTCCTTGACCAATTGCTCATAGATCTGGACCTGCTCGTCGGAAGTAATCTTTTCGTAGTGCGGCTGCCAGCTATTCTTTTCGAAGAACTCCGATGGTAGCGGCGTGAACTTTCCATTGACCGCCCTGCCGATAACGCCCCACTCGTCCGTTGCGCCGGATTCAAACAACGTCCTCTGTCCAGAGTCGACTTTGAAGTGAATCCACGCGCGCCTGAACTGAACGCCGCTCGGAAATTTGTGCCCGCTTAGATTCGTGACTGCAACGGTTGCTAAGAGTTTTCCGTTGCGACGCTCGGCCTTCAGTATCTCAAGCTTCGCCGTCTGTTCTCTTGCCATCTGCACTGCGGAGTTGATCGCTGTATCGAAGCCTGGGACAACATTCTCGCCCGGGAACAACGCATCCCGGCGCGACACGCCCAGCAGCCACGGCTGCTGTCTAAACATCTCCAGAACAAAGACGTTGATACCATTCAAAGAATGCCGGGAATACTTCTCGCGCACTTCCATGCGCAGTTTGTCGTCGGGGGCGCGATGATCGACGATCGGAAACGTGTCGTCCTCGATGTTGGCGATCTTGAACTTGAGCTGCTTGCCATCGTAAGTTCGCGGCATGTGGCAGTCCTGGCAGCTTCTCGCTGTGGCATTAGGCCCGGATTCCGTCGAATAGCTACTGTTCTTCCACTCCAGATATGTGGTCTGTTCATGGAAGACGTCGCGGCCAGTACCGGCGCTCAACTTTGCAAACTCCTCCGGTGTATACTTGCGGCCGACATCCAGGACGGGGACCGGAACGGTGTGGCAGGAAGCGCACATCCCCGAGTCGCTCATGTGGGCGCCGTACTTGGGCGTAATGCCCATCGCCTGCTCCATAGGCAACGTCACGACTTTTTCGTACGGCCCGAACACTTCTTTTGATTTTGCGGGAAGTTCATACTTCCCGCCGTAGGTGGCGGGGGAGCCGAGGCCCTCAGGCTGCATCTGATGGCAGGTGGCGCACGAGATGCCGTCGCGCGCGAGGGCGCCGTATTTCGCGTCCGCATGATCGGACCGCGCAAACGCTTTATCGTGAGTGAAGAGCGCGCCTTTGCCTTTGTCGGCCTCGAACTGCCGCTGCCCCATGGCAGTGTGGCAGCTCATGCATTTGTTGTCGATCTCGGCGGAGAGTTCCGGATGCAGCGCGCGCTCGCTTTCTAGCTGCGCATAGAACACGGGATCACGACCCGAAAGTCCCATCATGGAGTAACGCCACTCGCCGAACGGCGACAAGTTGGCATGCACCTTCTCGCCCTTCTCGTTCACTGACGTAAATGCCATGTTCGGAAGCGCAGAATGCAATTGCGTTGCGTCGTGGCAAGCCATGCAGGTGCTCGCCGTCAGCAGCGTACGATGCCCGTCGGGCTTCGGCCCCTGGGGGACGTGGTCCTCGGACCAGAACGGCATCGGAGCGGGTGCGCGGAGTTTCTCCTTGGGAATCGGCCAGTGCGGCGAAGCCTTCAGGTTGTCCGCATTGCGCTGTGTCTTCAGGTGCGCGGCCGGTTGGTGAATATCGGAACCTTTCTTTAAACCCTTCTTCAAGCCTTGTGGCGACACCTGCGTCAAGAACTCGATGGGCTTGCCGGTGACGTTGCGAACGCTTGCGTACGTACCTTCCGGATTATCCGTGGATGCGTGGCAGTTGACGCAGGAGAGTGCGAACCCGGCATTTGGATCGAAGAACGACGCCGCATGTTCATGGGTGGGCTTCTGGAGTGGTCCGCCGTCGCTGTAGAACCAGCCGTCCCACGATCCCTGGCTGTCCTTCACCATGACGCTGAAGCCAGTGGGGTCAGGCGAAAACGTCGTCGGATCCTTTTCATCGCGCGCGTAAAGGACTTTGACGATCATCCCGCCGTCCGGAATCGGCGCCTTACGGTCGCCGGTCATCCACTTCCAGACCTCCGGCGAGTAGTACACTTTCACCGCGGCCGGACTGTGCGTGCCCAGGCTTTCGACTTCTCCATCATCGTGGACGAAGAAGGGGCCGGTGGGGCGGGTCTGCGGGTCATGCTTCCAGCCTTCATGGCCGCCTTGCTTGATGAACTCATGCAGCAACTTGGTGTACCGTTCGACACCGATCTTGCTCGGATTGGGCAATGGGAACTTGACGCGACTGGCTGCCGCCGGGTCAGCAGGGGGATCTGCGAGCGGAG
>DASPJR010000202.1:0-20919 GCA_035628505.1 Planctomycetota bacterium | reverse complement strand
AAGCCATTCTGCGGAACCTGGCGGATCTGCAATAATCGTTGTTGCTTATGGCGCTTGCTTGATAAGCACCTTGGACCCGCGCGGGGGTAACGTCAGGTTTCCGGAATACACCGTGCCCGACACATCCACCCACTCGCCCTCGAGAGGAATTGAGCGCGGTTCATTGGTACGGTTGTATTCCAGGCGGAATTTGCGGTCGAGCTCGGTGATGCTGGCTTCCTGAAGCGTGACGTTATCCAGCCACAGCGTTCCGTCTCCTTCGTTAAAACTCCATTCAACATAACAGGCCGGCTGATCCGAAGGCGCCTTAAATACAAGCTCGCATTCGCGTCGTGTGGTGTCCACTTTAACATATTGACCAGACGTCAAACCGTCCCACGGATCCCTGGCGCGGCGCAGCCGCACGCTTGCAGAGCCGTTGTTTACTGTACCCAGGACACTGAAGCGCAGCACATAATGCTTGCCGCCTTTAAGCGCCCGCGCATTGACCATGAGAAGCGTAGGTGTCGGCTTTGCCGATGGCGCTTTGTAGCTGTGGTGCAAAGCACCGCCGTCCAGCTTTCCGTCCATCCATGTGATTGTGCTGTTGTTTGTCGCCGTCCAGCATGAGGCGTCTGAAACGTTGGCCTTGAAGTCGCCGTTGACCACTAGATTGGGCCCGAGATCATTTATTGTGTACGGCTGCAGCTTCACCGCAGACGGCCGGGTAGTACGGTCGAGACCCGTGACCGCCTGCCTGCCTTCGAGGTCATACGCCTGCGATCGCTGATCTCTTACTTCATGGTCAATGATTAAATTCTGATCCAGGGGGCGCGCATAGATGTTGCGCTCAAAGGTTCCGAACTGCGCGAAATCATTGGTCATGGACCTCGCCGTTAAAACGAGCTGCGAAGGTGTCCGCGAGATCAGCGTGTTTTCCGTGGAGACCACTTCGCGAATCTCGGCTTTGGCCGCCGGGTCAATGCCGTCGTGTATAAAGAGCATCTGAACATCGTTGTCGAAAAACGTGTTGCCGCTGATGTTCGTGTGATGAGCGTTGTGAAGAAAGATGCCGCCGTCTGTATGTGCAACGGTGTTCCCAGTGACCTCAATATTGGCGGCCGCGTCGTCGAGGTAGATTCCAAATCCCTTGGTCTCCCCCTCCGCGCCCGCGCGAGCGCCATCGCTGTTTAAGATGATGTTTCCAATAATTTTTCGATCCGTATACACGGTTCTGTCGGTAGCGCCGGTCCAGGTGTAGATTCCGCCTGAATCGTCTTTCACTGACGCGAAGCCATCGATGAAACCGTTTTGAACGGTGACGCGGCTGCCGCTGAAATGCACGGGGTTGTAGCCGGTGTTGGTGATCGTGAAGGACTCAATCAGATTATCATTCCCGTGCAGCATGGTGATGGCGTTGTAGGAAGAATCGCCGCTGGCGCCCATTCCAGCTGCCATCGCGGTGTTATGGATAGTCACCCGGCGCACGATGCTATTGAACACACCATTGGGAAATGAAATCGCGTTGTTGCTTGTGTCGCTGATAACGCAGTCTTCTATCGTAAATTTCTTGATGCTGGCGCCGTCAATAGCGTTGCGTCCGGTCCAGCGAATCTCGCAGTCACGCACGCTGATTCCCGTCGATCCCTGAATCGTCAGCGCCATGCCGTTGGCTCCGGTGATCTTCAATCCGGAAAACGAAATGTGCTGCTGGTCTCTTGCCACGATCAGGTTTTCAACTGCTCCCGCTTTCACGACGCACTGCTCGGGCTCTTTCTTGCCGAAGAATACACGCAGCACCTTCTTCTCCGCATTAAAGTACCATTCACCGAACGCGTCGAGCGTGCGCGGATCATTCTGTATGAAGTAGCCATGCCGGTCCACGCCGTCATATGTCGATGCGGCCTGGTACGTCAGCGTGTTTCCGGTATGCCCCGTGATGCGATTGCGGTCGATCACCCAGCGGAATTTGCGTATGACCACTTCCGCGCCGGTCCAGTTCGGCTCAGCGGGAAGCTCGGCATCTGTGATCGAAATCTTGCCGACATGCGAATCGACCGTTAAATATCCGCCATTGGGCGCATCGGCGTTGGGCCATCTGCCCATCGGGTACATGACGCCGTTAACCGTCACCACGTTGACCGCGTTGACGCATTCAGGGCACTCCGCTTCCCACACGCCATCGGCAACTGCCTTCCAGTTCTTCGCGGTCGCGAAACCGGTGAGCTCCGGTTTTTCTCCGTCGCCGTAGCGGCTCACGGTAATCGGCAGCTCCGGCGTACCTGACTTCTGCAGAACCAGCGGACCGGTGAAGGTCTGACCGCTGCGCAGGAGGATGCTGTCGCCGGGCTGCAGCAGATTTTGCGAGGCAGTAACCTTTGCCAGCGTCTTCCATGCAGCATCGGGTGCTGTTCCCGCGTTCGAATCCGCACCGCTTTGCCCATCCACGTAATACGTTGTGGCGGCGAGACTCGAGAAAGATGCCAGGAAAAGGACGAGAGCGGCTTCGCTGAGCAGGCGTGAGAAATGCAGTTGAGTGAACATCGCGATGTGATTCTTCCTCTAGCAGAATGGGGTGCAAGCGGGGCTTACTATAGAACATCCGCGCGTACTTGAGAACGCTAAAAACACCTGCCAGCTTGACTTGGCGGGCGTAACGCAGACTCTTGGCAGCGGGAGCTGGCGCGAGTGTCACTCCGTGACTTTTATCGGTGGCAAACCGTTGCGCGCGGGCAGGCTGACGTTGATCTCAATCGGCGCGTTCGTGCGGTACTTTTCCAGCTGCGACGAGGACCAGATTTCGATGCGCTGGTCCAGGTCGAGCACCGACAGCTTGTATTCCGCTCCGATGTATTTCTCGAGCAGCTCGCGCGGCAGCATGCATTTTCCATCCGAAACTTCGACCTTCGCCGCAGATTCAAGCATCGCCGAAAATACTGCCTGATCTATTTTCGGATCTCCCTTGAGCCTCTCGATGTCCTCGGGACGGTACGCGACGACGAACGTTTCACCCGTGGACGGATCGTGGTGCGGCAGCACCACTAGAGTGCCGCTCTGAACGCGTGTATTGCCCAGCTGAATCTGCGTATTGATAAGGCTCTCGGCCAGGCGGCCGCGGGCCTGCGCGGCATGGCGCTCATCCATGCGGCTGCGCGAAGCCAGGCGCTGCAGTCGCCCAGTGTCCGGCTCGGCGCGCGGCGGCTTGAGACTGAGCGCCACCACGCCGACACCCACAGCCAGCAGCAGGACGAACGTCGCCCAGATCAGCACGCTCGAGACCTGCAGAAGATCGGGTTCCTGCCGGGGGCTTGCCTGCATGCGACCGGAAACTGGCGCAGCGAGCACTGGCGGTATCACGGGCCCGGAAGGCTGCATCAGCAGGCCACGCGGAAGATCGGATGCGGGGGGCAGCGCTTTTGGCGGCGTGTAGCCCAGCAGAGGCGGCGGCGGCGGCGCTGCAAGGCGCGGCGTTTCACTTCTTCCGGCGCGCAGGTAATGAATGTCTTTGTCCACCCGACGCTGCAAGGCGCGGCGGGCTTCCGCCGACGGCTCCACCGGAACTGTCTGCCGCAGCGCGCGCATAATCGCAGTCTGCTCCTGGAGCGCCGTGCGGCACGCCGCGCATACGGCAAGGTGCCGCTGCAACCGATCATTCTCGGCGTGCGACATCTCGTGATGCAGATGCGCTGTCAGATAATCGCGGCTCTGTTCGCAGTACATGTTCAATCCGGTTTCACGAGCCCGGCTGGGCTGCAGCCGATCCGCTTGTGCCAGTCTCGGGCCCGCTCACACCCGCGGCCGCCGTCTTCTTCGCCCCGGCCGCACGCGCGTGAACGCTGGCCTGAAGCTGCGCATATCCTTCTTTCATCCGGTGCCTGACCATATTCGGCGGCAGATGAAGAATCACTCCGATCTCCGCGTACGAAAAGCCGCCGATCTCCGCCAGCACCATCACCGGCTTGAGCTCCTCCGCGACCGGCGCCAGCAGCGCATACGAGTCCGTTGTCGCCAGACCGGCGCTCGCCTGTCCAGCCGGGACAAGCGCGCGCACCGGCGAACCGTTGTGCCGCAGATATTCGCTCCAGCAGAGATAAGCCGTGCGCATCAGGTAAGTCGAAAAACGCGACGTCGGATGAGTCGCCTCATTGCGGTGAATCTTCCACAGCGACACCTCGGTCCGCGGATCGAGATCGTTGAAAATGCGCAGGAAAACGTCCTGGGTGAGTTCTTCGGAAAATTCGGGCATGCCGCAGAGCGGATAAAAAAAGTTGAGCACGGCCACGTGATGGCGCCGGATGAGCTTATGAAAGGCGTTTCGGTCGCCTCGTTTGAACTCCTCCATCAGCTCCAGGTCGCTTTTCATCGCGTCCAGCACCCCCTCAGCGGCAACTGCTAGTATATCATATTAGTCGTCCGGGAGATTCCATCAGGTTCTTGATTTTTAGAAGAAAATGCGCTGAAAGCGCGCCATCCACCAGCCGGTGGTCGGCACTGAGGCTCAGTTGCCAGGTCGTGGCCATGGTCACACGGCCTTCCCTGTCCGGGCCAAAGAGTCCTTCGCCTTCCGGATCGGTGACGAAGCGCGGCTGCGGACTGGGCACTGCGAGAATCGCCGATTCACCCGGCCGCACGATAGCACGGAAACTGTCCACCGGCAGCATTCCCAGATTCGACACCGTAAGCAGGCCTTCGGAGTAATCGGCTGGGCTCAGCGTTTTGCGCCGCGCGCGCGAGAGCAGATCTTTCGTGCAGCAGGCAATCTCTTTCAGCGAAAGTCGCTCGGCGCCCTTCACCACGGGCGCGATCACGCCCTGATCTCCGAGCGCTACGGCAAAGCCGACATTGATCTCCCCGCGGTACACGACGTCGTTGCCATCGACCAGCCCGCGGAACGGTTTGAAGCGGTCTTCCATCAGCGCCAGGCCCAGCGCGCGAATAAAGAAATCGTCGATCGACGGCTGCTCGCGGCGGCTCCACTCTTTTTTCAGCTTCTGCCGCAGCTGCAAAACCGGGTCAGCCCTCACGAGCATGTCCACCGAGAACTGCGGGATAAACTGCTGCGCGTAAGCCATGTTCTCGGCCACGGCGCGGCGCAGCGCGTTGAGAGGCGCGCGCTCGGCCGGAAGCCGGAGCGGCTCGGGCGGAAGATTGGCGACGTCTGCATGCGCAAGCGGCGTGTGCTTCGCCGCGGCCTCGCGCAAAACCGCTGGCGAGAGGCCTTTCTCGTAAGCCTCCTGCCGAGCAAGCGGAGTGAGCGGCAAGGCCTCAAACGCCTTTGCGGCGGCAAGCACTTCGCGTTCGGTGATGCGCTTTCCGGCAACCGGAAGCTGCAGAGCCTGCAACGGGACACGCAGTTCGCGCGCGCGCCGGCGGGCTCGCGGCGACATGCGCGGCAGCCCTTCGCGCGGCAACGCCACCGGAGAAGGAGGCAGACGGCCGTCACGGGTAGTCAGTGTCGAATCGATTGAAGCATCACGCCTGGCGGGGCGATGCTCGATCACCGGCTCAGCCAGAGACGCGCGCGACGTCTCGGGAGTTTTCACAAAAAGCGGCGGTGCTTTCAATTGGCGCACGCAGAGGGCCGCCGGCAACGCCACTTTCGCCGGCCCGATCAGTGCGATCACGGTTCCTACCGTGACGCGTTCGCCGGCCTGAAACAGAATTTTCCGGAGCACTCCGCCGGCGCGCGCTTCGACCTCCAGGCTGGTCTTGTCTGTGGTGACCACGAGAAGCGGCTGGCCTTTGCGGACGCTCTCGCCCTCGGCGTGCAGCCATTTTTCGATGGTGAACGTGAAGGCGTCGGTCTCGCCCAGTTTGGGCATCAGCACGGTCGTGATCATGCGTGGAACGTTAAGCAATTTGCCACCGCGCGTAAAGCAAAAGGGGGTTGCGGATTTCAGCACTTTCTTTTCGCCAAGGACGCCAAGGCGCCAAGAGCGCCAAGAAAGAACTTATTAGTGCCTTCTTGGCGATCTTGGCGCTCTCCGCGTCCTTGGCGTTAAATGAACAGCACTGCGACCAGAGCACACTTCATTCTACGCAATCACGTCCATTTTCGTCAGCGGCAGCCAACCCGTTGCGGCAGCGCCTTCGTTTGCGAACAGGATGCGCGGCGCGGAGCCGGCTTCATCGAGAATGGCAATCTCAACCTCCGCCTCACCGCGCTGAAGCTTTCTGGGGACGGTGATTTTTCCGGCGTGAATGACGTCGCCCGGCAGCCACGTTCTCACGTCACTGTTGAGATTGACAATGTGCGAGGTCTCGCCCTGCCGGAAGCGCAGCGCGAGCGGATAATCTCTATAGAGGGGCGCGACGCCGACGTTTTCAATCCACATCCAAAAGGGAATTCGCGCCCCGGGTTTCGCTTCAAGCGGCAGATTCAGTTGGCGCAGCACAAAGCGATATCCGAGACGGCGATCAAACGCGTCGATCTTGTCACGCCAGCGATCTGGAATGTAACACGATTTCGGCATGAAAATGGACGCGTGGTATTTCAGCCCCTGCTCGAGAATCCAGTCAACGTCCCAGCCCTTCATCTCCCAGTACGGCACGGTCCAGCACGTTTCGAGCGTCACCGGCGCCGTCTTCCAGCGTTCGCTGACGCCGTTTTCGAAGACCTCGCGAGGATACGAATCGTACATGTGATTCCAGCACAGGCCGTCGGGGACGACGCCCTTCCCTTCGCTGCGCAGATCGCCGAAGCAGTCCGCGCGCCAGCCCACGCGCGCAAGTTTCGACGCGTGCGCGCAGCCGGGCGTGCCCAGCATCGAGACGAGTTGCGTCTTGCGGAACGATTTCAGATAGATGTCGACAAGCTTTTTCGCGGTCGCGACCGTGGTGTTGCCGCCCGTCTCGCCACATGGCCCACCGTAGGCGATATCGAAACTTTCCAGGTCCGGGTGCCCGTCGTAGCGCTTGGCGAAGGCGCGGAGGATGTCCCCGAAATGCGTCGAGTATGCTGAATGATTGTGATCCGGCTCCCGTCGTGACGGGTCGCCGTCGCGCGCCGCTTTTCCGCCAAGCTGCCAGAACCACGGCGGCAGATCGTCGCCAATATACGGCTGAATGCGCATCTGCACCGTCTGCCCGCGTGCACGCGCCGCGGCCAGCGCGCCGTCAACGATCTCCCAGCGGATTTTTCCTTTTGCCGGTTCGAGCACGGACCAGAGCCAACGGCAGTACGCGAGTGTCGTGTGCGGGTACTGCGCGTTCGCCAGCGGCTGGCCCAGCTGCAACGCGCTGAATTGCTCCGGGCCCTTGCTGTCGTCCCACTCCATGCCTGGATACAGCGCATCGCCGTTGAAGCGTTGAAAGGTGGTGGTGCCGCGGTGCGGATTGGGAAGATATTTTTTCGATTCGCGCGGCCGCACACGCTGAATGACTTCATCCTTGCCGAACGCATCGCGCCAGCGCGCAGCCGTCTCATGAGCCCGCAAAGGCCCGCGTAAAATGGTTTGCATCGGAACGATCCTGAAGCCTGAAGAATAAACCGCGTCCTGCCCGTCAGATAGAAAGACTTACTGGCGCATTCAAACCTTAAATATCATATGTGCGATAAGCGGGTGTTTTTTTCACCACAGAGATCACAGAGAGCACAGAGGAGTTTTGTTAATCAGCAGAGCCAAAGTCTTTCACTTGAGACGCATTCAATCGCGCCTGCGCCCCACATCCGTTCCTCTGTGCTCTCTGTGGTGGATTTAAACCAGCGCCTTCTTGCGGCGGCGCGGAGCCTTCTCCACAAGCACGGGCGGCTCCTCAAGCGTTCCAAGCCTGGGCATGGCGGGCGTGCTGCGCTGGAAAGAGTCCTCGATCACATAAGCGGCGATGCCTTGCAGCAGCGTCTCATCTTCCGAATCGGCCGTGATGATTTGCGCGGCGTTGATGGTTCGGCAGCCCTGGTTTTTCAGATGCTTCACAAAAAGCGGGCAGAGCAGACGCGAAAAGCTGCGGTCGTGGCTGCCGATGACCAGCAGTTCCGGATCGAGCGCGCTCCACACGCCGCTGAGCACCCGCGAGAAGCGCTCGATGGCGCGGTCGATGATCTGCTCGACGGCCGTGTCGCTGGTCGCCGCGCGCGCGACGTCAGCGGCCGTCTCGAGGTTGAGCGCGGGACGCGCACGCTGAATTTCGTCGATGATTGCCGGCAGGCTGCAATATGTTTCGAGGCAGTCGGTTCCGCCGCACTGGCAGGCGCGGCGTTCGTTTCCCACGCGCGTGTGACCGATTTCGCCCGCGCAGAAGCGCGCGCCGAGCACCATCTTTCCATGCGCAATATAGGCGCCGGCGACGCCGTCAGTGATCGAGAGGTAGAACACGTCTGAATGCGTTTTCAACAGCCGCTCAAACCAGGCGTTAGCCCACAGCTGGCAGCGCGCGTCGTTGTCCACCAGAACCGGATAGCCGAGGCGCTCCTGTAGAACGCTGCGGACCGGGACATCTTTCCAGTTGGGCAGATTGGCGGCAAACTGGCAGCGGCCTTCGCGCGGATCGACCAGTCCGCGGACGGCAACGCCCAGTCCAAGGATCTCCTCTTCGCGGCCGGCGATGTCGCGCTGAAAACGATCCGCCACGATATCGAGAATCTGGCGCGACGACGAACTGGGCTTGAACGACTGCACGCCTGTGTGTTCCATGCGCCCGTCCATGAAGACGCGGCCGAAAAGAATTTCGCGCGGCTTGATCGCGGCCGCAACGACGTGAAATTTTTTGGATTCAAGATAGAGACGGCTGCGCGTGTCGGTAGGTTCATCTTCAGCGATGACGCCGTTCTTGATGAGCTCGACAACAATGTTCGTAACGCTTGACTTACGGATGCCGTAGCGCCGGCTGAGTTCCGAACGCCTGAGGCGGCCTTCGAAATGGAGCCCACGCAGAATGTCGTACTGGTTCTTGCGCCGCTTACGGATCTGTTCGACTGACATCGCGTCCCTCGCCACATGCCGGTTTCGTTTGCTTATGAATGATTACACCACATGTATCACATATGGGAGGGTTTTACAGATCATTCTTCGGCCGGCAGGCGCTCGCCGGGCGTTCCGGTGTTCTTCGAGCGCCCTTCGAGCAGGCGCGCGCGTACCAGCGCGCCGTCGCCGAAACGCGCGCGCACGCGGTCGGTGGCTTCAGCCGCGCGGCGCAGGCGCAAAGCGTGCTCGTCAGGAAAGAGCGTCGGCGTACTCTCGTTCTCAGCGACCAGGCGGTGCGCGGCGACACCGAGCAGACGCACGCCTTTGCCTTTCAGATCAACTTTCGTGCGAAGCAGATCGACGACCGCGGCATAGAGTTTGTCGGCCACGTCGGTCGCTTCTTCAAACGAGGCGGCACGCGCGGTGCGCGTGAAATCGGCGTACTTCACTTTCAGCGTCACGCCGTGGCAGCGCAGCTTTCGGGCACGCAGCGTGGCGGCGACTTCGTCGCAGAACGCGAGCAGCTCGCGCTCCATCTCTTCACGGTCGCGCAGATCGGTGGCGAAGGTGTTCTCGCGGCCGATGGATTTGGGACGATCGCCCGATTCCACGTCGCGCGCGTCGATGCCGCGCGCCAGCAGCAGCAGATGCTTTGCCGTCTGTGCGCCCAGCATTTTCGTGAGAAACTCCGCGTCGAGCCGCGTCAGGTCGCCGATGGTTTTCACGTTGAGCTGCGCCAGCCGCTCCGCCGTTTTCGGGCCAACTCCCCACAGGCGCGAGACCGGCAGCGGCGCCAGCAGCGCTTCGGCGGCGGACGGATCCGGCGGAACGATCACCAGCCCATTGGGTTTCTCAAGATCGCTGGCGACCTTGGCGAGAAATTTATTGAACGCCAGCCCGACAGAGGCGACGAGCCCGGTCGCGCTGAAAATTTCATCCTTGATGCGCCGCGCGATGGTTTCCGGCGGGCCGAAGAGTTTGATCGATCCGGTCAGATCCAGAAACGCTTCGTCGAGCGCCAGCGGCTCGATCATATCAGTGAAACGCTCGTACACCGCGCGGACTTCGCGTGATTTTTCAGCATAGCGCGCCATCCGCGGCGTGCGCCAGATCGCGTGCGGGCAGAGCTTGGCCGCCTGCGTGCTCGCCATGGCTGAGTGCACGCCGAAGACGCGCGCTTCGTAGCTGGCGGTGCAGACCACGCCGCGGCTGCCGGGCTTGCCGCCGACGATCAGCGGCTTGCCTTTGAGCTCCGGAAAATCCAGGATTTCAACCGCAGCGTAAAATTGATCGAGATCGACATGCGCGATCGCGCGCGGCCAGTTCATCGCGGGCGCAGGTGTGGCAGGAGTTTTCGGCCGGTCGCTCGACATGCGTTCATTATCCGCGCGATGCCGGCGCGAGACAAAGGCACAATCGCCACCGCGCACGTCACGGCTTCATCAGCCCGTTTGGCTTTGACCAGTGAATTTTTGAGACCCAGACGCTTCCGTCTGCGCCGTGTTTCTCAACGCCTTTCGGTTGCATCCATTCCGCGTCGGTGACCCACGTCTCATTCGCACTGACTTCAGTGATGGCAAAATTTCCCAGCCGCGCGCCGCGGTTGGGCATCAGTTCCTTTTCAGTCGCACGGATGACGCAGAGTTTCTCCGGATCGATCTGCGCAATAAACAGCGGCGCCCGGTGCCGGAAGACATGATCGTTTTTTGCGCCCTTGCGCGTGTAGACCAAAAAGAGCGCGTCACTGTGCGCGACCCAGTGCTGCTGCGTGTTGTACGTCCCCAGGTCGCTGCCATCGTCCCACGTCCACGCCTTGGGCTCGCTGTATTTCAGGCCGTCGTCGGAGACGGAAACGTAGCCGCGCACGTCGTTTCGCATAGTGAGATAAAACTTTCCTTTGAACTGTGTGATTGAGGGCTCAAACAGTCCGCGCTGAACATCGATCGTCAGCTCCGAACCGTGCTCGACATATTTCAGCGTCTCGCCTTCCAGGCGGCAGCGCACGACCGTCGACGCGTACTGCTTCGCTTTCAGCCGCTTGAAATAAATCGGCAGAAGAATGTCGCCGTTGGGCAGGTCCAGCCGCTGCGTCGAGCCCGCTCCGGCGCAGGCAAACTTCGGATCGTTCGGCATCGTCAGCGACTGCCATGGCGACCAGGTCTTCTTTACCGCGTCGTAAATCGAGTACGCTGTGTCGCGCGGGCGGTACTCCAGGATCTTGTTATTCTCGTACATGACGGTATGGCCGGTGCCGAGCAGCCTGCCGCTGGCCGCGTGAAAGCGCGGCGTGAAATCGCAGACGGTGATTTCGTATTTGTCCTTATATGGCCGGCGCTCAAAGCCCGCGATCGGCGTGGGCGCGCTCCAGGTTTTGCCCAGATCTTCCGTGCGCATCTGGTTGAGACAATAAAACACATCCGACGCGCTGAGCAGAATGTGCTGCAGCGTCATGACCACGATGGGCTTGTCGGATGGATTCCCTACTGCGCCGGGCGGAATCGCTCCCGCACGCGGATGGCACCACGAGACTTTACCATCGAACAGCTTCGTCGCCGTGGTGAGCTCAATTTTGTAATCGAGCGTTTCCGCGGCGGAGACAGCAACGTTCAGAACACAGACAAACAGAACCAGAAGCAACCGCGGCATTGTTACTCCTTGAAGTCGGTGTCGGCCTTTTCGAGATCCAGTTCCTTGATCCAGATGTTCCTGTAGCGTACGTCGTGGCCTTCGTTCTGAAGCTTCAAGCCCGCCGGCGTTTCGGTGATGCCTTTGCCGCCTTCGTTGCCGCCATCGACTCCGGACTTCGGCCCGCCCCAGACCTGGTTGATCACCTGGTTGGTATGAACTTTCTGGCCATTGAAGTACATCGTCACCAGCGGCTTCTCGACCATCTTGCCGTCCTTGAAGCGCGCGGCGCGGAAGGTGATGTCGTAGGCGTTCCACTTGCCCGTGCCGGCGTACGCGTGGTACGGCGATTCGGTCTCGTTGATCACCGCGCCCATGCCGTGCTTGGTCTTGTCGCCGTCGAGCACCTGGATTTCGAAGCGGTTCTGCAGGTAAACGCCGCTGTTTCCACCGGGCTTCATTACAAGAAATTCGATATGCAGGCGGCAGTCGCGATGCGGTTTTTTCGTGACGATGTCGGCCGTGCCGTATTTGCCGCCGGCCGCCACCGGATCGTCGCTCATGACAACCGTGCCCTTATCGACCGGATCGTCAACGATCTTCCACTTAATGGGCAGCGATGACTTAAAGCCGGGGCCTTCCCAGTAGGTCCACTTGGCATCCAGCATTTCGCGCGTGCCGTCGAAGAGGACTTCAGCGTCCTTCGGCGCTGGAGCGCCGACGCCGAGCGTTCCGGCGAAGGAGGAGAGCGGGAGCAGCAAGAAGAGGAGAGCCGTTTTCAGTCGCATCGATAAACCTTTCAAACAGTGGCGGCCGATTGCCGCCGGTATGAAAAAAGAACGATCAGCCCGATGAAGCCAAGGATGATCGCGCCGTCGATCCAATCCCATCCGTGTGTAGCAGGTGCTTGCACCGATTCAACAGGCGGAGTAGCAGCATCTGGCGGCCCGAGTTTTTCAACAATTCTGGAACTTTGTACCGCAACAAGCGGATTCAATTTTTGATTGACCTGCCTGAATTTGGCAAGCGCGCCCGGATTGGGCACGCTCTTGTCATTTCCCGGCTCACTGCCCAGCTGCAGCTCTTCACTATTCAGCACACCATCGCCGTCACTGTCTACACGTTCCAAATACGTGAGAACCTGTTTAAAACCATCAACCTCCTCCGCGCTCAGCTCGGCGTTTTCCGGTTTTCCCAGCAGCGGCTTCATGCGTGGATCATGCATGAATGCTTCACCATACGAATTGAACTTATGCGGGTAGAGGTCGCCATGCATGTACAGGTGGCAGAGCTTGCAATTGCCAATGCTGCGCTCGAGTGCATAGTGTTTTCTCATGATGGTCAAAAGCGATTTCTGGGCGTGCGCCAGCGACCCGACCAGGCTCAGCAGGCACACACTCAGCATGCCCACCACAAATCGCCTCATTCCTAAAATGCTAAACACGGAGCGGGCCATACGGGTATCTACACCTCCCGCGTTGTTCGTTGGACAACTTTGCTGAATAGTTCAAGATTGATGCGGTGTACGCCCCGTTATCTTAACGAATCCTGATAAGAAATCGTGGAATTGATGACGTATGCAACGCCGCTGGCTTCAACTGCATCTGAGCACCTGCCTTGTGCTGATGTTTCTCGCCGGCGGAATCGTCTACTCCAACACACGACTGCACTTCGTCAAAGCTGAGCCCGCAATCCAGAGCCAGTATGTTGGCTCCTAGATGTACAGCGTCGTTCGTGGCTGGCCGTGGCCGTTGATCATGTACCGGACCGTGAATGGATCGCCGATTGATAATGGAGTCTCCGAGTGGGCTGGCGATGACAGCATCCTTTACCGTCCAAAGTTCAAGCCTTTCAGACTCATCGATTCAGACCCGAACGACGCGACGTGGAGATTCGCGGAACCGCCGGAGCTGATCTGGCGCGGCTGCCTTCTCAATGTCCTGGCCACGCTGTTTGTTTTCGCGACCGTGGCTGCGATTCTGGAGTTTCTCCAGCAGTTTAGGCAGAAGCGCCTTGAAGCACGCGTGACGTAAAATTATTCAAATTTAGGTATTGACGATAGAGTTCCGATAGGGTAAATACCTACTGAAGAGTCCGCTTGAATCATATACACCTCGAGCGCCGCGTCCTGCGGCGCGAGGGAAACCAGGCGCGGCTCATCGCAGGGAAAATCAACGACAACCTGAAGCGTAATGCGAGTTCCCAACTCGCTTAGTCGGCACCGTCGTGACGAGTATACAGCCTCCGCTCGCTGGGTGGCCGCTGTTGTGTGTCACGCCACGAAGCGAAGCGCAGTGGTGTGCTCCTGACGCTTGCCCGCGCGCCAACCGTCGGGGCCGCGCTGTGGGCACACCACTTCGTGGCGTGGCACGGGGGACGGCCACTCTGCTCTGGGGCGGTTCAGGTATTGCGAAAAGTGCGCGAACTAAAGTTCGCGCCACATGGCGGGGTCGTGATTTTTTCTGCAGCAAGCGTAAGGAGGGGTTCTATGAAGCGGCACGATCCGCAGATTCTGAAAGTGTATGGTTTGACCGAAGAAGACGCGGCCAATCCGGGCGCGGCGCTGCTCTCGGAGGGCGTCAAAAAGTTGTGGAAGGTCATGCGGTTCATGAAACTGCCTCTCGACCTGGACGCCGAACGCAAATGGGACGAACGCGCGGCGCAGCACGCCGACTTACCGATCTGGCAGGCGCTCAGCGGCCTGCGGCCCAAAGAGGAGATGGCTCCCGAGAAGCGCGAAGCAGCGATCGAAGAGCTGATCAAGATCGTCCTGCATTTTTTGCGCTTTGAATTGAAAGCCGAAGCCGAGGCGCCGAATCAGTATCACACCGTCTACTGGGACCCGCTGCCGAAGATCTGCGCAAGCATCGGGCTCGCGCGTGCGGAACTCTCGCGCCTGGCCAAAGAAGGCTGCGGACTCGCTGCGCATGAGCTCGTTGATGTCGTGCGCGTGAAAACAGTTAAGGAGACGATGAAGAAACACGCGCGCGTGTTCATTGCGGCGCTGAACGCAACCGAGCCTGGCGAGAAGAACACCGCGCCCACAACCGCGCAGGGAATCTACAAGATGCTCCAGGCCGCGCGGCGCGGTCCGCATTTTCATCGCGGCCAGTGGGCGTTGACATTCGGCTTCTCCAATCACGCCCGATTCCTCCGCGCGTGCCTGGCGTATTACAAGCTGGCTCCGCAGCAGGTCGAACTCATGGCGATCGAGGAAGTCTTGAAAGAGATGAAGGCACAGAACAAGGAGTCATCCTCCGCTGACGATCTAAAGCCGCAGAAGCTGACGGCCTTCGAACGTCTGAAGCGGGTCGTCTGGGACCAGCTTAAGGCGCAGCATGTGTTGGAGTTTGCGGAAGCGTCTTAACGACTTCAACGCAGAGGCGTAGAGAGCGCAGAGGACGCAGAGATGGGAGTGGTTCAGCTCCGATTGCTGGGTGGCCACCGTTTGTGCCACGCCACGAAGCGGAGCGCAGTGGTGTGCTCTAACGCACGACCGCGTGTTAACCGTTTGGCCACGCTGAAGGCACACCACTTCGTGGCGTGGCACGGAGGACGCGACCATGCTCGGGAGCGGTTACACTAATTCACGTGCTGGTTCTGGTGTTGTATGTCGCTTCGCGACCCCGATAGCAGAGCTATCGGGGCTAACCCTTTTGTCGCTTCAGTGGGGTGCCATCCAATGGTGGCAGTGCTACTCGCTCGAGCCGCATCGCTCTCGTTGACACTCTTTCGGCAAACAGTTAACGTCACGTGAAAGGAATCGTTCGTGTTATGGCCGCAACACCGCAGAACCAGAATAACGAATCCGAAAAGCCGAAGACCTTCGAGCATGCGCTCGAAGAGCTTGAGGAGATCGTCTCTCAGCTTGAAGCGGGCGAGAAGCCGCTGGATGAGAGCCTGGAGCTGTACGAGAAAGGCGTCGCGGCGCTGCGGCACTGCCACGCGGTTCTGGATAAGGCCGAGAAACGCATCCGCTTACTGGTCAAAAATAACAGGGGTGAACCAGAGCTCAGCGACAGTCCTGTTCCTGATCGCAAAACACCAAGTAGCCGGCGCGCTGCACCAGTGCGGGAGAACGCACAAGGGCAGAGCTCGCCACAAGGTGCAAAAAATTACACGGACGAGGCTGCTCAGGAAGGATCAAAAAATTCTGGCGATGAAAGTGTTGACTCTGAGCCACCTGTCCGCCAGAATCCGGAGCCTTCAGTGAAACCCAAGTCCAGACCCGCTTCAGGCATGACCGACGCCTCCGGAGGATCGCTTTTTGGCAACACGGAATAAGACGTCCATTCCCCGGCTTGCGTCCGCCCGCCGCCCTGCTGTGCGGCTGGAAAATGAGGATGTTGCTGCGGTTGCCAAAGCGTACCTGGAAAGCTCCAGCCAGCTGGTGAACACACATCTGGACCGCTTCCTTCCGCCCGAGGCCGCCAGTCCGGAGACACTGCATAAGGCCATCCGCTATTCGATCTCTGCCGGCGGCAAACGCCTGCGCCCGGCACTGGTGTTCGCAGCGGCCGAAGCGGTCGGCGGCGAGCGCGAAGACGGCATCCCGGCGGCATGCGCGCTGGAAATGATCCATACGTACTCCCTGATTCATGACGACCTCCCCGCCATGGACGACGACGATCTGCGCCGCGGCAAGCCGACCTGCCACAAGGTGTTCGGCGAAGCCATGGCGATCCTCGCTGGCGACGGGCTTCTCACCTTTGCCTTTGAGGTACTCACGCACACTGCACGCACCGAAGCGATTCCCGGGATTGTGCGTGCAATCGCGCGCGGCGCTGGAACGCAGGGCATGGTCGGTGGTCAGGTGCTGGATATAGAAGGGGAGGGCAAGCCCGCGACGCTCGCTTCCGTCTGCGCGATTCATACGTGGAAAACGGCTGCACTGATCACGGCCGCCTGCGAAGCGGGGGCATTATCCGGCGGAGCCACCCAAACGGAATACGAACACCTGAAGAGCTACGGACAGAAGATTGGTCTGGCATTTCAAATTGTGGACGATATACTCGATATGACTTCTTCAGCAGAAATGCTGGGAAAGACACCGGGTAAGGACATTGCTTCGGGCAAAGCCACCTATCCGGCAGTCATCGGAATTGACAAAGCTCGCGAAGAGGCTGACCGGCTTGCCAGTCAGGCCTTTGACGAGCTCAAGATTCTCGGCTCCCGCAGCCGGAACTTGGAAGCACTGGGCCGGTTCGTTGTGGAACGGAAGTCTTGAGTTTGAGTCTGGAGTCGGGAGTCTCAGAGTCTTGGAGTCTTTAGACTCCCGACTCCAAGACTCAAGACTCTAGACTCGTTTGTGAGGGGGAATAGGAAGTCGGACCCTGGGTGGAGCGGTTCAGGCCATTTCAAGTCCGACCTTTTGTTCGACTAATTCGTCCGCGTGCACGTTATACTTATAGCGCGTGCGTGGCGATGGAGAATCATCATCGATGAGCGATCACGTTACGCTTTCAGGGACGCACTCGGCGGACAGTACTTTGAAGACTCTGGAAGAAGTCGCACACAAAGCAGGCGCGGCAGTCGGGGCTGAACGGCCGCTGATCGAATGCCCTATCGCCCGCCCCTTCCTTAAGCACATCAAGGACGCTTCAGACGTTAAGCGCATTCCCGCGGAGCTTCTGCCCGAACTGGCAGCTGAGATCCGCGAAAAGATCAACGCCACGGTTCAGAATACGGGCGGACACCTCTCGTCCAATCTGGGCGTCACCGAACTGACCATCGCGCTGCATCGCGTGTACGACTTCAAGGTCGACCGCCTGGTGCTCGACGTTGGCCACCAGGTTTACCCGCACAAGCTGCTGACCGGCCGCTTTGACCGTTTCCATACGCTGCGCCAGCAGGGCGGCATCTCGGGTTATCCCAATCACCACGAGAGCCCCGAGTACGACATGTTCATGACGGCTCACGCCGGTTGCGCGGTGAGTTCCGGTCTGGGCCTTGCCGTTGGCGACCACATGCAGAACAAGGGCAACCACGTCGTTGCGGTTGTCGGCGACGGCGCTCTGACCGCCGGCCTCGTCTTTGAAGCTTTGAATCACGCGGGCGACCTCAAAGAAGACATGCTGGTCATCCTGAACGACAACGGCTGCTCGATCGCTCCGACCACCGGCGCGCTCTCAGCGACCTGCTCGGACATCAAGGCCAGCCACCTCTTCAAGCAGGTCAACAAGAAGGGCAAAGAGTTCCTCGAGAAGATCCCGTACGTCGGCAAGGAAGTGGAACGCATCGCCGAACAGGCTTTCGAAGCCGTCAGCCGCGCGGCCAACGCGCCAGGCTCGATCTTCCTGGACCTCGGCTTCCGCTACTACGGCCCCGTCGACGGCCACGACATCGATTCGCTGGTCCGCTGGCTGACCGAGATGAAGTCAGTGAAGGGTCCGAAGCTGCTCCACGTCGTCACCAAGAAGGGCCACGGCCTGCCTTGGGCGGCGAAGGATCCATACACGTGGCACGGTGCCAAACCCTACGAAGTGGAAGGGTCGGAAGCGCGCGTCAAGAAGGGCGCTCCAACTCCCCCGGCCTACACCAAGGTCATCAGCGACGCAATCACCAACGTTGCCAAGAAAGACGAGAAGCTGGTGGCGATCACCGCCGCGATGCCAGACGGCACCGGCCTGATCAACTTCCAGAAAGTTTTCCCGAAGCGCTACTTCGACGTGGGCATCTGCGAACAGCACGCCGTGTGTTTCGCGGCCGCGCTGGCCAAGAGCGGACTGCATCCGGTCGCCTGCATCTACAGCAGCTTCCTGCAGCGCGCCGTGGACCAGCTGATGCATGAAATCTCCCTGCAGGACGGCCTGCCGGTGGTGCTCTGCATCGACCGCGCGGGAGTCGTCGGCGACGACGGTCCGACCCACGGCGGCGTCTTCGACATCGCCTACATGCGCTCCTTCCCCTTTTTCACGCTGATGGCTCCGAAGGATCAGCCCGAAGCAGAAGCGATGGTGGAATGGGCCGTCAAGAGCAACAAGGCGGTGGCGATCCGCTATCCGCGCGACAACGTGCCGGCTCAGCCGCTGAGCAAGGAACTGAAGCCCATCGAATTCGGCAAGGGCGAAATTCTGCGCCAGGGCGAGAAGGTCGCGATCCTCGCGTACGGCGCAATGGTCGTCCACGCGATGGAAGCGGCAACGATGCTCGAGAAGAAGGGCATCAACGCCACGGTCGCCAACGCGCGCTTCGCCAAGCCGTTCGACACCGAACTGCTGAAGGACCTGGTCACGAAGCACGACCGCATCATTACGGTCGAAGATCATCAGCTCCAGAACGGCTTCGGCTCGGCAGCGCTGGAAGAAGCGAATATTCTCGGCCTCGACACGCGCAAGATCGTTCGCCTGGGCATTCCGGATCGCTGGGTGCAGCACGGACCGCGCAAGTGGCAGCTCGCCGACGCGGGCATCGACGCGGACCACATCGTCAAGGCCGCGCTGAAATAAGACGGCTTCGTCTCACGCAGAGACGCAGAGAGAATTGAGGAAATAAAGAAGGGCGCCCCTGGTTATGGGGCGCCCTTCGGCATCTTTGTGGATGTTCTTTGATAATTTTAGAGAAATCCGGTCCCGTTCTTTCTTTGCGCCTTCGCGTCTTTGCGTGGGACGAAGCCGTTTACTCCTCGCCGTGGACGCGGTGGACTTCGTCGATCTGGTCCGGGGAGTCGATCACGCAATCCAGGTCGCGCAGCAGGCCGTCGCTGAGCGCGTACACCCAGCCGTGCACGCAGAGCTTCTGGCCGCGAGCCCAGGCGTTCTGGACAATTGTCGTGTGGCAGACGTTCAGCGTCTGGCGGATGACGTTCAGTTCGACAAGCTTGTCATACTTTTTCTGCTGATCCTGAATGGCATCGATCTCGGACTTGTGATGCGAATAAACGTCGCGAATGTTGCGCAGCCAGTTATCGACCAGGCCCAGCTGCGTCTTCTCCATCGCAGCTTTAACTCCGCCGCAGCCATAATGTCCGCACACGATAACGTGCTCAACCTTCAGCATCTCAACGGCGTACTGCAGAACAGAAAGGCAGTTAAAGTCGGTGTGATGAACCAGGTTCGCGACGTTGCGGTGAACGAAGACGTGGCCGGGATCCAGGCCGATTACCTGGTTGGCGGGAATGCGGCTGTCGGCGCAGCCGATCCACATGTACTTGGGCGATTGCACGCCCGTCAGGCGCTTAAAGAAATCCGGATCGGCGGCTCGCCGGCCATCGGCCCACTGACGGTTGTTCTCAAAAATGTGTTTCAACTGGCGCATCCCTGATTCTCCTTCGCTGACAAACTCTTTACTCTCCTCCGCGGACCCATACGATAACAGGCAGGAGGAATATTGCTATGCCCAGTGAGGCTGTCATTCTTTCTGCGGCGCGTACACCAATTGGAAAATTTCTCGGTGGCTTGTCAACACTCAGCGCGCCCGAGCTTGCCGCGATTCCCTTCCGCGCCGCGATGGAGCGCGCCGGACTCAGTCCCGCGCAGATTGACGAAGTAATCCTTGGCAATGTCGTGAGTGCGGGCTCTGGCATGGCCGTGGCGCGTAATGCGGCGCTGCAGGCCGGATTGCCCGAGACGATCTCCGCGTACGCCGTGAACAAAGTCTGCGGCTCAGGCCTGCAGGCAATAATGACGGCGGCGCAGTCAATCAAAGCCGGTGACAACTCGGTTGTCCTCGCCGGCGGCACGGAAAGCATGTCCAACGCGCCATTTATTCTGCGCGGCGCGCGCAAGGGGCTGAACTACGGCCACGGCAAACTCGAAGACAGCCTGATCAGTGACGGGCTGGAATGCTTCTGCGAAAAGTGGCATATGGGCAACGCCGCCGAACACATCGCTAAGCGCTTTGACATCACGCGCGAAGCCATGGACCGCTTTGCGCTCGAAAGCCACCGCCGCGCCGTTGCAGCCATCGACGCCGGAAAGTTCAAAGATGAAATCGTTCCAGTCGAGATCAAGCAGAAGAAAGGTCCCCCGATAGTGCTCGACCGCGACGAAGGCCCGCGCGCCGACACGACGCTCGAAAAATTGGCCGCGCTGAAACCTGCGTTCGACTCCAACGGATTTGTCACGGCCGGAAACGCCAGCAGCCTCAATGACGGGGCCGCGGCGGTCGTCGTCGCCAGCGCGGAGTGGGCATCGAAAAACGGCAAGCGGCCGCTGGCGCGCATTCTTTCTTATGCAACAGGCGGCGTAGCGCCGAAAGAAATTTTCCACGCACCGGCCGTGGCCATCCCTGAAGCCCTCAAGCGCGCCGGCCTGAAGCAGGATGACATCGATCTGTTCGACATCAACGAAGCCTTCGCCGCACAGATGCTGGCCAACTTGAAGGCGCTGAACATGGGTACTGAAAAAGTGAACATCCATGGCGGCGGTATCTCGCTGGGCCATCCTATCGGCGCAAGCGGCGCGCGCGTCCT
>DASPJR010000201.1:0-21229 GCA_035628505.1 Planctomycetota bacterium | reverse complement strand
GCCGAGCAGCAGCTCATCGAGTTTCTCCGGGCCGCAAAGCGACAGGCCCATGCGGTTCTTCAGGAACTCAAAACTTTTCGGATGCGGTTTCTCGTGATCTCCCTCGCTCCTGCTTCCTGCCGTCTGCCCACTGCCCACCTGCTTCAGCGGCCGGTACGGCGTCAGTCCCGCTGCATCTCCGGCATCTGGATCGCGAACGGAAAGCGTCGCCGACGCAAAAATGATCGAGCGCTTTTTCTGGTAGAGCTGTTCATGCAGCAGCGCCGAAACATCCAGTGGCGCGGCCACCACGCGCACGCCACGCTTGCCCCAGCGCTCGCTCCAATACACATAATTGGGCTCATCCGCCTTGATGATGAATTCGATGTCGTTGATCAGCTCCTGAAGAAAATTCTTCTGCGCGCTGATTTCGGTGGTGAGTTCTCGCGCGCGCGGCACGTTGCGTTTGCGGATCTCCTTAAAATCCTCTTCCAGCGTTTCGAGCAGCTGGCGCAGACGGCCGAGCTGCGCTATCGCGCTTTCCTTTCCCTGAGTGAAATTCTCGACTTCATCGGCGCGCAGCGAGGCCGACGAGAAGCGTTTGCGGTCATCGCCGTAAAGGGAACTCTTCTTGCGCTTAAAGGGAAATGCGGGGGCATTTGAAAACTTCCCGCCCGCGGAATCCGTCTCCAGATAAACGCCGCCGCGTCCGCGTTCGCGCGGTACATAGGGAGCCAGGGGCCGCTCGTCTTCTTCAGAAGCCGCCGGCGTCTCCGTCCACTGCCGCACGACGCTGAAAAACACGTCCGAGCCGTCGTTCGCGGGCTGTATCGCCTGCATCACCGCAAGGATGTGCTCGCGAATGGACGTGATCATCTCCTCTTTAAACTCGCCGCGGGCCATCTCCAGATTGGCCAGCAGCGTGGGCAGCAGCCCTTTTCCCGCCGCGCTGCCCTGCGCGACACGGAAGAGCCGGTTGAGGATTTTGTAGATCCGCTTCGGCGTAATTTCGCTTGCGAGATGATCGGTGGCAATGTCCTCGAGCTTGTGCGCTTCGTCAAAGACGATCTCGCTGTACTTCGGCAGCGTGCCGGATTCAAGATTCAGATCGGCAAAGACCATCGCGTGATTGAGCACGACGAGGTCCGCGCCGCGCGTCAGGCCGCGGGCCTTGTAGACGAAGCAGCGTTTGTAAAAAGGGCACTGGCGCTTGAGGCAATCGTCGCCGACGGTGTGCAGGCGGTCCCAGAGCTCCGGGTTTTTCTCAGGAGCAAACGCGGACATCTCACTGATGTCGCCTTCTTCAGTCTGGGTTGCCCACGTCATGATCGGCAGCATCTGCGCGCGCTCTTCATCGTCGAGCTCGTGCGAAGCTTCCTGAAGCGTGTACATGAATTTGCGCAGGCACAGATAATTCGGCCGCCCTTTCAGCAAAGCTGCGTCGAAGTCCACCCCCAGATGCGCCTTGAGGAAGGGAATGTCTTTGTTGAATAGCTGCGACTGCAGATTCTTCGTGTGCGTCGCGACGACCACGGGCCGGCTTGCGCGTTTGGCAAATAAAATTGCCGGGATCAGATACGCCAGACTTTTTCCGACGCCGGTGCCGGCTTCGGCGAGCAGATGCTTTCCGGTGCTGAGCGACTCGGCGACGCGCTGCGCCATCTCCACCTGCTCGGGCCGCTCTTCGTAGCCTTTAAGTGCCTTCGCGAGCGGCCCGTGGGGTCCGAGCAGTTTTCCGACTTCTTCGGATGTGACCGGCTCGCCCGTAAACGTGACAGCTTCTTCGGTGGCGCCTTCCTCCTCCGGCGCGAGCCGGTCGATAATTCTGGAGAAGTCCTGAAAAAGCTTGTCGAGCGATACGCGCCCGCTGCTGAAGTCTTCCGTGAACTGCTCTTTAACCGCAATGCCCTCGGCCTTCTTAAGAATCTTCTTCAAAGGATGCTCGGTTTTCGACAACAGCCAGTTCATCTCCGCCAGCAGCGGGAGAGGGAGGGAGAGGAGGTCTGTTTCGAGGGCACGGAATTGTGCCATCGCGGAGGCGGCCAGCCCCGTAGCATGGGCATCCCGCCCATGCCGCTGTTGGGAAGACGCCGTGCCTTTCGCCCGATCGGCAAAAACCGCCCCTCGCCACTTCCAATTATCCAGTCCACTCTTTTCCGGATTGTAATATGTGTATTCCAAACATTGCTGGTAGTCAGCATCGTCGCGAATGAGATGGTCGTAATACTCTTCCTGCCAAAATTTGCCTTCACGCTTGAGCAGGTCATTAGCGGCTTTGCTGGAGTAAGATTTCCAGGAGTGAAGAATTTCGGACAATGAGTTCTGGCCGAGCGGTTGAAACACGGCGTGTACGTGATTTGGCATCACACTCCAGGCAAGGAGGATGTACCGCTCTCCGTCAAAGTGCTTGAGGGCATCTTCAACAACTGCAGCGACGGCTGGATCTTTCATCCAGCATTTGCCGGTGCCATTGTCGAGATGTTGGTCAATTCGCTGCGAAAATAGATCGTCGAGTTCCGCCTGCGCTTTTACGGAAAGAACACGATCGGGATTTCTTAATGCAATTTCGCGCTCGGCTTTCCACGTTTCAAGAAGCGCAGTGGGAACAGAATCGGCTAATCGAAAGGTCACGAAATACGTGCTGTCTTTGAGCGTCAGATGTGGCAAGTGAGCGCCATAGCGGAGATTAGGTTGAAAGTCTTGGATCGGGAACCGATCTGAAATTCCCGGAGCTGCTTTGGGTGCCACATCCAACTGTACGGGCGAGACGCCCGTACTACGCTCCGTCGGCCGCACGATCGCCCACAGCTCATCCATCCCGATCAACGTTGGACCGATGCGGCCGGGATATCCGGCACTCACGGAGGCTTCGCGCAGCGCGGCGCGGGCGGCGTTTGCATCGGGCACGATCCACGCCTCGGCGCCGGCGCTGAACTCCAGCAGTTCCTGCAGAACGATGTCCAGATCGGGCGCGTCGTCCAGCTGCGCGTTGGTGATTCCCGTCATGCGCGATTGCGCAAGCGTCAGGCGCGGCGCGCGAATGAGACGCTCCAGGGTTTGAATGCCGCCGGGTGCCGAAGCGTCTTCCTTTTCAGCGCAGATGCGTACGATGCTGCCTTCACCGCCCGGTTCGGTCGTGATCAGCGTCAAGAAAACCGGTTTTGCCAGCAGGGTTGCGGCGGACATCGCGTGCGCTCGTGTTTGAATCGTTCCATGGCACTCCGCCAACCCGCGGAGATACTTGTCATGCTAATCGCGCGAAGGTGAAACGAAAGCCACCTTTAGCTTTACGGATTCACCGAGCGTCCATACACTTCTGCCAGTTCTCGAGGAGCCGTTTTCATGCGCATACTCGCACTGCTGATCTTCGCTTCTTCCGCCCTGCTGCTCGCTGGAGAGCCCGCACCCACGCCGCGCCCAGGCATCCGTCCCGACCTCGCGGGCGCGGAGTTGGATCCCGAATGGCTGGCCATCATCGAGCGCATTCGCACGCTGCCGCGTCCGGGTGAGATCAGGAATATTGGCCTGACGACGGACGTAACGGCCGTTTACGACCTCTCTGCCGAACAGAAAGCAGAGATCGAAAAACAGGTCCGCGCCTACGAGGCAGAACTGCTCAAGCTGGCCGCCAAGTGGCACCAGGAACAGATCGCGCTGCGCAGCACGTATGAAGCGAAGGTCATTGCAACGTTGCCTGATGCCAAAAAAGAGAACGCCCGAAAAGTGCTCGACTTCAGCCACACCAACTGGATCACGCCGCTAGACCGCGACGAGGCCTTCAAAAAAGAATTCAGCAAGCGCGTCGCGGATCTGCGCGAGAACCGCGCCAAGCTGTCGGTCGATGAACTGAACGCCGCCCGCGAAGAAATGCAGGCGTGGGTCAAAACGCAGCGCGACGCGCGCATCGAGAAAGATCAGAACGTCATCAAGCAGCTTGAAGCAATGTTGACGCCCGAAGAAGCCGAGCGCCTCAAGCAGTTCGTCCGCTTCCGCTCCGAACCCGAGCCGCCGCAGAAAGAAACACCGCCGGCCGAGCCGAAGCCGGAGAAGACGAAGAAGCCTAAGAAGTAAGGTCCTCTCAAATAAACCGGGGACCGGAGCTCGCGCCCCGGTCCCCGGTCTTCAACTCCTTCTCTGCGCCCTCAGCGGTGAAGTCGTTACCGACCTCGCAAGCTGAAGCTTGCGCCACTTTACCGCGTGCCGGTCAGCACGTCGATCAGGATCTGATCGAGGCGCTCGTACGGCAGCGGGCGCTTGTGGAGCTGGGCCGCGTCGAGCTTAGCGGCTTTCAGCTTCGCGGCGTTGTCCTTGCTGTACTTGCTCGTCAGCTTCGAGAGGCCCGCGTCCTCACGGTTGATCTCGCGCAGGAGCTGGCGCACTTCCTTGTCGCTGTCGAACTGCTTTGCCTTTTCTTTAAGAATCAGGTACGTGCGCATGCAGCCGCGCGCGAAATCCCACACGCCCTCTTCGCTTTCGGTGCGCAGCGCGTGCGCGTCGAAGTGGCGCGGGCCGCTGTATTCGCTGTTCTCGAGCAGGCGGACAATCATGAAGCTTCCCTTCAGATCTTCGCTGCCGAAGCGCAGATCCTGGTCGAAGCGGCCCGGCTTCTGGCCGTTGAGGTCGATGTGGAAGAGCTTGCCGGCTTCGATGGCCTGGGCGACGTGATGTGTGAAGTTCAGGCCGGCCATTGTTTCATGCGCGTACTCGGGATTGACGCCGACCATTTCCTTGTGGTCGAGGGTTTCGATGAAGGCGAGCATGTTGCCGGTGGTCGCGTTGTAGATGTCGCCGCGCGGTTCGTTGGGCTTGGCTTCGAGCGCGAACTTCAGGTCGTACCCCTGGTCCTTCACATAATGCGTGAGGAAATTCATGGCTTCGCGGTTGCGTTTGATCGCTTCGCACGGGTCCTTGCCGACATCGACTTCGGCACCTTCGCGGCCGCCCCAGAAGACATAGATCTTCGCGCCCATTTCAACGCCCAGGTCGATCGCATTCATCGTCTTCTGAATCGCGAACGCGCGCACGGACGCATCGTTGCTGGTGAAAGCGCCATCTTTGAACACGGGCAGCGAGAAGAGATTGGTCGTAGCCATCGCGCAGACGATGCCGGTGTCCTTCATCGCCTTTTTGGCGTTTTTGACGATCGTGTCCCGTTCCTTCGGCGACGCGCCCCATGGAATCAGGTCGTTGTCGTGGAAGTTGAAACCGTACGCGCCGATGTCAGCCATCTTGCGGATGTTGGTGACCGGGTCGAGCGGTTCGCGGGTTGGCTCGCCGAACGGGTCGCGGCCCATGTTGGCGGTGGTCCAGAGACCGAAGGTGAATTTGTGTTCCGGCTTGGGTGCGTAACGGTCGGCCATGCGTTGTCTCCTTATAGTCGCTTTTCTGTTCACAGGACTGAGCCTTGTACCGCATCAGGCCGCCCGCGGCAAGTCATGCCGTAACGCCGGAAGGCATTCGGCAGATGGCAGAATGCAGTAAATGGAGCTGACTTACTTTCGTGTTTTTATTCGTCTGTATCTCTGTATATTGCGATTGAGCTTATTATAACCTGGAGGACTCCCCATGAGTGCCCGTTTAGTTGGTAAAGCCAACGTATGCTTTCTTGCCACTCTAATTCTGATGGGGCCGATTTCTGCGGCGGAGTTATTGGGATTGGATTCCCCTCGCGGTGGCGAAGTGTATGTACCCGGACAAAGCCAGCAGGTGGTGCTGCGTGGCCGTGCAAAAACAGTAATTCTCGAACTCAGCCTGGATGGCGGAACAACGTTTACGGAGCTCGGGGCAGTCAACAATGCCGTGCTTGCGAAGAATGCGCAGAATAAGTTTAACTGGACCGTTCCGAACAGCCCTTCGACACAGTGCCGGCTGCGTGCAACAGCTACCGGAGTGCGAACGCCTGTCTCAGTTGTGAGCGGTGCGTTCTCCATCGTTGCAGCTGCTTCACTCACATCTGGCACCGTGAGTAGCGGAGCATCTGCGAGCGGACTGGTGCTCGCAGCAGACGGTTCGGGGGGAACGGTATTTACGCCGTCCTACCTGACTCTCGGCAGCAGCGTGATTACGGCGACGCACCTGGCTGATAGCAGTGTCACACTCGCCAAACTTGATACTTCCTCGATCGATGGTCGTTATGTACTGCGCAGTGGCGACACGATGACTGGCGCGCTCAGCCTGAATGCCAACCCGACTTCTGCACTGCATGCCGTGACCAAGCAATACACTGATGCCGGCGACGCGGCGCTCACCACGAGTGTGGGAACGAAAGTGAGCAAATCCGGCGACACGATGACTGGCGCTCTCATCCTGAACGCTGATCCAACGGCAGCATTGCAGGCTGTGACCAAGCAGTACACGGATGCCGCCGACTCAACGCTCGCCACTAGCCTCGGAACGAAAGTGAGCAAGTCCGGCGATACGATGACTGGCGCCCTCATACTGAATGCTGATCCGACGGCAGCATTGCAGGCAGTGACCAAACAATACACGGACGCCGCCGATGCCTCGCTCAGCACAAGCGTGGGAACGAAGGTGAGCAAATCCGGCGACACGATGACCGGGGCTCTCACGCTGAACGCCAATCCGACGGCGGCACTGCATGCCGCCACAAAACAGTACGTGGATTCCGTGTTGTCGACTTCCATTCCTTCGGGCTTCAGCATTCTGGGTGAGACGGCAACTCCTCCAGCTGGTTTTACGTTTACCGGCCGAGCGGTGATGCAAGCACCGCCTAATACGTCCTGGACTGTTAAGGCTGCAATGTCCACAGGCCGCAACGTACTGGCTACGGCGTTTCTCAACGGGAAGATTTACGCGATTGGTGGTTACAACGGCGGCTATCTGTCAGTTGTTGAAATTTACGATGTCGCCAATAATTCCTGGACTGGGGGCACAGCTCTGCCCGCAAATCGCACTGATATCACGGCGTGCGTGGTCAATGGGAAGATTTATGTAATTGGCGGCTACGACGGCGCCTTTCAATCTACCGTTTACGAATTCGATCCCGGGCTGAACAACTGGGTGACGAAGGCGCCGATGCCGACCGCACGCGCGACGTACGCTGCCGCAGTGTTCGATAACAAGATCTACATCATCGGCGGGCTTCAGGGCACCACCAGCCTCGATACGGTGGAAGAGTACGATCCGGCAAATAACTCCTGGCAGACGAAAGCGTCCATGCCTACCGCGCGCTCGTATACAGCGGCGGGCGCGATCAACGGAAAGATCTATGTGGTTGGCGGTAGAAACGGTGGAGCGGTTGCAACCGTTGAAGAATACGACCCGTCAAACAATACATGGTCTACAAAGTCGAGTCTTCCGGCAGTGCGCTGGGCCCACGGCGTTGCAGTGTTAAACAACAAGCTCTACGCTATTGGAGGTGATGCTCAAGGGTCTGTTCATGAATACGATCCTACTCTCAATGTTTGGATTTCCCGAGCCAGCCTGAACACACCGCGCTCATACCTGTCCGCGGTGAGCGCTCCAGACAAAGTTTACGCCATCGGCGGCGGTGATGGCCCGTTCCTGCAGACTACAGAAGAATACACGGGCGATACGACGTTCTACATCCACCGAAAGAATTGATGGAGTATCTCGTTTTCATCCATGTCCGAGCCCATCATCGTCACACTCTACGACCCGCGCTGGCCGCTTTTGTTCCGGGACGAATGTGAACGCATTCGCGAACTCATCAAGGCTCCGGCGGAGATTGAGCATGTCGGCAGCACGGCCGTTGAGGGGCTCGCGGCCAAGCCGGTGATCGACATTTTGATCGGCCTGCCGCGCATGTCCGATGCGCCGCTGTGGATCGCGCTGCTGCAGAAACTCGGGTACGAGTACGTGCCGGAATTTGAAAAGGTCATGCCGGAGCGGCGGTTCTTCAGGCGCTTCGAAAACGGCGTGCGCGCGCAGCATATTCACATGGTCGAGCGCGGCGGCGATTTCTGGATTCGCCACATCGCTTTTCGCGATTACCTCCGCACGCATCCGGATGAGGCGCTTGCCTATGGGCGGCTGAAGCTGGAGCTCGCCGAAAACTTCCGCGACGATCGTGAAGCGTATATGGACGGCAAAGACGCCTTCATCAAGGCCCTCGAGCAGCGCGCCATGGCAGAGTATGGACGCGGCGCAGGCTAGGTGAACACTCGACGAATTCTATGCAGTAACGGGAGGGGCGGCGGCGATTACTTCTTCTTTTCGACGCGGGCGGCGAGATAATCAAAGCGCTCTTTGTTGGCGTCGATAAACTCCGGATATTCCTTCTTCAGGTTGTTCAGCACGATTTGCGCGGTGTCGAGCTTACCGTGTTTGATCGATAGATCGAGCGACTGGACAGCGGTCTCGAATTTCATCAGCCGATCCAGCGCGGCATACTCGCTGAACATTCCCGCCCACTCGGGGCGCTCTTCTTTCTTCAGCTTTTTCAGAACAGCCTGCGCCTCTTCGACGTTGCCCTGTCCGAGCAGCCACGCTGCCTTGTCGCCCAGGCCGGCCGGCTTGGTTTCATCCAGCGCCAGCGCTTTCAGGAAAAGTGTGTTCGGCAGCGCGGTGATATCGAGCGACATTTCGATACCTCCGGCTTTAACGAAAACTTTCGAGCCGTCCACGCGCGAGATCGTGCCGCTGGCTTTGAGCTTCTCCACTTTGACCTGCTCGGCCGGCGGCTTCTTGCGGAAGTTCTCGAGCGATTGGACGTGCAGTTCAAGCGCGCGCTCGACGGCGGGGAAGAGCTTCAGCGACGGCTCGCCTTTTTCTTTCGCTTCCGCGGCGGCAAACACATTGGCCGCGGCCGGGGTGGACGTATTCATCCGGATGATCGTTTCAAGACGGCCCGCGACGTCGACGTCTTTTTTCAACAGCAGCTCAAAGGCCTGCTCGTACGTTTTCATCTGCGCCCGCTGGAAGTCGCTGACGATCGGCGGGAACTCCCGCAGCAGCGCGCCGAAAACCTCGACGCTCTGAACCATGTACCACGGATCACCGCCGGGAGGGCCGGACTCTTCCAGGTTCTGGATTTTCAGTTCGTTGGCGCCGCCTTTGAGAATGCCCGTTGGAATGCTGAACTTGTGGTCGTAAAAGGCCTGGTTGTCTTTCGCCGGGTCCACGCCGTTGAAAATTTCCTGGCCGTTGAGCACCAGCCCCAGCCGGCACGGATCTTTGCGTCCGTGGCGCAGACTGCGCACAATCAGCAGGCCATCGGCGTAGCGGTTCTCAGGAAGAGTGAATGTCGCCGTAAGCGTATTCTGCGGCGTGTTTTTCGCCCAGATGGCCTTCGACTTTCCGCCTTTGCCCAGGAAATTGTCGTAGTCTCCGCCGCCGGTCATCTGCGTGCAGCTGACTCTGGCGAGCTGCGCATAATCGTTCGATCGGAGAGCCAGCGTGGAGGACGCCAAAGCCAGGCCTCCGCTGGCCGGCACAGGAGCGGGTGGAGGTGTCTGCGCGGGCGGCGGCGTGGGTGTGGAAGGCGGCGTCTTCAGCGCGACATCGGGCTTCGGACCGCGTACGATACCGGCCTTGTCCCAGTAGACCACGCCGTCTGACTGATTAAAGGCCCATCCGTGCAGCAGCTCGTTGTCTGACTGCACGCCGATCTGCGACGCCAGGACCTCCAGCCGCACCCACTCGCCGGCTTTTGGAAGCGGCCCCATCGGCAGGCGGCTCGGAGAAAAATTTGTTCCCAGCGGAATCAGATCCTCGCCCCAATACGCGCGGTGCTCGAACGTTTTGAAACTCCACTGCATCATGATTTCACGCGGCGTCGACTTGGGATCGAGATAAGCGTAAACGAAGAGCGTGTCGTTCGGCCCGACGCTCAATGGCGGGCTGGCGCTGTCAAAGTAATGCTGATCACGCGGGTTCGTGACGGCTCCGGCATACGTGTGTGAGAACTTCCCGCTGAAAACAGGATGCTCAGGTGCGCCCACCCACTTCCACGACTTGTCGCCCATTGTTCCCTTCGCAATAGCGCCTTTGGGCAGCGCATCGTCGAAGAAGATGGTTTCATTCCCCTGCGTGCGCTGCGCTTCGGGCGGAGGCAATGCCGGCACCTCGCTGAGTTGCGCCGCGCGCCGCGCGCCGGGCTTTTCAGGGTCCTGCGCCGCCTCGCGCATCCACGAAGGCAGATTCTTTTTGCGTTCGTCTGAGTTGGAGGCCTTATCGGCGGCCTCGGCGAGCTTTACGCCCTCTGTCTTTTCCGCGTTCTTTGCCAGATCAATCGCCGAGGGCGGCGGCTTACTCCCGGAGGCGTTTGCTGGCGACGCCTGAGCGACCTTCTGAGCCGGCGGCGGAGAGGATGCGCCGAAAATCAGGATCCCTGCAATAATCAGCAGCACACCAACGCCCGCGCCGATAATGATGAGATTGTTTTTCTTTGCACCCCCTGGCGCCGGTCCGGCGCCAGCCGCGGGTGCGCGCATGGCGGCAGATTCGGGTCGTGTCATCGCCGCCGAAGCGCGCTCGCCAGGCTTCGGTAGACGGATCGTTGCGCGAGACTGACGGACTTCCCCAGACGCAGGACGGACAACCGGTGAATCGGCGCTGACGGGGGAACTGGCCGGACTGCGTCCGGAGGGCGGCTTGGCCTGCTGAAGCGGCGCGCATTTTGGGCAGAGATATTTGTTTTCAGCGACTTGCACGACGCCGCCGGATTCCATGTCCTTCTGCAGGATGCGCAAATCGCAATTGTCACAATAAACAATGAGCATAGGCGCACCGCATGGCTGGAAGGCGTTGCTCACATCACAGGAACAGCTCACAGAACACTTTAAGCAGCCTCAGGCAAAAGGCCAGTTTTATTCAGACTTCACGATGTGATTTGCTTCAGCCAACCCTCTCCGCTGGACGATGTTAGAAGACACACGCTGCCGGTCCGGCAGCCTCTGCCACGGAGACAAAAATGGGTCTTGAAAAGTTCATCATCGAAGGCGGCCGCCGCCTGAAGGGCGAAGTCGTCGCAAGCGGTTCAAAAAACTCGGCGCTGCCCATCATGGCTGCGACCATCCTGGCCGAGGGGCCGTGCTCGATCGGCAATGTCCCACGCCTGCGCGATGTGGACTTTCTCGCCCGCATTCTCGGGACGCTGGGAGTCAGCGTTGAACGTGACGCGCTGGGACGCCTCAATACCAAGGTGGTCAGCGAAGAAGCAAGCGTCGCGCCGTACGAACTGGTCAGCATGATGCGCGCGAGCTTCTGCGTGCTTGGCCCGCTGCTGGCCAAGCGCGGCTACGCCAAGGTGTCGCTGCCGGGCGGATGTGCCTTCGGCGACCGCCCCGTTGATCTGCATCTGAAAGGTCTGCGTGCCCTCGGCGCGGACATCAAGATTGAACACGGCTATGTCATCGCGACCGCCAAGCGGCTGCGCGGCGCGAATATTTACCTCGGCGGAAACATGGGGTCATCGGTGCTCGGCACGGGCAACGTGATGATGGCGGCGGTACTCGCCGAAGGGCAGACGGTCATCGAACACGCCGCGTGCGAGCCGGAGGTCGTGGACCTCGCCAATTTCCTGATTTCGATGGGCGCAAGCATCGAAGGTGCAGGCAGCCACCGCATCCGCATCCGCGGTGTGCGCAAGCTGGAAGGCTGCAGCTACGAAGTCATTCCCGATCGCATTGAAGCGGCAACGCTGCTCATGGCCGGAGCGATCACGCGCGGCGAAGTGATTGTAAAGAACATCGACCCGACGCATCTGGAAGCGGTGTTCGACAAATTCAAGGAAGCCGAGATCAGCTTCAACCGCAACTGCAAAGTGGTCTCCGTCGGCATGGAAGGCCGGCCGAAGGAAGTTGAGATCGCGACGCTGCCGTATCCTGGATTCCCGACCGATCTACAGGCGCAGATGATGGCGCTGATGTGCTTTGGCATGGGTGCGAGCGTTTTTATCGACGGCATTTACCCGGACCGGCTCAACCATGTCGCCGAGCTCAAGCGCATGGGCGCGCGCGTGCTGCGCGTGAACAACACCTGCGTGGTGATCGGCAGCGACAAGCTGCAGGGCGCTCCGGTGATGGCCAGTGACCTGCGCGCCGGCGCCGCGCTGGTGCTTGCTGCTCTCGCGGCCGAAGGCGAGACGGAAGTGAAGCGCATTTACCACATCGACCGCGGCTACGATAATTTCGAAGGCAAGCTCCGCAGCCTCGGCGCCAGCATTAAGCGCGCACCCGACGAAGGCCCCGAAAAACCGCCGATGGTGTAATTGCCGGGGTGGCCCAGACGAGATGTTTCGTCTGGGCGCGAAGCGCAAGAGGTTACATCACGCGCGTGGCATAGCAGTTTTATCTACGAATTCAAAACAGCATTGAGTGGGTGGCCCAGACGAATTTTTCGTCTGGGCGCGAAGCGCAAGAGGTTACACCGTGCGTGTGGCGGAGCATTTCATCGTACGAATTCAGGCATCGTTCCAAGTTCTACACGCGAACTGTTTGGGCGACGCGTAGGAAGTAACCTCGTGCGCTGGCGCGCCCAGACGACTTCGTCGTCTGGGCCACCCGGCATTTGAGTCTCAGATCATTCCGACCGGTAAACCAACGGACTTTCCCTGAAAATAAAAGCGGGCTGAGCTGAATGCCCAGTCACATGGATCTTCAACCAGTCGTGCTCTTACGGGGTTGTTGTGAATGTATGCCAGCTTCTCCAGCAGTTTCTTCTCGGTGAAAACGTTGAAGTCATACGAGCGCGGCTGCCAGATTGGCTCGTCCAGGCTGAACTGCTGCGCGTAGTTTTTCAAGAAGCTGCTTAGATATTCCTTAAGCAGCACTGAAGTGCGCTGCTTCCATTGCTGCAGAAAACAGCTGGATTGCCTTGGTTCCGGAAACCAGACCAGACTGTGAACATGGTTGGGCATGATTACGAATCGAATACACTTCCCCTTCTGAGCCGCTAACTTCGCTCCCAGAACGCCTACCATGAGTCGTTTGGCTTGATCCGTGTCCAACAGCCGGCGCCGCTTGTAGCATGAGAATGTCATGAAGTGGACGTGTGCTTCGTCGTCATAGATTTTTCGATGTGCCATACAGAATCAACGTATCTTTAACCTTGCCGTGAGGCAATATCCATCCGGGTGGCCCAGACGAGATGTTTCGTCTGGGCGCGAAGCGCAAGAGGTTACACCACGCGCGTCGCCGAGCAGTTCCAATGTGCGAATTCAGAACACTATCAATTGGGTGGCCCAGACGAGATTTTCCGTCTGGGCGCGAAGCGCAAGAGGTTACATCACCGGCGTTGCGAAGCAGTTCCAATGTGCGAATTCAGGAAGATTAATCCACGTTTAACACTCCAACTGTTTGGGCGACGCGTATGAAGTAACCTCGTGCGCTGGCGCGCCCAGACGACGTGGTCGTCTGGGCCACCCAACTTTATCACATCTGCCCATTCACAAACCTGCTCCACAACTCGGCGCCTCTTCGATAATAGTCATCGCGTACGCCGTACTTTTCGAAGTATGCGGCGACGTTGCGGATGTCGCGCTGCAGCAGCTCGCTGGACTGGCGGTTCATGCGTGGATCGACGGCTTGCGGAAAATCGATGATCGTGGCGCGATCGTCCTGAACGAGGATGTTGTAGGGCGAAAGATCCCCGTGGATGCAGTTCTTCGATAGAAACAGCTCGATGTTCCACATCAGCCGCTCGTACATGGCGCGCGCAATGTCGCGTGACGGGCGGCACTCCTGCAGCTTGGACGCGGCCGCGTCTGCTGTGCCCATATATTCCATCAGCATCGCGCTCTCGCCACCGGCGATGGGGCGGGGGATGTCGGCGCCGGCTTCATGCAGCGCGCTCATCATTTCATATTCGCGCATCTGCCACAGGCCGGCCTGAACGATTTTGCCGAACGCGGTTTTCTTCTCGAACGCACGCCGGTAGCGGCTGCCGAGAATCACGTAGCCGTCCCAGTAGCGCGTATCGTTCTTGAAATTGCGGTGCTCGCGCGAGCGGTACACTTTTGCCGCGACCAGTTCCGCGCGGGCCTTCTCGCCGCCGCGGCAGCAGTAAACGGTGGCCTCCTTTCCGCTTTTTACAACGCCGATGACTTCAGTGATCCAGCCTGAATCGAGAAAACTTTCGAGTGCTTCTTCCAAGGTCGTAATCTCCAATCAAAAGGTGGTGAATGAAACCGAAAATGTTTGAGCACGGCAAAACGTTGAGTTCGCCCATAGCGATTCCTCCTTATGCGAAGACATGATGGTTTGAGTGGGTGGCCCAGACGACGCAGTCGTCTGGGCGCGAAGCGCAAGAGGTTACTTCGTACGCGTAGCCCAACCGGCAACGCGTGGTTTCAGGAACGGCCCGCCGAGTAACTCCGGGCTGCTTCTGCTGTGCAGAACGTGTGATGTAACCTCTTGCGCTGGCGCGCCCCGACGCCTGCGGCGTCCGGGCCAACCAACGACGTGACGAAAGCCGCTCTGGCGAGCGGCCTGCAACCGATTTCAGCGAGTGAAAAAAATCAGATCGAGGCGCGGCTCAGCAGAGGGCTGTTGGCGACGGTATCGGCGTTATCCATAATGCGGGCCCTCCTCTTGAGCGGCTCGGCAAGATGCCGGGCTGATCCATAAACGTACCTTGCAAAAGATGAGTACGCAAGAAATCAGTGTAATGTTTTTTGAGGCGGGGTGGCCCAGACGAGATTTTCCGTCTAGGCGCGAAGCGCAAGAGGTTACATCACGCGCTGGCATAGCAGTTCCGACGTGCGAATTCAGGAAGATTAATCGACGTTTAACACTCCAACTGCTCAGGCAACGCGTATGAAGTAACCTCTTGCGCTGGTGCGCCCAGACGACGTGGTCGTCTGACCATCCGGGATTTGAGTCTCAGATCACAAGGAATTGTGCTTCACTCCGGCGCCGAGCCATACGAGTGTCCGAATTATCCGGAATTCTTAACTTTTCGCTTCGTGTAACTCTTCTTGGCCTCGCTGCTTATGAGCGCAGAAAAAGAGCTCGCAAGATTTTCGTCCAAAATCGCGAGGGCAAATCGTTTCTTATATATGAGAGGAGAGCACAGTGGCGAGGTGCTGACAGGTTCGGCGCTTCTACCCGCGCGACACGCGTACGATGTAACCTCTTGCGCTGGCGCGCCCAGACACCGTTGGTGTCTGGGCCACCCCGCAGCTGTTCTCTGCGCCTCTGCGTCTCAGCGGTGAAATAAAGTCTCAGTTCCCGGTTTCCAGCCGACGCCAGAGACGTTCACTTAGCTGCGGGACGGCCATGAAACGTTCCTGCGCTTTTTTCACGTCGTAGGCAACGCGGCGGAACTGAATTATCTGTTTTTCCATGTCGTAGATCACATAGCAGCCAGCCGGGTTGTTGTCGCGCGGCTGGCCGACGGATCCGATGTTCACGAGCGTCTTCATGTCGGGCTTAAGGTGATATTGCAGATCGGGCAACTCGGCCGGCTTCATCCACTGGAACTCGGTCGTGACCACGCCGGGGCGGTGGCTGTGGCCGCAGAAGCTCAGCCACTTGATGCGATCGAAAATTTCCTGCGCCTTCTGCGAGCTGCCGAAGCCCATGTCGGCAAAGTCGGCTTCTTCGACGTACTCCATCATCGGATCGCGCGGCGAGGCGTGGACGTAGAGCACGTTGCCTTCTTCGCGGATCGGCGTCAGGTTGCCCAGCCAGTTCCAGCGCTCGCGCCGCTTGGGCAGGCTGTACCAGCGGGGCATCAGCACGCTGCGCTGCCATTCGATTGCCTCGCGCGCGTACTTGTTGAAGCCGATGGCGAAACTCATGAAGAGCGCGGCGTCGTGATTGCCGGCCAGCACCCATTTGCAGCGGCTGCGGGTGATGTCCACACACGTGATGGGATCGGGTCCGTAGCCGCAGATATCCCCGAGGCAGACGATCTCGTCCACCTTCTGGGCGTCGCAATCAGCCAACGCGGCTTCCAGGGCAACGAGGTTGCCATGAATATCTGAGATAATGGCGCGACGCATGGGGGTTAAATGGTATGAGTTCGAGGGTAAATTTCAAAAGTGCTTTTCTGCTCAGCCCGCTTTGAAACCCCGCTCGATACTGAAAGCTCCTCAGTCTGTGGCGCGGCGCCGCTTGAATCGTCCCGAGGACTTGCTCTTTGCGCTGCCTTCGCTTCCCAGCAGGCTCTTGACTTCGACTTGCCGGATGAGCGAGGCGATCGCTCGCGCGACCAGCGCGGAACGCGGCGCATCGGGGTCGTCATCGGTCGTGAAGTGCGGCAGAGTGGCGAGCACCTTGCAGCCGCTGATGCGCTCGATTTCGGCCTTCGAACCTTCGGCCAGGTGTGCATCGCTCGCACGCGTGATGTTCATGATCACGCCCGCGACGCGCAGGCGGCAGCGCTCGATTTCGCGGATCGTGAGCAGTGTGTGATTGATCGTTCCAAGCTGGGCCGTACAGACGACGAGAACCGGAAACCCGATCTGCGCGGCGAAATCAACTACCAGCGTGTTGCTGTCGATCGGGCACAGGATTCCACCGACGCCTTCGACGATCACCGCCGAATGGCGTTCGCACAGATCCACCACGATGTTGCGCGCCAGGTTCGTGTCGGGCTCGATGCCTTCGCGGGCCGCGGCCAACGTTGGCGCCAGCGGCAGGGCAAAGCGGAGCGGACAGATGCGTTCGATGGGTTCGACTTTGCCGGAAGCTTCATGCAGGGCAACCGCGTCGCCCCAGCTGCCGCCGACTTCGCCGGTTGCAACCGGCTTGAAACCCACGGCATCCACGCCCTGCTCGCGCAGGATGCGGACAATGGCCGCCGAGACCAGCGTCTTGCCGACGTCGGTATCCGTGCCAGTGACAAAGAGACCCTGCGTCGTGGGCATTGCTCGATTCCGGGACGTTTGCAGCGTTTAGTCGATCGCGACTTTCGACGGAGCTTTCTTGACTGCCACCGGTTCTTTCGCTGCGGTCTTGCTCGGCTTCTTGGCGCGCAGCGCGTCAGCCTTCAATGCGATCAGAGCCTGGAAGCTGGAGTAATCGCCATCATTCTTAATGGGCATGCGCACCAGGCGCGATCCGCCCTGTAATTTGCCCTTGGCGATGCGGCGCTTAAGGTCCGCGGAGATCGCAGCGGTTTTCAGCGGCTCGTCCATTTCCTTCCCGAGCTGCACCGTCGCTTCGAAACTGTTGGGGAGCAGATGGAGTGTGCAGAGGGTATTCTTGGCGCCAAGCAGATACCGCACGGCCCAGCCCCAGTTGGTGCCATAATAGAACAAGCCGCTGGTCGCACCCGTGACCGTGGCAAGGAATCGTTCGACCTCGCTATAGCGCTTTCGTCCGAGCGGGTCCAGAAGACTGACCAGCCGGGCGCGCGTAGGCTTGGGATCTTTTTTCGCGAAGGGATGGGTCGAACCGTTTTTGGACAGCTTTCCATTACCGATGCTCACGTCTCTCTCCTTATTGCCTTGAACGACGATACCGGCGGAATCCAGCGGGCCGGAATACACAACGCGGCAGACCCGAACAGTATACGCGAGAACGACTTACGTTTCAAAGACAGGACTGCTGTTTGCGCATTGCCGGCTAAAGATTATGTTTGCTCCAGAATTTTTCGCCGCGAGTCGCGCGGCACGGATCTTCTCAACAGGATGAATACGTCCATGGCTTCAGGCGCCGAACTTCTCAGCACGTTCAAACCCACTGCCGGAAAGCGTTTCTTCATCGGCTTCGACTCCGACGGCTGCGTCTTCGACAGCATGGAAGTGAAGCACAAAGAATGCTTCACGCCCGTGACCATCTGGAAGTGGGACCTGCAGGCCGTCAGCCGCTACGCGCGTGAGTGCCATGAATTTGTGAATCTCTATTCGAAGTGGCGCGGCATCAACCGCTTTCCCGCGCTGGTTCGCACGCTGGAAATGCTCTCCGAGCGTTCGCAGGCCCGCGCGCGTGGATACAAGCTGCCGAACCTGGAGCCGCTCCGGCAGTGGATGGCCAGCGAGAAGGCGCTGGGCAACGCGACACTGAAAAAAGCTGTCGCCGCGAGCGGCGATCCGGTTCTCAAACGCACGCTCGAATGGTCGGAGATGATCAACACGCGGGTGACGGAGATGGTTTACGGCGTTCCTCCATTCCCCGGTGTGCGCGAACTGCTCGAGAAGGCCAAGCCAGATTGCGACATGCTCGTCTGCAGCCAGACGCCAACGGAAGCGCTGCAGCGCGAGTGGCACGAACACAGCATTGATGGGTACGTGCAGCTGATCTGCGGACAGGAGATGGGGAGCAAAGAAGAGCATCTCTGCGGCACGTGCCGCGGGCGCTATGAAGCCGCAAACACGCTCATGGTCGGCGACGCGTTCGGCGATTACAAAGCCGCAAAAGCCGCCGGCGCGCTGTTCTTCCCCATCCTTCCGGGCAATGAAGAACAAAGCTGGCAGCGCCTGCTCACCGAAGCTTACCCGCGCTTTATCGCAGGCAAATATGCCGGCGACTACCAGGATGGACTGATCAAGGAGATGGACCAGATACTGCCCGAGAAAGCGCCGTGGCAATAGACTTTTTTAACCACGAAGAACACGACGGACACGAAGAGGGGCTGAAGATCAGTCCCATCTTTTTTCATCGTGTTCTTCGTGAACTTCGTCGTGATGCCGTTTAAACCGCTTCGACTGCGGAATTGCGGTCGTCGAAGACCGGGAAGAAATCGAGAATGCCGAGTGTCGAGAAGACGTTGCGGACTTCCGAGCGCATGCCGTAGATCACCAGCTTACCGCCGTTGTTCTCGGCCTCGGTAAAGCCGCCGATCAGCACGCCGGCTCCCGCCGAAGACATGTACGGAACTTCCGAAACGTTAAGCAGAATGTTGTAGCGGCCGGCAGAGAAGGCCTCGTTCAGCGCATCCTGCAGCAGCTCAAAGGTGTGCGCGTCCAGATTGCCTGTCAGATGAAAGAGCGTGATGTTCTTCTGCGGCAAGATTTCTTTTTTGATCGCGAGCTGTTCAATAGGCATGCGCCACTCCACCGGATACAACGTTGAAAGGTGGTTTCCTTATACGCCGAAGGCAAATCAATTCAATCCGACACGCAAGTTTTCAGCAGGAAAGTTGCAGGCGCGTGAGGCTCTGTGCCTTTTCATGTCTTTGCAGGTTCGCTGTGGCCAGTCCGGCGCTCGAGCGCCCTGCGAAGCTGTTCGAACTCGCTCGACATCATGCTGCCGGCAGCCATGTAGTAGGCGACGATTCCGAGAATCACTGGAACGACCGCGCGCTGGAAGACGAGCAGTCCCGAACCTTCCGGCGGCACGCTGTCGCGCACGGCCCAGACGACGAAACCCATGATCGCGCTGGCCATCAGCGTGCTGTAGATCGTGTACTCGAAGCGCAGCGACTCGCTCCAGTGTTCATCTTTGACGCCGTAACAGCAGCTTCCCACGTCCGCTTCATGCGGCTTGTCTTTCAGCTTGTTGACGAAGTACTGGTGGCTCAGCAGCCAGAACGGAAAGATGGCTCCAAAAGCGGCCGCGAAAAAGGCGATGAAGCCTTCCATGTCCGGCTTGCCCACGAGCTGCCGGTACGCGATGAGCGACACGCCGAGCGAGATGAGTACGTAACCGCCGAACGTGAGGACCAGGTTCGAGCCCGACGGAAGCAGCGGCGCTGTGGTCGTCAGGCGCTCTTTCACCGCGCGCGCGAGCATCCAGGTCTGCCAGGCCGTGCTGATCGTGCTGGCCAGCGCTATGCCGCTCTCGCGCAGGTTCGTGAAATAGAAGAGCAGATCAATGAAGGAGAGCATCGATTTGCGATCGGCGCTGATGGTGCCGCGTGTCGACTCAAGCGGCCCCGCCAGCAGTGGCAGCACGAGGACGAAAAACAGATTCAGCGCAAAATTCAGCCCGACCGATTTGGCCGATGTCGTCGCCGGCGTGCGCATGTCTTTCATGGCGTAGAGCGCGCGAGCGAGAATCGCGTTCACGCTGTAGAAGACGAGGCCAAGGCTCGAGAACATCACCACGCCGGCGGTGCGCCGCACGGGTTCGGCGTCGTTCTCCAGAAATTTTCCGGTGCCGTAGAGCAGCCGCACGATTTCTTCGGAGAGCAGCATCGTGCCTACGGTGAACGGAATCGCCAGGAAGATGCAGACGCGCATCGCGAACGAGAGCGTCATGGTGAAGGGCTCTTCTTTTTTCTGCGCCCAGTACTGCGAGAGCAGCGGCAGTGCGACGGTGCCGAGCGCCAGCGCGATGATGGCCCATGGCAGCTGGTACACGCTCGTGCCCATGTTCAGGTACGTTACCGGGCCGTCGCCGGGAATCAGCGTCTGCGCGATGATGTTGTCCATCATCACGTTGAGCTGAAACACCGCGACCATCAGCAGCACCGGCTTAAAGTTCGCCATCACTTCGCTGTATCCGGGATCGCTTACGTCCGTCGAAGGCTTGAATTTAAATCCGCGCGCGAACGCCGGCGGGAACTGAACCAGCAGCTGCAGCACGCCGCCGATCAGCACCGCAATCGCGACGGCCCAGATCGTCTTCTGCGGAATATCATTCAGGTGCGGCACGACGAAGAGGCACGCCGCGATCATCGCGACGTTCAGCAGCGCCGGCGCAAACGCGGGCACCAGGAAATGACCCAGCGAATTCAGCACGCCCATCATCACCGCCGCGGCGTTGATCAGGATCAAGTACGGCAGCATGGCTTGAAACAGGCGGATCAGGAGCAGATCGTCTTCGGTGAGCGTCCCGAATGATGGCCACACCCAGCGGGCCACTTCCGTCAGCGCGATCACGGCGACGCATCCGGCGCTGAGCCAGTACAGCAGTTTCGTCAGCAGCACTGACGCCGTTTTGTTGGCGGCATCTTTTTCGCCGCGCGCGAGCATTCCTGAAAACACGGGAACGAACGCGCTGGTCAGCAGGCCCTCGCCGAAAAGCCTGCGCGTGAGATTGGGAAAGACGAACGCAAAGTTGAACGCGTCGGCGACACCTGTTGCGCCGAAAAGCTGCGCCATCAGCCGGAAGCGATAGAGACCGAGAATGCGGCTAAGGATCGTCAGAATGCCAACGATGCCTGCATTGCGAACGACGCGTTTGTTCGTTTCGTCAGATGGCGGTTCTGAAGGCGCCGGTTCCGGCTTTTTGCTCGTTTCGGGCATACGAAAGTTTTAGGGCAAACTCCTGAGATGTAAAGAGACGCTGCTTTTTCCGCTCTCCCTCCGGGAGAGCGCGGACACGAGCGGCAGCGAGTGCCAGGTGAGGGGGATGGGCCCTGCAACCACAGGCGGCGTTTTCCCTCACCCCGCGTTCGTTTCGCTCACGGCGGCCCTCTCCCAGAGGGAGAGGGG
>DASPJR010000200.1:0-53212 GCA_035628505.1 Planctomycetota bacterium | reverse complement strand
TGAGCGCCCCCGGCGCAGTCACGACTGGCGGCGTCGTGTCGACGACGGTGACTGACGTCGTGGAGGTCACTTCTTTGCCCCACGCATCTTTCGCCGAAAAAGTGACAACCGTTGTTCCTGGAGGAAAAATACCCGGCGCATCGCTGATTACCTCGAGCGGACGGCCAGCATAATCGAATGCCTTGGGAAGGCCGAGGTTATACGTGGTGCCTTCGGCACTCTCCTGCTCCAGCGTAACCGGTGGAACGCTGCCGATGGTCGGTGGATAAGCAGGCGGCGCGTTGTTCAGAAAAACGGCCAGGGCATTGTTGCCAGAGTCGCTGGCGAGCAGGTCCAGGTTGCCATCCTGATTCACGTCGGCAAGCTTTACTTCATTCGCCGTCATATTCGACAGTAAAACGGGCGCAGAAAACGTGCCGTTTCCATTTCCCTGCATTATCGAAATGGTTGAGGCGCCGATATAGACCAGGTCCAGTTTCCCAGACCGACGAAGATCTCCGAGCGCAAGAACGTGACTCATGTAGCGGACGGGACCCAGATCATACGAGTGTGAAAATGTAAAGGTGCCGTCCCCTTTATTGAGGCAGACGTCGAGCCGCCCCGTAACGGTGGGAGGACGACCGAAAAAACCCCCGGAAGAAATATAATGGTTGACGAGCACATCCAGTTTTCCGTCCGAATTAACGTCTCCCAGCACCACGGACAAGGTTTGTCGCGTACCGGCATACGAAACTGGAGCATAAAAACTCCCGTCACCTCGTGAAATATAGACCATGAAACTGCTTTGGCCGTCACCACCACTCGGATTGGCCACCACAGCGTCAGGAATGCCGTCATTGTTCAGGTCGCCGACAGCAAGCTCCGTATTATAGGCCTGAGTTCCAAATCCAGTGGGTCCCTGGAAGCTTATGCCTGCTGACGTGCTGGTGTTCAGCAGGATCTGGAGAGCGTTGCTTGGAAAGTCATTGTTCGAAACGACCAGATCGTCGCGTCCGTCCTTGTTGAAATCGGCGCTTGCAAATCCCCATGCATTTTTTCCCGCAGCAAAAATAGACGGCGCAGAAAGACTATTACCAGTATTCGTCAGAACCGAAACTAAACCGGGATTGCTGTTATGGCTGGTGGCCAGGTCGGCCAATCCATCGCGATTGAAGTCCGCTAGTACGACGCGGCTCGGGTTGCCTGCCGTCGGGAAAACACCAGCGGGACCGAAGGTACCCATTCCCGAGTTCAGCAGGATTGAAACGCTGCTCCCAGAATTGTTGACAACTGCAATGTCAGGCCTGCCGTCGCCATTCAGGTCTGAAACGCCGACGCCGACGGGCGTCGGAACCTGGTACTTCACCGGCGCAGCAAAGGACAGCGTTTCGGCGCGTACACATGCGCAACAGACAACCAGAACAACAATAGCAGCACTGTGCCGCACGCATATCGACCCGAGCATAAACCCCTCCATTTTTCGATGTGTTAACTCACTTCAATTCGTCCGGTTAGTTTTCGAAAGCTTATACAGCGTTGCTTTTTCTCGCCTATAGGCCGTTCGGCCTATGCGCGTAGTCGGCGGTGATTGTCATCCGTTGTTTTTCTGATTCGGTTTTCCCTGAACTCTGGCGATCGCTTCTACTCTTCCATCAACGCCGAGCTTGGCATTGATGTTCCTCAAGTGTGCGCGGACCGTGTGGAACGAAACATTCATACGCTGGGCGATCTGTTTGTTGGCCAATCCGAGCGCCATGTGTTTGAAAACCTCGATCTCCCGCGCCGTCAATCCCCAGCGTTGCGCAAGATCAGCCGTCAGATTTGCGCTCGGGTCACTCTGCGCTGTCAGCCGCACGAGAATCACTTCCGAGCGGAAAATCCGGTCCCGCCGAATCGTGCTCAAGCGAAAACGCTGGCCCGCCGGTGCCTCCCAATCCACTTTCGATTGCAGCGCAGGCGCCGATCGCGCCAGGCTGAACAGTTCGCGCAGATGAAGATTCCTGCCCGGATGTTGCCTGTCCAGACGCAACACCTGACGGGCGCCTCCCGAAGCGCAGACAAGTTCAACCTGGCCGTTCGGCCGGGACTCCAACGCCAGAAGCAGATCCGTGGCGGCCTCGACCGCGCTCTGCAGTGCTTCGAACGACGAAAGATGCGGATAAAAGCTGATGATATTGCTGAGGCCGCGTCCGATTGCGGGCATCAACTGAGCCAGCAACCGGCGCTGCCGCTGGGTCAACTTGCTATCGACTGAAATGCCGAAACCCCATTCCTGCTTACCGTTTCGGTCGAACTGAATGAGTGAAGCGCCTTCCCGCAGCGACAACCTTTTATAAACGTGCCGGTACCAGTCGCTCTCAAGCCACGTTCTGGTTCCCACAACTTCTGTAAAGAGATTGACTGGTTTCTTCAGAGTGGGGACGTGAGAAATGTAAGGAGAGGACTGAAGATGATTGTTGAAGTCGCGTCCGAAAAACGCAGTATCTGATTCACCCATCGCCGAAAACGTTACGGAATTCGGTGCGCCAACCAGGTACGTGTCCGGACCAGGCCCCTTCATGTGAACGATCTGTCCAAGAGGAGCATTCGCCAGAGAGCAGACGGTCGCGAGAACGGTGTAAAACGATTCCTCCGCAGTGTGAGGTCGCGTGAGCGCGTCGACGATTCGATAAACGGCTTCCTGTTCGTTTCGGTTCATGGGGCAACTCGCGAGACGTTGTTCAGTTCGTTAGCGAAAACCGATCCCAATCGCGGGGGCAAGCTGCCGCCGCAAATGACAGAAAGGCACAGAAGAAAGCAAACGCAGGCATAAGAGCGGCGCACAACTCCTCAATAGCTAGTTAAAGTCGAGAATACGTGTAATTCGCGCAGGTATATAGCACTCGCGCCGCACAGGTGCAATCAGGAAAAATTTTGATTTTGGAATGCTTTTAAGCTCTACCGCGCAAGCCAGCTGACATACGATTTTAGCTTTGAAAGCGAACAGCAGCAGCGCTGCCGGCTCGGATCTCAAATTCAAACCTTAACTCTCAAATTTAAATCTCTGTACGCTGTTTCAGCGGACATCAGGATGCGGCGCCGTCCCCTCAACCCGCGTTCGCTGCGCTCACGTCGGCGCGCTCCCTCTGGAGAGGGAATTCGCACTGGCAAAACCCCGTCCGCAAGCTATCGTTATCGGCTTGTGGGTGCCCACGTCTTTACGTGACACACGGGTGTCGCGGGCCTCTGGGCACAGGGTTAGAACAAACAGGTCTTGGGCTTCGTACATCACAGCGGTTTCTAGTTTCTGGTTTCGGGTTTCTGGTTTTCTGCCGGCTCCCGCCAGTCACTTCAAAACTTCTCGTACAAGCTTAAGCAATTTAAAAATGGTTTCGATCCGGTGCTGATTCGTTGAACTCCGCAGGAGTTCCGCTGTCGAACCAGAAACCGAAAACTAGAAACCAGAAACGGGAGTTCAGATGGTCAAGCGTTTCAGCACGCTCGACATCGGCATCGGCTCGAAGGAGCTCGATGCGGAAGTCGAAGCCTGCATGAAGGAACTGGGCGCCAGCGAGGCGATGGATTCGGCGGCAATCGCCACCGTCGCTGATTTCACGCAGGGTGCGATCCTCAAGGGCCGCGTGGTCCGCATGGCTGGCGACGACGTCGTCATTGACATCGGCTACAAGTCCGAAGGCTTCATCCCAAAAGCCGAGTTCGAAGGCAACATCGACGACATCGAACCGGGCGTCGAACTGGAAGTCTATCTCGACCAGATCGAAGACGAATCGGGCCTGGTGGTCCTCAGCAAGAAGAAAGCCGACCGCATCCGCGGCTGGGAACGCGTCATGGAGGCCTACAAGGTCGGTGACGTGGTCAAAGGCAAAGCCGTGCGCAAGATCAAGGGCGGCCTGCTTGTCGACATCGGCGTGCATGTCTTCCTGCCTGCCAGCCAGATCGACGTGCGCCGCGTGGGCGATCCGGGCGACTGGATCGGCAAAGAACTCGAGTGCAAGATCATCAAGATCGACGAAGAGCGCCGCAACATCGTTCTCTCCCGCCGCAAGCTGATGGAAGAAGAACGCGACAAGATGAAGAAGGACCTGCTGGGCAGCATCGCCAAGGGCGAAGTGCGCCGCGGCGTGGTCAAGAACATCACCGAGTTCGGAGCGTTCATCGACCTCGGCGGCATCGACGGCCTGCTGCACATCACCGACATGAGCTGGGGCCGCATCCAGCACCCGAGCGAACTGCTCAAGGTCGACCAGACGGTCGAAGTCAAGGTGCTCGAATTCGATCTGGCGCGCGAGCGCATCAGCCTGGGCATGAAGCAGCTTCAGGCCAACCCGTGGTCCAACGCGCCGACGAAGTTCCCCATCGGCAGCAAGGTCACCGGCGAGATCGTGAACATCATGCCGTACGGCGCGTTTGTGAAGCTCGAACCGGGCGTGGAAGGCCTCGTCCACATCTCTGAGATGAGCTGGACGCGCAGCATTCAGCATCCGAACGAAGTCGTCAGCCTCGGCCAGCAGGTTGAAGTGGTGGTTCTCGACATCAACCCGGAGAAGCAGGAAATCAGCCTCGGCATGAAGCAGGCCGAAGCCAACCCGTGGACCCAGGTGGAAGAGAAGTACCCGGTCGGCCGCAAGATCAAGGGCAAGGTCCGCAACATGACGACCTACGGTGCCTTCGTCGAACTGGAAGAAGGCATCGACGGCCTGCTGCATGTCTCCGACATGAGCTGGACCAAGAAGATCACTCACCCGAGCGCCATGCTGAAGAAGGGCGACGAAGTCGAAGCGGTTGTTCTCTCCGTCGACAAGGAACGCAAGCGCGTCGCGCTGGGCCTCAAGCAGCTCAGCGACGACCCGTGGGCGACCGACATCCCCAGCCGCTTCCACGCCGGCGATGTGGTCAAGGGCGAAGTGACGAAGCTCACGAGCTTCGGCGCGTTCGTGGAGATCGACCGCGACCTGGAAGGCCTGCTGCACATCAGCGAGATGAGCGACGGCAAGGTCGAGAAGCCTGAAGAGATCGTGCAGCCCGGCCAGAAGCTGGAACTGAAGATTCTCAACGTCGATCCGAACGAGAGAAAGATCGGCCTGAGCCTGAAGGCAATGGCTCCCGGCGCGATTCTGAACCCGAATCCGCCGAGCGAACCAAAAGAGTAAAGACTGAAAGACCCCGGGCCGCACGAGAGTGCGGCCCGGTTCATTAGAGGGGACGGAAATGCAGTGCAGGCTTCCAGCCTGCGAGAAAATATTCGACGAGGCTGCTATGGCAGAAATTAAATTAAATCCAAAGCTTCTAAAGCAGCTTGAAGACTTAGAAGCTGCGGCAGACAGAATGAACCGCCAAACTCCCCTGCATATTGCAGTACGTGAAAAGAGCAAAGCGACAGTGGAACGGCTCATCTCGGAAGGCGTGGACCTATTCGCCGAAAACAGAGCTGGTTCGACTGCGTTTTCGGACGCCAGCAGCAGCGGACAAATTGAGATTTTGAGGGTTCTTCTCGCCGCCATTCCGACGCGCCCAGTCGCCAAGCGAAAGCTCAAAGCGGTATTAAGCGACGCGGTGATTTCGGCAGCGATCAGCGACGCGACCCAAAGCGTGACCTTGGACTGCATCAACGAGCTCATGCGTGCGGGAGCGGAACTCAAACATCAAGATTCGGTGTTTGGAACTGCGTTGATGGCGGCCGTGACATCAAACAAACCGCAAACAGTAAAGCACCTGATTGAAAATGGTGCGGATGTCAATATTCGACACAAAAAGACTGATCATACGGCGCTCTATTTTGCAGCAAGAGATAATCGAATCGAAATAGCGACCATGTTGCTAAAAGCAGGTGCCGATCCCAATCTAGGAACCGATCACGACGGCACTCCGTTGCATGAGGCCGTTCGGAAAAAGAAACCCGAAATGGTGAAACTGCTTCTCGAACATGGAGCTGACGTAAACGCTGTCGATATTAATAGGGACACTCCGTTGGCACTCGGGAAAGACAAGTACGCATCGATGCGCGCCAAGCCGCTGGAGATTGCAGGCATTCTCATGTCCTACGGCGGGAAAGAAAAGGTTGAGGCGACGCCGGAATTCAAAGAGCGACTCGCGAAGTGGGACGCTAAAATCGAAGCGGGAAAAAAGAAGACTGATAAGAAGTGGGGCCCCGAAGTCCCGCAGCCTGACTTTTCAAAAGAAGCAGAGCGCGCCGCCTACAAAGCCGCCATCGCCGAGCTCGAAAAACTCTGCGGCTCGGCAGCGACTGCCGAAAAGGACCTCGCCGGACTTTTCCTGCTTACGAACAACGCGAAGAAACTGGAGACCGAGCAGCTTCAGAAGCAGTATCTCGAGAAGGGCTGCTTCGTCTTCAACCCCGACAGCCTCGACCGCACGAAGCTCGCGGTGCTGCCGACGACAGACAAATATCAGGTCATCGCGGCGATGCAGACCAATGGCGCGAACTACGGCATCGGCACCGGCGGCGTTATCGAGTGGCTTAAAGCGCTCGAAAAGGAGCAGCCGTTCACACTCACCGCGATCGGCTTTGATGTGATCTCGGGCCAGTTCGAGAAAGCAGTGAAGAGCCCGGCGAAGCTCGCAAAACGGCTCTACGAGTTCTGCCCCGACATCGTCGATCAGGGTTGCGGCGACGTTGAGGCGCTCGCGGCGGAATTGAAGAAGACGCGGCGGCTGTATTTGTGGTGGGATTGAAGCGGTTGCGAGCTTGGATTGTTCTGCAACTTGCGGCAGCTCCTCCCAACGGCGGCATGGGCGGGACGCCCATGCTACGCGGTGAGACTCGCAGGCTGGAAGCCTGCGCTACGAACGGATTACTTTGCCGGCGGCGGCTTGGGCGGGGTCATGACGCTCAGACCTTGCTTGGCGGCGGCGGATGAGAGCGACGTTGGCGGGACGGCTTTGAGCGTCGCGATGCCCGCGTCGTAGCGGCGCATGGCCTCATCCATGTTGCCGCTTTCGGCGAGCAGATCGCTTTGGCGGAACAATGCGCGCGCCTTCAGGATAAACGCCTGATGGTCGCGCGTGTGCGCGGCGATGGAATCTTCGGCGTTCTGCGCGGCGAGCTCCGCAAACGATAGACGCTGCTTGCGCGAGAGATCATTCTGAACCGTCTTGCGCAGGTTGATTTCGCCGAGCACGTTCCAGGCGACTGCGAGCGTATGCCGCGGATAGCCGCGGCTGCTGTCGCGGCGGCTGTGCTGAACCGCTTTTCCGCTGGCGTCGGTCTCGCTCAGGAGTTCCACATCGATCGGCGGCACAGGTCCCAGCGCAGCTGCGGCCTCGTCAATGCGGCCAACGAGCGGGAGGACTTCGGCTTTTTCAACGCGGAGGGTGAAGCGGTCCATATGAAAATAGGTGTCGGCGCAGTTCTCGATGCCGTCATAAATTCCGACCAGCGCCTGAGCGCATCTTGCGGCCAGCTCCCGGTTGGGCTCGGCGCCGTTTACCGAATGGCGTTGAAAGCGACGCTTGAAGGCCTGGGCCGAAAAGATGCGCGCGGCTCCCGACGACGGCTGGCGTGCAAACGCGTCCAGCGCGAGCTTGTCACTGTCGGTAAAGAGCGGCGCTCGGGCGAGCAGCATGCCGTAGGCGATAAGCGGCAGGCCCCACGCGAGGTGTCCGAACCGCGCGAGCTGCGGCTGCCGGGCCACCACCCCGCGCACTGCTGCGACGACTGCCAGCAGCAGACCGGGAACCGAGAGATAGGCGTAACGGTCCTGCATCCAGAAAGGGATGCCGACGAGATTGGCGTTTGGCCCGAGCGCGCCGAAGAACCAAATCAGCCCCAGCAGCGCCAGCGCACGGTGGCGCCGGCCGGCTCCGGCAACCAGAGCGCCACAGATGAGAAGCAGCATGATGCCATAAAGCCACAGCCGCGCGTCCGCAAGGGAGACGATCGGCTGAACGCCGTAGAAGAAACTTAAGTTCACCGGAAGGAGAACATTGACGATGTAGCGCGCGAAAATTTCGACATCCGTCAGCAGCGCCGTGAAGATCGATCCGCCGGGCGGCGGGATGATCTCGCGATTGACCGACTTCATCGTCGCCCAAATGCCCAGCGCGCTGATGACAAGCGGTACAAGAAGGCGCGCGGCAATCACCGGCCAGCTGCGAAGCCGTGGCGTGCCGTTTTCCGGATGGCGCGGATTGAAGACTTCGAGCGCGAACAAGACCGGAAGCAGGCCGAGTGCGCTGGGCTTGCTGAATACGGCCAGCGCGTACAGAAGACAAACCAGCGGCCAGCGCCAGCGCCCGGTCGACGGAGCGCTCCACGCCAGAAGCGAGGCGAAGCCGAAAAATGCCGCGAGCACATTTTTGCGCTCGGAGATCCACGCGACGGATTCAAGCGCCATGGGGTGAACGGTCCAGAGCAATGAGAGAATCAGTGCGACGCTCGCGCTGAGCCCCAGCCGCAGCAGGAAGGCCCAGAGGAAGACTCCGGCGAGTGAATGATAAAATGCATTGGCCACGCGCATGCCGGTCGCGGAGGGAATTTGAAACCGGGGCGCGTTCTTGCGTTCGATCGATGACGGATTGGCAACCGTCTTCGCGGCGATCTGCGCCGCGTGTTTGTCGGGGCCGAAGAGCGCGAGGTCGAGCGCAAAAGACGCGTTCGTGACCGGGATGTACGGCTCGCTGAGTTCCGGACGGAAGCGGAACCAGTCGGTCCACTTCCCTTCCATGGCGCTACGTAAGTGAAAGGCGTCGTCGAGCGTGTAAATTGGCGAGCGCCAGCTCGGATAAAGCATGCTCAGCGAAAGCCCGAGCAGCAGCACGGTGACGAAAGCGGGATGAGAGAGAAAACGGGTTCGGCCGGCGGAATCCATGGAGAGCGAAATGTTATCGCGCCGCAGCGGCTTTGCCACGCGCGGAATTTACGCCGGATACGGCACGTTGAGCTCACGGCAGAGCTTTTCCGCGCGCGCTCGCCTGCGGCGTTCGGCGAAACTCTTAAACGGCCAGAGCAGCGGCCACGGAAGGAGGAGGGCGCCTTTCCACGTCAGGCGCAGACAGTTGTTCGCGGCATCGTCGAAGACCCACCCGTGCTGGAGCCAGAAATCGATCAGCTTGCGGTCGTCTTCCTGCATGCGCTCCACTTCGCCACCCGACGGCCACTTCGTCTTCGCTGTTGCAGGCCGTTCGCGAGTAATCCAGGCGCGATGTACCGCAAGGACTTCATGGAGATGCGTGGCGCCCGCGAAATCTATAGAGTGGGTATGCGGGCGCGAGGGCAGCACCGACTCGGGAAGATCAACGGTTGTGGCGAACTCAGTGCCGTCTTCGAAGTGGGTGTTGAAGACGCAGGCGATCTGCACGGTATGGAAGTGCTCGGTGTCGGCAATGGTGATCACGACGGCGGCACTTTCATCGCTTAAGTGGTTCTTAAAAAGAATAGACCAGGTGTGCGCATCTTTGGCGCGAATGCCTGCATCTAGACAGAGGAGAAGTTCAAAGCCAAGCGCTCGAAGCTTCTCCTCAAATTCGCAAACCGCGTCGGCGACTTCGGCCGGAAGCGCTTCGCGTTGCACTGGCGTGTATTCACATTCGCGGCGGATCCACGAATTGTAGCGCAGCATCAAAGGAGTGAGCAGCAGACTGATCGGCGAAAAGACGATCTCGACCCATGGGGGCGGCGCGGCAGGTTTGGCCTTCTGCTCCGGACCGGATCTGGACTGGGCCGAACCATCGCGTTTCTGGCAGAGCAGTTCCGTGCGCACCGCCGGAATTCCCAGGGTGAGGGCAAGCAGCGCCGCGAGCGGTTGAGATAGTCCTACGTTCTCGAAAACGAGATCCAGTGGAAGACGCAGGATGACGATGGTCAGTGAAAGCGCCGCCGGGACGGCAAGCCAGCCCTGCGTAAGAAGCCACAGCCGCTGGCGTGGCGCGCTCACGTCAAGCCGCCGCGCTGCATGCCATCCCCACGCCGAACCGGAGAAAGCCCAGACAATCGAAAGCAGCGCGACGGGCAGATCCATGTCGCGCACGTCACGGATTAATGCTTTGCTTGCGGACATCAGCCCGCCCGAAACAAGCAGAGTCAGCAGCCATTCGCTCAGCTGTGACTGCGCTTTAAAGAACATGCGATACGCAAAACGGCCGATAAAAATGGCGAGCACGGCGAAACTGATCACCAGCCAGAATCGCTCCGAAACAAACGGCATGAGAACGCCGACCACCATTCCGAGCAGCACCAGCGTCGCGAGACCAACGATGCCGTTAATCACCTTCTGCGAGATGCCGTCTTTAATCGCCGGAGTCGCTGTGGGCGACGCGGGCGCATTCTTTGTTTCCGGCGGTTCTGCCATGGGTGTTTCCATTGCGCGCCGATCATCGCGTGCCGCGAAGGCGTACGCAACCGGCGATATGCTGCGGATAGCAATGGCCGATGTGGAAAAAGGAGTATGCTTCGGCGCGTGAGTGATGATCTGGAATTGACACCGTCGCAAAGTCCTGATTCTCCGCGACGCGAACCCGGACCGCCGCCAACTCCGGCGCCGCAAACGCCTGAGCCAGCCGGCGAAGCGCAGCCTCCGCCTGAGCCGGCTGTGTTCTCGTACCGGCCAGCGGGGTTCGAAGCCGGAGGATTCTTTGTCGTCGCGTTGCTCTTTGCCGGATTTAATGTGCTGAATCTGCTGCGGAACTGGCGCGAGCCGCTTTCCATGATTGTGCCCGTCGCGGTGAACCTCATCTTTGCCGGCATCAGCGGGCTGATCTGGTGTCTGCTCGATGAAGTCTTGGTCGGCGAGGAGAAGATTCATGAGACGCTGTACTGGGTTCATCCGCGTTCGGGCGAGCGCCGCGTGCTGAAAACGTACGAGTACTGGCGCAGCGACTACGCGCGCATCCACGTTCAGCACGGCCGCACTTCGTCATCTGTTTCGCTGCACGGAAAGGAAGACAGCATCGTGTTGCGGCGAATTTACGCCGGCCGCGACGCCGCTGAGAAGGAGGCGCGTGAGATCGCGGAGCGGCTGGACATTCCGATGCTCAACTCGTGAGAAAGCGTGTGCGTCGCTCAGTCCGACAAGTAATGGATATTGTTGTTTACTTCAGGTATACACAGTGGCTGAAACAAGCTGACGTTGAGGCCGCAAGGATAGTGCAACAGGCTTATTCTCATGAGCTTGCGTGAATGAAAGAGAAATTTAAGAAAGCGGCCTGAGAATTGTTCTTACGGCCACTCGCATACCCAGAGGCAGCGTGCAGGCAGCAGAGGCAGCCCGCACATAAAGGAGGCTGAGCCATGGCAAAGTCCGTTTATGCCATCGCCACAATGGACAGCAAGGGCGACGAGATCGCTTACGTCGCGCGCTGCGCCCGTTCGGCCGGAGCGAGCGTTGTCGTCGTGGACGTCGGAACGAAAGATCCCGCAACGCAGAAGCCCGACATCACACGCGAGCAGGTTGCGGCTCACCATCCCAAAGGAGCGGCCGCCGCGCTGGGCCACACTGATCGCGGGCAGGCCGTCACGGCGATGAGCGAAGCGCTCGAAGTGTTTCTCAAAAAAGAATTCGACGCCGGCAAAGTCTCGGGCGTGATCGCCGTCGGCGGCTCGGGCGGAAGCGCGCTGATCTCCCCCGCCCTGCGCACGCTGCCGATTGGCTTTCCCAAAGTTCTGGTCTCAACAATGCCGGGCGGAAATTGCGCGCCTTACATGGGCTTCTGCGACTTCACGATGGTTCACTCCGTTGTCGATGTCGCCGGCCTCAACCGCGTTTCGCTGAAAGTGCTCGCCAACGCCGCGCACGCGATCGCGGGAATGGCCGCGCAGCCGGTGCCTGAAATCGAAGTCAAGCCCACGCTGGCGCTGACGATGTTCGGCGTGACCACGCCCTGCGTGACGGCCGTTCGCAAGAAGCTTGAAGAGCAGGGCTATGACTGCCTGATTTTCCACGCGACCGGCACCGGCGGGCAGTCGATGGAGAAGCTCGTCGAAAGCGGCATGATCGAAGGCGTGCTCGACATCACGACCACCGAAGTCGCTGACGAAGTCGGCGAAGGCACGCTCAAAGCCGGTCCGAAGCGCTTCGATGTGATCATCGAAAAAGGCATTCCGTACGTCATGAGCCTCGGCGCGCTGGACATGATCAACTTCGGAGCACGCGAGAGCGTGCCCGCGAAATTCAATAACCGCAGATTCCACGTACATAACGCGCAGGTGACGCTGATGCGCACGTCCATCGAGGACAACATCGCCGCCGCGCGCTTCATGGCCGAAAAAATCAACCGTTCGCACGCGCCGCTGATCCTGCTCATTCCGCAGAAAGGCGTCTCGATGCTCGACGCGCCCGGCCAGGCGTTTTACGACCCCTCGGCCAACGCGGCGCTGTTCGGCGAACTGGAACGACTGATCAAGCAAACCCCGAAGCGGCAGATCCGCAAAGTGCCGCACCACATCAACGATCCCGAATTTGCCGCGGCAATTCTGGACGCCTACAAGGAGGTCAGTGCCCGATGAGCGACGTGAAGACGGCAGTGCGCAAGGAAGAGCCCGTGATCAAGAACGACAACAGCCGCAAAGGAATCCTCAAGCGCCTGCGCGCGAAGATCGCCAAGGGTCTGCCGATCATCGGCGGCGGCGCGGGCACGGGCATCTCGGCCAAGTGCGAAGAAGCCGGCGGCATCGACCTGATCGTCATCTACAACTCGGGACGCTTCCGCATGGCCGGCCGCGGCAGCTGCGCGGGCGTGCTCGCGTACGGCAACGCCAACCAGATCATGATGGAGATGTCCTACGAAGTGCTGCCGGTCGTCAAGCATACGCCGGTGCTAGCGGGCGTGAACGGCACCGATCCCTTCATGATCCGGCGCCTGTTCCTCAAAGAGGTCAAGGAACGCGGCTTCGCGGGCGTGCAGAACTTTCCGACGGTTGGCCTGCTCGACGGACTCTTCCGCCTGAATCTGGAAGAGACCGGCATGAGCTACCGGCTCGAAGTCGAGATGGTCGCCGATGCGCGCGAACTTGATCTGCTCACTACGCCTTACTGCTTCAACACGCAGGAAGCCAAGTGGATGATGGACGCCGGCGCCGACATCATCGTCGCTCACATGGGCTGCACGGTTGCGGGCAACATTGGCGCGAAGACGACCAAGTCACTCGATGAAAGCGTCGCGCTGACGCAGGAAATCGTCGACACCTGCAAAGCCATCCGCAAAGACGTGATCGTCATCTGCCACGGCGGCCCGATCGCCAATCCCGATGACGCGCAGTACATTCTTGATCGCGTCCAGGGCTGCGACGGCTTCTACGGCGCAAGCTCGGTCGAGCGCCTGCCGACAGAAATCGCCATCACCGAGCAGATCCGCAAGTTCGGTCGCATGCGGCTGAAGAAGAAGTAACGGCTGAACGGCTCGACACGAAGACTCGAAGTCTCAAAGGCACGAAGAGGATGATTTCTCTTCGTGTTTTTTATTGCTGAGAGGATGACAGAGGATGCAGCGCGTGAGGCGGCGATTCTGAACTCCCCTCACCTATACTGAGACAACTTGGGGCGGCGATTTTGGACGTAATTCTTGCAACTATTTTTGTGGCGATTGCAACCCTGGCCATTCACTGGATTTGTGCGAGCAAAATCGCTGATCATTTTTTGTCACTCGCGCACGAATCAGCGCTGGGTGGTACTGATAGATGCGCAGCAGCTATCAGTATCGAGCGCGTTGAGGGGCTTCCCTGCGCTCGTCCTGCTGCTAGCTCTGTTTTCAGAGCGCCAGCGCCGTTTCCTTCACACCACTACGGCATCTTCGGCAACTCAAGGATGAAGTCGGTTCCCATTGCTTGCGAACTCTCGACTCGCACACTTCCGTTATGTGCCTTCGCCACTCCGCTAACCACTGCCAAGCCTAAACCCCAACCAGTTGTGGTTGTGACGTTAGCACCCTGAACGAATTGTTTGAACAGCCCTAATTGATCTTTTTGAGGGATCGGATTCCCTTCATTGTGTACCGTGATGGTGGCGGAGGACTCGCTCTGTTCAACAATGACTTTTACCGGGAAGACAGAGCTTCCATACTTGAGAGCATTCATCACAAGATTTTCAATTGCCCTATACAAGCCATCTCGATTCCATTTGCCCGTGATAGTCTGGTCGGCTTGAATCTCGATTCTATTTCCGTGCGCTATTCTCATTCCTTCGACGACTTCTTTTGCCAACAGGTCCAGACGCATTTCCTCAAACTTATAGCTAAGTCCGACGCCCGAACGAATGCGCCCCGCATCCAAAAGTTGTTGAAGCATAGCTTCAAGCCGGTTCATGCTTTTCTCGATTTTTTCGGCAGCCCCTGTTGAATTCGCTGAACACGATGAATCCCGTTTAATTATTTGTGCGGCGATTTTCCCGACAGTGATAGGAATGCGCAAATCATGTACAAGAGTTAGCGAAAATTGTTCATGAATATCATTTTGAAAAGCGGTGAATTGAACAGCGGCGTCGCTCACAGTCTGGTCGAACACTTTCAAAATATTATCCCGGTCTGATACAGGAAGAGGACCATCCTCTTCCAGCGTTGCCAGAACGACACGTCGCAGAATTTGAAGTTCGAGTATCACCTCAGCCAGCGTAAAGCTCAATGGCACACGGGACTGTCCGTGGCTTTTGGAGAATTCAAGTGCGCTGGCTCGGTCTTGCGTTACTCGTATAGGTGTTCTGTCAATCGTTCCGGACAGGGCGTCTGCAAGCTGCTCAAGGAACACCTTCAAGTGGTTTTGCATGACCAAGGATGTCACATTCAACGATGACGCGATTTCCTTGTAGGCTTGCTCTTCCCATCGGGCGAGAATCTGTGTCACATGGTGCCTCAAACGGTCTGAAGTGCTTTGCGGCACAATGCGATACTCCAAGGGAACCCATATCAACAACCGGGGCGTGTGCCTTGCACCGACTCAATACTCAGGCCACCGGTTTATGTTGGATCTATATTCTCCTGCATTGATGGATGCGCAGCAGCTATCAGTGTCGAGCGCAGCGGGATTTCAACGTCGAAGAGAAAGCGTCTTTGCCGGACGGACTCCCGTCGTTACAATTGCTTCCGCACGAGCTCGTCTTAGTAAGAGTAGAGCAGTGCTGCGTAGTTTCTGAAAATGCAAGACGTCAGGCGTGCGGCTTGTGCCGGTGGAGCGTCCGATCCTGTTTGCTCGTTTGCATCCGAGGGCGACGCTTCCCGTGAACGTTGAAATCTCGCTGCGCGAGACACTGATAGTCGCTCCGCGCCTATCATTGCCATCCCGCGAGCCTAAAAACGGTGACCAAATTACTCTCTCTTCCTGTCTTTTTTAGCGCGTCGATTTACAGCTGGACCGGGAGAAGATAGTTTATTTGGCGGCACCCCTATGGAAATAGAATGGAATCATCTATGGGTACTTCTCTTCTGCCTGCCCGTGTGGCTGTTTATCGAAGGCTCGTTCTACGTTTTAGCGAACATTCTGTCACAACTCTGGAATAAAAGGACGGCTCGCGGTAACCCAGAGGAAAGTCCACGTATGCCGCTGAAATTCAGGTTAGGTACGTGGATCGTTCTCCATCTGGTCACGGCCATTTATCTTGGCGTAAATGCCGTGCCAAAAAAGGCCAATAGGTCCATCTTCGACGATCCACCGGGCAACCCTGTCGTCAACCTGTTACGAAACATCGAGCTTCGAGAAAAACGCGTTTATGGCTGGCCGGAACCGGTCTACACGACCTATGTCTGGGGAAATGCGAGCGGAACATCGTTGCAGACAGGTTCTAAGCTCAGCCCGACGGGTATTCTCTTGAACCTGTGGGTTCTCTTTGCGTTACTCCTGTGGAGCACGATGCTCGCTGAAGGAATGCGAAAGTGGTTGCGAGTTAATCGTGACGTACACACCCGTTCATAAATGCAATGTGCAAATTAGTGTGTGAATACGTACGTGGTGGCACTCTCTGAAAAGGCTTCTTTGTCAAGAGAGTCGTCTCCCCGCGTCAATGGAGTGCTACCCGCCTACTCTCAAGCTCTAAGCGAACAAACTTAGGCTATCTCTGCCCAGCGTTAACTGAACGAAGGCTCAGGCCGCTTCTGGATTGACTTTTTAAAGATGTAATCTGATGAAAATGCGGCGCACTTCGTCTCTTTTAAGTGTAGCTACTATGCGTACGTACTATCCTGCAGCAGGCGGGTTCAGCGGTTGATGAAACGGTTCGGCAGCCTCCTCCTTTTTATGCTCAGCAGCGTGGCGTTCAGCGCCTGCGCGGGAGATGCACGGCCCGCACCGAAAGATCCGAAAGAAATCCTCGCGCGCTACGACAAAGAGATCAAGCCGCTGCTTTCCACGCATTGCTTCAAGTGCCACGGCAACGGCAAGAAAAAGGGCAACGTCAATCTCGATGACGCCCTCAGCATTGACTCGATTCAAAAAAACACAAACAAGTGGCTTGCCGTCCTCGAGCAGGTGCGCACCGGATCGATGCCGCCGGAAGAAGTGCAGGCGGTCGACAAGAAAAACGTCGAGCTGATCGTGCGCTGGCTGGGAGAAGCGATCGCGACCGCTGACCATCTGCGCCCGCGCGATCCGGGATTTGTCTCGCTGCACCGCCTCAACCGAACCGAGTACAACAACACGATCCGCGATCTGACCGGTGTCGACTTCAGACCTGCCGACGATTTCCCCGCCGACGACTCCGGCTACGGCTTCGACAATATCGCCGACGTGCTGACCATGTCGCCGCTGCTGGCTGAAAAGTACATCGGCGCGGCCGAGTCCATCGTTGAGCGCGTCATCAAGATGGAGACCAGCAAAACGCCCACGCCGCTCTCGGGCCTGATCGGAGAGGCCAAGCGCGCGCAGACCGTGGGGCAGGACGACAGCGGACTGATCTTCAGCAATAACGGCGATGCCACGATGATGCCGCACACGCAGCCGGGCAGCGAGTACACACTGAAAATCAAAGCCAGCCAGGCTCCAGCCGGAACTGAGCCGGCAAAAATGCTGGTGAAGGTAGACGGTGTGGACGTGCTCAACCAGGGCGTCGATGCACCCAAGGACAAGCCGAAGGAATTCACCGCGAAGTTCAGAGCAAAAGGCGAGTCGGCGAAAGTCGTCGTGATGTTCACCAATGAATTCCGCGAAGCCGAGCCGCAGAAAAACGGCCGCCGCCGTTCGCGCCGCCTCTTCGTTCACGCAGTGGAACTCGAAGGCCCTCCGGGCGCGCCCAAAGAGGAGAAGAACCGCAAGAAAGTCTTCATCGCCATGCCCTCGAAAGAACTCACCGAAGAGGCCTGTGCCGAGAAGATCCTGAAGAACTTTGCTACCCGTGCCTTCCGCCGGCCGGTGAAAGATGACGAACTCAAGAGCCTGCTGAAAATCTACAGCAACGTGCGAAAGGATGCGCCGAGCTTCGAAAAAGCGGTCGGCAGCGCGCTGACCGCCGCCCTGGTCTCGCCATTTTTCCTGTTCCGCGTTGAAAACAAACTGCCCTTCGCCGTGCCGCCGACTCCAGATAACCCGACGGGTGCCTGGCCGCTGGACGAATACGAAATCGCCACGCGGCTCTCGTATTTCCTCTGGAGCACCATGCCCGACGACGAGCTGTTCATGCTCGCCGGCCAGCGCATGCTGAAAAACCCGAAGATCCGTGAAGAGCAGGTCCGGCGCATGCTCAAGGACCGCCGCTCGGGCCAGCTGATTGAAAACTTCGCGGGACAGTGGCTGGAGCTGCGCAACCTCGATGAAGTGATGCGTGACGGCAAGCTCTTCCCGCAGTTCGACACGAAGCTCGCTTCGGCGATGGAACGCGAAGCGACGCTCTTTTTCGATTCCATCGTGCGCGAAGACCGCAGCATCTTCACGCTCATCGACGCCGACTACACGTTCGTGAACGGCCCGCTCGCGCAGCTCTACGGCATTCCCAATATCAAGGGCGATGAGTTTCAGAAAGTGACGCTCAAGAATTCCCCGCGCGGCGGAGTCGTAACCATGGGCAGCACGCTGACGCTGACCAGCAACCCCACGCGCACCAGCCCCGTCAAGCGTGGCAAGTGGGTGCTGGAACAGATTCTCGGCACGCCCCCGCCCCCGCCGCCGCCGGAAGTTCCGACGCTCGTCGAAAAACCCAGCGACGAGGCCGGTGCATCGTTGCGCAAGCGGCTTGAAGCTCACCGTGCCGATCCCAGCTGCGCGGTCTGCCACAATCGCATGGATGGGCTCGGCTTTGCACTCGAAAATTTTGACTCCATCGGGCGCTGGCGCGATAGCGACGGCAAGTTCCCGGTGGACGCCTCGGGTACGCTGCCCGGAGGTGATTCGTTCAAAGGCGCCATCGAACTCAAGGCGGTGCTGATGAAACGGCGCGAGGGTTTCGCACGAAATTTTGTCGAAAAAATGCTTACCTTTGCGCTGGGCCGGGGCATAAAACAATACGACCGGGCTACAGTCAACGAAATCCTCAAGCAGGTTGAGCAGAACGAGTACAAGTTCTCAAGCGTGGTGATGGGAATCGTCAACAGCGACGCGTTCCTGAAGCGCCGCGAAAAGCGAGGTGACGAATGAGCCGAAGCAAAGTCATGGACCGCCGGACCGCACTCAAAGGCGTCGGCGTCGCAATCGGATTGCCTCTCCTCGAAGCCATGATGCCCTCGGGCATCTTCGGCGGCAGCGCCAGTGCGGAAGAAAAGAAGTCGGCTCTGGCAGCCGCGGGCATGGGCGGTAGCAGCAGCAAGACTCCCGTGCGCCTGGCATTCGTGGCCATTCCCAATGGCATGTGGATGGACCACTTCACACCAAAGACGGTCGGACCGCTGACGGATCTTCCGCCCTCGCTCAAGCCGCTTGAAGCGTTGCGCGGCGATTTCTCAATCCTCAGTGGCCTGGCGCAGGACAACGCGCGCGCCAAGGGCGACGGCCCGGGCGATCACGCGCGCAGCGCCGCGGCATTCCTGACCGGCGCGCATCCATTCAAGACCGCCGGCAGCAACATCAAGCTCGGCATCTCCGTCGACCAGGTCGCCGCCAAGTCCATCGGGCAGCAGACGCAACTGCCGTCGCTGGAGCTCGGCTGCGACGTGGGCCGCAAGGCGGGCGAGTGCGATTCGGGCTACGCGTGCGCGTATGTTTCGAACATCTCGTGGGCCGATGAAACCACGCCGATGCCCAAGCTCGTCGATCCGGCAGCGGTTTTCGAACGGCTGTTCGGCAAGAATACCGGGCAGTTCGACATGGCTCGCAAAATGGCCGAGCGCAAAAGTATTCTCGATTACGTTCGCGACGACACCAAGCGCCTGGAGAAGCAGGTCGGCAGCGCGGACCAGAAGAAGCTCGATGAGTTCACGACCTCGCTGCGCGAGCTTGAGCGGCGCATCGAAAACAACATGAAGAACAAGGAAGCCGTCGCGCCGCCGCCGGGATTCAACCGGCCCACTGGAATTCCAAAGGAATATTCCGAGCACCTCAAGCTCATGTACGACATGATGATCGTGGCGTTCCAGACCGATTGCACGCGCGTCTGCACGTTCCAGGTCGCCAGCGAAGGCAGCAACCGCTCGTTCAATTTCATCGGCGTCTCCGGCGCGCATCACGAACTTTCTCATCACGGCAAGAAACCCGACAACGTTGAAGCGATCAAGAAAATCGACCACTTCTACATGAGTCAGTTCGGCTATTTCCTGCAGCGCATGAAGGCCGTGAAAGAAGGCAGCGGCACGCTGCTCGACAATTGTCTAATCATGATGGGCAGCGGAATCGGCGACGGCGACCGCCACAACCACGACGATCTACCGATCCTGCTCGCCGGCAAAGGCGGCGGCACCGTTGTGCCCGGGCGCCATGTTCAGTACCCGAAGAACACGCCGCTCTGCAACCTGTTCGTCAGCATGCTGCAGCGCGCCAAGGTCAACGCCACGCGCTTCGCCGACAGCACCGGCCCGCTGCCGCAGTTGTCGTAACGGCTGTGACGAGTGACGGGGTGGCCCGGACGACGAAGTCGTCTGGGTGCGCCAGCACAAGAGGTTACTCCTTACGTGTTGCAGTCAAAACTGCATTGCCAGAAAGTTGAAGCGACGCCCGCGTCTCCCAGCGAGTGCAACGCGCATGATGTAACCTCTTGCGCTTCGCGCCCAGACGAAGTCGTCTGGGCCACCCGCCTCAATTGAGTCTTGAGTCTGGAGTCTAAGAGTCTTGAGTCTCCGAATTCGGACTTCGGACTCCAGACTCCTAGACTCCCGACTCCAGACTCTCAGACTTATTTCTTCGTTTTGATCTTCGCGTCCCAGTGCGCGATCCACTCGTCGATGTTTTTATCGAAGAGCGCCCAGTCGATATCCATCGGCTCGATCTTCAGCTCGGTCAGCCATTTCGGAAGCTTCTCCGGCGGAAGATCGCCGCGCGCGGGCAATCGCGAGCGCTCGTGCGCCATCAGGATGAGCTGCTCGGGCGTGTTGACGAAATCGTAAAAGACCTTGGCGCCCTCGGGATTCGGTCCGCCCTTCACCAGCGCGATCGCGTCGTAGAGCACCGGCGTCTCTTTCGGCAGCACGTAGTCAAAAGGATAGCCGCGCGACATCAGGAGCGGCGCGTCAGCGAAACTCCAGGGCGTGATCGCATATGGCCCGGGATCTTTCAGCAGGTCGTACATGACCTGCGGCTCAGCGGCGTACGCGCCGGTGTTCTCATCGAGCTTCTTCAGGAACGCATAGCCGGCCTCGACGCCGCCGCCACGCTTGATCTCGCGGGCGATCAGCGCACCGAAGATGGTCTTCATCGTGGCGCTGGGGCGCACGTCGCGGACGACGATGCGGCCTTTCCACTTGGGATCGAGCAGCCCCTCCCACGTCGTCGGCACGTCCTCGCGCTTCACTTTGTCTTTGTTGTACATGATTACTTCGGGCGTGCGGAAGGTCGCGAACCACGCGCCCGTCGCGCTGCGGCCCTCGGGCGGCACAGCTTCCGACCAGGCGGGCGTGTACGGTGTGAGTAGCCCCTGGGCTTCGCCGCGCCGGAAGTCGCTCGGTGAGCCGCCCCACCATACATCCGCGTGCGGCCGGGCTTTCTCGGCCTGTAACCGTGCGAGAATCTTTGCACCGCCCATGTCAAGGAATTCAACTTTGTACTGCGGATATGCCGCTTCAAATCGCTTCTTGATGTCGCCTTCGAGGTGCGCGCCGTGCGGCGAATAAACCGTCACGGTCGTGACCGCCGCTGCATTTTCATTCCCCGGAGTTGACGATCCGCCGCCACAGCCGGCGATCATGGCGGCAGCACAGAGAAGCAGGAGGTTTCGAAGCAGGCTCATGCGGAAAATATCGCGCAGCATATCGTTTCCCGCCAGCACCGATTTACACCTGCAGTGTGCGCTTGTGTGGCGCGAAGCGAAGCCCTATTCTTCTACGCTTTCAAGCGCGCAAACGCAGGCGAGGACTTCTGTGGACGGCAGTCAGAAGAATGATCGTTCGTTTAGATGGCTTCTGATCGCGGCGGCCTTGTCGCCGGGACTGCTGATCGCCTCGATCGTGTGGAAAACCGGGGTCGACGTGCCGTTCTGGGACGAATGGGAACTCGTGCCCGTTTTCAAAAAAGCGTTTACGGGGACGCTCACGTGGAACGACCTGTTCGCGCAGCATAACGAACACCGCATTTTTTTCCCGCGCTTGATATTCATCGGGCTTGCACGCATTTTTCAGTGGAACGTCTGCGTGCCGATGTACGTCAACGTGCTCTGCGTTTTTCTCGCGAGCGTCGCTCTTTACCGCGTTCAGAAACGCACGCTTGATCTGCCGCCTGACCGCCATTACGCGCTGTGGTTCCTGACTAACCTGATGCTCTTTACGCCTTTTCAGGGGCATGCTTGGATCTGGGGCATCTGCCTGACCAACACCATTCCGCTGCTCACGCTGGTGCTCTGCCTCTGGACCTGTTCTTCGCCGCTGAGTTTCCCATCGAAGTTCGCCGCCTGCGCAGCGCTTTCGATCTTTGGAACGTTTTCGACCGGCAACGGCATGCTGAACTGGGGGCTCGCCTTTCCCCTTCTGTTCAGCGCTCCGACGTGGAGCGACGTCTTCAAGCGAAAAGGCAGCATGGTTCTGTGGATCAGCCTGGCGGCCTGCAGCGCGGCACTTTATTTCCACGGCTACTGGAAGCCGGCCAAGCACCCCAGCCTGCTCTCGGTTGTGGATGCGCCTTATGACGCCGTGCGTTACTTCTTCGCTTTCCTGGGCGCGCCACTCGGTCACGGCAGCGGGATTCCCGTGCTGGTGCTGACCAAGTTTGTGGCGCTGATCATTGTCCTCATGTTCGCGCTCTGCCTGGCATACGTGCTGTGGTGCCGGCAGTACGCTCTTTTCCAGCGCGTGCTGCCCTGGGCAGTTCTTGGGCTCTACAGCCTGCTGAACGCAGCCGTAATCGCCGTCGGCCGGGCTGGGTTCGGCATTCCGCAGGCGCTCTCGCCGCGTTACGCCGTCTTCTCCGTGGCGCTGATCGTCGCCGTGGTTCAACTTTACGTGATCGTCTCAGCGGAGATTCAGAAAAAACCGCGTGAACAGAATGCGTTCTCCTGGAGCGGGCTCAGTCTTTGCCTTCTGACTGTCTTCCTGATGCTGCATGTTCAGACCAGCGCGCAGAGCCTCGCAGAATTCGGCACGCTGTACGCGCGCAACCTGCGCATGAAGGCAGCAATTACGCTGATCGACATCGGACCGAGCGAGCCGCTGCTGCACATGGACGACCGGAAATACTCCGAGTTCCGCGAGTACGCGCTGACGGCTAATAACCTGAAACTTTTCAGGCAGCCGCTAATCACCGACCGCCGCATCAGCCTGATCGCCGCCAGCAGCGCCGAGACGCCGATCAACATCGGCGCCGCGGACGGCATCAGGCACAACGAAAAAGGCAACGTAATCGTACACGGCTGGGGCCTCGCGCCCGATGGAAAGCGTCCCGCCGACATGCTGCTTCTCACTGCTTCGGTAGGCGTCGGCGAAGAGCTGATTGTTGAATTAATCGACTCGCGCGTGCGCCGCGATGACATCGCGCGCTGGAGCAAAGACAGCCTGATGTGCGGCTACGTTCACGAAATTCTGCCCGGGAAAGTTCCCGACAATGCAATGCTGCGCGTGTGGGTTTACGACGCGATCAGCGCGAAAGCATACGCGGTGAACAAGGAACTGCTGAAGCTGCCGGAAAAGAGTCCGTGATGGTGAAGAAATTTAATGATGCCTGACTGGGTGGCCCGGACGAAGTCCGGGTCGCGAAGCGACACTCAACCCTCCTTGGACGTGCGTAAACTGAAGTCAATGCGTTATTGATGTGGCGGCATGCAAGTAGGGTTGGATGTGCCTGCGGCACCCGGACGAAAGTCCGGGCCACCCCGCACAATGAGTTTGAGAGTGTCTCAACCTGGAGCTAAGAGCTAAGAGCCAGTCTCCCTTAATCTTCAACGCGCAGGAACGACGAGGGCTTCTTCACGAACGCGAGCTTCTCGATCTCCTGCAGCGCGGCCTGGAAGCGCTCTTCGAGCGTGACGTGCGTGAGAATCACGATCGGAACATCGCCGCTTTCGTGCGGCTCTTTCTGGATGACCGACGCGATCGACACGCCATGAGCGCCGAGCACGGTGGCGATCTTGCCCATTGCGCCGGGCTGATCGGCCACGCGGAAGCGCACGTAATAGCGGCTGCGCACTTTGGCGATCGGAATCACCGGCAGATCGGCGCGCGGATTCTGAAAGAACTGCAGCTTGGTGAAAGACTGCCGTGCGCTGCCGCGGGCGGCGTCGACAATGTCTGACACGACTGCCGAGGCCGTCGGCATCATGCCCGCGCCGCGGCCGTAGAGCATGATGTCGCCGGTCGCGTCGCCACGGACGAGCACCGCATTGAACACGTCGCGAACGTTGGCCAGCGGGTGCGAGAGCGGAATGAGCGCCGGATGCACGCGCAGTTCCACGCCGCCGGGAACTTCTTCCGGATCGGCGCCCGGAACGCGGCGCTTGGCGATGGCCAGCAGCTTAAGCGTGTAGCCCATCTCGGCAGCGAAGCGCACGTCATCGATGTTCACCGAATCGATGCCTTCAGCGTGGACATCAGCGAAATCGAACATCGAATGAAACGCAAGATTCGAAAGCAGCACAAGCTTGTGCGCGGCGTCGATGCCCTTCACGTCTGTGGACGGATCGGCTTCTGCGTAACCTTTGCTCTGAGCTTCGTACAGCGCCTGGGTGTACGCGGCGCCACTCTGGATCATGCGCGTGAGAATGTAGTTGGTCGTGCCGTTGAGAATGCCGTGAATGTTCTCGATGCGGTTGGCCACCATGCCGTCGCGGATGGCATCGATCACCGGAACGCCGCCGCACACGGAGGCTTCAAAGCCAATCGATGTTTTGTGCGCCAGCGCCGTCTCGAAAAGTTCTTTTCCATGCACGGCCAGCAGTGCTTTGTTGGCGGTGATGACTGATTTTCCCGCCTTCAGCGCCGCCAGCAGCAGTCCGCGCGCGGGCTCGATTCCGCCGATCACTTCAACGAGCAGATCAACTTCCGGATCGGTCGCAACGGCCATGGCGTTGGTGGTGAACAGCGCGGGATCCAGCGGAACGGCACGCGCTTTTTTGACGTCGCGCACGGCGATCTTGTGCAGGCGGATGTCGAGCCCGGTTTTGTCCTTCAGCGGCGGGCGGCTCTCCAGAAGAATCTTGGCCACACCGGCGCCGACCGTGCCGAAGCCCAGCATGCCTACGCGAAAGACTTTTTTACTGCCATCGTTCATGAGGTCGCATCCACCCGCTTCAATTCAGTCGAGCCACCCTAAACGATTGCCGACCAATTTTAAAGGAGAACTGGAATCTTCCCGAACACCTCGCGAGGACTGCGAAATCGTTAACTTCCAGCTGCGTTTGCCAATAGTTGTCGGCACGATCCCCCATATCACGGCCATAGCGATAGGGACCGCCATTGCACAAGCTGAGCTTGGCATACAGCATCGCCAGATCGGAGTAAGAACGGTACGGCGAAACAGAAAAATGCATAACGGATGAGGATTAACGACCGGAGCTATTCCCAGCAGCTTCGGTCTGCAATTTTTATGAAGTTGCGTTTCTCAGGCGAAAGCAAGAGTCTCGACGAAAATCTTCGAAACGAAAGAATTCGATTCTCGCGAAAGCATTGAGCTGCATGAGCGCGGACGACTGGATCGTCTAGACTGGTGTACTTGTCTAGAGAACCACATAAGGAGTCGTCCATGCATCAGCGCTTGAGCCGGGCTGCCGTTTTACTGATCGCACTTTTTGCGGGCGTGCTTTCGGCAGGCGAGCCGGCGAAGATTCTCTTCTTCACCAAGTCGGCGCGGTTCGAACACAGCGTTATCAAGAGAAATGGCGACGCTCCAAGCTACGCCGAGAAAATCCTGGATGAGCTCGGCGCGAAGCACAATTTCAAGATCACGACCACGAAAGATGGCGGCATTTTCACGGCCGAGAACCTCGCTAAGTACGACGCCATTATGTTCTACACGTCGGGTGATCTGCTGAAGCCAGCGAAGGATGGCTCGCCGCCGATGACCGCTGAAGGCAAGCAGCTTCTGTTTGATACGGTAAAGAATGGCAAACCTTTCATCGCCGTTCACAACGCCCTGGCGACGTTCGACAAATCCACGGACAAGGTCGATCCGTACATTGAGATGATCGGCGGCGAAAGCATCGGACATGGCGCGCAGCAGAAAGCGCGGAACTTGTGTGTCGATGCGAAATTCCCCGGCTGCGAAAAACTGGGCGAAGGCTTCGAATTGATGGAAGAGTGGTATTCGATCAAGAATTTTTCGAAAGACGTACACGTCATCCTGGTTCAGGACCCCAAGGGCATGAACGGCGGCCTGTACATCCGCCCGCCCTACCCCGCCACGTGGGCGCGCATGCATGGCAAGGGCCGCGTCTACGCGACGTCGCTGGGCCACCGCGAAGATGTCTGGAGCAACCCGCTCTTTCAGGACATTCTCGTCGGCGGAATCCAGTGGGCGCTGGGCCGCGTCGAAGCCGACATCACGCCGAACATCGAGACGGTCACGCCGCAGTACGCGACGCTGCCTTCAGGCAAATAAGGCGGCGCGCAGTCAATTGCCTGGCGTGTTCTTTTCCATCCAGGCCGAGAGCTTGCGAATCATGCGCTCGCGGATGGGAGCGCTTTCGTTCAGTCCAAAAATATTCTTCTTCTCGCGCGGATCTTCTTTCAGATCGAAGAGCTCGTTCGGCCCTGCGGCGCTGTTTCGCAGCACGATCTTGTAGCGCTCATCGCGGAGGCATTCCGTGTTGCGGAACGTGCAGTAGACGCTGTTGTCCCACTGAACGTGCTCGCCCAGCAGCACCGGCCAGTAACTTCTGCCGACCAGACGGCGATCCTGCGGCGGCTGAATTCCGGCCGCGTCGCAGAGCGTTGGAAGAACATCGTAGAAGCTCACGAACTGTTCGATCACGCGCCCGGGCTGCAGCTTTTCGGGATACTGGTAAATCATCGGCACGCGGATGACTTCTTCGTACATGTTGATCGGGTTCGTCGCGTGACCTTTGCTCCATGCGCCGTGCCGGCCGTAAAGATAACCATTGTCGGCGGTGAACATCACCAGCGTGTTGCGGCGCTGGCCGCTGTCGTCAAGCGCTTTGAGCAGCGGCGGAATCTGGTCGTCGAGAGCCGTCGTCGCCGCTGCGGCCTTGCGCAGATTCAGCAGCGGCTCTTTCATCATGGATCCTTCCCGCAACAAGTTGGGTGCAGGTGGTTCGATGCCGAACGTCTCGAAGCGGCAGCCGAAATACATGTCGTAATATTTCTGCGGATGGCCTTCGTAGGGCGTGTGCGGATTTGTGTACGAGACTACCAATAGCCACGGCTTCTCGCGTTTTTCGCGGATGTATTCCAGCGCCCTGGCCGTGAAAATTTCGGGGACGTAGCCGGTCTCTTCCACGTGCTTTCCATTCAGCGAGATCGACGGATCGCGGTACGGCGCGCTGCCTCCGGCGGCGAGGCTATACCAGAACGAATAATTATGCTGCGGCACGCGGTCGTCGCCCATGTGCCATTTGCCAATGTAGCCGCAGGTGTAACCGGCGGCGGCGAACACGTCCGAGATCATCGGTTCGTTTTTGAACGACGGCGGCGGCGCGGCCTGCGCCTGTGGCGGTTCGGGGATCGGCTTTCCCAGGAAATCATAAATGCCATGCTGACGAGGCAGGCGTCCGGTAAAAAAAGTCGCGCGGCTGGGAGAACAGATCGGCGTGGCACAGAATGAATTGGCCATGCGCGTGCCGTCGGCGGCGAACTTATCGATGTGCGGCGTTTTGATTTCTTTATTGCCGTAACAGCCGAGGTGCCAGTCGGCCAGATCGTCGGCCATGATGATGAGAATGTTTGGACGCGCGGGCTCGCCGGCAGTCAATGCGCCGGCGCAGAGCGCGAGAGCTACGGCAAGCAGCAACGTTCTCGGCATGAAACCTCCCACCTGCGACGCCGCTAAACCCGGCTCAGTGCGCGCGCCAGATCGCGAATCAAATCTCCGGAATCTTCCAGCCCGATGGACAACCGCACGCCGCCGGGATCGATACCCTCTTCGATCTGCCGCGCGAGAGGAACCGACGAGTGCGTCATGCTCGAGGGATGTTCGATGAGCGTGCGCACCTGGCCCAGCGAAACGGCGAGCGTGATCGTGTAGCTCTCGCGCGCGATGCGATCGATGAGCCGCTCGGCAAGGCGGCGGCTGGCGCTGTGACTGCCTTTCAGGATGAAATAGACGAGGCTGCCGGGCGCAAAATTCCCGTGGTAGTCGGTCATCTGCCGCCGCGCGAGCTGGTGCTGCGGAAAGCTCAGCAGGCCCGGGTAGTGCACGGCTTTAACCTTCGGATGCTGCGCCAGAAACTCCGACACCGTCAAAGCCGTCTCTTCCTGGCGCTTCACGCGCAGCGCCAGCGTTGAAAGTCCATAAACCAGAATTGGCCAGGCCGCCTTGGGTGAGAGCACGCCGCCGAAATCTTTTCTATACGAGAGCAGCAGCGGCAAGAACGAGCGTGCGCCGATCACCGCGCCGCCCATGTCTGTGCCGAAGCCGCAGATTCCTTTGGTGAGCGAGTGAATCACGAGGTCCGCCCCATGTTCAATCGGCCGCTGGCAGAAAGGCGAGGCGAACGTGTTGTCGACAAGAATTCGGATCTGGTCGTCCGCTTTGCGCCGCTTGTTAACGGTATCGACCACGCGCTTGACCTGCGCCATGTCGATGAGTTCCAGGTTTGGATTGGCCGGCGTCTCAAAGTAGACGACGCGCGTTTCCCGCCGGATCGCCTGGCGCAGTTCTTCGACGCTGTTCACATTTGTGAGCGTCGTGGTGATCTTGTACTTCGGCAGCCAGCTGCTCAGCAGGCTGTACGTCGAGCCATACAGCACCCGATGCGCAACGATGTGCTGCCCGGTGACGACGCAGATGCCCAGCGCCGCCGCGATGGCCGCCATTCCGCTCGCGAAGGTTACCGCGATCTCGCCGCGCTCGGCCGTGGCAAGCGCCTCTTCCAGCATGTCGCGCGTGGGCTCGGCCAAACGGTCGTAAATGTAGATGGGCGATTTCTGAACGTCTTCGGGGTCGACGGGACCGACGCCGAATTCAGCAAATCCGCGCGCGCCACGGGCGGCGCTGTCGAGCCGGTAGGATGTCGAGGAGGACATCGGCGGAACAACGTGGTGGCGGTAATCCCAATGCTTGTCCTTGGATTGTCCGTGGATCAGGAGACTGGAAAGAGAGTACGGCGGAGCGGACTTCTTCTTTTTTTTCGGCATGTCTTCCTCTCGTTACCAGCGACCCGTCATTTTGCGGGCGGCGGCGGCGCGGGAGCGTCCCCACCGCCTTGTAGAGCGGCTTGGTCAATGCGCAGGTTTACGCCTTCCAGGCGCTGCCCGATTGTACCCACAGCGTCCGCGGCCGTCACGGGCACCTCGCCCAAAAGCGAATACGCTTTTTCCGCGCGGCCCGTCAGCGTGATCGGCGTATCGGAAAGGCCGCGCGTGAGCCTGTCGGGATTGATCTTCGGCTGCAGCGGCACGATGCCGAAGATCAGGCGGGCCAGCTGCGTCGCCGTAAAACTGCCCAGGAAATGCGGGTTCGTCTGAGCGGCATTCTTCATGGCTTCAGCCGTATCCGAAAGCGGTGCCGTCTGCTTTTCGCGATCGATGGCTTGCTTGAGCGCTTCGAGACCATCGGGCCCGCTGGCGAGGAGCATGCGCGTTCCCACCGCGGCATAGCGAACGGTCAGCGGCCAGCCCAGAATTCTTTGAATGGTTCCCGTCGCTTCAGGCGGAAGACCGGCGGCGTCGATCTGCACGCCTTCGATTTTTACGCCCGCATGCTCGCCGGCGTCTGCGTTCTTCACTCGCACCTGCACGTTTTTCTTCCAGGGCTCAGCAGCAGCGCCTGCTTGAAGATCGGCGTTGATCAGTGCGGCAAATTTCTCAAGCGCCGTCTTGATCCGCGCTCCGGCTTTTGCTGCGTCGCTGCTGCGGAATGACTTGAGAACTCCCAGTGATGAGTCGTTGACGAGCGACAGTGAAACCGCCGCGTCGCCATCGATGGTTTCCAGCATGCCGAGTATCGCGGACTCCAGTTCTTCTGCCTGCTTCGCCTGAGGCCCCGATGGTTTGGGAAGCTTTGCCCGCAGCATCTCCGCCATGGCCGGCCCGTTGATATTCCATGACCCAAACAGCGCAGCCTTGGAGGGCACGAGACGAATTACGTCGGACGAGACGGACTTGGCGGGCGCGGCCACGCGCGCGGCAAGCGGCGTTCCTCCGCGTGGAAACGCAGCGAGCTCAATGGTGCCGCTGGTGCCGGTGTCGTTCAATTCCAGCCGCGCTTCAAACGAGTTGACCTGCCAGAGCATCTCGACGAGTTCGGAGAGAGCCTGGACTTCTTCGCGCCGCTGCACGCCCGCAAGCTGCTCAACGACGCCAAGCACCGCCGCGACCATCACGCCATACGCGCGCTTGACGGTCGCGACATTAATCGCGAGCACCGCGTCAGCGTTCGCAGTTCCGGCCAGCGCCGCGTCCGTGCGGCCCTCAACGAACTCGGAGAGCTTTTTCAGCACCACTGGGTTGGGCGCGGCAAGCAGGCGGTCACCGGCGAATCTCACCAGCAGCGATTTGTCGGGTTGCGGCAGCGGCTGCGGCAGCGTGAATGTCATCACGCCGTCGGCTTCGGTCGGAACGCCATAGGTATCGATGAAAACTTTCTTCAGCGCATCCTTGTCTGTGGCCGGAAGAATAAAAGCGACTTCATCCTTTGTGCCGGTCGAAACGGGGTCGGGAATGACGATCAGCGCCGCGCCGTTCTGCACGCCACCGCCGAGCGGAAGACGGAACATGAAAGTAAGGATGATCTGCTTGGCCAGTTCAGATGAATTCGGCAGCAGGTTATTGGCGTAGAGTCCGGCCTTATCGAGCGCCCCCGAGAGCTTGCGGACGCTCAGAATGCCCAGCGCCCAGTCAGGAACGTCTAAGCTTGCCGACGGAGCACCCCCCGCCGCAGGAGAAGCGTCTCCGGCCAGGCACGCTTTCATACCGGAAATGTCGGAACAGAGAAGAGACAGGATCAGAAACGCAGTCGCAGCAGATCGGTTCAAGCGCACAGGATTGAAAACTCCTCGTAATGCCCCGCCGTCCAGGTGGGCTCTTAAAAAACAGACGCGCGGCCAGCTTAAATATTGTAGCGCTCTTCCAGGATTCGATGGAACTTTTTGGCGTGCTGCGTGCCCTGAATACCGAAGACTGTGCTGCCGCAGGTGCAGCACATCAGAAAGCCGTTTGGCCGAATTCATGGGGAGCCAATCCACACGGGCGCCAAGGGAGTAAACAATGGACAATGAGCACGCTGAAAGCAATGTTGCCGTTCAAATCGACCATGCCACCGAGATTCTCGAGGCTCTGAAGATTGCATATAATATGGAGATGGAGACGGTAATGAATTACGTCTCGAACTCTATCAATCTGGATGGCGTGCGCGCCAAGGAGATTAAAGAATCTCTGGAAGACGATATTACGGCTGAACTGGAACACGCTCGCCGACTGGGCAGGCGCATTCACATTCTAGGAGGCACCGTTCCCGGATCGCAGGAACTGAAATTCGACCAGGCTTCGCTTCAGCCGCGCAAGGACAGCGCCGACCTGGTGTCCGTGATAAATGGCGTCATTGAAGCCGAAGAAGCCGCCTGCGAACATTATCGCAAGCTCATCGACATCTGCGATGGCGTCGATTTCGTCACGCAGGAACTCTGCATTGAACTGCTCGGTGATGAAGAAGAGCACCGCCGCGAGTTCCAGGGCTATTTGAAAGAGTTCGAACGCGGTCGATAAAAGTTTGATGCATGAGGCATGATGCATGAAACATTGCTGTTCATGCATCATGCATCAGTTCTTTCTACCAGCGGCGGCCCACACCGACACCAATGCCGAAGCTGTTGTTGCGTCCGATATGGGTGTAGCCGAAGTTGACGGAACCGCCGTGCCTGTGTCCGCCGTAGTAGCTGCCTCCGCCGTAGTACCCTGAGTAGCCGCCGTAATAACGCGGTCCACAGTAGCTGCTGTAGTATCGCGGCGCGCAATAACCGGAGCCGAGATAGTACGAGCCCGGGTAATAGTAGCTGGAGTAATACGGCGAATAGTAACTGCCCGAATACACGACCGTCGGCGTGTCGCGGTAAACCACCGTCGTCGACGGAACTTCGACGACGCGTTCGCGCTCAACTACACGCTCCGCGGGCCGTGAATCGATTTCCCTTTCCGCTCGCTTGCCGTTGCTCTGGCGCAGAGTGACCAGCTTGCCACTTGTTTTGCGCTCGCCTTTTTCAAACACGGTAACATAGAGCGCTTCCAGATCTTTCGTATCGACGCGCGAGAGCATGATCAGAGACTTGTCCTCGCCATGCACAGTCACCGGCTGGCCAGTCGTCTGACCGTTGTAAACCACGTCGAAGGTTCCAAGCGGCATCCGAAGGCTCAATCCGCCATGAGGCTCGATGTTTCCCTGGCCATCCGCGGACGCCGGAGAAATCCAGATCGTTCCAGTGGCCGGTTCAAACTTGTACGACCATGTTTTGTCGTCCAGATTTTCAATATTGAGAATTCCGTTGGCCGCCGCGGGCCGCGCCGGCTTCGCTGGGGCAGGCTCAGCCACAGGTGCTGGCGCTGGAACAGCTGCGGGGGCCGGTGCGGGGGCGGGCGCGACGGCAACCAGACCCGGGTTTGCCGCGGCACGCTTCTTCAGCATGGCCATGATTACTTTGTCTGGAACCTTTTTTTCTTTCAGGCGGATAACGTCCTGCGCGTTCAGCGTAAAACCCGTCTTGGACTGCTCGACGGTCGTGAGCAGAATTTCTTCGCCGACGCCTTTGGCGGACATCGCCAGGATGTCGTCGACGGTTTCGGCGCGCGCAGTGGAGGCCAAAGAAAACAGGATTGCGGCGAGCAGAGCAGCACGGGATTGCCTCATGGGTGTCCTCCTTAAGCTGCAAAGCCTTACGGCCTGTGCAGTAGATCTCTCTTTCTACTAGATCGACGCGTGCAGGCCAGAACCCATTCAAAAAAAGCGGGAGCCTCGAAAAGAGGCTCCCGCTTGCTCGATCGATCCGGCAAACTGATTGCCGGGAAGGAATTAGGCCTTCTTGATCTCTTTGACAGTGATGCTCTTTCCGTCAGCCGAGATCTCGCCCTTGACCTTGTAGTCGCCGCCAGCTTTGAACTTGATGCCCTTCATAGCATCGCCCTTGAGCTGAACGATCTTGCCGTCAGAGGTCTTGCCAGCCGCCGCGCAGGACGTCGCACCCGTGTCCTTCTCATAGTTGCAGTGGGCGCAGCCCAAGGTGATAGTCCATTCGCCTTCGGCGGCGAAGAGGCCCGAGCTCAGCGTCAGAGCCAGAACGAACGGAACCATCAGGAAACTAACACGCTTCATAGTACACCCTTTCCAAAACTGGATGCCAGCGGACGCGATCCTGTCGCATCACTTACCGGCAGCCCTTGTTCCTCCGGCTTTTATTGCGGATCGGAGGATGATCCGCTTGACCTGTCAATTCAGTTGAGCCTGTTTAAACCGTCGAAATCCTACGTTCCACATTAGCGGACGAGGAATTTATGCAGCTATTCAATAAATTCAAGCAAGAATCTCTCAGCAGGGGCCATTTTGTTAGGAATTTATTTGGAAGAACGCACCGTTTCCCCGATGGCCGCATGGATAATGCCGCCCACAATTGCATAGCTCGGGGCGCCTTTCAGCCGCCATCCCTTAAACGGGCAGTTGCGTGCTTTCGATTTGAAGACGCCGGCGTCCAGGGTCCATTCCTGCTCCAGATCGAGGACCGTAAGATCGGCGTTACCGCCCACTTTCAGTGTTCCGGTCACCCCGAACTTCTCTAGCCCCAGACAGCGTGCGGGCGCCGAGGTCCAAGCTTCAACAAACCGAACAAGAGGCAACTTGCCAGGCACAACCAGCTTGGCCAGCAGCACGCCGATGTTGGATTCAAGTCCGATAATGCCATTCGGCGCGTCCACGAATTCGCGCGCCTTCTCTTCGCTGGTATGCGGAGCGTGGTCGGATGCCAGGCAGTCGATGGTGCCGTCCAGCAACCCTTCAAGGCACGCGTCGACGTCAGACTGCTCGCGCAACGGCGGGTTCATCTTATAGATGGGATCGAAGCCGCGGCAGCATTCGTCAGTCAGCAGCAGATGATGGGGGCTGACTTCTGCTGTGACGCGAACGCCCTTGGCTTTGCCTTCCCGAACGAGCGCTACAGCTCCCTTAGCGGAGATGTGAGAAACATGGAAGCGCGCGCCGGCCAGCTTGGCCAGACGGATATCGCGCGCCACGATGATCTCTTCGGCCGCGCTCGGGTAGCCGTTTATCCCCAGAGCCGCGCTGACTTTGCCTTCATGCATGATTGCGCCGTTGGAGAGATCATGATCTTCGCAGTGTTCAACGATGACGCGATCGAGCGTGCGGGCGTACTCGAACGCCGAGCGCATGATCATGCTGCCGGGCACCGCTGAACCGTCATCGGTGAACGCGACCGCACCGGGCTGTCCTCCTGAACCGAGCGCCATGAGGCCCAGCTCGGCCAGTTCTTCGCCTTTACGCCCTTTGGTGATGCAGCCCATCGGGAAGACGCGCGCCTTGGCCGCATTTTTCGCCTGAAGGTACTGATAGGCTATGGAGGCAGGGTTATCGAGCGGCGGATCGGTGTTGGGCATGGTGACAACGGTCGTGAAGCCGCCGTGCACCGCCGCCGCCGAGCCCGTCGCGATGGTCTCCTTCGCGTTATTGCCTGGCTCGCGGAAGTGGACGTGAATATCCAGAAACCCCGGACAGACGAGCTTCCCCGCGCAGTCCAGCGTCTCATCGCCTTTTAGGCCCGAGCCAATCTCGATGATCGTGCCTTTGGCTTTGTCGATCAGCACGTCGGCTGTTTTGTCGATCTTCTGAGACGGATCGAATACGCGACCGGATTTCAGGACCAATGTTGACACTTCAGTATCCTCATTTCAGCCGCGCCAGCGGCATCGCCCTTAGGCGCGGAGCAGCATTGCCGTCAGCCGTGCCATCGGCATCACCCTCAGCCGTGCCAGCGGCACGCCGATCAGCCGCGGAGCGGCGACAGATAGTAGCCCACGGCGCCAGCCGTGGGAACCGACGTCCTCGAAACCTCGATAGCCCCAGCGGGGCGACAGAGGCATTGCCATCAGTCAAAAACATACGGACTCTTATGATCCAATCCATGTCTTTCTAAAAGTGCCAGGAACTCTTCCTTGAAACTCAGCTTTCGATGATGCTCTTCCTGCTTGGCAATGTACTTCTCCACGGCTTCCATGTTCGACTGGCTGACGCTGAACGCGGCATAACCAGTCTGCCACGCAAAAGTTTCTGCCTGATTTTCGTTCACCCATTTCGATGAATTGCCTTTTAACTTACTCATGAAATCCGAGATGGCAATCGTGGGCGAAAGTGAAATCACGAGATGAACGTGGTCGATGAGGGCTTTGCTCTTCAAATCGCGAACGATTCCACCCATATACGGAAACAATCGCGATCGCAACGGCGCGCTCATCGTAGGCCGGCGTTCACGCGTGCTGAAGACGATATGCGTCAGCAGGTTTGTGAAAGTGTGCGACATCTCTGTCGCCCCTCCGGGGCTCTGAAAATCCATAGGGCGAATCTTTTCCCACGGCTTGCGCCGTGGGCTACTATCTGTCGCCGCTCCGCGGCTTACGGCGGAGCCTGCTTCACAGCTTTCAGGGCTTTGCGCGAGAGCGGTTCACTGCCGGCTTTGCGTCTCCGCGCCCGTGCGCGAATACAATCTGTCGCCGTTCTTTGCGCCTTGGCGTCTTTGCGTGAGACAATCGTCACGCGCTCATGCACAAATCCAGCACCGCCATGCGCACGGCCAGGCCGTTGGCGACCTGGTCGAGGATCACGCTGCGCTCGCCGTCGGCAAGCTCGGGCGTCAGTTCAATGCCGCGGTTGATGGGTCCGGGGTGCATAATGATTGCGTTTGGCTTGCAGCGTTTCATGCGCTCGCTGTTCAGGCCGTAAATGGCGGCGTATTCACGCGTGCTTGGGAAGAAATCCGCGGCTTTGCGCTCGAACTGAATGCGCAGGCAGTTGAGCACGTCCGACTCGCGCACGACGTACTCGATATCGTGGCTCACTTCGCAGCCCAGCGCCTGCCCGATCGCCGGCGGAACCAGCGTGGGAGGCCCGCAGAGAATCACGCGCGCGCCCAGCTTCCTTAAGCCCCACGCGTTGGAACGCGCCACGCGGGAATGGCGGATGTCTCCTAAAATTGAGACGGTCAGGCCGTCGAGCTTCTTGAACACTTCGCGGATGGTGAACATGTCGAGCAGGCCCTGCGTCGGATGTTCATGGCAGCCGTCGCCCGCATTGACGACGGGAACTTTCACGTGCCGCGCGAGAAGATGGGGCGCACCCGGGGCCGAATGGCGGATGACAAATGCGTCAACGCCCATGGCCTGGATGTTCAGTGCCGTGTCGATCAGCGTCTCGCCTTTGCTGACCGAACTTCCCGAGCTTGAGAAGCTCATGGTATCGGCGGAGAGCCGCTTGGCGGCCAGCGCGAAGGAATTGCTGGTGCGCGTGGAGGATTCAAAGAACAGGTTGACCACTGTCTTGCCGGCGAGATTCGGCAGTTTTTTCACGTTGCCAGTCGAATTCTGATTCTGCTTAAAGCTGGCTGCGCGGTCGAGAATCTCGAGGATCTCTTCGCGCGAAAGCTCCTCAAGACCCAGAAGGTGTTTGCGTGTCCATGCCATCTTTCTATTTCGGATTGCGGATTTCGGATTGCGGATTTTCGCCCGCGACGATCCTCAATCGCCCACCCTCTCCTTTGTATGCAGAGCCGTCCGTTAGCCGGCTCGATTGTGCTGGTGATTCAGCAGCGTCGTCGCCTAGCGTAGCGAGCTTGTGAAATGTGCAACGAAAAAACGCCACAGGGGTGGCCCAGACGGAAGTCTGGGCGCGAAGCGCAAGAGGTTACACCATTCGTGCTGCCCTGAGTACAATCGCACAGCTAACGGCCTTGACGCTCATCCCTTTACCACCCATGACCTGTTTTGCAGCACGCAGGATGTAACCTCCTGCGCTGGCGCGCCCAGACGACTGCGTCGTCTGGGCCAGCCGGGAGCGATCAATTTTTCCGGTCAGGCAGGATTTCAGGTAACGTTACAATCTAAAACGAAAGCCACAGGTGTACTGAATGCACGGCACAAGGCGAAAGCCATGCTTAAACATTGAGGATTCTTCCATGTCATTCATCCGTTCGTGCGTCGTGCTGCTTCTGTGGGCGGTTCTGGCTGTGAAAGTGGGAGCAGGCGAAACGTCTGCGGATCTGGTCGACAAGTTGGCCGCACTTCCAGACTTCAAGATCGAACATCTCTTGAAAGCGGATCCCAAGGTCCACGGCTCGTGGATCTGCCTGGCCAAGGATAACAAAGGCCGCCTGCTGCTCGGCGGACAGCGCAATCAGCCCGTTACGCGCATCACCATCAAAGACGGCCAGATTGTCATGCAGGAGGATATCAAGCTGCCCATCAGTGAAGTCATGGGCATGCTGTACGCCTTCGACAGCCTCTACGTCAGCGGCTTCGGAAAAAACAAGGAAGGCAAAAGCCTCTTCGGCTTCTTCCGCTGCAAGGACACCACCGGCAATGGCACGTACGACAGCATTGAGTTCCTGCGGGAATGGCAGGGCGGCCCGGGCGAGCACGGCGCGCACGGCATTGCGCTCGGTCCGGACAACAAGCTCTATGTTGTGAATGGAAACTTCTGCAAAATACCCAACGATCTGCTGCCAAGCTCCCCGCACCGCAACTACGCCGATGACGTGGTTCTGCCGCGTGCTGAAGACGGCAACGGTTTCGGCGCGGGTGTGAAACCGCCCGGCGGCTATGTCGTGCGCATGGACGCCGACGGGAAAAACGCGGAACTCTACGGCGCCGGCCAGCGCAACTGCTACGACCACGCCTTCAATCCTGATGGTGAACTCTTCGGCTTCGACAGCGACATGGAATGGGACTGGGGCACGCCATGGTACCGCCCGGTGCGCGTCTTCCAGGTGACCAGCGGCGCCGACCATGGCTACCGTGAAGGCACTGCGAAGTGGCCGGAGTACTACCACGACAGCCTGCCAGCGACCGTGAATATCGGCATCGGCTGCCCGACGGGAGTGTCCAACGGCATCGGCGCGAAGTTCCCGGTGAAGTACCAGAAAGCGATCTACATCTGCGACTGGACCTACGGTCGCCTGATTGCCGTACACCTGAAGCCAGACGGCGCCGGCTATACGGGCACGTGGGAAAACTTCGTCGCGCCCAAGGGGATTGTCACTCCAGGCAAGGGCCCCAAGGGACCGCTGAATCTGACCGATGTCGTTATCGGTGACGATGGCGCAATGTACTTCACTGTCGGCGGCCGCGGGACGGGAGCAAGCCTCTACCGCGTGACGTACACAGGCAACGAGCCCACCACGGGCGAGCTGCAGGATAAAGAGCACGCCGCTGCGCGCGAGCTGCGCCGCAAAATCGAAGCGTTCCATACCAAGGAAGACCCGGCCGCGATCGAAACCGTCTGGCCGCACCTGAACAGCCCTGACCGCTTCATCCGCTACGCCGCCCGAATCGCGATCGAACGCCAGCCCGTTGAGCAATGGAAGTCGCGCGCGCTGGCCGAAAAGCAGCCGAACGCGGCGCTCACGGCGCTGCTTTCCATCGCGCGCCTGGGTGGCAACGACGCTCAGCCGGCGTTGTTCAAGGCGCTCGAAAGTTTCCCGATCGCTTCGCTGAGCGACACGCAGAAGTTCGAGAAGCTGCGCGTCATCCAGGTTTCGATTGCGCGCCAGGGCAAGCCCGCCTCGGACGTGGCGAAGGCAACGCTTGATGACCTTAATGCGGCATTTCCGGCAAAGAACGAAGAGCTTAACCGCGAGCTCTGCCAGATTCTGCTCGCACTGGAAGCGCCGGACGCCGTCTCGAAGACCATGGCTCTTCTGAACGCCGCTCAGACGCAACCGGAACAGCTCGTCTATATTCTTGCGCTGCGCACGGTGACCAAGGGTTGGACGCCAGAGCTCCGCAAGCAGTACTTCAGCTGGTGGACCAACAAGGAACGGCCCAGGCAGCAGTGGGCGCACGCAGTGAAGTGGTTTGAAGATGCTGCGCGCCCGGCTGGCGACGGCGCGAGCTTCCCGAAGTTCCTGGGCAATTTCCATTCTCAAGCCAAAGCGACGTTGACCGCCGATGAGCAGACGGCCCTGGCGGAAGTGCTCGCCGCGTACACGCCCCCGGGAGCCAAGCAGCAAGCGAAGAAACCGCAGCAGCGCAAGTTCGTCAAGGAATGGGACGTGGCCAGTTTGCTGCCGGCATTGGACCAGGTCGGCAAGAACCGCAGCTTCGAACGCGGGAAGGAAGTCTTCGAAGCCGCACAGTGTCTGGCCTGCCATCGCTTCGGAAATACCGGCGGCGCGTCGGGTCCGGACTTGACGGCAATCTCGAGCCGCTTTCAGCGCAAGGACATCCTGGAATCTATCATCGAACCGTCGAAGGTCATCTCCGAGCAGTACCAGAACATGACCGTCAAGACCAAGGACAACAAGATTGTTGAGGGACGCGTGCTGGAAGAGAACGACGATCGCCTGATTATTCAGCCCAACCCGCTGATGCCCGAAAAGGTCGAGGTCAAGAAAGCCAATCTCGCCAGCCGCGCGCCGTCGAAGCTCTCGCCCATGCCCGAAGCGCTCGTGAATAACTTCACCAAGGAAGAAATCCTGGATCTACTCACGTACATGGAATCCGCGGGTAAAGCCGATCACCCGGCGTTCTCGAATCCGGAAAAGCAGGCCGACGTTACGGCGAAGGTCGCGGCCGAAGTGAAGAACAACAAGCTTTCAATCAAGGCCGACAACGAACTCTTCGGCGATCCGGCACAGGGAACGCCCAAGAAACTGCGCGTCGAGTACGCCGTTGGCGACGAGTCGCTCGCCAAGACCTGCGCCGAGGGCGAAACGATCGAGATCTCCGCGCCCGCTGATAAGAAGCTTTCGATCAAGCGCGCCGTGTACGGAGTGATTCCGTAATACAGGTCGAAACAGAATCACCGTCCCGGGGTGGCTTGGCCCAACGGGCTGGTGCCGGAGGAACACCGATGCCTTGCTGCAACGCCGACCCCGCCTAATGGGCGCGGCCAGCGTGGCACGAATCCTGCCGTCTTATTACCTGAACAGAACTGCAGCCGCCTCAGCATTATAAATCTGCCTGCGCCAAAATTTTTGCGGGCTCAGCCGTGTTAGCACTTTAAAAATTATAATTTTTGTCTTACAATATCTCCAGACGGATGTATACGACCTATAAGCGGACATGAATGTCTTTTTATGCCCGGGTGCAAGCCGGGCAATGGACAAGCAGTCCGGTAGTCAGGGCATGACGTCGAGGGGGTTGTTGCATGGCGCGATCTCACCTGTTGCCGGTTTTCGCAGTTCTTCTCATCAGCACTTCCTGTTTTGCCTCCAGCCACAGCGGTCAAATCCGCTTCAACCGGGATGTCCGACCGATCCTGGCGGAGAATTGTTTCCACTGCCACGGCGCCGATCCCGCAAGCCGCAAAGCCAAACTGCGCCTGGACCAGGAAGACGGATTTTTCAAAGAACGCCAGGATGGTCCGACCGTCGTCAAAGGCAAGCCCGACAAAAGCCCCCTTTACCTGCGCATCATTTCAAAAGATCCCGAAGAGCTCATGCCCCCGGCAGAGTCTCACAAGACGCTTAAGCCCGAGCAGAAAGAGCTGATCCGCCGCTGGATCGCGCAGGGCGCGCAGTGGGAACCGCACTGGTCTTTTATCAAGCCAACGCTGCCTGATGAGCCGAAATCAAAGGGCGGAAAGTGGATTACCAACCCCATCGATAATTTCGTCGCAGCCAAGCTCGACGCCGTGGGCCTGAAGCCCGCGCCAGAAGCGGATCGCCGCACGCTGGCACGTCGTGTGTCACTGGACATTACCGGTCTGCCTCCCGAACCTGAACTTGTCGAAGAGTTCGTCAACGATAAGTCGAAAGACGCTTACGAGAAACTCGTCGATAAACTGATGGCTTCGCCGCGCTACGGTGAGCACCGCGCGCGTTACTGGCTCGACGCCGCCCGCTACGGCGACACACACGGCCTTCACTTCGATAACTACCGCGAGATCTGGCCATACCGCGACTGGGTGATTAACGCGTTCAACAAGAATCAGCCGTTCGACCAGTTCACGATCGAACAGCTGGCGGGAGATCTGCTGCCGAATCCGACGAAAGAACAGATCATCGCGACCGGCTTCCACCGCTGCAATATCACGACGAACGAAGGCGGCACGATCGCCGAGGAAAATCTCGCTAACTACGCACGCGACCGTGTCGAGACGACCTCGTGGGTGTGGCTGGGCCTGACGGCTAACTGCGCCGTCTGCCATGATCACAAGTTCGACCCTATCACGAGCAAAGATTTTTATTCCATGAGCGCGTTCTTCCGCAACACGACGCAGGGCGCTCTGGACGGCAATATCCGCGACACCGCCCCGGCCATGGTGCTGCCCAAGCCGGAAGACGAAAAGCGCTGGAACGAGATCCCGCAGGAACTGGTCGATACGAACAAGCTCATCGCCGAAAAACGCAAAATGCTACGTGGAGATTTCGACAAGTGGCTTGAAGCGGCCAAGCCCATCGACTGGGACGCGATCGTCGAGAAGAACGGCCCGCCGGCATTGCTACTGCCGCTCAACGTCGAACAGAACGGCGATCAAGTCGACGGCATCGCCAATGGCGCGACGATCACCGTAAAGTCCAGCCAGAAGATCGCGTGGGCTGATGGCAAGTCCGGCAAGGCTCCCATCATCGCCGATAAGGCGCCGCTTACAGTGCCGGGCGAGGCCGGAAACTTCGAGCGCGACCAGGCCTTCTCCTACGGCTGCTGGGTCAGGCTGCCCAAGGATTTCAAAGGCAGCGCGGCAATCATGGCGCGCATGGACGATCAAGCCGACTTCCGGGGCTGGGACCTCATGGCGCAGGACGGCGAATACGCGGTTCATCTGGTCAGCAAATGGAAAGACGACGCGATCAAGGTCATCACGCAGGATCGCCGCGCGAAGAACGATACGTGGCAGCACGTCTTCGTGACATACAACGGCTCCGGCAAGGCGTCGGGCTTTAAGATCTATGTCGATGGCAAGGAAGCCAAGCTCAAGGTCGATACAAACACCTTGAAAGATAAGAGCAGTGCCAAGACGCCAACGCCACTGCTGATTGGACAGCGCAAGACGACCTTGCCGCTGACCGGCGCGCTGGTTCAGGATGTCCGCATCTACCCGCGCAAGCTCGAAGGCTACGAAGTTCTGCGCCTCCAGGCGCTGCCGAAAATGCGCACCGTTTTGGGGCAGGAACTCAAGGCGCGTCAGAACAAGGACAAGGACGAGCTCTTCGATGCGTATGTCTCCGACAACGCGGACCTGCTGAGCGCCAGCCAGAAAGTCACGGCGCTGGAAGCAGAGCGCAAAAAAATCCGCGACCGCGCGTCGGTGGCGCACATCATGGAAGAGAAGCGCGACAGCATGCCGACGGCAAACATTCTCATGCGCGGCGACTACTCAAAGCCGGGTGAGAAAGTAGAAGCCGCCGTATTCTCCGCGCTGCATCCGTTCCCTGCCGGCGCGCCCAAAAACCGGCTGGGCCTGGCGCAATGGATCGTCTCGCCCGAGAACCCGCTCACGGCTCGGGTGATCGTCAACCGCATCTGGCAGGAGATCTTCGGCACCGGGCTCGTGAAGACCGCCGAAGACTTCGGCATCATGGGCGAACTGCCCTCGCACCCGGAACTGCTTGATTACCTGGCTGCCGAGTACCGCGACGGCGGCTGGGACACCAAGAAACTCATCAAGCAGATCCTCATGTCCTCGACCTATCGCCAGGCCGCTGTGGTCAAGAAAAAGAACCTGGAGAAGGATGCGGCCGGCCGCCTGCTTTCACGCGGCAGTCGCTTCCGCATGGATGCCGAGATGATCCGCGATTACGCGCTGGCCGCCAGCGGCCTGCTCTCGTCGAACATCGGCGGGCCGAGCGTCAAGCCATATCAGCCGGAAAACGTCTGGGAAGTGGTAGGCATGCCCGGCAGCGATACGCGCAACTACAAGCGCGACACCGGCGACAAACTCTTCCGCCGCAGCCTGTACACGTTCTGGAAGCGGGCGGCGCCGCCGGCGTCTCTGGAAATCCTGAACGCGCCAAGCCGCGAGTTTTCGTGCGTGCGGCGCGAGCGCACCAACACGCCGCTGCAGGCGCTTGTAACGCTCAACGACCCGCAGTTTGTCGAAGCCGCGCGGGTGCTGGCGCAGAACGCCATGAAGGCCGGAAGCGACGCTGAAAAGCGGCTGGACTTCATTGCGCGCCGCGTGCTCTGCCGCCCGCTGGAGAGCAAGGAAGCACAGGTCGTCCTGAAAATCCAGCAGGAGCTGCTGGCTGAGTACAAAGCTGCGCCTGAAAACGCCAAGAAGCTGCTGAGCGTCGGCGAGATTAAGGCCGACGAATCACTCGCTGCCGATGAGCTCGCGGCGTGGACGATGGTCTGCAATCAGATGCTGAATCTCGACGAGGTGCTGAACAAATAACGAAACGACTTCAACACGGAGGCACGGAGAACACGGAGATCACGGAGTTTTTTTAGATTACTCAGTGAATTCCGCTGTTACCGCAGTCCGGTTTTAGAAAGGACACCGCCATGAACGTGTACGACGAATGGATCAAGGCCGAAACGCGGCGCCAGTTCCTGGCTCGCGGAAAAAACGTGCTGGGCTACGCGGCACTATCCACGCTGCTGGGCTCGAGCGCAAACCTGCTTGCTGGCGGTGAGGCAGCGGGCGCGGTAAAGATCGGACCGCACTTTCCGCCCAAAGCCAAGAACGTGATCTATCTGCACATGGTCGGCGGGCCGTCGCAGATGGACCTTTTCGACTATAAGCCGAAGATGGTGGAGATGTACGACAAGGATCTGCCCGATTCGATTCGCAACGGCCAGCGCCTCACGACGATGACCTCGGGCCAGGCGCGTTTTCCGGTCGCACCGTCGAAGTTCAACTTCGCTCAGCATGGCAAGTGCGGCATGTGGATGACGGAGCTACTGCCGAACCTGGCCAAATGCGCCGACGACATCTGCTGGATCCGCTCGATGCACACTGAAGCGATCAATCATGAACCGGCGATCTGCTACATGCAGACTGGCAACCAGGTGACCGGCCGGCCGTGCATGGGCTCGTGGGTGTCGTATGGACTGGGCTCGCTCAATCAGGACCTGCCGACGTTTGTCGTGCTGGTGGCGATTCCGTCCAACCGCGAGCAGGAACAGGCGATTTCAGCGCGGCTCTGGTCGGCGGGCTTCCTGCCGGGCGAGCATGCCGGCGTCTCCTTCCGCAGCAAGGGCGATCCGATCCTGTTCATCAACAACCCGCCGGGCGTAAGCGACTCCGTGCGCCGCAAGACGCTCGACGGCATCAAGCAGCTTAACGAGATGACCTTCAAGCAGGTCGGCGATCCGGAAACGAACACGCGTATCAGCCAGTACGAGATGGCTTTCCGCATGCAGGCAAGCGTCCCCGATCTGACGGCGATCGAGAAGGAGCCACCCAGCACATACGAGCTCTACGGCGAGGAAGCGAAAAAGCCGGGCTCGTTCGCCAACAGCGTGCTGATGGCACGGCGCCTGGTGGAACGCGGCGTCCGGTTCGTGCAGGTCTACCACAACAACTGGGACCACCACGGCAATCTTGCCGGCCGCATGCCCTCGCAGTGCAAAGACGTTGACCAGCCCTGTTACGCGCTGATCCAGGATCTCAAGCAGCGTGGCATGTTCGATAACACGCTGATTATCTGGGGCGGCGAATTCGGCCGGACGATCTACTCGCAGGGCGGCCTGACCAAAGAAAACTACGGCCGCGATCATCATCCGCGCTGCTTTACGATGTGGATGGCAGGCGGCGGTTCGAAGGGCGGCACGATCTACGGCGAGACCGACGACTTCAGCTACAACATCATCAAGGACCCGGTCCACATCCGCGATTTCCACGCGACCGTGCTGCATCTGCTCGGCTTCGAACACGAACGCTTCACCTTCAAGAACCAGGGACTCGACGCGCGCTTGACGGGTGTCGAACCGGCGAAGGTGATTAAGGAACTGCTGGCGTAAGCCGCGCCCGTCCGCGGGTGTTACGTGTGAGGGGTCCCCGCGTACACGCGCGCTGGGTGGCCCAGCCCAACGGGCTGGGTCGCGTCAGCGACAAGAAGCCGCAGCATCGACGTTGCAGTCAAATAATGCTGGCCGCGCGTGCAAACGTGACGCAAACGTTTTTCTGTGACCAATCAGTTTAACGACTACAAGCCTTCAGCTGGGGCTTCTTGTGCCTTAGGCACCCGGCCCGATCGCCCGGCCACCCGCGATTGTTTCTGATCGAGGGTCTTCGCTTCTGAAGCCCCTCACTTATACTAAGACGATTTGCGCTCGCGATTTGTCGGGACTTTCTCGCTTAAATTTTTTCGCCAACACAAGATTCCGCCGGCTCTAGACTTACAAGCGCATGATTTTCAGCTTTTTTGAGCACCTGCGCGGGATGGCCCGGCCCAAGGGCCGGGTCGCGTCAGCGACAAGAAGCCGCAGCACCGACGTTGCACTCAAATAACGCTGGCCGCACGGAAAAACGTGCGGCCAGTGTGTTTTTTCTGTGACAGGTCAGGTTAACGACTACGAGCGCCTCATCTGAGGCTTCTTGTGCCTTCGGCACCCGGCCCGATGGGCCGGGCACCCGTCGCATCCTCTTGATAGCGTCGCTTCATCGTGTGACCCGTCTCAAGAAACCTCCTCTGCGTGTATCCGGCCAAGAAAATAAGACGCGCCGCGCTATGATTCTGTGCGGAAGGAATTTGGAACGCGTATGTCCAGAAAAGTGAAAACAGATTCAGGCGCGCTCAACATTGCGCTCATTCAGATGACCTGCAGCACCGAGCCGCGGGAAAATCTCGACAAGGCCCTCAAGCGCATCAAAGAAGCAGCGAAGCAGGGCGCGCAGATCGTCTGCCTGCAGGAACTGTTCCGCTCGCGTTATTTCTGCCAGAGCGAAGACGACAGCCAGTTCGCGCTCGCCGAGAGCATTCCCGGGCCGACGACGGAGGCGCTTTCGAAAGCAGCGGCCGCGGCAAAGATCGTTCTGGTCGGCTCCATTTTCGAACGGCGCGCTGAAGGGCTGTATCACAATACCGCGGTCGTGTTCGATTCAGACGGCAAGATGACCGGCAAGTACCGCAAGATGCACATTCCCGACGATCCCTGCTATTACGAGAAGTTTTATTTCACGCCGGGTGACGCCCAGCCCGGCTTCCGCGCGATCGAGACGGCTCACGGAAAGATCGGCACGCTCGTCTGCTGGGACCAGTGGTTCCCGGAAGCGGCGCGGCTCACGGCGCTGGCCGGTGCGCGCGTGCTGTTTTATCCCACGGCCATCGGCTGGCATCCGAAAGATGATCCAGAAACAAAGAAGGCGCAGGCCGATGCGTGGGAACTGATCCAGCGCGCGCATGCGCTCGCCAATGGATGCTTCGTCTGCGCTGTCAACCGCGTGGGCCGTGAAGACAACCTGGATTTCTGGGGCGGTTCGTTTGTCGCAGATCCGTTCGGCCGCGTGATCGCGAAGGCCAGCGCGGATAAGGAAGAGATTCTGCTCGCACGCTGCGAGCTGAGTTCGATAGACTGGACGCGCCGCCACTGGCCGTTCCTGCGCGACCGCCGCGTGGATGCATACGGCGGTGTGCTGCAACGTTTTCTGGATTAGAGCCGCTTTCAGGACATCATGCCCGATTCGCCCAAATCATTCGGTTACCGCATGCCCGCTGAATGGGATCCTCACGAGGGGACGTGGCTTTCGTGGCCGCACAATCCGCGCACGTGGGTCGGGAATTTTGGGCCAATTCCATCCGTTTTTGCTGAAATCGTGCGCGGCCTGTGCGATCACGAAACGGTCCACATCTGCGTCCGCGACAGCCTCAGCGAAGCGAGTGTGCGGAAACTGCTGACCGACACAGGCGTAAGCTGCACGAACGTCCGTTTCTACTATATTCCGACGAACGACGCGTGGGCGCGCGATCATGGCCCCATATTTGTCACGCGCGAAGTCGAGCCCGATGCGAGCGCCCCCGCGGGCGATCCGCGTTCCAGCAACATCGCCATCATCGACTGGAAATTCAATTCCTGGGGCGAGAAGTACTATCCGTGGGACGACGACGATGCCGTTCCCGAAAAAGTCTCCGCCGCGCTGAAGCTTCCGTGCTTTCACCCCCGCATGGTCCTGGAAGGCGGCTCGATCGACGTCAACGGAAAGGGCTCGCTGCTGACGACCGAATGCGTGCTGCTCAATCCCAACCGCAATCCGTCGCTCTCGCGCAAGCAGATCGAAGCGCGCCTTGATGAGTACCTCGGCGCGTCGCACGTCATCTGGCTCGGCGACGGAATTGCAGGCGATGACACCGACGGGCACATCGACGACATCACCCGCTTCGTTAACGCAAACACCATTATTACCGTCGTCGAAGACGATCCGGCCGATGTCAATTACCGCCCGTTGCAGGAGAACTTCGAACGTCTAAAGGGAGTGCGCCATCCCAATGGCACGTCGTTCGACATCGTCAAGTTTCCGTCGCCGGGCAAAGTCTTTCGCGGAGCCGTGCACGCAGATCGCCCTGCTGAAGAACGCCTGCCGGCCAGTTACGCGAATTTCTACATCGGCAACGGCTCGGTGCTGGTTCCCGTTTTTGGCTGCGAGAATGATTCAAAAGCGCTCGGCCTGCTCGGCGAATTTTTCCCAGGGCGCAAGATCATCGGGATCAATTGCAAAGATCTGGTCGGGGGCTACGGCGCCATCCATTGCGTGACGCAGCAGCAACCCCGACCACCCGAGCTCAAGCTTCTCTACACCTAATCCACAAGTGTCCAGCGCACGCCGCAGTTTGCACTGCGTTCCCAGTATGGATGCAGCGTCAGCCCGTTCACTTTCACGGCCGCCTTATCGAGACCGTAATCGCAATGGGGGCCTTCGCTGTTGCCGCCGCGGAGCATCAGTCCAAGCGTCGTGCCCGCGCTGAGTTTCAGCGTCGCGAGCTCCTCTTTAGGAATGGCCATTTCATAGATGTATGTATTGCCCTCGCGCTTGACCACGTGCCTGGCGCCGCTGACCGTTCCCGTGCCGCGTTCGGGCTTGCCTGTGCGCGGAAAATCATGGCGGCGCGGCACGCCCGGCGCGAGCAGCCGCCAGAGTTCCGAATCGCCACCTTTGCAGCCGTAGAGCGCGTACTCGTAGTCGGTATCCGGCACCGCATGAAAGCCGTAAGGAACTGTCCCGGTCGTAGGCGCCAGATCGTGCCAGTCATCGCTGACGTCCAGCGCAACATGCAGCCGGTCGCGCCGGAAGTGAATGCGCGGCAGCATGTCGGTCGACGGAGTCTCAGGGCTGTAGCAATACACGAATGGCACTTCGGCAAAGCTGCGCCCCGGAAAGTCTTTCAGGAACTTTTTATACGGCTCGCGCGAATCAGAAGCGGCCGAATGGAAGTACGCGTTCTCGTCGCGGCCGGCCATCCCGGGCGAGGGCTTCTCGGCAGTCTTGTCGTTCACGCGCGCGGCAATGTAGAGATAGTTTTCGTCCCACGCGAGTTTGAACTCGGCGAAGTTGCCGTCGGGCTGCTGGTCTTTGAGCTCCAGCCAGGGCCGGCGCATGTTCTCCGTCGACTCAGCTTTCTGCTTCGTGGCGACCACCGTCACGCCGGGAACGCTGTTCCAATCGTCGAGATTTCCATCGATCGTCTTCGCGCCTTTCACCACGACCGCGGCGTTCATTGCTTCGCTGTAGCTGGCGCTGCCGGCATCGGAGCTGAAATCAAAGCTGAAGGGGTAACTGTTCGCGGCGTTTGTTTTCGCTGACGACACAGCAAAGGTGAGCGTACGCGTTTCGCCGGCCTGAAGCGTGACTGACTGTTCGCTGCTTGCGAGCGAGACGTCAGCCGGCGCTTTGACGGCGAGCTTGCCCTTGATCTCGCGATTTGTGCAATTGTGAACGGCGACGTTCAAGATTGCGTTCTTCGCGTCGATGCGCGTTGCAAAATCACGTGGCAGAATTTCGACGGGGCGCTTGCCTTCGATTTTTGCTTCTTTCAGCCGCTGCACGGCAGCAGCCGGGCCTTTGTCGCAGACAATGTAGGATGGAAAAATCGTCATTGGCAGCGTGACGGTTTTCTGCCCTTCGTACGCCGGATTGCCGGCGAGATCGAAGAACTTCAGCAGGCCGTCGCTGTTGTCGATGGTCATCGTGCCGCCAGACGCGCTGTCCACCTGTGCCCAGAGGCGCTCTTTGGGATCATCGCCGCCGATGCTCAAAAGCTGGCCGAGCACCACCAGCACGCCATTCTTGTCGTCATCGTTGCCGAACTGGAAGACCCACGGCAGATGGGATTGAAAGGGCATTTTTACGAACGGCTTGCCGCTCAGGAAGTAGTTGAACGCAGCGGTGGCCGCGACAACCGGCGCGGGAATGAAATAGCGATCGTTCGAACCCGGCAGCGTATCAAAGAGCACGCGCGGATGCCACGGCGATAGGCGCTTCTGGCCGGCCGCGACGAACTGTACTATCTGCGCGAGCATGTACTCGCTGTTGACGAACCACGTTTCCGTCTCGACAGATTCCTTGCCGCGGGCCTTGGCAGCCATCGGTCCATAGCACATGCACGGCACAACGTAGTGATCGGTGAACACGTCGATGTACTTGTCCATCTCGCGCGTGCCGTCGCCGTAGAGCTTGTCTTCTGTGTTCATAACCGATGAGGCGGCACAGATCTTTATGCGCGGATCGACGCTGCGAGCCGCGTTGGCGATCGTCTTCTGCAGTTCGCGATAACTCTGCGCGTCACGCGCCCAGCCGGAGATGCCTCCGCCCTCCCAGGGCTCGTTATAATTCTCAAGTCCCCACAGGGCGCCTTTGCCGTCCTTCCAGTAGCGCTGGCAGAATGCGGTAATCCATTTTCCATAGCGCGGGAAGAGTTTGGGATCGCACACCCAATCGGCCTGTGCCCAGTACGGGCTGCCGTCCCAGTTCGGCGCAACGACCGCCGGCGTCTGCTTGTGCGGTCCGAACGGCCACTGCCAGCCGGTGTGTCCGCCGAGCGTCACCATCAACTGCAGGCCGTGCTTTTCCATCGTGTTGAAGATATGGTCGAGGCGGCTCCAGTCGTACGTACCGTCCTGTTTCTCGGCCCAGCTGGTTTCGATGCGGAGGCCGCGGATGCCCATTCGCGCATTGGCGGCGGCTCGCGAGTCGTAGCGTTCGGGATTATCGAACATCATGAACTCGCTGAAAATCGGCGTTGTCTCGAGATTGCTGTCGTCGCGCCGGGCAGGAACGCGGCAGGCTGTCGCGAAAAACTGACGCTTGCCGGCATGCGTGAGAATCAGCGCGTACGTTCCGAAGCGCGCGGGCAGCGGAACGTCCGAAATTTCCACCGCCGCTTCGGGCTTGTCGTCGAAGTTCACCTTAAAAGAGTGCGTCACGGGCTTGCCTTCGACGCCCAGCTTCGGCGCGTAACCGGCGGTGTCCGTGAAGCCCTCTTTCAGGCGCGCCTGCGGATCGCGCGTGCTGATCTCCTGAATCTCGAGGCCGAATTCGACGGCGCCCGAAAGGTTGCCCTTCTTGAAGAGGCCGCGAAGATTTACCTTCTCACCGGGATAAAAAATCTGGCTCGGCGCGTTGCTGCCAGTGAAGCGAAAGACGTCGTTGGGCGGCTCGCATTTGAGAACCTCGAGATTCTCTTTTGCGAACAGACCAGGCGAATCGCTGGCTGAAACAGCCACTGTGACGAGTGCTAAAAACAGACCTGCAATGGCCAGGCGTACCATGGTTCCCCCTCCTCTGTATGAATTTGAATTCCTAACCCGCGCGCGATGCGGCGGGGACAATCAGTTCAGGCGTTACAATGCGTTTCTGTGAATCCTGCGGAAGACTTGAGTTGATGCGCGCAAGCAGAATCTCAATCATCTGCGCGCCAATAACAGCGTTGCGTTTGTCTGCGGTAATCGCAGGAGCCGACGGCTCCCACTGGCGCTCGGGCAGTTCAGCCCAGCAATTGTCGTAGCCGCTGACGAGAATGTCGCGACCGGGCACAAGCCCGAACTTGCGGCACGCCGCCGCCATGCAAAGGCACTCGTAATCCGACGGCGCCATGACCGCGTCGATTGTTTTTCCGCGCTGCAGATAATCGAGCAGGTAGCCGGCGGCGACGCGCACGCCATGTTCGAAGGATTCGCGCGGCGATTTGTATTTCTCGCGCAGCTCGCAGCGAGCCTCAATCAGTGGTAGCAGTTCCAATCCCGCCTCGCGAATAGCCTGCTCGCTTCCGCGCGTGCGCGCAATCAGCCAGGGTGCGTTCAGCGGCGTTCCGGCTGGCAGCAGCCAGCAGCGTAGAATGTGCCGGCAGCCGCGCTCGATAAGATTCCTGGTCAAGCGGTACGCACCATCATGATGATCCGAGCACACAAAATCGAAGCCTTCGATCTCCGGATCGTCGCTGTGCAGCACGAACGGAATGCGCGCGGCGCGAACAGCCTCGGCGACCGCGCGCGTTTCAGGGAACGAGGCGAAGTGCTGAAACAGGACCATGCCCGCGGGCCGGTCCTGGATCAGCCGCGTGTAGCGTTCGGACGTCATGCGTTGAAGCTGCAGGATGAGCGTGTGAAAGCGCGATTCGCGCAGTGCGGAAGCCGCGGCGAACTGAACGGTCTCGAAGCGTCCGTCGGCGCGCACTACGACAGGAATGTCTTCGGCCGGCACGTCGCCAAGCAGGCAGATGGTATCGCCGAGCGTTGATTTGAGCGCAGCTTTCGAGCGCGCCTGCCTGCCGTGAAAAGGAATGGTCTGCACATGGCCTTGCTGCTCGAGCCACTGTAAAACGGTTCGGATCGTGCGGCGTGAGACGCCCATGCGGCTGGCCAGCTCACGCTCGCCAGGAAGATTTCCGGATCTCGCCTGCAGTTCGGCGAGCAGCAGCGTCGCGATGCGCTGCTGCTTGGCAGTGCTGAGGCCGCTCGTGACAAGCCCCGATGATACCACGATCGAATCTGGTCCCATTTCTGCCACCATGCCTGTCTATACAACACAGAAGATCAGTTGTTTAAAGTTTTTGTGATAAAGAAAAAACTTTTATTCTGATACCAATTCGTTGTCGGCGTGCCCAATCCGCCAGCTTCCAAACTTTCTTACGGCCGCAACGCGTAAGTAAATCCTTGATATAGAAGGCAGTTAGAGTGGTTAATCGATCAGAACGGTACCAGTGGTATCAATATTTTTAAAATCTTGTCAACACAAGTCAAAGACGGGTTGTATTCCTATGCATCAGCCCGCTCTGGAACTCAAATCATGAAACGAATTCCAAGAAATGCGCCGAAATTCTTCTGCCTTGTGTTGCTTACATGTAGCGCGTTCGCGCAAAGCGGCTTGAAACAAGCGAGCTCAGCCTTTCCTTCCACAAAGGACAGGCTGCAGTGATTTGAATTGATTTCATTCTGTGCCGTAAACGATTGTTTTTTCTAGATCACTTTAGCGATTTAGATTGAACGAGTGACAGGCTCAAGTGTACGTGAGAAGAACGGAGATACAGATGATTCATCCCACATTCCTCTCCATTGCACGTGAGCAACCTGGCTCTTGTCTGAAGATTTTCTGCGCCGCGCTCCTTTTTTTAATCGCATTCGCCCCAGCCGAAGTGTTCGCCCGCCAGCCCGAAGTGGAACTCACCGACGCGCAGTACAAGAAGCTCGATCAGTTCGAAGCCTTCGCGCTGCAGAAAGCCGACAAGGCATTCGCCACCGACAAGAAACAGGCCGCTGCCGAATATGATGCGTTCATTCTGGACAATCCGCGCTCGCAGGTTCTGCCCTACGCCCTGCTCAGAAAGGCCCGCTGCATTCAGCTTTCAAACAAACGCAACGCAGCATTGAAAGAGTACCAGGAGCTGCTCGATTTCTGTCCGGACCAGACTCAATACGCCGGTGCCGCGCTCTTCTATATGGGGCAGTGCCACTGGGAAGACGGCAATCCGGAGAAAGCCCTGATCCTCTGGGCGCGCATGGCCGACCATCCGGAATACAGCAAGCACTTCCTCGCCGCGAGCGCGCTCAACATGCTCGCCGATGGGTACATGAAGAACGGCAATGTCGATAAAGCCATTGAATACTGCGCAATGTCGGCCGTGAATTTCCGCAAGACCAACCCGGACGCCGCGCGCCACGCCATGTACAACCAGGTGATTCCGCATTACATCCGCACGCAGCCGAACGAAGCGAAGCTGCGCGAGTTCTACGTGAAGGTCCAGAGCTTCGAACACGATCCGCATAAGATCGAGCCGGACTCGAGCAAGGATGTTCGCTACTGGCAGCGCGTGCGGGAGTTCATCGAAAGGCACGGCAGCTTCAACGAGTCGCAAGCCGACCTGGCGCAGAAATATTACGCCTACTGGGCGCAGCAGCTGCAGGGCCGTCTCGCTGAGAACGACGATTACCAGATCGATGCGGCCCTGTACCAGCTGCGTGCAGACAAGGACATCGCAAAGTTCTGCGCGCGGCTCGACGAGCAGTTTACGCGCTACCAGAAAGACGGCGACTTCGACCGTGTCAT
>DASPJR010000199.1:0-15395 GCA_035628505.1 Planctomycetota bacterium | reverse complement strand
CGCCGCGACAACCTTGAACGGAACGTGCCCGCGCTGCTCGCGTCCGGTGCACTCAAAGGAGTCGTCGATCACGATGTGCCGGTGCTGAAAGTGTGCTCGCCGGAAGACAGCGTCCTCGCCATTCTGTTCGGATACGCCTGTCATTGCACGACGCTGAACACGCTGCAATGGACCGGTGATTACGCCGGTTTTGCCCAGATCAATCTGGAGAAGTCACACCCCGGCGCGACGGCGCTTTTCTTTGCCGGCTGCGGCGCCGACCAGAATCCGCTCCCGCGCCGCAGCGTGGCGCTGGCGGAAAAATACGGCCAGATGCTTTCCGACTCCGTTGAAGCCGTGCTCAAACAGGAGATGAAGCCGCTTTCCGGAAAATCCGCGGCGCGCCTCGACAGCCTTGAACTCCCCTATGAAAAGCTGCCTGACCAGGCTGCGATTGATGTGCTCATGAATGATAAGGACGCTAATCGCCGGCGCTATGGCGCCTATTTGAACGCGCAGCTCAAGGAGAGCGGCGCCTTTAAACCCTCGTACAGCTACCCCGTTCAGGTCTGGCATCTCGGGCGCGATCTTACTTTTGTTGCGTTAGCCGGTGAAGTGGTCGCCGATTATTCGCTGCGCCTGAAAAAGGAGCTCACGCCCGGACAGACCTGGGTCGCGGCTTATTGCAATGATGTGATGGCTTACATTCCGTCGCAACGCGTCTGGAAAGAAGGCGGCTACGAGGGACGTGACGCAATGATGTTTTACGGCCTCCCCGCACGCTGGGATCCGTCAGTAGAGGAACTCATCGTCAAGAAAGTTCATCAGCTCGCCGCAGAAGCGAAGACTCATGTGGAACGCTGAGGAGGAACGCCTACCTCAGTTTCAATTCGCGCGTCAGTGATCGCAGGAATAATTCGGCATCGGTGACCAGTCCCATCGCCTGGAAGGTGCCGCGGTCGGCGAGCTTTGTGACTACCGCGGGATTGATATCGACGCAGATCGTTTTCACGGCTGCCGGCAGCATATTCCCTGTTGCAATCGAGAGCAGCGTTGTGCCCACCATCAGAGCGAGCCCGACATTGGGCAGATGAGCGCGCATGGCGTCCTGCGCCTTCGGCATATCAGTGATCACGTCCGGCAGCGGGCCGTCGTCGCGAATCGAGCCGCTCAGCACGAAAGGCACACCCTTCTTCACGCAGCTGTGCATAATGCCGCATTTAATCACGCGTTTGGCGACTGCTTTTGCAATCGAGCCGGCTGCTCGGACGCGGTTTATCGCGCGCAAATGATGTTCGTGCCCGTGTTCGACAGGCGTTCCGGATTGGAGGCTCACGCCCAGGCTCGTTCCGAACATGGCCGATTCAATATCGTGAGCGGCAAGCGCATTTCCGGCGAAGAGCACATCAATAAAGCCGCTCTCGATCAGCTTCTGCAGGTAAGGACCGGCGCCGGTGTGGACAATAGCGGGGCCCCCTACGAAGAGAATCTTCTTTGATCGTCGCCGCGTGAGCTGCATGTGGCGGGCAATTTCGCGAATCACCAGATGCTTGGGCTTCTCGCTTGAGACGGCGCTGCCCATGAATTCGAAGCCCCGTTGATTCAGCGGACGGTCAAGAGGCTGGACGCGGATTCCGGCGTGGCCAACAACAACGTGGTCGCCTTTTCTGACGCGGTGCATGCGCACGCTTCTCGCGCGCTCGCGCTTTCTATCCACAATAATGCCGCAATCCATTTCTGCATTCGAGACTTTGATCCACTCGCCGTGCAGCAGCACTTCCGTGGGCAAGTTGGTTGTGGCGTAAAAGTCGTCAGGAAAGATGCCGTTGCCCGGAGCCGGCTCGAGCGCAGCGTCCTGTCCCTGCACCAGGGTTGCGCCGGAACGCGTGATCAGCTCAAGCACTTCCTGCAGAATCGCCTGATCCGGCGCATCGATGCGCACCCGTGCGTAGCTGGCGTCGCGCCTCGAATGGCCGATCTGAATCGTATCGATTACATAATCGGCGCCGATGGCAATGATCTGGTCCAGCACCTTCGGCAGGGTCTGCGTGTCGATGATATGACCGCGAAGCTCAACTGTCTCACTTGGCATACGCCTATTCTACTTCCCGCTAAAAGTGCGACAGTAGAAAAATGCAGATCACTTGCGGATCAGTCAGCCGCAACCTGAAAACGCTTTCGTTTCAGCACATGTGAGCTCCGTTACAAGCCGCGCACGTGTGCGTTTTACCTATGAGAAATCAGTAGCACGATTGATTGCACTCGTGCGAAAATATTTTTACGTTTCTGCCTGAATCGCCGGCAACATCTGGCGTATTCATTGCGTCGTGACAGTAGATCGCGCATCAACTGCAGCAGCATGCGACACGGAAAACGACCTGAGAGCGCCGCCCATGACTCAGCCTCGCCACCACATTCAAATTCATCTCTCTACCTGTATGCTTCTCACCGTCATGAGCGGTCTGTTGATGCTCTTCTATTTTGAGTTCAAGAAGTTGCCGCTGCTGTATGAGACCTTCGCTGAAGCGTCGATGGCCGGCGTCATGATGCACAGCAGCTTCATCGCCTTTGCCATCAGCATCCTCATCGGAACGGCATTCGTTTCCGAGAAGATCATCGCTGAGCACGCATTGCAGCAGGCGCGCGTGGATTCCCGCTGAACGGAACGCTCCGCCGTTCTAGAAGAATTGATTGTTAGCGAAGGCTTCTCTCGGGGTCTCTCTACTCTTACTAAGATGCTTTGCGCTCTCGATTTGACGGGACTTTTTGAAAAATCTTTATCGTTTCTGTAACGCCTTTAGACCATTCATTTTAAGAATAAAAAAGGGTTCACCCTTTTCCAACCTGGCGCACGCCCCACTTGTGCGCTCCGTGCGCTGAAGAACTTCTCTCCGGCTCCGGCCGGTTTGCTACCTTTCCAATTCGTTCCTCTTTAGAAATTCTCCCGCAGTTCCCTATTGATCCCCTCCGCCTGCAACTTAAGCCTTCGAAGAAGCGTCGTTTACACTCGCTACGATCAGTACATTTTGCTGCACAAATGCAGAGGCGGGAATTATGGCGCGGCGATGCCACATCTGTACGAGGAAGAATCGCCATGAGCATAAAAACAATATTCAGTGTAGCGGCCGCGATGCTCTTTGCTATCGCTGCGATACTCAGCATTACCTTGATTTTCACCACCAGCTGGCTGCAACGTGCCACGATCGAATTGTCCGCAGCAACCAACGGTGTGCTCGCTTCCAAGGAAATTGAGCTGCAATTGCTCCGCTTTAACCGCGAACAAATGCTTTACGCCGGCACCGGTGATTCAATACACCTGGAATATGCCGAGTCCGCACAGCGCTCGCTGGCACACTGGCTTCAGACGGTGCAGATGTACGTTACAGGACCCGAAGAAAAGACGCTGCTCAACGACATGAAGCTTCACATCGAAAAGCGCCTGGCCAAACCGGAGAGCAGCGTAAGCGACGCGGAGGCATATCGCAGAAGTATGGCTGCGCTGAATCCGGCGTTTGTGGCAATCGAGCGTTTCATCTCGGTTAATCTCGACCAGGCTGCGCGCGCAAGGCAGGACTCCGAACGCTGGGACCGAATCGCGGACAAAGTCGCATTCTCGCTGCTGGCGCTGACTGCCGTGATTTTTGGCGCGCTGCTGTACCTCGTGCGCCGGCTGATCTATCTTCCCTCGCTGCGCCTGCGCAAGACGATCTGCGACTACATCGAAAACGACACCTTGCGGCTGCCCGATGAAGGCCCAACGGAGTTCCGCGACATTGCCATGATTTTCAATCGCATGGCTGACGAACTTTCGCGTCAGCGCCAGCGGCAGCTTACGTTTCTGGCGGCCGTCGCGCATGATCTGCGCAACCCACTGAGTGCGTTGAAGACGAGCACCGAACTGACGCTACGCCGGGCGGGGACAATGACAGTGGAGACTTCGAAGCGTCACGCGGAGCTGATTCAGCGCCAGGTGACGCGCATGGACCGCATGATTGGTGACTTCCTGGACCTGTCGCTGGTGCATGCCGGCAAGCTGGACCTGCGTCTGGAAACCTGCGATATCCGTACGGTCGTCCGCGATACAGCGACGCTCTTTGAAGGAGCGTCTGAAAAGCACCGCCTGGAAGTGCGTATCCCCGGGGCACCAATCGCCGCACGCTGTGATCCGTTCCGCCTGGAGCAGATTTTGAATAATCTTGTAAGCAATGCTATCAAGTACTCTCCCGACGGCGGCCAGGTGGACGTACGTGTCTCTCAGGACGGTCAGAAGGCGATTATTGAAGTACGCGATGAAGGCATTGGCATCGCAGGCTGCGATCTACAGAACCTCTTCCGGCCATTTCATCGTGTCGGCAGCCTGAAGGAATCCATTCCGGGGGTGGGCCTGGGCTTGTCGGTGGTCAAGAAGCTCGTCGAAGCGCACAACGGCTGGATCGAAGCGGAAAGCCGGCTGGGCAAAGGATCGACTTTCCGGGTCCATCTGCCCCTGACAACCTGAGTCCCGTATTTGCCTTGCGCCAGCCCCCGGTTGCCGCTATACATTGCCCCTTCGGGTCGCGTGCCGATTGTGCTCGCGATTTGTTTTTTGGGGGCGGAAAACACTGAGTGCGGTTGAGGCCGTTGGGGTCGTGAGCGCATTGTGTTGCGCCGGCTCCGGACTCTCGGACTCTCGACTCAGGACTCGCATCGCGTATGTTTGAAAGTCTCACCGGATCGCTCGGTACCTTCTTCAGCAAAATTCGCGGCAAGGGCAAGAAGCTCACTGAAGCTGACGTGCGCGAAGGCCTTCGCACCGTCCGCATGTCGCTGCTCGAAGCGGACGTCGCCCTGCCAGTCGTAAAAGAATTCATCGATAAAGTCACCAGCAAGGCAACCGGCGCAGACGTTCTGCAGGCCGTTGAGCCCTCCCAGATGCTCGTGAAGATCGTTCACGACGAGCTGATCAACCTGATGGGGCCGGTCGATTCGCGCATCAATTTCAGGGCCACCGGCCCGACCGTCATCCTGATGGCCGGTCTGCAACGTTCGGGAAAAACGACCACCTGCGGCAAGCTCGCTGCGTACCTGAAAAGCCGCGGACGCCGCCCGCTTCTGGTCGCCGCCGACTTGCAGCGTCCCGCGGCTATCGAGCAGCTTAAAGTGCTCGGTGAGTCTCTCGAAACACCTGTCTTCAACGAAGCCAATTTAGCACCGCCGGAGCTCTGCGCGAAAGCCATCGAGCACGCGAAAGCAAACGGGCGCGACACGGTCATCCTCGACACTGCCGGACGTCTGCAGATCGATGAGCCGCTCATGAACGAGCTCGCCGACGTCCAGAAGCGCACCTCCCCAGACGAAGTCTTCCTCGTCGTGGACAGCATGGTCGGCCAGGACGCGGTGAACTCGGCCAAGGTCTTCAATCAGAAGCTGCCAATCAGCGGCGTCATCCTCACCAAGCTCGACGGTGATTCACGCGGCGGTGCGGCTCTCTCGGTCAAGCAGGTCACCGGCAAGCCGATCAAGTTCGTCGGCGTCGGCGAAAAGCTCGACCGCCTCGAAGAATTCCACCCGGAGCGCATGGCCACGCGCATCCTCGGAATGGGTGATATTGTCAGCCTCGTCGAAAAGGCGCAGGCGGTCCTCGACAAGGACCAGGCGGCCGAGTTCCAGGACAAGATGGTCAAGGACCGTCTGACGCTGGACGACTTCCTGACGCAGCTGCGCGCCGTAAAGAAGATGGGATCGTTCAAAGACCTCCTCGGCATGATCCCCGGATTCGCCGGCCTGAAGGAACTCGATTCGTCCGACGACCAGTTTGCCACAGTCGAAGCCGTGATCTGCTCAATGACGCAGGAAGAGCGCAAGAATCCGCAGCTCATCGGCGCCAGCCGCAAGAAGCGCATCGCCGCCGGATCGGGTACGAACGTCAACGATGTGTCGCACCTGCTGAAGGAATTCGAGCGCGTCACGAAGCAGCTTTCCAGCTTCACCAAGGCGGCCAAATTCGTGGATAAGATGGTTCCCGGCGCACGCCCGAACGAAGGCCGCGTGCTGAGTAAAGACGAGAAAAAGGCGATTAAAGACCGTCGTCGCCGCGAGAAACTGAATCGCAAGAGGAACAGGCGATAAAGCAGTTCCCTCTCCCTCCGGGAGAGGGCGGACACGAGCGGAGCGAGTGCCGGGTGAGGGCAGCCCGTTGTTTGCAAGAGGAGGTCATCCCTCACCCCGCGTTCGCTTCGCTCACGTCGGCCCTCTCCCAGAGGGAGAGGGGAAAAAACAGATTACCACCGGAAGGCACTCGGTGGAAACAATGCGGGTCGCTTGGGCGCCGCATTCTTAGTGTGCCAGGTGCATCGTGAGAGATGCTGATCAGGCGGCCGCCACTCAGGTGGGGGGGACACTCCTGTCCCCGAAAGCCGCAGAAGGAGAAAGAAGCGAGTGGTCAAAATTCGTTTGCAGAAACTGGGACGGCGCAACCGCGCGTTCTTCCGAATCGTGGTGACGGATGTGCGCACGAAACGGCAGGGCGAATACCTCGAGAAGCTCGGCCAGTATGATCCGGTCGAGAAAGACGCCGAAAAGCAGCTCACGGTGAACACCGACCGGGTGAAACACTGGGTGGGTCTGGGCGCTCAGGCGACCGAAGCGGTCGTCAACCTTCTCAAGAAGAAGGGCCTGAACCTTGTCGACAAGCCGACGCCGAAGAAGGAAAAGAAGGCGAAGCCGGCTGCTGCCGCCAAAAAGTAATCAGGCGCAGGTGCCCAACCGTTTATGCGCGTTGACATCGTTACCATTTTCCCGCGCATGTTCGAGGGGGTGCTCGGCGAGTCGATCCTGAAGATCGCGCAGGAGAAGTCAATTCTGCGCGCGAAAATAACCTACTTGCGAGACTTCACCACGGACCGGCACAAGTCCGTCGACGACCGACCATACGGCGGCGGACCGGGAATGGTGATGAAGGTCGAGCCGGTAGTCAAAGCTGTGCGGGCCATCAGGCAGGAAGAACCGGAGGAACCGGGGCGGCTGCTGATGATGTGCCCGGGTGGAAGAAAGTTCGACCAGGCGTATGCGCACGAGCTCGCCACGTCGCCGCGGCTGATCTTTATCGCCGGGCACTACGAGGGATACGACGAGCGCATTGTTGAGTGCCTGCATCCGGAGAAAGTCTCCATCGGTGATTACGTTCTCACCGGGGGCGAGCTTCCGGCGCTGGTGGTCATCGACGCTGTGGTGCGGCTGCTTCCTGGCGTTTTAGGGGATGACGAGTCGATCAAGAGCGAATCGTTCTCCCCGGATAATCAAGGCCTGCTGGAATATCCGCAGTACACGCGGCCGGCCGAGTTCGAAGGGCTCAAAGTTCCGGAGGTGCTGGTTTCCGGAAATCATGCCCGTGTGGCGGAGTGGCGGCGCGAGCAGGCCCGGCTGAAAACAGAGCAGCACCGGCCGGATCTGCTGCAGCAGAGTCCACGTCCGCCGGAACGAAAAGACCATTACGAAGACTGACACAGACTAAAAGGAAAGGTGACAACAATCATGGCCAAAAAAAGCATCAAGGAAATGGTGGACAAGGTCGGCATCAAGCCTGAACGCATCAACGCGTTCAAGAGCGGCGACACCGTCGACGTGCACGTGAAGATCGTGGAAGGCGAAAAAGAACGCATCCAGATTTTCTCCGGCATCGTCATTGGGATTAAAGGAAGCGGCGTCAACGAATCGTTTACGGTTCGCCGCCTGGTCGGAAACGAAGGCGTCGAGCGCGTGTGGCCGCTGCACAGCCCCTCGATCGACAAGATCGAAGTGAAGAAGAGCGGCAAGGTCCGCCGTGCCAAGCTCTACTATCTGCGCGATCGTGTCGGCAAGGCAACACGCGTGGCCGAGCAGGCCGAAGACGCCGTCAAGCCGCGCCAGGCAGAAGCCGCCGCGGCTGCGCCGGCGAAAAAGAAAGAAGAGTAATCCTGAAAGTTTCTGGTTTCTGGTTTCGAGTTTCTGGTTAATGTCATCGCGACGGAAAACCAGAAACCAGAAACCAGGAACCAGAAACTGTTTTTATGAAACTGCGGCACCTCATTCTGCTAACCAGCGCGCTGGGCGCCTGCGGCGCGCTGCTGCTGGCGGCTGATATGTTCCGCCGATTGCGCGAGGCCGAAGCCGCAATCGCGCTGCAGTCCGGCCCGCCGCGTGACGACTCCGTTCTGTTCTTCGGCATGTCGCACACCATGGGCCTGATTGCCCTCGCATTTCTATTTCTGGCTTTGTTCATGCTTCTGCTGATCGCCATCCGCGAGCCTAACTTCGTCGCCACGATCGAAGGCCAGCAGCCGCCGCACGCACGCATCGATTCAACCCAGCTTCCTACTGCTCCGGCAACTGTTTCTTCGGCGCCCGCGGTGGAAGTCGTTCCCGATAATGCGACTGCGGAGCCCATTGCTGAGCCGGCCAATGTGAGTGAAACCACCGAAATTCGCGCCGAACCGCTCGAAACTCCTTCGCCGCCACACGACCCCCCTGCACTTCCAGTTTCCGTTGCAGAGGCAGTGCAGGAACATTCGAGCAACCGCGCTGAGCGACCCGTGCTGGCATTTGAAAACGACATTGAAAAAACGCCATCGGCGCCGGAACAAGTTCCAGATGAAAAAAAGCCCGGATGATTTAACGCCTCTTCGCCGCAAGGCCGTCGAGCGCTTTGCGCGGCTGGCAAGACAGTATTGCGAGCTGATCGAAAACCTCGAGCAGGAAAGTGCGTTTCTGGAGAAAATCCATGAGCTGCTGCCGAAGCTTTATGACGCGGCGCGCGCCCTTCCGGAGGCACCGCTGGATACAGGCAAGCCGCTGCGCTCGGCGGTAACCGCTCGTGGCTGGGAAAAGCTTTTTAACAGCCTGCAGCAGAAGATTGGTGCCGGCGACCGCTACCGCGAAGTCTTCGACGCGTACAAGTCCACTGAGCCGGTGACGGGAATGCTCAGCGATGATCTCGCTGACATCTATGGCGAGCTCAAATCGGGTCTTCGATCCTTCGAAAAAGGCAGCGCCTGCGGCATTTCGGAAGCGGTCTGGCATTGGCGTTTCGGCTTTCGCGAACACTGGGGCGAGCATCTCACCGGGGCTTTGCGTGCGCTGTACTGGCTTGAGCGACAGGCGAATTAAGAGGTGTTTATGAAGCGGTCCATGAAATCCTCTCTTCTTTCCTTTTTGATTTTTTGTTCCTTTTTGTTGAGCCCGTTAGCTGCCGCCGACGACGTTCTAGAGATCGTGCTCACGCCGGACGCGAAAGATAAGGCCTCGATCTTCATTCATTTGCCCGCGCCAGAGAAGCGCACCGGCGCAGCGATCGTCATCTGTCCTGGCGGCGGCTACGGCGGCCTGACGATGGGCAGCGAGGGCCATGACACGGCGAAGTGGTTCGTCGAACACGGCGTCGCAGGCATCGTTCTCAAATATCGCTTGCCGGGCAAGCCCGGCCACTCGCACAACACGCCGCTTGATGATGCGCACGCGGCAATCAAGACGGTTCGCGCCAAAGCGGCGGAATGGAATATCGATCCCAGGCGCGTGGGCATTCTCGGTTACTCAGCCGGCGGGCATCTGGCGTCGACGGCGGGCACGCACTTCGATGTCCAGACGCGTCCGGATTTCGTGCTCGCGATTTATCCGGTGATCACGATGGGCGAGTACACACACGGCGGTTCAAAGAAGAATCTGCTCGGCGCGCAGCCCGATCCGGAACTCGTGAAGTTCTACTCAGCCGAGCTCAACGTCACGAAAGAGACTCCGCCCACGTTCCTCGCTCATGCCGGAGACGATCGTGGGGTAAACGCAATGAACAGCGTTAACTTTTACAGCGCGCTGCTCAAGGCCAATGTTCCCGCCGAGCTGCACGTGTACGAACGCGGCGATCACGGACTCAAGGGCGGGGCTGGCTACGGCATAGGCGGCGCTACAAAGTCTATTTCCAGCACCTGGCCGGACCGCGCGATCGAATGGATGAGGCAGCGCGGACTGCTCGAAGCCCGGCCGCCCACGAAGTAATCCCTTTCGTTGCTGAAAAGCAGAATTACTTTGTATTGCAAAGAATTCTTGAAATTTACTGTGACGCAATTGCATGCTCCTTTGTTCCCTCGCCAGTAACTATCGGCGAACCGAACATTTCGAGGAGCATTGCACATGTCCAGCATTGCGGTCTCTATTCTTTCCTGGCCTGCATTCGACGCGCTGCTGCGTGGACGCATGATCGCAAACGAGCGTGTGCGGCTGATGCTCAGCTGGATCGCGTGGCAGGGCCTCTGCGCGGCTGTGTTCGGACTGTCGCTCGGTGTCTATTCTATCAGCAGCCGGGCTGAGCCGGACTACCGCTTCATGCTTGCTGATGTCGTCAAGATGCCCATGCTCCTGTTCCTTACGTCTGCGGTTACGTGCCCGTCCCTATATGTCTTCGGCGCACTGCGCGGACTGCGCTTCAGTGCGCGTGAATTCGCGGCGATGCTGATGGTCGCGCACACCATCCTTGCCGCTGTGCTTGGCTCGCTCGCGCCCGTGATTGCATTTTTTGCGGTCACCACGACATCCTATTCCTTCATGGTCGTGCTGACCGTCGTGGCATGTGCCATTGCGGGCATTCTGGGTGTACGCACATTCATCAAGGCCATCAATGAGCCGCCTGACGACGTGCAATCATCGCCTGTTGCGGACACGAACGGAGAAACGAACAGCACAGAGTCGCCCGGGATGTTCAGCCGGCCAGCGCACGTGAACCAGAACATCTGGCGGATGCTGGGCTGGTGGGTGGTGCTGTATGTTTTCGTGGGTGCCCAGATGGGCTGGATCTTAAGGCCGTTTATCGGATCGCCTGAACTGCCGTTCATCTTCTTCCGTGGCAAAGGCGGCAGCATGATTGAATCCCTGCTCTATCACCTGCATAAACTTTTTGGAGCCTGACTGACATGGCTGCTGCCGGTCTCAGCGCAAAGCCACCCGTCCTTCCTGGATTCGACGTGTGGTGGAAAGGCATTGCCGCATTTCTGCATACCGGCGGGAAGCGTGGGAGCGAGTGGCTCGCGCTCCCGCCGTGCGCGCCCGTGGTTCTGATTGTCGTCTGTGGAGGCTTCTACGGAGCAGTAATGGCAAGCTACAACGGCTTCGAAGGTTCGCGTGCGCTGATGGTGTTTTACGGCGCCGTAAAAGTCCCGCTCCTTTTCCTGGCCACGATGCTCACTGCAGTCCCGAGTTTTTATGTGCTCAATCTGCTGCTCGGTGTTGGCGATGATTTTCGCGCCGTCTGGCGCGGCCTTACCGACTATCAGATGCTTGTGGCGCTGCAGCTCATGGCGCTCGCGCCAGTTACTGCGCTCGTGAATTTCACCCACGGCGATTACCGAACGGCGCAAGCCTGGAGCACCCTGATGTTCGCTGTCGCCGGCTGGAACGCGCGCCGATCACTGCACGCCAGCTACGCCCCGCTGATCGCGCGCAACCATGTCCATCAACGCCTGAGCCAGGTGTGGTTTGTGCTTTACGCGTTCATTGGCGTGCAGATGGGCTGGGACTTACGGCCGTTTGTGGGCACTCCTGAAATGCCGGTACAGTTCTTTCGGGATCACATTGGAAATGCGTACATCGAGATCTACCGCGTATTGCAGACCTTCTTTTACGAGTTCGTGAACCGCTTTTCCGTCCGATAATGCAATTCGTGGAACTGCAACGTCTTAAAAAAAATACGGGCTGATTTTTTTCCGGCCTGCAGTATAGTTGCACAAAGTGTCGAACTTCTGTGTGGCGGGAGCCTCCCGCGTATGAGTGTTCAGCCTGCTGCCAACGCAGCGCAAACGGTTCTCGCGTTGTGCCTTGAACTGGGATATGTCACCCAGGCACAGCTGCAGGAAACGCTTGCCCTTCAAAAACAGATGCTGCGCGGCAAAGTTGAGATCAAGGCTGAGCAGCTCCTGCTGCAGCAACGCCTTATTACTCCCGCGCAATACAAGACACTCCATGACGAACTTGATCTGCGACGCGCACGCGCCAGCACCTTTCAAGGGCTGACGCATTCGCAAAAGATCGCAGCCATGAAATTCTTCGGCAAGTACGACCTGATCCATGTACTTTCCGAAAAGGGCTATACGCGCGTATACAAGGCGCGCGATACCGAAAACGACCGGCTGGTTGTGCTGAAGGTTCTGCCGCCGAATCTCACGAAGGGATCGCAATGGATCGAGCGCTTCCGGCGCGAGATGCATCTGGCCGGCAACCTCTCCCATCCGAATCTTGTGACGACCTATGAGTGCGGCGCGGCCAGCGACAGCCCGTACATCGCCATGGAATGGCTCGAGGGCACCACCATTGGCTATCGCCTGGAGCGCGAAGGCAACATTCCTGAACATACGGCGTGGCTGATCGTACGAGAAGCAGCAAAAGGCCTCGCGTACGCGGAGGAATTCGGCGTCGTACACCGGGACATCAAGCCCGAGAATCTGCTGCTCGCACAAGATGGGCGCGTCAAAATTATCGACATGGGACTGGCTAAATCGCTCGTGATTTCAGCACATCTGACGGCGACCGGAGAGGCCGTGGGCACGCCACTCTACATGGCGCCTGAGCAGGCGCTTGGCAAGAAGGAAATCGATTCACGCGCCGACATTTACGGACTGGGCTGTACCATCTTCCATATGCTGACCGGGTCGGTTCCCTTCTTCGCCGAGAACGCGACTGACGTCATGTTTCAGCATATACAGGGTCCCCGCCCCGACCCGCGTGATATTCTTCCGGATCTTTCCGTCGAGACGGCGCGGCTGGTCAAGCGCATGCTCGCTGTCGAGCCGAACGAGCGTTCAGAATCGCCCGCTGCACTGCTGGAAGATATCGAGGTCCTGCTGCACCGGATCCCGAGGACCGACGCGGACAGACGCTTTCTCCCCCAGATCTTCGTCTCCACTCGCTGAGATTCAGCCACGCTAAAAAAGAAGCAGCCCGCGTTTTCACGCGGGCTGTTTCCTATTGTGCACTGCCGACGCGCTTACTCGATCTTCGATACCTTGATGCCTTCATCGCTGGCAACGCCGGTGACGCGGACCTCGCGCCCTTCCTTACGGATTTTCTCGATCGTTGCCGCCAGCTCGCCCGTTGCAATCAGATTGAAGAACCGCTCGGTCTTCTCGCCACTGCGGCGTGCATACAGCCGGCAGACAACATCTTTTCCGGCGTCAGTTGGCTTGATGGACAAGCGTCCGCCGACGGTTTCATCCTTGCCGCTGTAGCTATAACTGGGCTTCTCACCCGGCTTATAGATATCGAAACGCGCGGGCTTGTTGGCTTTGAAATCGGCGATGATCTTCTCGATCGTAATCTTACTTGGATCGAAGGTGACGGTGGCACTGCTCACGCCGTCAGCTTTCGCGTCCGTGACTCCGTCGCTCTTCTTGAAGGCGGTGACCACCGCCGCAACGCAGTTGTTTCACATCATTCCCGTAACAGGGAATACTGCTGTCTCGGTCTTGGAACTCTTTAAATCTCCGCCGGCGGGCTTTTTGGGATCGGACTTGGGCTGGCCAGCTTCAACGGCACTCGTTAGCAGCACGCACACGAACAGGCCGCCAAGCAGAATGGATTTGTTCAACATGTCATGACTCCTCTAAAGGTAGAGCGTCTGAAACTGTGTACACCATTAGATTGAATTGCGTCTATCTGACGCGCCGGCAGATTCTGCTATTAGTCAAAAATGTGGTTGCTGCACGCCATATTGCACGAGCGCATTCCAGCGCTTGCGAAAGAAGAAGTTCGCCTATGAGAAACGGTCTTTCGAATTAAGGATTAGTCGCGCGCAGCCACTGCCCAGCTGCCGCAGTGATCAAGAACTTCTTCGAGATGCTCAATATCGTAGGGCGCGCTTACCATGCAGCGAAGCCCCTTGTCCGTTGCGTGCTCTTTAACGGTTTTGTCGTCCGTAAGCAGAATAACCGGGATATCCGGGCGAATCCGGCGGACCTCCTGAAGATATTGGTCGTAGGGCATATCGGGAGACCGCCAGTCGAGCAGAATGCAGCCTATGGATGCATCTTCTTTAAGGATGCGCGACTCTTCGTCTTTTTTACGCGCTATCTTCACGGCGTACTTATCCATGGATAGCGCGAGCGCCAGCATTTCTGCTATATCTGAGTGATAATCGATAATCAGAACGGTTCGCTGCATGCCCTGCGGCTCCTTCGGCACACACACGAGCAAAGACCGTTCCGACAGAACACAGAGCGTCAGCGCTTTTTCGGTTTGGAACCGCCGCCAGCAGTCGAGAAGCGCCAGGTTTTCGTCCACGGTTTTCCATCTACCTCAACGTTCATCGTAACTTCGTATTCGGTTCCGCCCTGCAGTGGATCTTTTGCAATCAGGCAGACGCACTGCTGATAGCCGGTCATGTCCGCCGACGCACCGGTCTGCGGATCGAACACGTAGCAATCGACGTTAACGCCGGAACCGGGCTTTAACCCCGCAGCGGCTCCCGCTGGCCCGAGCGCCTTAAGTGAGTGCGACGTCAGCTTGAGCTGGCGCGTATTGAAATAAACGGTGATCGGGTATCCGGCGCTCGGATCACCAGGGGTTGCGTCCGGCGCTTCTTTGCCATAGCTCAACGCAACGCCGCTCTGCCCGGGAACAGGACATAGCACTGGGAAGTGTTGTGGCTGAACGGGCGAGCAGTTGGTGCGGCCGTCAATTCCGCCGAACTTTCCGTCATATCCCACACCAAACGCGACGGTGTTTGGACGAATCACGTCCTGGCGGTGGAAATAGGTATTGACCATGCCAAGCGCCACATTTCCCGCGGGCGTCCCCATGCTTAGAATGCTGCGCATTCCGGCATTGTGTCCTTCTTCGCTGTAGCCGGGCTTGCTCTTGTCCTCAGCGTGTGCGAGCTGGCCGGTGCCGGTCATGTAAGCGCAATGCTTCTGCAGTTCGGCGCTGAGCTTCACGTCTTCCGGCCGCGGCGTGAGACCGATCTTTACGCGCTCGCTGTTCACGCCTTTGAGCACCGGCAAAGCAGTCGGAACGGTCGTGGCGAGCGGACGCCCGTTGACAGCGGCATTCTCTCCCCACACGCCGAGCTGCAGGGCAGTAAAATTCTGCGTCGCCGAGCACCACCGTTCCGTTGTAGCCGGCAGTGGAAAAAGAAAGGTCTCGCCTTGCCACGTAATGCCGTCGACTCCGGGCTCATTGTAAGTGCCGTTGCCGTTGGCATCGACAATCACGAGCTGCTCCGATTCAATCCGGACGAGCAGGTGTGTGACGTTCCGATAAACCCAGCTTCCGTCTTCCTTCTTACGAACTTCAATTTTAACCGCCTGAGTTTTTGGCTTCTCGCCTTCTCCTTTTAAGCTCAGGCTCAACACGTCCTGTCTTGCAATGCTTCGGAACTTTCCATCGCCGCGCACGTCCAGCTCAAGCTGGCCCTTTGCGTCCAG
>DASPJR010000198.1:0-19861 GCA_035628505.1 Planctomycetota bacterium | reverse complement strand
TGGGAGGGCAGGCGTTTGAATCCCGCGTGGGACACAGCCATATCAAGGCCGGCTTGCGGGAGGAGAAGGCCATCATGGCGGCGGAACTGAGCGGCCATTATTATTTCCGCGACTTCTTCTATTCGGATTCGGGTGAGACCGCTTTTTTCCTGGTGCTGAGCCTGCTGAGCCAGGGAACGCAGAAGATGAGCGAGCTCGTGGCGCCGCTTTCGCGTTATCACCACAGCGGCGAAATCAATTTCGAAGTCCACGATGCGGCGCGGGTGCTCGCGGCGGCGGAACTAAAGTACGGCGCTCAAGCAAAGGTCAGCAAAGTCGATGGAATCTCAATTGACGCGGGTTCGTGGTGGTTCAACCTGCGCATGAGCAACACCGAGCCAGTCGTGCGCCTGAACCTCGAAAGCCTCACATCGAAAGACGAGATGGAATCGCGACGGGCGGAAGTCTCGAAGCTGATCGAGACGGTTTGAACGTCTAATGCATGATGCATGATGCTTAACGAGCGTTGAAACACGCTTTTTCATGCATCATGCATTATGCATCATGAATCACCACACTCACGCCACTGCGAGCGTCTGGTAATCCTTCAAGCGCCGCTCGATGTCTTCGCGCAGCTCTTTAGGCAGGTTGCCGTTTTCGCGCAGAACTACCAACGCCTCGTACGTGTGCGGCACGAAGTCCTTCAGGCCTTTGAAAACTTCGTCCACGATCATCTTGCGCAACGTGTCGCCCTTTTCCTGACCCTCTGGCGAGGTGGCGCCCAGCACCCGCCGGCCGGCGATGCGGACCAGGGCTTTCAAAATTTCTTCACGGTCCTCGTTGGAGAACTGTCCCTCTTTTCCGCGACGGCCGAGAATGGCAAAGCCGATCGTCACTGCTCCGACAGCAGTGGCCGGCGTGTCGTCTGCGGCAAGAATTTCTGTGATCGCGTGCATGATCGGCGCTTGAACGTGTTTGGGCGCGAAGCTGCGCAGGATCTCCAGTCGCAGTTCCGGCGGGAACATCTTGTGGCAGCCGAGCTCTTTGAGCGCCTGGATCAGCAGTGTTGAATTTGCCGGGCCCCACATCAGCTCGCCGCTGCAGATTTTCTTCCAGCGCCGCAGCAGCTCCGTCCCGAGATCGCGCATGATCGCCGGAGGACAGCTCGACGAACATGCAATGCGGCTCATCCCGCGCAGCAGTATCGGCAGAAAATTCGTGAACTTCTCGCCGCCTTTGATCTCGATGATCGTTTCGCCGTCCACTGTTTTCGTGTCGGTGCCGATATCGAGCGTCAGCTCATCCAGCACGTGGCGGAGCAGCTCCGATGTGGCGTGAATCAGATCCGCTTGCGCGCGGCGCGACGAAGCCACGTAGCTCAGGCCTTCGAGTGCGCGCGGAACGATTGCGGAGTCGGTGCCTTTTGCGGCGTCGAGCAGCGTTCGGGTGATGACCGTGTCGGCATCTTTGGAAGCGGCGGGGCTTGAGACAAGCTTGCCCAGCGCGCACAGAAGTTCGCCGCGATCAGGGAACTTCTCATCCAGCGTCAGTGCCTGCAGACGCCGGAGCACATCGGTGACGGTCTGCTGCAACCGCGCGATCTGCCCGCGCGGCGCTTTCACGCACTGCGACCACTCGCCCAGCAGGCGCACGGCTCTGATGCGGTCTTCCGGCGGACGTTCGGGCGCCAGCCGGGCCAGGAGCGGCTCGGCGGCCGGCAGGCCCAGCCGCGCCAGCGTGCCTTCCACTTTTTCAATGTCGGTACGGAAAATGAAATCAGAGATGGAATCGAAGATCGATTTGGCGAGCGCGCCGCGGGTCTCCTCGGAAATTTCCATATCGCAGATGAAGCGGCATTCCATCGCCGACATGCGCACGCCCTTGCTGCCCGTGTCGATGCATTGCAAAACTACTTTAGCCGCGCGCTCCAGCGATGCCGCCGTCAGCTTGTTCAAGCGCGCGATGTCGTCGAAAAGAATCAGGAAATATTTCTGCGCACCCATATGCGCCGCCGCGAACGCATCGCACAGCGCAACAATGGCCTTGTCTCCGCGCCGCGCCAGGCGAACGCCGATCGCGCGTGAATCACGCCCTTCATCGGTATCCCGCCCGATGTACGCCGCGCTGCGTTCCAATAGTTTCTGTTCGCCATCCTCGCTCGCAGGAGGCAGATCCAGCAGGGACTGCAGCAGGAACGCCTCGGTAACAAGATCCGAACTGCGCTCGCGCTCAGCTTCCAGCGCCGCGAACAGCGCTTGTGGCACCGCCCGCGCCAGCGAGTTTACCAGCCGGTGCGCGGGAATCAGCAGCGACTCCAATTCCTGCGCGGTGACTTTGTTTTTCACCGCGGTGGCCAGGAGCCCCATTACAACACGGATGACTTCGGCAAGCCGCTCGGGATTGCGCCCCAGCGCCGGCGCGCAGTTGCGCAGCAGGTCCAGCAGATTTCCGGTCAGTGCGTTGTCGAACTGGAATTTGAGCATCGAAAGCGCCAGAACGGCGACCGATCCAATCTCCAGATCCGGCACCGGCTTTTTGAGCAATACGCCCAAGCGGTCCAGCGCTGCGAGCCGCCGCGCCGGATCGGCATGGTTGAGTCCGGAAAGGGCCTCGGAGATGTCGCGGTCCGCGCCGATTCCGGTGAGCAATCCCGCCGCTTCAGCGCGCAGCTGCGGCTCGCGATCTGAAAGTCCAATCAGAAGCGCATCGAGTTTCTGGGTCGAGGACAGCGGCGCGAAGGCCAGTGTTCTGAGGGCCTCAGTGCGTTCAGCAGGGTCGGCAGCCGTCATCAGTTTCAAGCGTGCCCGCTCAATCTCCGGTCCGCTGACCAAAGTCTCGGATGTGGACGTGGTATCGTTACGGAGAGCCGAGCCTGCTACTGGCGTAAGCGCGGCCGGAGCAGCAGCGGCAGTAGCCGCATCATGAGCGTCCGAGCTTTCGGCGCCCCAGCCCTCCCCGGCGTCGAGCTCCTCTTGAAAGCAGACGACGCGAAAGCCATCGTCAGCGGACGATATGGCAAGCAGCATATCTTTGGCATCAGCCTGCGCTGCGACAAGCTGCTGCAGCGCGGCCGTGTCGAGCGTGTCCGAGCCGGTGAGGAGCTGCCCGTTAAGCAGGAGCGTTTCGGCAGGCGTACCGGGTTTGGCTGTTTCAAGAACGGTGAGCGAGATGGCGACTTTCTTTTTCAGCAGCGCGCCGACGCGGATCAGGAGCCGGCTGCTGAGGCCGAGTCCTTTCACTTCTTCCGGTCGCCGTACGCCGCGAATAGACATCGCTTCTCCGAAGAACTATTTCCGCTGCTGCTTCGGATAGAAGAACCAGGCCATGAAAATCGAAACGACATACAGACTCAGCAGCAGAGCGCTGAATATTATCATCGACATGACATCCGTGCCCGGGGAGAAAATCGAGCCCATGATAAATGCCACAAGTACCGACACGCGCCAGTATTTCAGCAGGTCCACCGCGCTGACCAGGGACAGCCGGGCGAGCACCCCGATCACCAGCGGCGCTTCGCAGATCAGGCCGGTTACCAACATCATGTTGAGGATCAGCGAAAGGTACTCGTCGACTGTGTAAGAGGGCCGAACACGCAGTGCGGGTTGAATGTCGAGCCAGACCATGAAATTCAAGGTAACCGGAAACAGCACGTAGTAGGCGAGAGCACAGCCGGCGATAAAGAACAGAATGCCGCCACCGAGAATCGGCTGAATGGCGCGGCGCTCTCTTTCGCGCAGTCCTGGGGCCACAAACGACCAGATCTCGTATACGACGATCGGTGAACTGACGACGAGGCCGGCGCCGATGCCCAGCCACATGATCATCATCATCGTTCCCAGCAGCTTGATGCTCGTGAGCTGAACGATGTCCGACCCGGGAGGAATCTTCAGGCGCGCAACAATTTCCGCGTATCGCGTTGCATCTGCCGCGTACTCCGCATTGACCTTGTCGAGCGGCTGGCGCAGGAAGGCGAATATATGGTCATAGAACGCCAGCGCGACAACCATGCATACGGCGATCGATACCACACTCACCCACAGCCTGCGGCGCAGCTCCATGAGATGATCCATGAAGCTCATGCGCGGGCCTTCTTCGTCCGTCGAATCCTTTCCTCCGCTCGGAGAGGATGATCCTCCGGGAGGCAATGCCGCAGGCGGCTTGCCGCCTCCGGAGGACGTGTTCGCGCTGTTCGAAGGAGGAAGAATTACCGGTGAACTCTGCGCGCCGCTCTGCGGCGGAGGCTCAACCGGATCGGGAATACGTAACGCAGGCACCGCGGCCGCCTCGGCCGGAGCGGCAGGAACGATGTTCGGGTCAGAATTGGAAGATGACGCGCTTGCAGACATCGATCGCCTGTTTTAATTCCCCAAGTGGGACGCAGCAGCTGCTGCCGTTCTTAGAAATGACGCTCGCCTGCGCATGAAAACTTACGGGATTTGTAACATACCGCGCAAATTTCGCGAGGGAGGAACGCGCTCAGGCGATCGGCTTGGCCTGCAGCATCGCTTCATGCAGGGATCCCGACCGAAGTCCCTGTAGATCCAGCGTGATATAGACGAAGCCCAGCCTTTTCAGCTCCTGCGTGATCTCCGCGGACTTCGCAAGCAGCTCGGTAATCTGGCCAGGAGGAACCTCGATCCGCGCAATCGTGCCGTGATGGCGCAGGCGGCACTCGCGGAAGCCGGCTTTATGCAGGATCGATTCACCCGCGGCAATCTGCGCGAGTTTTTCGGCTGTCACGCGCTCACCGAACGGAATGCGGCTGGATAGACACGCTGCTCCGGGCTTGTCCCACGTCGGCAAACCCATCTCAAAGGAAAGCGAACGGATTTCGGCTTTGCCCAGTTCCGCTTCGCGCAGTGGAAAGACCGCACCGCGCTGGGCGGCGGCGCTCTCTCCGGGCCGGAAATCGCCCAAGTCGTCCATGGTTGCGCCGAGCGCGATTTTTTCGTAGCCGCGCTTTTGCGCAATCTCCACGAGTTTGTTCATCAATTCTGATTTGCAGAAATAGCAGCGGTTGTGCGGATTGGACGCGTAATTCTCGTCGCTGAGCTCTTCGGTGCGCACGATCTCATGCGCAAAACCAAATTGAAGCGCATAGGCACGCGCCTCTTCCAGTTCGTCAGGCGCCAGCGATTCGGATTGTGCCGTAACGGCCAGCGCATTTTCCTTCAGCACGCGAGCGGCAACCGCAGAGAGAAACGTCGAATCCACCCCGCCCGAGTAGGCGACGATGAGGCGGCCATAGCCGCGAAGGATGGCTTCCAGCCGCGCACACTTCGCGCGTGCTTCAGCCGTCGGCGGTAAAATGTTCTGCGATTCAGTTTTCATCGTCGCTGTCGCCCTGCGGTAATCACTCCCGCAACCACGCCGCCAGATCTTTGGACCAGTAGGTGATGATCATGTCCGCGCCCGCTCGGCGAATTCCTGTGAGGCTTTCCAGAACGGTTCGTTTTTCGTCGAGCCAGCCCATCTTTGCCGCGGCCTTTACCATGCTGTACTCGCCGGAAACATTGTACGCGCAGACGGGAAGATCGGTAATCTCGCGCAGATCGCGGATGATGTCCATGTATGCCAGCGCGGGTTTAACCATCACCACGTCGGCGCCTTCTTCAATGTCCAGTTTCGCCTCGCGCAAGCCTTCCCGGCGGTTGGCGGGATCCATCTGGTACTGGCGCCGGTCGCCAAACGCGGGCGCTGAATCGGCAGCGTCACGGAAGGGACCATAAAACGCTGACGCGTACTTGATGCTGTAGGCCATCACAGCCGTGTGCTCAAAGCCGTTCTGATCCAGGCCGCGGCGGATCGCGCGGACCATGCCGTCCATCATGCCCGAAGGAGCAATCACGTCTGCGCCCGCTCGCGCCTGCGAAACGGCGGTAGCGGCCAGGTTTTCAAGCGTGGCATCGTTGCGGACTTCGCGTTTTTCATTGAGCACGCCGCAGTGCCCGTGATCGGTGTACTCGCAGAAACATGCATCGGCGATGACCAGAAGTTCCGGAACCTTTTCTTTGATTGCTTTCGTCGCGAGCTGCACCAGCCCGTCGGCTGACCAGGCTTCTGAACCATGCGCATCTTTGCGGCTGCGCTCGGGAACGCCAAACAGAATGACGGCGGGAATTCCAAGTTTTTTAAGCTGCTTGGCCTCGTCGACGGCGCCATCGATTGATAGCTGAAACACGCCCGGCATGGATGGAATCTCGCGCCGGACTTTTTTCCCGTCGCAGATAAAAATTGGCGCGATGAGATCGTCGACGCTCAAACGCGTTTCGCGGACGAGGCGGCGCATGCCTTCGGATTGGCGCAGCCGCCGTGGGCGGTGATCAGGGAATGCCATACGGGAATGTTAACGCCAAGAGCGTGGGCGTGCAACGTGGACGGGCTATTTACAAATGCGTTGAGCCACCCCGGTAGATGGTCTCTAGGATCGGTTGTATACGGAACTGAGTTGGATCAGGTCTCGGAGCCGCCGAGTTCTTCCCCGCCCTGCTCACCCTGCTCACCGTGCTTTTTGCGTTCGGCCGGCTGAGCTGAGGCAGGCGGTCCGTTCTCTTCGCGCGCCAGAACGAGCAGCACTTCAGCCATCTTTTCGTCGGCACGAAGCACGCACATGTCCAGGAAATCCGAGTCGCCGTGTTCGGCGAGTGCATCCGCGACTTTCTGCGGAAGCTCATCGCGCTTGGCGATGACTTCAACGGTCTCGTAGGTGGTCGTAGTGGTCTGGCCTTCCCGGTACTCGCAGCGCGTCAGCTCGGCCAATGCGCGCTCAACAATGTTCAGCTTGTTAAGGAATTGCTCATCGAGCTGCTGAAGCGTGAAACTGTATGAATCTTCCCCATTCACTTCGTCGCGAATGCGACATTCGTTCGCGAGAATGTAATCCACATAGCGACGGTAAAGGGCGTTGCGGATTTCTGTCATCGCGCTGTAAGCGCGCTTGCTCCGGCCTTCGGTCTTGTTTTCATTCTGGGAGTAATTGTGTTTTGCGGCCACGGCGCTCTCCGGAGGACGAGTCGGATTCGACTTGGAATTTTTATTGCCGCTGACCCCCAATGTCAAAATATAAACGCCCCGTCAAAAACGTTTTTTTGCCGCACTGGCAAACTATAAGCAGTAATGTACTGCTTATATTGCCAGAGTGGCACGCCAAGACGCTATTTCTTGCGTGAATATAGCTCGGTGGCCTTACGCGCCTCCCGCAGCATCGCTGCGGCTTCCGCACGTGTGTGCGCTGAGGCGGCTGAACCGCGCAGCATCAACGCCAGTTCATCGACGCGGGCTTCGCCTTCCAAGTGAGTCGCCCGCACGGTTGTGGCCGCAAGGTCGCGAGTCTTCTCGATCTTGATCTGCCGTTCGGCGTAGGCGGCGATCTGCGGCTGATGCGTGACGCAGAGAACCTGGCGCACCCGCGAAAGTTCACTGAGCTTGCGGCCCAGCACATCTCCGAGGCGTCCGCCTACACCCGAATCCACCTCGTCGAAGATGACGACAGGTAAACGGTCGGCGCCGCTCACCCGCGCGAGCGTTCCTTTGATGGCGAGCATGACTCGCGAAATTTCTCCACCGGATGCACACTCGCGCAGCGGACGCGGCTCAATTTCCGGATTGGCAGAAAACAGCAGCGACACGTGCTCGGCGCCTGTCGAATTTATATCCCGCGGCAGCAGTTCGCGTCCGCCATCCTCACCCGGCGGACTGGGAAACTCACTTGCTGCAGGCTTTGCTGAATCCGACGCCGCGGCTGCCGTTTTTTCCAGAGCTACATGCAGCCGCGCGGCGCTCAGCCCCAGTCCGGCAAGTTCGGCATTGACGCGTTTTTCCAGCTCGCGTGCTGCCGCCTTGCGTTTCTTTGTGAGCTTCTCACAGGCATGGCGCAGCGCCTCAACTGCCTTTTCCAGCGCGGCCTCGCACTGCTCGGTGCGGATTTCGATCTGCTGATAATCCATTAGTTCCGCGGCCAGCTTCTCGCGCAATTCAAGAAGGCCTTGAATTTCGCGGCCATATTTGCGTTCCAGGCTGCGCAAGCGCGTACGGCGCTCCTCGAGATCAGCCAGCCGCTGCGGATCGCTTCTTGCTTTCTGCGAAAGTGCGTCGGCTTCCGAGGCAAGGTCGCGGGCGTCAGCCAGCAGAGCTTCGAGCCGCTCGCGAATGCGCGCCGCATCCGGGCCGGCTTCGCCGATTGACGAAAAGTGCCTTACAGCACGGGCAATAGTGGTTGCGGCGCTCGAATCGTCCTCGCCGTCCAGTGCCGCCGAAACAGCCGCCGCCGCCTCACGGATCTTTTCAGCTCCGCGAAGCAGCCGCACCTCCCCTTCCATTGCGGAAGGCTCCAGACCGTCCAGGCGCGCATCCTGCAATTCTTTCAGCTGGAAACGCAGCATATCTTCGCGCCCCTGGCGCTCGCGGGCTGCCCGGCGGAGATCAGCCAGTGAGCCTGCGGCATCCAGCGCCTGAGCGAAACGGCCTTCAACCTCGGCGCGTTCGGCTCCCGCTCCTGCGAAGCGGTCGAGAATATCCAGTTGGGTCCGTGGCCGGAGCAGCGACTGGTTTTCATGCTGGCCATGAATGTCCAGAAGCCTCTCGCCGAGTTCCTTAAGCGCGGGAACAGCGATTGGGCGGCCGTTTGCATAAGCGCGCGCACGGCCGCTGCGCGGGATCATGCGCGAGATCACCAGCTCTGCGAGGGGCGTTTTGCCTGTGAACGGTTCGAACTCGATGCCCAGGTCGTCGGCGAGGCTGCGCGCGAGCTCCAGGTCAGCAATTTCAAAGCGCGCGGAGACTTCCGCCTGCGCGGCGCCCTGGCGCACCATTCCCGCATCGCCGCGGGCGCCGAGGACGAAATTCATCGCATCCACAAGGAGGCTTTTACCGGCGCCGGTCTCGCCTGTCAGTGCGTTCAGACCGGCGGTGAACTCGATGTGGACGCTGGCGATCAACAGCAGGTTTTCGATGCGCAGTTCAGTGAGCATGTTTCCTTATCAGGATACTTCAAGGCCGCTCTGTGCCGGCCCATCGGTTGTGACCAGGCGCAAATTTCCGTCCGGAAGACGCACGGCCAGCAGCATGCCGAAGCTGTCGACGCCGCGCAGCTTCGTCGGCTGCAGATTGTTCACAACAATGATCGTCTTGCCGACCATCTGTTCAGGAGCATAAAACTGGCGGATGCCCGAGACGATCTGCTTGGTCTGCTCGCCGATTTTCACCTGCAGCACAAGCAGCCGGTCGGCCTTGGGGTGCGCGGTGGCCGAGACCACTTCGCCGGTGACGAGCTTGACCTTGAAGAAATCGTCAATACTGATCAGCGCCACGCCTGCGGGAGCGGCTTCCGGCACGACAGCGGGGGCCGGTGCGGCAGCGGGAACGGGGGTAGCTGGAACAGGCGCCGGCGCGCCGGGAGCAGGCGAAGCGGGAACGGGGTCGGACATGGGTTCTCTCCTTCAAGCTTTGCCGCAGTGATGCGCGGCGATCAGAACGGGCAAAAAGATTAGCACACCTGCAGGGCGAATGCGACTGAAGCTGCGCGCCTTCGCCGCGTAGCTGGGACGTTCATCTGCGATGGAAACAAAACAGGCCCCGAAGCGGGGCCTGTTTCGTTTGCGAGCTTGCTGACCTGATCGATTAGAACTTGTAGAGCCACTGCATCATGAGGGTGTCCTGGGAGTCCGAGCGGAAAGGACGAGCCAGGTTCACGCCGCCGTTGCCGACACCCTTGGTGTCGCTGTAGCTGTTGACGTTCGAATCGTCGTGGCGGTACTCGAAGCGAATGTGCATCGGATCGGACAGCGCCCAGTCGACGGTGAGGGTGTTTTCCCAGATCGTCTGGTTGCGGCCGGTGCGGACGCCATGTTCGTCGTTGAAGTACTCGAGGCGGTTGGCGACATACCAGTTCTTGCAGAACTGATACTTGATGTAGCCAGCCACGCCCCACCACGTGCGGTTGCGCGGGCCGTTGAACTGCGGAACGCCGCCCTCATGCGCCCAGTCGGCGTTGATGGCGATGGTGAACTTCTCCCAGGGGGTGAAGGTCATGGTCGTGTCGAGCAGCACGCGAGGATTGCTGTCGTGGCTGTCGAAGCGCTTGCCGGTGAGCGTCGAGCCGATGCCCGGAACCGCCGGATCATCGAACGTGGCTTCGAAGTCAGCCGCATCCGACGTCAGGGTCGCACCCGCCGTGGCCGCCTGCAGGCGCAGGCGTTCATCAACGAACTGCTCATCGCCGACAGCACCGGTGATGACCCAGTTGAACCACTTCGTCGCCTGCCAGTTGGACATGAAGATCGCCGTCTTGGCGTTGTTCTGGTCCTGGATGTTGTCCCAGCCATTGACCAGACCCAGGCCGACAGTCCACTTGCCGCAGTCTCCGCCGCCCTTGAAGACGTCGTAGGTCGCGCGAATACCGGTGTGCGCAATCGGAATGGCGTAGTTGAAGAGCAGTGAGCGGGAGGCGTTCATGTTGTCAGCCGCTTCGATCACTTCAGCGCCCGACCAGGTGACGAACTTACCGCCGTCGATGGTGATGCCATTGCCGATATCAGCGATATAGCTGATGTAGGCCTGCTGCAGGTCGATCACGGACCAGTCGTCGCCGCGGCTGTTGGCCGTGGCCGAATTGTCCTGTGACGCCGTGAAGCGGGCATCGGTGCCGGCAGCGAGGTCGATGCGGAAACCTGCCTGACCTGGCTTCGTCGGGAGACGCTCGAAGTTGATTTCTGCCAGATGCAGATTGAAGCCGTTGCTGTCATTGTCGAACACGCGCAGATTGTTGCGCTGATTGTCCGGGCGCGTCAGGTTGTACTGATACGAAAAATCGACATAGCCGCCGATTTTCAGAGCGCGACCGTGCGGATCAGGCGACGTAATCACCGAGGACATCTTGGCATCTGATGCCGCCATGGCCCGATCAACCGCCGAGGTCACGCTGGGGCGAGCCTCAGCCTGCTTCAGCTTTGTTTCCAACTGCTTGTTCTTCTCCTCCAAAGCCTTCAACCTGGCCATGATTTCTTTCATGTCAGTATCGGCAGCGTTAACAGCGCTTCCGAGGCTGAGGCAGGCAAGCAGCATTGCAGCTAGAATGAGCCCGCGTTGCACCATTTTACTCTTCCTCCTGGATGTTTTTCACCGTGCTCGCGAGGACACAACCTCCAAGCACTTCAGCTCTGTTGCAGAGCCAGCCTTCGCGGCATTCACTATGCCAATAAGCATAAGTAATTCGCAGTAAGCTATATTTTGTTCGCCTAATGTCAAGGCATTTCTGAAGAAAACTAATTTTTTGTGAAGAATTTTTGAAGGAGTTCTCAGGAGCAGCTGTTCAATAACCGACACTTATAACCCGGCTCTATGATTGGATTTTATACAGACTGCTTTGCTTTAACCGTTTTCAGCAGGACTCTCGGTGCTTAAGCCGAAATCGTAGAGCATCCGGTACAGGCGTTTGCGCGAAACACCCAGCAACTGCGCAGCTTTGCTCTTGTTTCCGTGCGCAATCTGCAGTGCGCGAAGCAGCGCGTCTTTTTCCATAGCGTCCAGCGTATAAATTCCACCCGCCGGGGCAGGAGGCAAGGCTTGCCCCACCGGTGCACTCGCCACAGCCGGAACCGGCAGCACGGTGCTGACTGGCGTGTCGCGTGAAGAGGTCACATGAGGCGGCAGGTCTTCGAGCTTCAAAGTCTCGTCGCTGCCCAGCGCATACGCGCTTTCAATCACGCTCTCCAGTTCCCGCACGTTACCTGGCCAGCTATAGGCCAGCATGGCGTTGAAGGCGTCCGGCGCCACGCGGCGAAGACGCCGTCCGGCAGACTTGGCGTGCTTGGCCATGAAGTGCTGGATCAGCAGAGACAGGTCGTCGAGCCGCTCCCGGAGCGGCGGCAGGATGATGCGGATCACGGAAAGGCGGAAATAAAGATCATCTCGCAGGACGCCTTCGCCGCGAGCCTTCTCCACATCCCAGTTCGTCGCGGCGATGACGCGCACGTCAACAGGAGTCTCCTTCGTTGAGCCCACCGGGCGCACGCGATGGTCCTGCAGGACGCGCAGGAGCTTAGCTTGAACATCCTTGGGCATGTCAGCGACCTCATCGAGAAAGATCGTGCCCGAATTGGCCGCTCGGAAGAGCCCCAGCCCCTCTTTGGCGGCGCCAGTGAACGCACCCGGCTCATGCCCGAACAGCTCGGATTCGATCAGGTTCTCCGGCAGCGCGGCGCAGTTGACGGGAATGAAGGGTTTGTCGCGGCGGGCGCTTTTCATGTGAATGGCGCGCGCGACCAGTTCTTTCCCGGTCCCGCTTTCGCCGGTGATCAGAACCGTCGCCTGCGAGCGTCCCGCCGCCTCAATGCGATCGCATACAGCGCGCATGGAGACGCTGGCGCCGATGAGGCCTTTGATGCCGTAGCGCTCGTCGAGTGCCTCGCGGAGCGCCTTTACTTCGGTCTCGAGCGCGCGGACTTTCAGCTGCGCCTCCACCTTGTTCAGCAGTTCCGCCCGCTCAAAAGGCTTGGTGACGTAATCGGCCGCCCCGAGCTTCATGGCTTCAACAGCGTCCTGGACAGTTGCATAGCCGGTCATCAGCAGCACGGGCATTTCCGGGCGCAGAGCTTTGATCTGGCGCAGCAGCTGAATGCCGCTGTCGGCGCGATCGCGGCCAAGCCGCACATCGGAGAGCACCAGATCGATCGGGTTTTCAGCACTCGCCGCCCCCACCCGCGTGAGCGCTTCCTCGGCGGCCGAACATCCTTCGACGCGGTAGCCGCGGCGCTGGAAGAGCTGCACACACATCTGCTGCATGGCCTGATCGTCCTCGACGATCAGCAGGCTGGGCGTGCGTTCATACGCCGGAGCCGGAGCAGTGGCGGGAGGTAGGCCGGGTAGCGTCTCAAGCGTTTCAGGCTGCATGCATTACCACGCGTGTTGTCAGGTTGCCTTTTTGGCGACTGCTTTGATCACGTAGACCAGGGCGATGAAAACAAGAATCATTACGGCGAGCTGGATCAACAGAAAGAGCAGCCCGGTCACCGCGCCAATGATCCAGCGGATGACGCCTCCGAACACCAGCACCACCAGGAGTGCGATGATGATCGCCGCCGTATTTGAAATCCCGCGCGGCGCTCGCGCCGTGTTGAACAGTGATGTCATACCTTCACCCTCCACGCCAAAAACAACTCCCTTCTTTATATCCGCTTGCTGTGGCAGATGCCAGTGAGCGGCGCAGCCGTTCTGCCCCAGTTGCATTTTGGCGCAGGTGTGGACAAGATGGTCGGGTCTGATTCAATGACTCCATAGGAGAGACAAACCGTATGGCAACACGCCCTGCTGCCGCACAGCCTCCCGTTCTTAAGTCACGCCCGGTTGCTGCACCGGCCCCTGTGCAGAAAATTCAAATCAAGCGCCCGCCGGTGCTTTTTAAAGAAACGCAGGCAATCCTGGCAAAACTTGAGGCGCTGACGAAGCAGACGTTTCTCACCTACTGGAATTCTCCGGGCGGTTCGATCTGCCATAACGATGTAGTGGCATTCAACGAAATCTGCCGCCAGATCGGCCGGCAGAAAGGAATGATGCTGTTCATCAAGTCGAATGGCGGAACCGGCCGCGCGTCGCTGCGCATCGTCCATCTGCTGCGCCATTTCACCCCCCGGCTGATTGCGGCGGTGCCGCTCAACTGCGAATCGGCTGCAACAATGCTTTCGCTGGGCGCTGACGAAATACACATGGGACCGCTGGCGTTTCTAACGGCCGTTGACACGTCCATCACGCATGATCTCTCGCCGATCGACAAGGACAACGACCGGGTCAGCGTCAGCCAGGACGAACTCTGCCGCATCGTCAATGCCTGGCGCAAGGAAGCCCGCAAAGACGGATCGAACCCGTACCAGTCGCTGTTCAACCATGTTCATCCGCTGGTGATCGGCGCGGTGGATCGCGCAAGCTCGCTGTCGATCAAGCTGTGCGAAGAGATCCTGTCGTATCACATGTCCAATAAATCGAAGGCGGCGAAGATCAGCCGGCATCTCAATTCGAGCTATCCCAGCCACAGCTATCCGATCACTATCCGCGAAGCGCAGCGCGTGGGCTTGAACGTCAAGCCGCTTGATCCGGCGGTGAACGATCTTCTGACCGAGCTCAACGTCATTTATTCTGAAATGGGCCAGAAGTCCGTCACCGACTTCGACGAAGAAAATCATCACGACAACGAGATCCTCAACATCATCGAAGGGCGCGGCATTCAGATCCTCTACCAGGTCGACAAAGACTGGCACTACCGCAAGGAAGAGCGCCGCTGGGTTTCGCTCAACGACCAGAGCTCCTGGCGCAAAATCGTTGCAGACGGCGATGGCTTCAAGTCGTCGGTGCTGCACATCCGCTGAATCAACCTGCTGGCCGCGCGAAGGTGCGTGCCAGCGGGGAAATTCCATATTGACGAGACTGCTTTCGGGCAACGCCTCTCCATCCCGCCCAGGAAATCCTGGCGCGGCACTCCACACACTGCCGCTCCACTGCCAGCCAGACAGCATCTGACCGCCTCAAAATGCAAGTGCCGGCTGCGGCTCTACTTTTGCACATGTGCCTCACGGCAGAGCCTGGTTGCGGCATGCGCAACCGGATCTGACTTTCTCCTGAGGATCCGGCGATGTGCTCACTCTGGAAATTCTCACTTTCGGCGATTCTGCTGTTTTCCGCCCTACACTGCTCCGGACATCCGAGTCACGTTCCGGCAATTGTGAAAGTCGTCGAAATACAATCTCCCGTCGATCCAGCAACCCGGCCGCTGATCCGTCTGTCGCTGGTTCCAACGCACGCCTCGCAAAAGCTGCTGATCCGTGCCCGCGCCAGCGGACTGGGAGCACTGATCGACCCCTCCAGCAACGGCGCGCAGACGGACGCGCTGACGATTGATCTCGGGGCGGTCGAAGCGAATGTTGCGCGTGAGGTAGCGCTGCAACTCGCCAGTAACGATGGCTACGACACCGGAACGATCCGGCTCTTCATTGAAGCTCAGGACGCCGCGGGCTGGCCGACCGGCGCGATGGAGTTGAACTTCTCGGCGCTGCTTTCTGATGGAAAATTCTTTGTCGCCGCTGGAGATCTTCTGCCGCTGCGGCAGGCGGCTATCGGTGAACTGGAAAGAACGGGAAAGATTACAGCAGAGGACAGTTTGCGCCGCCGACGCGAACTCACCACGTACCGCAAAACTGTTGAACTGCCGCGGCCGCCGGAACCACGCACGGCATCTGTCCGCGCGCTGCCTACACTTGACATAATCATCCCGGGAACGGTGGAGTGGAGGGATATCACAAGCGGCACTTTGTGGCCCGTAGCGGGTATGAAGCTTCAGGCAATCTGGAAAAGTTCAGATACAGGCAATGAGCGGATCCTGGGCGAAACAACGACTGATTTCGCCGGCAACTATTCACTTATTGTTCCAAGCAATTCGGTTCCAACGAACAATCCCTTTACGCTGATACTCCGTGCCGAAACACGCGCGGATCGATTCCAATTGAAGTCTCCCGGCACGTTCGGAACGGTCTATACGTATGAGCAGCAGTTCACGAACGTGGTCGGGCAGTTCCAACTGGAACCTTCACTTCCCAACTTCATCATCTTCGACAAAGTGAACGCCGCCGGGGAGGACGTCGACAAGCATCGCGTGTGGGCAGTGTACTCGGCGCTCTACCTTGCCAGTTCGATCGTGGATACCAGCTTTGAATTACGACTCATGAGCTCTGTTACGTGCCATTTTCCTTCGGACAATGGCAAGTCATACGCCGGCAACATTCCCATTCCAGGAACAGGCGCGGGCATACCCGATAGCATGAGCATTGCGCGCAGCGATTACGCCGATTTCGACGTCATCCTGCATGAATTTGGACATATGCTTGCCAAGACGTTCGATTGGGACGACAGCGTCGCAGGCGAGCACAACGGTTCGATGGATTTGATTCTTCAAACCAATAGCAAGGAAATCGGCGTACCTCTGGCATGGACGGAAGGCGTCGCCAACGTCATACCAACTATCTTTGCGACCGAGCTCAGCAAACGGCACGGCAAGGGGCTGGCGCCACGTTTTCATGATCAAAGTTACGATGACGTTGAAAATACGGAAGCAAAGTATGCCATCGAGACCAATCCGGGAGTGGCCGATCCGCTCGAGTTGAACTCGGAAGCCAACGAGTTTACCGTCGCCCGGGTGCTTTTTGATCTTTACGATGGCGGCAGCGTGCTTGAGCCTTATGACCGCGTCAGCTGGGGCGCGGAAACCTTCTTTGCCGAGCTCCGTAATGCACAGGTCGGCACGCTCGACGGTTTCTGGGATTACCTGACCAGAGGACAGCTCCCGCCCAACGAAGATCATCCCACGACGGTCATCGCAAGTCTTGGACCTAGGGTCATCGACCTTTATGCGCCGCTTTTCGCAGGAAACAACGTCGCGCCGATGCCAATCAGCCCCAGCGGCACCTTCGTCGAAGAGGAGACCGAAAGCGGCCGCGTCGTGCGCTTCAGATTCTGGCAGAACATGAATCAGGTTCGTGGAACGCTGACGGAATTCCGTATTCTGTTCGTCATACCGGGCGGGAAAGTCGTGGCTTACTCCGAGCCTGCGTCGGGAGGCCCTGACGATGTCCTCACCATCACGATCCCGGCGACGAGCATGCAACAGGCTCTCGCACTTGCCGAAGGAAATCCCCTGTCTTGGACTGTCGTGGGCGTTGACAATGCCGCACCAGTCACCGGTGCCTACGTCGGGCCGCTTCACTCCCTGGAACTCTCTTCGCAGCTTTACTTCGTTATCGACACCACCGCGAGCATGCAACCGGAGATCAGCGGCGTGCGCGACGGGCTGCTATCATTTCTGAAACGCTTTGATCCCAAGTCGTCAGCGACAAAGTTTCAACTGATCACGTTCAAAGATGATGTGAATGTGCTGCCGCCGACCACCGACTTGAGCGTCATACAGTCGCAGATTGCGGCGCTCACTGCTGAGGGCGGCGACGCTGTGCCAGAAGCATCTGTCGAAGCGCTGTGGCAGGTCGCACGCACGGCCGTGGGCACAACCGGCGGACGTCCCACCGTTTTTCTTGCCACTGACGCGCCGCCCCACGATTTCTTAAGCATCATTGCAACGACCGCTCTGCTTCGCACACTCGGCGTGCGCGTGAATACGCTGCTGACAGAACAGGACGCCTCCTTACGGGCTCGCTCGCAATCTCAGTCACAAGCTGCCACGCGAAGTGAGTTTGGGTTCACAGGCGAGGTCAAGCCCGTTCCCGATATCGACATCCTGACACTCTACCCCGCCAATGATTTTTCATCGGCCACCGACGCCTACGGCCAGATTTCCGACGGCACCGGCGGCGTGCTCCTCAAGCGCGACAAGTTCGACTCCGCGGCGCTCACGGCTGCCGCCGAAAACCTGACGGCTGGCGGAATTTTTCCATCCGTGGTTCAGACCCTGCCGCTGCAGGCGCCAGCGGGAACGACGCTGGACCTGCTGATCCAGGGGCAGAACACAAATTTCGATGCGAGCAGCACCGTGTCATTCTCGAATACTGCAATCACCGTAAACAGCGTGAGCGTCCGTTCGCCTATCGAACTCTCGGCCAACATCACAATCGGCACCGGCGCGTTGACCGCACCCAGCGATGTCACTGTAAAGACCGCCAACGAGAGTGCGGTGGGTGTGCGTGTATTTAAGGTCAATGAACCCACGTCGAGCCCGCTTCTTCTTTCGGTCTCCCCCTTCCGTGGCGAACGCGGCAGCACCCTCACCGTCACGATGCTGGGCGTCAACACAAGCTTCACAAATACGTCCACTGTGTCGTTCGGTGATCAGGGCATCACTGTCACGGCCGTCAACGCACTCTCGCTGACGACGCTGCAGGCCACGATCGAAATTGCTCCCGATGCAGCTGTCGAGTTCCGCACTGTAACCGTCGACGGTTTGACGCAGCGGGCCGCTTTCCGCGTCGCCAGCGCGCCTCCCGCGTTTCCGCTCATCAGGTCCATTTTGCCGTCAGCGATTACTCCGGGAGAAACGCTGGACCTGCTGCTCACGGGAGAAAACACCGCCTTCACGGCTGAGAGCACAGCGTCCTTTTCCGGCAGCGGCCTGACCGTTAACTCCGTGACGCTCGTGAGCCCCACGGAGCTGCGCGTAAACGTCACCGCCGCCCTGGATGCGCCGCCGACGTTCCGCGACGTTTTCGTTACCACTGCCGGAAATGTCGTTTCCGGCCTGCAACTGTTGAAGGTCATCAACACCGCGCCCATCATCGATCCCCTGGACATCGACGGCGATGGCATCCTCAACGAGTTCGACAACGATATGGATGGCGACGGTGTGCCCAATGCGATCGAGACACAGCTCGGATTTGATCCCACAAACCCGGCCAGCGCGCCGGCGCCCGCGATCACTGTCTCTGTTCCGGTGCGGAAGGTCAGCCTGAAGTTATCTTTCACGAAATCAGGACGCGACAGCTTCTCGTTCAGCGGCACGTTGCCGTTGGCCGTGGGAACGCCTCTGACTGGCCGCACGCTGGTTTTTGACGTCGGCGGCATCAGCGCGACTGTCGTAAGCGGCTCGCCGCAGTTCAAGCTCTCGAAGCCGCGCAAGGGCGAGTCGCGTTACATTGTGAAATTCGTTAAACAGGATCTGGCAGCGTCACTGGCGGCCGCGGGCTTCGGGCCAAACCAGAATTTCCCCGTGGATATTCCCGTCTCGCTGGCGTTCGAAGGCCAATTCCTGCAGCAGAGTCTCCCTGCCGATTTTAAATCCAACGCGAAAACCGGAAGCCTGCGCTGACGCAGACCGCCGCTTACTTTTAAATCTGAACAGACGATCGCCGCGCAGCTGCGTCATTTTCACATCCGCTGAAGTTCTTCCGCGGCCATACGCACGGGCCTGCCAACAGGGCGATTCCAGATTGACGAGCCCGTTATCGGGCAATGCCTTTCCATCACTCCGCAGCACGGTGGTTCGGCGCTTCACACCCTGCCGCACTGCTACCAGACCGGCAAGCCGATTCACGCAAGGTGAAACGACGCACGACACCTGCCCAGCCTGCTAGAGCAGGTGCGGCTTTGCTTTTGCGCTTCCGGCTCTCTCGGCAGAGCCTGGTTACGCGCCAGCGCGCGCAACCTGGATCGACGTTCATTGAGGGTCGTGTGATGCGTTCAATCTGGAAATCAATGCTACTTTGCGTTCTTTCAATAGCTGCACTGTATTGCTGCGCACATCCAAGCCACATCCCGGCCGTGGTGAAAGTTGACGAGGTCCAGTCGCCTGCCCCCGCGGGTCTCCTGCCCGCGATCCGGCTTTCGCTTACACCCACGCATGCCGCAGCCAAGCTGGTGGTTCGTGCGCGCGCCAGCGATCTGCTGACACTGGTGGATGCCGCGCGCGGCAACGCTGAGGTCGCATCCTTGACGATCGATCTGGGAGCTGTGCAGCAGGGCGTTGCGTTCGACGTGGTACTCCAACTGAAAAGCCTGGCCGGCGCCGAGACAGGAACGCTGCGGCTTTTCATTGAAGCACAGGATGAGGCCGGATGGCCCACCGACGCCATGGAATTGAAATTCGCGGCACTGCAGGCCGACGGAAAGATATACTATGGGCCCGGCGAGCTCTTCATGCTCCGCCAGGCGCACATTGCCGATCTTGAAAAACAGGGCCTGATCACTCCGCAGGAAAGCCTGCGCCGCCGCCGGGAATACACGACGTATCGCCAGAAAATTGACCTGCCGGCCCCGCCGGCTGCTACACGCAACGTTTCGCCGCGCGCCCTTCCGGCGGCAGCCATCACCATTCCGGGAACGGTGAAGTGGAAGGATGTCACCGGAGGACAGCTCTGGCCGGTCATCGGCATGAAGCTCCAGGCGCTCTGGTTTGATCCGG
>DASPJR010000197.1:0-44149 GCA_035628505.1 Planctomycetota bacterium | reverse complement strand
CCGCCGCTGCCCTGCTTCAAGAACTGCTGCGTCGCCGCGCGATTCGAATTGAAGAGCGACGTAAGATTCAGATTGAGCGTGTACGCCCAGCCTTCGTCGGTGATTTCGTGCAGCGGACCGTCGCCCATCTTGCGGCCGCTGCCCCCGGCAACATGATAAAACGCGTGAAAGCCGCCGAACTCGCGAAGCGCTGTTTCGATCGCCAGTATCGCTGAGCGCGGATCGGTCGCGTCGCCAACCAGTGTCCGCGCAGCCGTTCCAAGAAGCTTGCCGGCCTGAGTGGCGCTGTCGCTGTCGCGGCCGAGCGCGACAACGTTTGCACCCTCGCGCAGGCACGCTTGCGCGGCAGAAAGGCCCAATCCGGCCGTTCCGCCGATGATCACCACGACCTTGTCCTGCAGCGCCGGCTGATTCATGCATCAAAGAATAGCCCAGGCGGACCCGGCTATGCAATAATAATATCGCTTGCGTTTGACAACTGATATGATAATAGAAGTGGCATGGCTCGCCCGCGCAGCAGCAAAACCGAAGAAGTCAAATCGCGCCTGGTCCAGCGGCTTCAGGACGGATTTTTCCGGCCCGGCGACCGCTTTCTGTCCAATCGCGTGATCTCTCAGAAATTTGGCATCAGTTACCAGACCGCCCACCGCCTGGTGCAGGAACTCTGCGCGGAGAAGTACCTTGAGCGGCGGCCGGCATCTGGAACATTCATTCCTGGAAAACAATCAAGCATCAGCGGCGCTCAGCTGATTTTCCATCCACGCGCCGCTCGCGCCGGCAGTTTCGGCGCGCGGCTTCTGAAGGCGCTCTGCGCGCGGCTGGAACGCGACCGCATGGAATTCCGCGTCACGTTTGCCGACGGAAAACTGTCCTTCGCGCGCGAGCTCTTTCCGGTGATCTGGGAATGTCCTCCCGCCTTGAACGAGTGCGTTTCGCAGCGGCGCTCGGCGCTGCTGCTGAATGAGCGGCCGCCATCGGGCATGCAGGCCGTGTACATCGACAGCGTCTCAACCGATGATTTTTCAGGCGGCGTCTGCGCGGCCGAACTGCTGCTGCAGCGCAGCGCGGTGCGGAGCGGCTTTGCGGTGCTGGCCGGGCCGGCAGACGATGAGCGCAGCAAGCGGCGCGTGGAAGGTTTCCGCTCGGTGCTGCGCGCGAGCGTCGTTTCGGCGGACGGATGGTTCGTTGAAGACGGCTACAAGGTCGCCGGCGACGTGCTGCGCCGCGGGCCGCGCGGTATTTTCTGCTGCAACGACCGCCTGGCCGAAGCGTTACATGTTTATTGCCAGCGGCGGAAGATCGCCTGTCCTCCACTGATCGGCTTCGACGACGCGCCGGTCGCCGAGCGCCTGAACCTGACCACCATCGCCATTCCGTGGGATGAACTGGTCGGCGGCGCGGTTGAAGTCATCAAGCGGCGCATCGCCGGCGACACGAGCACCTCCAGCCACCAGATTTTCTCTCCGCGTCCGGTGATCCGCGGTTTATGATCGTGTGCGTGTGGAGAAATCATCAATGAGCGACAACGTTGCACTGAATAATGAACAGATTAATGCCATCGTCACGGCCGCGTACGATCTGGCGAACACGATCGGCATGTGGACCGCCGCGCCGGATTCCGACAGCGACGCCGAAATATTGAGCGCGCTCGCGCTGGTGCAGGAGGAAATGAAGGCGCTGTTCGCGGCGTGTCCTGATCTCGATCGCCCGCATACGGCCGAGGAAGTCCAGGTGATCGTCGAACGCTCGCTTCTGCTGATGACGAAGTTTTCTTTCTCGTTCTCCAGCGTCGACCGCATTCCGCAGCTCTTCCGCGAGCAGGTCAAAAAGCTGTACTGGGCGCTCAATGATGCCGGCCTGATCGATCCCAAAGAGGCCTGACAAATATGTCTTTACCGCGCTTGGCGCCGCTATAGAATTGCGCCTGACAACTGAAGATGGCCCATGCGCTAGGGGCGGCCCGTAAGTTTCAATAGGCGAACGTTTCGCCGGGCCTGAGAATGACCCTTTGAACCTGATCCAGTTAAGACTGGCGGAGGCAAGTGCGGGGCGGACGAACGGGTGGCCGTGCCTGCGGCCTATCCATTACTCTGCATCCTGCAAAATCACAGCGATCCGAAATCTGCACAATTCCCCTTGGTGCCTTTGAGGCTTCGTAGCCTGGCTCATGGGAATTCCTAACCCCCGGCTTCAGCCGGGGGCGGCACGTGCAAAGCAGACGGAATAGCCGGATTTATCCGGCTTCCCGGGAACGCAGAGGGCTTTAGCCATGACAGAAGGGGGCTGAAGCCCTTCCGCGTACGGGGTAACCCCGCTAAAGCGGGGTGACGAATTCAGGGAGTGCGCTAACCCCCGGCTGAAGCCGGGGGTTAGTAGCGCCGGAGATAGGCGAGGCGCTAGCAGCACTGGTTCCGCGGCACAGGCGCTAATAGCACTCGTGTCCGCGGCTGGACAGTGGATAAGTAGCTGGCACAGAACATTTGGATGTGTTTGTCCGTTAGAGGAGAGAATATGAATAAAAAACTGAGCGCTGTCGCGGAGGCTTTTCCGATTGCTGCGGTGACCAGCCGCAAAGACACGGCTCCGACCGAATCTTCGCGCATCACCACCGGCGCGTTCCCCGCGTCGAAGAAAGTCTACGTAAAAGGAGAGATGTATCCCAACATCCGCGTGCCCATGCGCGAAATCTCGCTCACGCCAACCAAGTCGCACTTCCCAGGTCAGCCCGATACGCCCAACGCCCCGATCACCGTTTACGATACGTCCGGTCCGTACACCGATGAGTCCGTGCGCATCGACATCCGCAAGGGCCTCGCGCCCGTGCGCGCCGAGTGGATCAAGGCGCGCGGCGACGCCGAGGAACTTTCAGGCCTGACCAGCGGCTACGGCCGCGAGCGCCTGCATGACGGCAAGCTCGCGCACCTGCGTTTTGCGCATATCCGCAAGCCGCTGCGCGCGAAGGCCGGTCGCAACGTGTCGCAGATGCATTACGCGCGCAAGGGCATCATCACGCCCGAAATGGAATTCATCGCCATTCGCGAAAACCAGAAGCGCGACGCGATCAGAGAGCAGCTCGAACAGGCTGAGCGCAAGAAGCAGGGCAAGACGGTGTTCCACAAGGGCTTCTCGTGGGGCGCGAAGATTCCCGACGTGATCACGCCAGAGTTCGTGCGCAGCGAAGTGGCCTGCGGTCGCGCGATCATTCCGGCCAACATCAATCACCCGGAACTTGAGCCGATCGTCATTGGCCGCAATTTCCTCGTGAAAATCAACGGCAACATCGGCAACAGCGCGGTGGCCAGCAGCATCGAGGAGGAAGTCGAGAAGATGGTCTGGGGCATCCGCTGGGGCGCCGACACGATCATGGATCTCTCGACCGGCAAGAACATCCACGAGACGCGCGAGTGGATTATCCGCAACAGCCCGGTGCCGATCGGAACCGTGCCGATCTATCAGGCGCTCGAGAAGGTCAATGGCAAAGCCGAAGAGCTCACGTGGGAGATTTACCGCGATACGCTGATCGAGCAGGCCGAGCAGGGCGTGGATTACTTCACCGTTCACGCCGGAGTGCTGCTGCGCTACGTGCCGCTCACGGCCAGCCGCGTCTGCGGAATTGTTTCGCGCGGCGGATCGATTATGGCCAAGTGGTGCCTGGCGCATCACACCGAAAGCTTCTTGTACACGCACTTCGATGAGATCTGTGAAATCATGAAGGCGTACGACGTCAGCTTCTCGCTCGGCGATGGTTTGCGCCCGGGCGCGATTGCCGACGCCAACGACGCCGCGCAGTTTGCGGAGCTCGAGACACTTGGCGAGCTCACTAAAAAAGCGTGGGCGCATGACGTCCAGACGATGATCGAAGGCCCCGGCCATGTTCCTCTGCAGCTCATCAAGGAGAACATGGACAAGCAGCTTCACGACTGCTTCGAAGCGCCGTTTTATACGCTCGGACCGCTCACGACCGACATCGCTCCGGGCTACGATCACATCACCAGCGCGATCGGCGCGGCGAATATCGGGTGGTACGGCACGGCGATGCTCTGCTACGTCACGCCGAAGGAGCACCTCGGCCTGCCCGATCGCGACGATGTGAAGGAAGGCGTGATCGCGTACAAGATCGCAGCGCACGCGGCCGATCTGGCGAAGGGGTTCCCTGGCGCGCAGGTTCGCGACGACGCGCTGAGCAAAGCGCGTTTCGAGTTCCGTTGGGAAGACCAGTTCAATCTCTCGCTCGACCCAGACACCGCGCGCGAGTACCACGACCAGACCCTTCCGCAGGAAGGCGCGAAGACCGCGCACTTCTGTTCGATGTGCGGCCCGCACTTCTGCAGCATGAAGATCACTGAAGACGTGCGCGCGTACGCGGAGAAGATGGGCGTTACGGAAGAGCAGGCTCTGAAGAAGGGAATGGAAGAGAAATCGAACGAGTTCCGCCAGAAGGGCGGGGAGCTCTACCAGAAGTACGGCGCGCCGCAGTAACAGCCGTCTTACGCAAAGACGCAAAGGCGCAAAGAAAAGGCCGAAGGCAGAGTGCTCTCGGGAAATCCGAAGCACGAAGCTCGAAATCCGAAACAAGGCTCGAATTAAAATGACACAATGTTCGAAACTGCAGGTCGAACGCCGCAGTTTCGAACATTTAATTTTTGAAATTTTGTATTTGTTTCGGATTTCAATATTCGGATTTCGAGCTTCGTTCAATGAAGGCACAGGCCCGCTAAATAAGCGTTTTTGTATGATTTTACGCGTTTTTATGCCGAGTTTGCCAGACGGCGCCGTGAATGGTCTGTATAAGTCGTTGATGATGTGGAGGTTGTGGCCGCGCGAAAATATTTTTACAAATCCGCGGACAAATCGCAATCGCAAAGCATCTCCTTATAGTGAGGGGAGAGCGCGTTCGTCGCCCCGCCGCACCGATTGTCAATCGGTCACTGTCACAACCGCTTTCCGCTCGGCGCTCTTGCCGCTTTCCAGCCGGTGAACGGTCTCTTTGAGCAGCGGGCTCAGCCGGCGGATGTCGCGGATCAGCTCGGCGCGTGCTTCGGCCCAGTCGCGGCGCAGCATCGCTTCCAGGATGCGGCGGTGGCTGGCGCGGGAGATTTCGACGTGCTGGCGCTTGAGCACGGCGTGCGTGAGCAGCACATCGTAATACATCTGGTGGCGCGAGAAAAAATCCTGGATGTAGCGGTTCTCGGACAGCCTGATCCAATAACGATGCAGAGAATTGTCGATCAGCATCGTGTCCTTCTCCGAAAGCGGCTGATTGAGCTCGAGCAGCTCGCGCAGTTTCTGCGGCTCAAGGCGCTCGCGGGAGAGATCCAGCGCCAGGAGTTCCAGCACCTCCCGCACGTTGAGGTACGCGTCTAAATCGGCGGCTCTGAACGGCCGCACGGTCCAGCCGCGCCGCGGCGTGTGCTCCAGCAGGCCCAGGCTGGCCAGCCGGTGAAAAATCGTGTGAATCATCGAGCGGCTTACATTATAGCGCTCGGACGAAGGAATGATTTTCATCTCGCGCGCCTTGCCGCGAAGACTCAGCGCCATGACGTCGGCGAGCACCACGTCGTATGGATTCGCCGGCCGTGCTGAAGGCGGCGGCAGCTTCTGCGACTGGCGCGAGGCCAGCTTCTCTGGATTGATGCTCAAGCGCCCGTTCTGCTTCCGCAGCACGATTTGTTCATCCAGCAGATCCTTTATTGCGATGCGCACCGGCATGATGCTGACGCTGTAGAGGCGGGCGAGCGCAGGCAGGGTCAGCCGTGGAGGAATGTTCTGTCCGGTGAGAACGCGCGAGCGGAAATCATCCCGGATGTAGTCGCTCAAGTTGAACTTCATTCTCGAACCTCCGCTCCAGATGATAGCCGAGCGGAGGATTTTTGAGAAGACGCGGGACGCGGCGCCTCTTCAGGCCATGATGTCCTGCAGCAGATTTCCGTGAACGTCGGTGAGACGGAAATCGCGTCCGCTGTGGCGGTAGGTGAGCCGCGTGTGGTCGATCCCGAGCTGATGCAGAATGGTCGCGTGCAGATCGTGTACGTCGACCGGGTTGGCGGTGATGCGCAGGCCGATGTCGTCGGTCGCGCCGTAGACGATGCCGCCCTTGATGCCGCCTCCGGCAAGCCAGATCGAGAAGCACGCGCCATGATGGCCGCGGCCGAGCTTGCCTTCCTTGGTCGGCGTGCGGCCGAACTCGGTGGCCCACACGATCAGCGTCTCGTCGAACATGCCGCGCTGCTTGAGATCCTTGATCAGCGCTGCCAGAGGCTGGTCAGCCGCTTTGGCGAGGGGTGCGTGGTCTTTCATGTCGCCGTGTGAATCCCAGTTGGCGCTGCCATTGTTGCCGGAGCCAGAATCGATTAGCTCGATCACGCGCACGCCGCGCTCGGCCAGGCGCCGCGCGACGACGCATTGCCAGGCGAAGCCGGTATTCTGGCCGCGCTTGAGGCCGTAGGATTCGAGCGTGGCGTCATTCTCGTCTTTCAGATCAAACGCGTCCGCGCCGGCCTGCTGCATGTTGAACGCCGTCTCGAACGATTTCAGCCGCGCGGCGAGAACCGAATCGCTGCTGCGTTCCTTGAGGTGCAGCTGATTCAGCGCATTCGAAAGACCGAGTTCCGTCTCCTGCATCTCGCGGGTGAGCTCGCGCGGCCGCAGGTTGGCGACGGGATCGGGGCCAGGGACGACACGCGTGCCCTGGTGGTACGCGGGGAGAAAATCGTTGGCGAACACCTGTGTTCCGCCGTAAGGCAGGGCGGGTGAGATGACAATAAAGGAGGGCAGATTGCGGTTCATGGTGCCCAGGCCGTAGCTCAGCCACGAGCCCATGCACGGCCGCACGAACGTCGCCGAGCCCGAATGCATACCGAGCGTTGCTTCGGAATGGTCGAAGTGCGCGGACTTCATCGAGCGAATCACGCAGATCTGATCGGCGATTTCGCGCACTTTCGGGAAGAGGTCGCTGATCTCCGTTCCGCAGCGCGGATTGCGGCTCGACGGCCAGATGCTGCCCATCAGCTTGTCTTTGCCGCTGCCGTCGCGGCCGTTAGCGGAGGACTTCGGATCGAAGGTGTCGATGTGCGAAACGCCGCCGGTTGCGAACACGAAAATCAGGCGTTTGGCTTTGGGCGCGAAATGAGGCTGGCGCGCGGCCAGCGGATCACTCGCGTCGCGGGCGGCTTCATCGGCCAGCAGCTCGCTGACGATTCCCGGAAGCAGAATGGAACCGCCCACCATGGAACGGATCCACGCTCGACGACTGACTGGATGGCTCATGGCACGGCTCCCCTGCAGCGCACTAATCGATGTAGATGAACTCGTTAAGTCTGAACACGGCGCGCGCGAAACTCTCCCACGTTTTGTTCTCGATCTGTTCCGCCGGCGTGCCGCTGCTCTTCAGCTTTGTTCGCGTCTGCGGCAGATAGTCGGCGAGCGCTTTCTGTTCCATGCTGCTCGGCTCGCGGCCAATCGCCAGGCGGTAAGCATGCTGAATGCGGCGGCCCTCATCAGCTTCTTCTTTCAGCAGCCGCGCCGAGAACGCCTTGGCCTGCTCGTGGAAGAACGGATCGTTGAGCCAGAACAGCGCCTGCAGCGTCGTTACGGAGCTGTCACGGCGCGGCGTGGTGGCGTTTGAATCGGCCCCGTCAAACGTCGTGAAGAACGGCAGCGTATTTAAGCGCCGGGTCATGATGTAAACGCTCCGCCGCGTGGTCGGGTACGTATCCTTAAATGGATAATGCTGCGTGAAACCCCACTTGGCCATGGGCGGGAACGGGTGCGGTTCGGTGTGCGGCGTGCGGTCCAGCGTACCGCTCACGGCCAGCAGCGTGTCGCGCAGCGTGTCGGCGTCCAGGCGCGTGCGCTGTCGGCGCCAGAGGAGTGTGTTCTCGGGATCGGCGACCTCGTTGCGTGCATCGCCGGCGGCGCTGAGCTGGTACACGCGTGAGAGCATCAGCAGGCGGTGCATCTGCTTGATCGAGAACCCGCGCTCGGCGAACTGGCCGGCCAGCCAGTCGAGCAACTCCGGGTGGGTCGGCGCGCTGCCCCGGCTGCCGTAATCGTTTGGCGTGGAGACCAGCCCGCGTCCGAAATGATGCTGCCAGATGCGGTTGACCATTACGCGCGTGAAAAGCGGGTTGTCTTTCGCGGTAATCCACTCGGCGAGCTGCAGCCGCCCGCTCGATGCGGCTGCGACATCCGGTGGGAGCTGCTTGCCGCCGAGCACGTTCAGGAACCTGCGCGGCACCAGTTCGCCCGGCTTGTCGGGCTCGCCGCGCAGATGAACGTTGGAGTCGGCGGGCTTGCCGTCGGAAACCGCATACGCATTCGGAATCTTCGGCGCGGCATTGCGGTGCTGCTCAAGCTTCTTCGTGGCGGCGCCCATCGGTCCGCGGATTTCGTTCACGCGCCGCTCAAGCGCCGTGATGCGCTCGGCAATTGCGGCCTGCTCTTCTTTCGGTACCTTGGCAACCTGCGCCTGCAGCTTCTCTTTTTCTTTCTCCGTGCTCTTCATCTCAGACTGGTACTTCTTCACCTCGGCTTCGAGTTCCGCTTCCTTCGCCTTATGCGGGCCCATCAGTTTCTCGACTTCTTCAGCTGGAATGAGGGGCACAAAATCCTTCTGCACTTTCAGCAGCTCGATTCCGGGGAACGGGTATTTGGTGCTGTGGAAGAAACCGTAGAGCCCGAAGTAATCTTCTTTCGAAATTGGATCGAACTTGTGATCGTGGCAGCGCGCGCAGCTGAGGCCCAGGCCCAGGAAGGTCTTGCCCATGTTGTCGAGCGTGTCGTCGATCGTGAGATTCTGCGGATAGCGATCGACGACCGATCCAAAGCGCCGCGACATCGCGATGTAGCCCGTCGCGATGACCTGCTGATTGCGTTGATCCCAGCTGCTGTGCGGCATCAGATCGCCCGCAAGCTGTTCGCGCACAAACTGGTCATAGGGCTTGTCAGCGTTGAACGAATCGATGATGTAATTGCGATAGAGATACGCCTGCGGAATCGGATAGTCCGAGTTGTCGCCGGCCGTGTCGGCATAGCGCACCAGGTCCATCCAGTGCCGCCCCCAGCGCTCTCCATAATGAGGCGACGCCAGCAGGCGCTCGACTACTTTGGTGAACGCTTCCGGTGTCGGCGCGCTGTCGTTGATGAAGCTGTCGATTTCAGCAGGCGTCGGCGGCAGGCCGGTGAGATCGAACGTCGCTCGGCGGATCAGCGCGTGGCGCGAAGCATCTCCAACCGGCTTCAGCCCCCGTTGTTCAAGCTTCGCGAGTACAAACCGGTCAACGGGAGTGAAGGGCCAGTTCTTGTCTTTGACGGCAGGCTCAGCCACGCGCGCAACAGGCTTGAACGACCAGAATTCTTTCGCCCGTTCGAGCGTCAGCGTCTGGCGCGTGCCGGATCCAGCGTCTTCCTCGCGCGGATCGGGCGCACCCATCTTGATCCATGTTTCGAAGTCCGCGATCTGCTCGGCCGACAGCTTTCCCTTCGGCGGCATCTGCGTGTCTTCGTCCTTATAGCGGATGGCGTTGAGCAGCGTCCCTTTATCAAGCTGCCGCGGTACAACGGCCGCGCCGGTGTTGCCGCCGGTGAGCAGTCCCTTGCGGCTGTCCAGCAGCAGGCCGCCTTTGCTCTTCTTGGCTTGAACGCTGTGGCACTCGTAGCAGCGCTCGACCAGCACCGGTCGGATGCGCTTTTCAAAGAACGCGATTCCGTCGGCCTCATCGGAGGCCTGCGCGCGCAAAGAAAGGAGGCTGATCAGAAGCAACAGGGCTACTGCGCCCGCTTCACGGGCACTGCGGACTTCTGAATGATTGAACGCACGCGATGCCGACACTGCTGAGGTTGCTCCTGTGCCCTATTCTACATACATCGGCGCCTGCCGGGCGACTATGCCGGTTTGCGGAAATGTTTTTCCTTTTTGCGTCAGCTCTGCTCAAGTGCATTGCGCCGGCGGTAACCTGATGGCGTCAGCCCGGTACTCTGCCGGAACGTGACCGACAGCTGCTTGGAGCTGGCGAAGCCGGATTGCAGAGCCACGCGTGACATCGGCAGGTCCGTATGCACGAGCAGGTCCTTGGCGCGTTCGATGCGCTGGCGGCGGATTTCAACGCCGATCCCGCGCCCGATCGTGCTGCGGAATTTCCGCTCCAGCGAACGGCGCGAGACGGCGACGTGCTCAACCACGTCGGCGACGCTGAGCGGGCTGGCGATCTGTGAACGGATCAGGCCGAGTGCCTTGACGATGTCCAGGTCGCGAATGGCCAGCAGGTCCGTCGACTGCCGCGTTACGACGCCGACCGGCGGGAGCAGCAGCGGCGTCTTCGGCGCTGCGCCGCCGTGCAGCAGGCGCTCCAGAAGCGCAGCGGCTTCGTGGCCGACTTTTTCGCCGGGAACGGCGATACTCGACAGTGACGGCCGCGACATTTCGCAGTACAGGTCGTCGTTGTCGACACCGAGGATCGCGACTTCTTCGGGAACTTTCAGCTTGAGCTGCCGGCAGAATTCCGAAATCTGCAGCCCCCAGACATCGCCGGCAACGAAAAGCCCGACGGGCTTCGGCAGCTCCGTCAGCCAGCGCAGTAAGTCTGTCGTGGACGACGCGGCCCAGCCCTGCGGCTGGAAGCCTTCTTTTGGCCAGTAGTGAACATGAACGTGGTAGTCGCTGAGCGCTTCCCGGAATCCGCGGAGGCGCTCGACACTGGCGCCCTGCTTATCGTGGCCAATGAAGGCGAAGTGCTCCAGTCCGCGGTCGGCCAGGTGCAGCGCCGCCATGCGCCCGATGCCCGCATCGTCCACGCCGACGCGCGGCAGGCGCAGCCAAGGCATAATGCCGCAGACGTTCACCACCGGTTTTCTCATCGCCTGCAGTTCGTTTGCGACCTCGTTGCTGTAGATATGTCCGATGATTCCGCGCGGATGGCGCTCGCGCAGCGTCTTCACCGCATGCAGTTCATGCGACGCCGGCAGGAGCACCCACTCGGGTCGGCTCTTGGCAAAGGCGCGAATGCCGCGCATGATTGAGCGGCAGTAACTGAGGCTGTAGCTGAAGACCAGCGCAATCGGAACCACGGACGCCTCGATTCACTTCAGCGTGGACAGGAATTCAATCAGGTCACGGATTTCGTTCTTTGTGAGCACCTGACCCATTGGCGGCATCGCGGATTCTTTCGGCCGCTTGCGTGTCTTGATTTCGTCCTTCTTTATTTCAGTGATTTTTCCGTCGGCCGAAAGCAGCGCCAAGGTCTGCTCGGTCTCTTTCTTGATCATCCCAATAACGACGCGCCCATCGTTGAGGGTGGCCATGTTGGTTTCAAAGCCGGGCGCGATCTGCGCGTTTGGCGCGATCACCGCTTCGAGCAGATATTTCCGGTCGCGCGTGCCAGCAATCTTGCTTAAGTCCGGCCCGACCTCGCCGCCTTTGCCCTTGACCTTATGGCAGCGCGAGCACTGCACTTTTTCATTCTCAAAGAACACTTTCCGGCCCAGGGTTGAGTCGCCGCCGGACAGCGCCACCTTAAACGGCGCGAGCTCATCATCTGGGTCGAGCGCTTTCGTGTAGCGCTCTACGCGCGCTTTGAGCTCCGCGTTGCCGCTGGCCTGCGCCGCATTAAGCAGGTCGAGCTGGATCTCCGCAGGCGCCTGCCCGCTCAGGAATTTATCGAACCACTGGATCAGAATGGCGTCAGCCTCGGGGCGCTTCATTTTTGCGAGCAGCGACAGCGCCGTCTGCCGTTCCGCATGAGGCGCGCTCTCCAGTGTCTTCCCGAGCAGCGGAATGGAATCCGCCGGGCTCATGCCGGCCAGATGCGGCAGCGCCGCCTGGCGAAGTTTCGACTCACTGCTACCGAAGGCCACGCGCACGACCTCAGAAAGATTTTCGTATTTCTGCTCGGCGAGCGCATTGAACGCAGTCACGCGCGCGCTGGCCGCAAACTTTTCGTCGCACACCACCGCGTGAAGCGCCGGCGCGGCATAGGCGAGCTTGTGCTTCGCCGCGATCTGGCAGGCCGCGGCCCGCAATTCATTGTTTGATCCCTTGATCAGATCCAGCAGGAACGGTTTGACGGCTTCAGCCACAGCCGATGCGTCGCGCGCCGGCAGCGGACGCCACAGATTCAGCACCCGGTCGCGCCCGCGCGGCTGGGCCCAGTCGGCCAGCGCTTCGAGCGCATCGACGCGCAAGGACAGCTCGACATCCGTGCGCATCGCAAATGCCGCAAGCGCCTGAATGTTTTCCGGCTGGCCCAGGCGGTAATTGGCATTGATCACACGCAGCAGCAGGTTGCGGCAGAGCTGATCGCCGGCAGCTTCGAGCGGGTTCACTGCCGCGCCGTGTAAAGGAGCATTCGGCGGCAGCGTGGGTAAGTTAATCAGCTTCGCGAGCTGCGGCATTGCCGCAGGAATCGGCAGGTCGTGAATCGCGCGCGCTGCCTCCAGTTCGAGCAGCGGATCCCGGCGGTTGAGAAAGCGCGCAACTTCCGGGCTTTCATGCCGCCGCAGCGCCACCAGCGCGCCCATGCGCACGGCCGGCGAAAAATCATCGGCGAATGTCGCCAGCTTCTCCGCCTTTTGTGTGCCGGAAAGCCCCATCACCGCCGCGTGGCGCAGGAACGGATCGGCGTCAGCATTCTCGCGCAGCATCTCCAGAAGCGGTTCGAGCGCTTCGGCGCGGCCGAGCTTGCCGAGCGCGATTGCGGCAAAAAAGCGCGGCCGCGCGCTCGTGTCTTTCAGCAACTTGATCAGGCCATCGAACGCCTGTGCGCAGCGACAATCACCGAGCGTCTTCGCTGCCTGCGCCCGTACCTCGGCGTCAGCATCCGAGAGAATCGGCAGCAGCGCGTTGAGCGCCGCCGCGTCTTTTCGCCCGATCTGGCCCAGTGCCCAAACCGCATGAATGCGCGCGAGCTGATGGTCTGCCGATTTGAGCCGTTCGGCGAGCAGCGTTACGCTCTTCGCGCCGCGTGCGGCGAGCTCAAACTGTGCTTCACACCGCACGTACAGATTGGTGTGTGCGAGCAGCGTGATCAGCTCGCTATCCGCGAGCTTTTCCATGCCTTCATTCAGAAGTTTTTTCGTCTGCTGTACCAGCTCGCTTTTCGCGCGCTCGGGATCGAAGATGCGGTAGACGCGGCCTTTCTTCGGCATCGCCCCGCCGGCGACCCAGTCGCTGCAGTAGAGCTGGCTGTCTGGACCGAAATCGGCGTCGGTCAGCAGGATGCTCCAGATCGATTTCTCGTGATCCTTGTAGTCGAACGAAGCGCCTTTCGGTTCCAGGCGGAATGTATGCAAACCGCTGTCTGCCGCGCCGTAGCGGAAATCAGCCAGAAAGAAGCGCCGGTTGAAATGTTCGGGAAAGCCCGTGCCGGGATAGAACGTCATGCCGGCGGGGCCGTTGGTGAGATGTGAAATCGCCGGAATGACGTACGCCGCCTGGCCTTTGTGCGCCGTCTGCCAGAGTTTTTCCGTGTTCCACATGCCGCGCGGCTGCGGGAGATGGATGAACTGGTACCCGTTGCGCCAGCCATTGTCCGCGCCTTCAACGAGGTACTGAATGCGGCACTTATCGCCGATGCCCGAATCGTTGTCGCAGGTGAAGAGATTTCCGAATTCATCGAAGGCCAGATCGTGCGGGTTGCGCAGACCGATGCAGAAAATCTCGAGTTCGCTGCCGTCCAGGTTGCAGCGCAGCACCGCGCCGGTATCCGGGACTTCAACGGATTTTCCCCCAACCGAGACATTCAGCCCGCGGTCGCCCATGTTGAAATAGAGTTTGCCGTCAGGACCCACGCGCAGACCGTGCAGATCGTGCCCGCGAATGCCGCCGTGAACGCCGTATCCATAATGAAGCGAGTCGCGCACATCCGCTTTGCCGTCGCCGTCCGTGTCGCGCAGCTTCCACAGCCGCGGTACGTTGGCCCAGTACACATCGTTTTTGTACGAGACGACACCCGCGCCGATGCCGTCAGTTAATCCGTTCGATGAGATAAAGACTGAATCGCGTTCCGCGCGCCCGTCGCCGTCGCGATCTTCAAGCAGCCGGAGCCGTTCGTGATCTTTCGTGAATTTCACAACATCCGCGCCCCACTTTTTCTTGAGGAACTCCGCGCGCTCATCAACGGTGCGCAGCGGCATGTCTGTGTCGATCGTCGCGCCGGTGGCGCCATCGATGTCGCTCAAGCCGGCGCGGAACGTTTCGAGAATGTAAACGCGGCCTTTGAGGTCGACGTGAAGCCCGACCGGATTGGCCAGCTGTGGCTCGGCGGCGAAAACCTCGGCTTTCAAAGTTTTCGGGAGCTGAAAGTTTTTGATGGCAGCTTCGGCGTCGCCTGAAGCGGGAAAAATGTCGGGCTTGTAATCTTCTTCGCAGAACGCGGACAAACTGAGAGCGGCGAAAGCCGCAAGAATGAAGGAGCGCATAAACGTAACGTTATGCTCTGCCGCTGAGCCTGTCAAAGCCGCGGCACCTGAAATCTTCGTCTTGTAAGTACAGCCCTCAACGCTGGTTAACGCAGAGCCGCAGGCCTTACTCCGGCACGACCTCCTGGCTTTTGGCGCGGCCAAAGCGGATCCACTTCTCGATTTCGACCACGCTGAAAACCGCCGCAGCGACCAGCAGAATTCGCAGCCATGATTCAGGCGAGATGGGCGCCGTCTGGAACAGCCGGTTCATGAGCGGCACGTAGGTGAATGCCAGCTGCGCAAGTATCATGGTCAGTGCGCCGACGATGGCCCACCGATTGGTGAACAGGCCGATCGAGAAGAACGTCCGGTTCAGCGTGCGGCAATTGAACAGATAGCCGACCTCGACCATTACGATCACGTTAATGACTGCCGTGCGTGCCTCCGCAATCGTTTCGCCCGCCATGCTCAGTTCCCAGAAGAACAGCCAGTACGCACCTGCCAGCATCATTAACGAGACCAGGCCAGTTCGCATCAGCAGCGGATAGGTGAGCAGCGGGCGTTTCGGGTCGCGCGGCGGACGCTGCATCAGCCCCGGCTCGCGCGGTTCGAAGACCAGCATCAGCCCCAGCAGCACCGCCGAGGTCATGTTGACCCAGAGGAGCTGAACCGGAAGTGCCGGCAGGACGATGCCGAACAGGATCGCAGTGAGCAGGATCAGCGCTTCGCCTCCGTTCGTCGGCAGAGTCCACACGATGAACTTCGTCAGGTTGTCGAACACACCGCGGCCTTCTTCAACGGCCGCCTCGATGGTCGCGAAGTTATCGTCGGTGAGAATCATCGCCGCGGCGCCCTTGGAGACATCCGTTCCCGTGATGCCCATGGCCACGCCGATATCCGCCTGCTTCAGCGCCGGCGCATCGTTCACGCCGTCTCCGGTCATCGCGACGACATGCCCGCGCGATTGCAGCGCCCGGACCAGCCGCAGCTTCTGTTCGGGAGCAACGCGCGCGAACACCGCGGTGCTCGCCGCAAGCTCCGGCAACTGCTCATCGGAAATCTTTTCCAGATCGCGTCCCGTTAAAGCCACGAGCGTTCCATGTTCCGCGCTTCCCTTCAAGCCGATCTGCCCGGCGATGGCTTGCGCGGTTACCAGGTGATCGCCTGTGATCATCTTGACGGCGATTCCCGCTTCCTGGCATTTGCGCACAGCTTCAATGGCCTCCTTGCGCGGCGGATCGATCATGCCTTGAAGCCCCAGGAAAGTAAGCCCCTCGCTCACGTGGGCATGTTCAAGCGTGGCGTGATCGCGCTGGACATGCCGGCGCGCAAAAGCCAGCACCCGCAATCCGCGCCGCGCCATCGATTCGACGGCGCGCTGCACCGCCTCTTTATCGAGCGGAACTAAAGCGCCCCTTTCGTCAAGCGCGTCCGCGCAGCGGCCCAGCAGCCGTTCGACGGCGCCAATTTTGTAGATCACACGCGCGGCGCGATTCACGTGCAGCGTGGCGCGGTACATCTGCTCGGATTCAAACGGAATGACATCCAGCCGCGGCATGTGACTGTGCATGGAGGCGCGGAGCAGTCCGGCTTTCTCTCCCACCACCAGAAGCGCGGCCTCGGTGGGATCTCCCTGCACCTTCAGGCGCCCGTCTTCGTTCAGCAGTTCCGAGTCATTGCACAACACGCCGGCGCGCAGGCACTCCACAAGCGCAGTTCCCTCGCGCAGTTCCGCGGGCTTTCCATTCGCGCGAATTTCTCCCGCGGGCTGATAGCCGCTGCCGCTGACCTCGTACAGCTTTCCGCCGGCGTAGATTTCGCGCACCGTCATCTGGTTTTCGGTCAGCGTTCCCGTCTTGTCCGAGCAGATCACCGTGGTGCTTCCGAGCGTCTCGACCGCAGGCAGCTTGCGGATGATGGCCTTCCGCCGGGCCATGCGCGACACGCCGATCGCCAGGACGATCGTCACCGCGGCCGGAAGGCCTTCGGGAATTGCGCCCACGGCGAGCGCGACGGACGCCATGAACATCTGCACCGCATTTTCACCGCGCGCTACACCGATTCCAAAGGCAGCTGCTGAAAGCACGAGAATGACCCAGAGCAGCAGATGGCTGAAGTGGGTGATCTTCTTCGTCAGCGGCGTCGAAATATCCAAAGCCTGGGAAATGAGGTCGGCGATGTGGCCTGTTTCGGTCTGGTCTCCAGTCGCCCAGACGATGCCTTCGCCCTGCCCGGCCGTCACCAGCGTTCCCGCGAACGCCAGGTTCCTGCGATCGGCCAGAACGGTATCCAGCGCGAGCGCCTGGGGGTCCTTCTGCACGGGGACGGATTCGCCGGTCAGTGCCGATTCGTCGATCTGCAGGCCCCTGGCGTGGAACAGACGCAGGTCAGCAGGGACGCGGTCGCCTGATTGCAGCAGAACAATATCGCCCGGCACGAGCAGTTCAGATCGCAGGCGCTGATTGCGCGCGTCGCGGCGCACATTCGCTTCTGTGGCGACCATTCCCGAGAGCGACTCGATCGCCTTTTCCGCTTTCGCTTCCTGCAGAAAACCGACAATCGCATTGATCAGGATAACGGCAAAGATGATCGTCGAATCAACGTACTCGCCGACAAACGCAGTAACGACGGTTGCAAGCAGCAGGATATAGACGAGCGGCTGGTTGAATTGATCGAGGAACTTCAGCCACGCTGATTTTCCAGGCCGACGCGTGATGGCGTTAAGCCCGTATTTCTTCTGTCTCAGCCGCGCCTCGTCGCTGCTCAGGCCGGTCTTAACATCCACGTCCAGCAGACGGAAAACCTCCGTGGCCTGGATCTGATGCCAGCCTTGCTGCTTGCGCGCGGAACTAGCGGCGGCTTTGAGCTCGACCTTTTTAGACCTGCGAGGCGCGGCCTTGAGTGATTGCTGTACCAGCACGAGAGGGTCTCCTGTTTGAACGTTGCTCAAACAGGAGCAGCGCAGATTTTATGCCGCGCGGGATAGTTCTATTCCCGCGCTGGAATACGAAGTGCGAGCATCTGTTTGTCGCAATCCTGAGAATTCACTTCGCATCTCTGGCGAGAAGCTGCGGCTGTGAGGGTGGGGATTCGGGATTGCACCGGAACATTTCATAGCGCTTCTTACCTGAGAAGATTAGGAAGGGGCCGTGTGAAGTGGTTGGCTGGCCTTTTGCATTTTATCGAGGCGTCTATGGTCCACTTAAAGAACATTCTGCTGACTACTGACTTGTCGCCGCACTCGCGGAACGCCATTCCCTATGCGGTGTCGCTCGTGGGGCAATACGGCGGGCGGCTGTCACTGCTGCATGTTGAAGCCAACGTCACTCCGCTCATGATGCCGCTTCCGACAGGTGAGCTCGTGGGCTTCAGCGGGGCCGGTAAACTGGATCGCTCGCGAGAGGAGCACGCTGCATTGATGGCCTTAAGCGAGGAGATTGAACGCGACTGGAAAATTCAGGTCGAGCCGCTCGTGCGTTTTGGCGACGCGGCCGCTGAGATTGCGGCCTGCGCGCGCGAGATCGGCGCCGACTGCATCGTCGCGTCGTCGCACGGCCGCACGGGGCTTGCGCACATGGTTCTGGGATCGACAGCCGAGCGCATCGTCCGCCTCGCGCCATGCGCGGTGCTGATTGTACGGCCGGGGGCGAAGTGAACGGCTCCTTCAACGCCAAGCGCGCCAAGAACGCCAAGAGCGCCAAGGGAAAATGAGGAACGTTTAAATTTCGGGCGGCGGATGTCGAGTCGCGCGAGGTCTCCTCTGGAGCCGCACTGGTGGGCAAGCCGCGAGTGGCACTCTTCCTCGATCGCCAATTCGCAATCGTCAATTTGAATCAAAAAACCTCTGCGGTTCTCCGCGTTCTCTGCGGCTCTGTGGTGAAGTCGTGTGCCGTTTTCACGCCAGGATCGGCTTCACCAGTTCGCCGTGGATGTCGGTGAGACGGAAATCTCTTCCCTGGAAGCGGAAGGTCAGCTTCTCATGCTCGACGCCGATGAGGTGCAGGATTGTCGCGTTCAGGTCGTGAACGTGGATGGGGTGCTCGGTGATGTTGTAGCTGAACTCGTCGGTCGCGCCGAACGTCAGGCCCTTCTTGATGCCGGCTCCCGCCAGCAGGACCGTGAAGCAGCGCGGGTGATGGTCGCGGCCGTAATTGGTCTCGGTCAGCGCGCCCTGCGAGTATATCGTCCGCCCGAATTCTCCGCCCCAGACGATCAGCGTGTCCTCGAGAAGGCCGCGTTGCTTTAAATCTTTGATCAGCGCAGCGGTCGGCTGGTCGGTGTCTTTGCACTGGCCTTTGATCGCGTTGGGCAGGCCGCCGTGATGGTCCCAGCCCATGTGGAAGAGCTGGATGAAGCGCACGTTCCGCTCGGCCAGGCGGCGCGCGAGCAGACAATTGGCCGCGTAGGTGCCGGGCGTTTTCACGTCGGGGCCGTACATCTCCAGCGTCTCTTTCGATTCCTTCGAGGTATCGGTCAGATCGGGGACGCTGGCCTGCATGCGGAAAGCCATCTCGTATTGTGCAATGCGCGTCTGGATGTCCGGATCGCCTAGCGTGTCGAAGTGTTTTTTGTTCAGCGCGCCGAGCTCGTCCAGCGTTTCGCGGCGTGTCTCGCGGTCGACGCCGGGCGGATTCGAAAGATAGAGCACCGGGTCGCCCTTGTTGCGGAATTTAACGCCCTGGTGCTTGGCCGGCAGAAAGCCAGCACCCCACAGGCGGTCGTAGAGCGGCTGGTCGTCTTTGCGGCCGCTGCCGAACGAGGTCAGCACCACGTACGCGGGCAGATCTTTGTTTTCGCTGCCTAGTCCATACGCGACCCACGAGCCGATGCTGGGGCGGCCGGCAAGCTGCGAGCCGGTCTGCATGAACGTGATCGCCGGATCGTGATTAATCGCTTCGGTGAACACCGAGCGCACCTGGCAGAACTCATCGGCGATGCCGGCCATGTGCGGCATGAGCTCGCTGAACCACATCCCGCTTTTGCCGTGCTGCGCGAACTTGAACATCGATGGCGCAACAGGGAAGGATTTCTGCCCGCTGGTCATCGTCGTCAGGCGCTGGCCTTTGCGAATCGAGTCCGGCAGATTTTTGCCGCGCTGCTTTTCCATCTCTGGCTTGGGATCGAAAAGATCCATCTGCGACGGCGCGCCGGACTGGAAGAGATAGATGATGCGCTTGGCTTTCGGCGGAAAGTTCGGGAAGCCGGCAAGCCCTTCACCGCCAGTGACCGAACGCTGCAGCAACCCGCCGAGCGCCGCCAGTCCGATGCCTCCGGCCGCGCGCTGCAGAAACGTCCGGCGCGAGAGCGCCGCGCGCGTTTCGGAGTCCAGTCCGCTGAAACAGTGATCGTTGCAATTCATCGTTTTTTCCCAAACTTGGCGATCTTGGCGCCTTGGCGTCCTTGGCGGATTGATGTTCCGTCACTCCCGCGTTATGACTTCATCCAGATTCAGCAGCACGTTCGCCGTCATCGTGTACGCGGCCAACTCGGCGGCGTCGAACTTGGCGTCGGGCTTGCTCGCGCCTTGCGTGATGAGTTTCTTTGCGGCTTCGCCATCCTTTTTGTAGCGCTCCAGACGCGCCGCCAATCCCTTGCTCAGAACGCTGATCTCTTCTGCGGCCGGCTTGCGCGAGGTGGCCATGCGGAACGCCCACGCGATGCGATCGTCTGCAGTCGCGCCGCCTTCGCTGATCATGCGTTCGGCCAGCTTGCGTGCCGCTTCGACGTAAGTGACTTCGTTGAGCAGCGCCAGAGCTTGCAGCGGCGTGTTGGTGCGCGAGAGTTTTACGGTGCAGATTTCGCGGCTGGGGGAATCGAAGAGCAGCATCGTGGGCGGCGCGGCGGTGCGTTTCCAGAAGGTGTACATCGTGCGGCGATAAAGGCCTTCGCCCGTGTCGGCCTGGTAATTCCGCAGGTTGCCGTAGACGCTCGTTTCGTCCCACACGGCCGTCGGCATGTAGGGCTTGACGCTCGGCCCGCCGATTTTTTCGACGAGCAAACCGCTGATCGCAAGCGCCTGGTCGCGCACGGCTTCGGCCGGAAGCCTGAATCGCGGCCCGCGCGCGAGCAGCCGGTTATCCGGATCTTTTTCAAGCGACTGCGGCGTCACGGTCGCGGCCTGGCGGTACGCGGCGCTCATGACCATGAGTTTATGCATCGCCTTCATGTCCCAGGCCTGCGCGGGTTTGCCGTTCACCGGCGGCAGAGCCGTCGGCTGCATGAATTCGCACGCGAGCCAGTCCAGCAGGTCCATGTGGCTGGGCCAGTCGGCTTGCGAGCCAAAATTTTCGGTGGTCTTCACGATGCCGGTGCCAAAGAAGCGTTCCCACGCGCGGTTCACCCACACGCGCGCGGTAAGCGGGTGCTCGGGCGAGACCAGCCACTTTGCCAGTCCGAGCCGATCATTCGGCACGCCGTCAGGAAGTTTCGGCAGAGCCGCCGGCAGCGCGCGCTCCACTTTGTCGCCCGGCTTGTCGTATTCGCCGCGCAACAGAATGCGGGCTTCGCGCGGCTTGGGCAGGTCCTTCATCACCATCACGCTCGGCAGCGTCGCGTTGAAATCATCCAGCGCCTTCTTTGCTTTGGCCACGGCGGCTTCGGCGCGCTTGAGCGGGTTATCCGTGTTTTCGCGGTAGAACTTTGTGATCTCATTCTGCTGAGTGGGCGTGCGCTTGGCCGGATCGGCCTTAAGCGCCGCGCGCAGCGTCGGCGGAATCTTCGCGCCTTCCAGCTTCACCGTCGACGGCGGCAGAGCAGTGGTGCTCAGCGCAAAGCGCCCGATGTTGTGATCGCCGAACTGCGAACCGTGCAGCAGGCGAATGGTCAGCGTGGCGCCCTCGGGAATCTCGACCGGATTGCATAGGAACATGGCCTTGCGCGGCTGACGCTTCGCCGGATCATTGCCATCAACCGCCCAGCCTGATTTATTCTTCTCCTTCTTTTCCTTGGCGCCGGGCTTGGGCTGATCCTTGACGATCAGGTTTACTTCCCAGCCTTTCTGCTGATAGCTCGCTTCGGCGGATGTGAATTCGGCGACGCGCGGCTCGGGCAGGGTGGGAGCCGTGATCTCCGCTTCAACGCCGCTGAGCACGAAGTTTCCGTTCGCTCCGCGGCCCAGGCTTTTGTTGGGAAGCGTTTCGTCGGGAAGAACGTCGAGCAGAATTCCGGTGAGCTGCCCGGCGTTAATCTTCGTGGTGATCTCGTAGGTATCGTTTGCTGGATTCGTGCCGCCGGCCAGCCACGATCCGTCAGACTGATGCGTGAACGTCGCGCCACCGGCGCTTTTCACTTCGGTCGGCTCCAGGCGTTTCCAGGCGACGATGTCGTGTTCGAGCTGCTTCGAGAATTCCTTCTCCCATTCGCTCTGCAGGCTCGGCAGCTGCTTGGCCGCACCGTCGCGCAGCGCTTCGGCGGTCTTGATTTCTTCCTTCAGCTTCGCCTGTTTTTTCTCCTGTTCGGCGTTGGGCAGCAAAATGAGCGGATCTGGATTGCCGCCGGAGCGGTTCGATTCACCCTGGATGCTGCCGCGCTCGGCCACGTCATTGAAGTACGCGAAGAACTGGTAGAACTCGCGTTGCGTGATCGGATCGTACTTGTGGTCGTGGCAGCGGCAGCAGTTGAACGTCAGCGCCATCCACGTGAGGCCGGTGGTTTCGACGCGGTCGATCACATTCTCGATGCGCCATTCTTCGTCGATGATTCCGCCTTCGCCATTGATGCGGTGGTTGCGGTTGAAGCCGCTGGCTACGAGCTGGCTGCGCGTCGCGCTGGGCAGCAGGTCTCCGGCAAGCTGCTCAACCGTGAACTGGTCGAAGGGCATGTTTGAATTCAGTGCGTTGATCACCCAGTCGCGCCAGGGCCACATCATGCGGCTCGAATCGACCTGGAAGCCGTGGCTGTCGGCATAGCGCGCGATGTCCAGCCAGTTTGCAGCGATGTGCTCGCCGTACCGTGGCGACGCGAGCAGCCGGTCGACGACTTTCTCGTAGGCGCTTTCCGAACTGTCGGCAAGAAAAGCGTCGACTTCCTGCGGCGTCGGCGGGAGTCCGGTGAGGTCCAGGGTCGCGCGCCGGATGAGCGTCTCCTTCGTGGCTTGCGGTTGCGGCGAAAGATTTTCCTGCTGCAGCCGTGCGCCAATGAACGCGTCGATCGGCGTGCGGACCCAATTGCCGAGCGGGCCGGAAAGTTTCGGCACGTCGGGGCGGGTAGGCTTGGTGAACCCCCAGTGCTGTTCGTAATGTGCGCCTTGAGCGATCCATGTTTTGAGCGTTTCTTTCTGCGCGGCGGAGAGTTTCTTGTGCGATTTGGGGGGCGGCATCAGCTCGCCGGTGTCGTCGGTAAAGATACGCTTGATCAACTCGCTGGATTGCGGCTTGCCCGGAACGATGGCGATTTCGCCGGACTCGGCCGGCTTGATGGCGCTTTCGCGCAGGTCGAGGCGCAGGTTGCCCTTGGCCTTCTGAGCGTCCGGTCCGTGGCAGGCGAAGCAGTTATCCGACAGGATCGGACGCACATCGCGGTTGAACTTGATCTCGCCAGCATGGACAGTGGCGCTCAACACACCTAAACCCAGCAGCAGCAACGGCAAACGCGGCATGAACATCCCTCGATTCGGTGTGAGACTCTGTAACTGTATAAGCCAGACCAGCCCAGAGTGACACCTGCTTTTTTGTCTAACATTTATTGTCCGCTGCTCCGTGAAGCGTTCGAAATTCCGGCAACATTCCGCGCGATTTCTGGCTCAGAAGGAGTCAGATAGACTTGTAAGTGCTTGTCAAGCTATCAGCCCTCTAAGGCCCTGTAACGCCCTCAACAGCGCTTGAGTCCAAAACTCAATCATTCATCCGTCGTATATGGAGAGCTCACGGAGATCACGGCGAGACGACAACTCAGAGATCAGAGTACAGAGGAATCCCGCCGCCTGCCGGACGGATGGGTCCTCCCTCCCCTTGCGGGAGGGAGCAAGACGGAGGGGTTAGCCTCGGGCGCAAGTTGGCGCGTGCGAAATCGGAATAGAAATTGGGAAATGAAAACTGGGACATGAGAAAATGAGAAATTCAGTACGCTGTTTGGGTTGATACGTACGCGTCTGGTTGAGTGTGCGGATAACCCCTCCCCCTACCCCCTCCCGCAAGGGGAGGGGGAGTGCGAGTGGGCGCGCTTTCAAAATAGTTTGTGCCTTCGCGTCTTCGAATCTTTGCGTTAAGGCCGTTCGCTGTTTTCCGTTCTCTGTGCTCTCTGTGCTCTCTGTGATCTCTGTGGTGAAAAAATTTGTTCAGCCCAGGTCGCTGAGCGCTCCGTTGCTGCAGCCGAAGCTCGGTGCCTCGATGCCCATCTGGTGGATCATGCGCAGGTAAAGGTTCGAGAGCTGCTTGTTGCTCTTGCGGTCAAAGGCGAGATGGCCCTGGTGCTTGAAACCGCCGCCGGCGAGGATAACAGGCAGGTTGTCGGTCTTGTGCGCGCTGGCGTTGCCGAGGTTGCTGGCAAGCACGATGGAACTCTTGTCCAGAAGCGATTTGCCGTTCTCGTCGGTCTTCTTCATGTCGGTGATGAAATCGGCGAACGCTTTGAGCTCGGCTTCTTCCACAATCGCCAGCTGCTCGATCTTGTTTTCGTCCTGGCCGTGGTGCGACGCATCGTGGTGGTTGATATTCAGGCCCGGGATCTTCGCGCCATTTCCCTCGCCGTGCATGAGCAAAACCACGCGGGTGGAATCGGTCTGAAGCGCCAGGCGCACAAGATCATACCACTGCCGTTCACGTTCGATCATCTGCGCGTGTTCGAAGTTCTGGACCTTGTAGTCGACTTTCGGCTTCGGTTTCTGCGCCCAGGCCTGATCCTGCTGCAGACGCTGCTCGGCTTCGCGGATGCTGCTGGCGAACAGATCGATGCGGTCACGGTCGGAGGCGCTGAGCTTGTTCGAGAGGCTCTTCATCTGGTCGCGCACGCCGTCTAGGATGCTCTGCCCGTCGTCCAGACGCCGCACTTCCCTGGCGATTTCATCTGGCGTTCCGGTGACGAAGAGCTGCTTGAAGACCTGGCTTGAACTGCCGAGCGCCGGATTGGCGACGCCTTTGTAATTCCAGGACATGGCTGAACTGCCGAGGACGAGGCTGGGCACGCGCGTTTCACGTCCGACACGGTCAGCGACGAAGTAATCGACGGAGACGGTATTGCGAATATCGCGCTCCGAACGCACGCCCGCAGGCGAGACGCCGGTGAACAGCGCCACTTCGGGGAAGTGACCCTGCGGATAGCCGACATGGGAGATGCCGGAGATGACGGTGTACGAGCCCTTGATCGGCTGGAGCACCTTGGTATAGCGCGTTTCTTCGTGATCTATGCCGGCCTTTTCCGGGAAGAGAAACGGCGCGTGCAGCCCGAGCGGACGGCCGATCAGGACCATGCGGCGCGGCATTAGCGCTTCCGATTTCTCACCGGCCTGCAGACCCGCGGGAAGCATCGCATCCAGCAGCGGAAGCCCGAGAGCAACTCCGGCGGCGCGCAGCATGTGGCGGCGCGAAAGCTGGCGGGAATTTAAGAAATGCATGGCGGGGTCTCCCTGGACTTACTTGTTCAAAAACACGCGGCTGCAGACGATCTCTTTGAGAATCGAGCGCAGTCCATAGTTGTTCTTTCGCACACTGGCGACGATCTCTTCGACGACTTCGCGGTCGGCAAACTGCAGATCGGCGCCGGTCGCGAACACCATCAGCTTCTGCACGACGTTGCGCGCGAGCTGATCTTTATCGGAAAGGAGAATCTGCTTGTATTCATCAATGTCTTTAAAAGGGCGGCCATCCGGCGTTTTATCGCCCTTCTCGACTGGCAGGCCTTTGAGCGTTTTGCGCGACGGATAATTCTCAAGCGCAACCTGCTCTAGTTTTTTGCCACCCTGCGGCTGCTTGGCCACGCGGTAGAACTCGCGCCAGCCTCCGATCACATCGTACGTTTCCAACGCGAAGCCCGGCGGATCGATGTGCATGTGGCAGCTGGCGCAGGCCTTGATGTCGCGGTGTTTTTCAAGCTGCTGACGGATGGTGGTCGCGCCACGGATGTCCGGCTCGATCGAGGGAATATCCGGCGGCGGCGGCGAAGGCGGAAGGCCGATGATGTGTTCGAGTACCCATTTGCCGCGCAGGATCGGCGAGGTGCGCGTGCCGTCGGCGGTGACTTTGAGGACGCTGCCCTGCGTGAGCACGCCGCCGCGGTGCAGTTCTGGCGCGAGTGTGACCTTGCGCATCTCTTTGCCGGCGACGCCCTTGATGCCGTAGTGCTGCGCCAGACGTTCGTTGACGAACGTCCAGTCACTGTGAATGAACTCCGTGACGCTCAGGTCGTTCTTGAGGATTTCGGAGAAGAAGAGCCGCGTTTCCTGGGGCATTGACCAGAGCAGATACTGGTCGAATTCGCCATAGAGCTGCGGGTCCGGCGACGTGGCGTTAATCTTACGCAGCTCCAGCCACTGCCCGGTAAAATCATCCACGAAACGCTCGGCCTTTTGGTCGGCGAGCATGCGTTCGACCTGTGCGAGAAGCACCTCTTTCTTTGACAGCGTTCCTTTGGCCGCCAGATCGAGCAGCGCCTGATCGGGCATCGAGCGCCACAGGAAATACGACAGCCGCGCGGCCACAGCGTAGTCATCAAGCTTGCCGGGCAGTTCGTTAAACAACAGAAAATGCGGCGAACACAGGACGGCCTTGTACGCCGTGAGCACCGCGTCTCTGAACAAATAGCCTTTGTTCAAGCGGTCGGTCGCGAAGCCCGTGAAATAACTGATCAGACCGTCGTTAGCCGGCCGGCGCAGAGCGCGGGTGGCAAACTCCTTGATCAGCCGCTCGGCGTCTTTCTGAGGATCGGCTGACACGGGGATCAGCGGGTTGTTAAGCCACTGGTACTCGTTGCCGGAGTCTTTAATCGTGGGCGGCTTGGCATTTTTCTTTTCAGCTTCCACAACCGACCGCGCTTTGAGCGGCGTGTCTCCGAACAGGCGGCGATAACCAGGTCCGGGAATCTCGTTGATCGGACCTTCGAGCTCGATCCATTCAATCGCAAGGCCGGGTCCGGTATAATTCTTCAAGCCGTCTTTGGTTTTGCTTTTGATATCATTATCGTAAGGCAGCGCCCAGCCATTGAAGTTCAGCTTGTCCTGGAAGCGAAGATACGTTTCGATTTCAAGCACCGTGGCTTTATCAGCCGGGACGTTAAGCACCGCGCGCGCTTCGCCTTCATTGCGCACGCCGTCATTAAAGAAGAGAAAAACAAGCGGCGTGCTGGCTCCGTTGGTATTCACAGCGTAGGCGGAAACGCGCACCTTATAGATGCCGCTGGTGGGCGCGCTCGGGAAGATCAGGCCCGAATAACGCTGCTGCTTTATGAATGTGACCAGCGTCTGATCACGCATCTCGACCGAACTGCCGATTGCCTTCTTCAGCGCCTGATTGCCGTCGACCAGCTGCTGCGCTGTTTTGCGCACGATCGAGTGCGATTTCGGCCGCAGCGGAATGGCTGAGTGCAGCGCCTTGTCCGCGGCTTCCTGGTAGCGCAGAAAGTGCGCGGAGGAGATATCGAGGCCTTCGGAGATATTATCAAAGCCGGCCACGACGTTGTCGTCAGGCAGCAGATCCTTGACCTCGACGTTCATCTCAAGCAGATCGCTGAGCGTGTAATCGTACTCGGTGCGGTTCAGCCGCCGGACCGAGACGCGTCCTTCGCTCCGCTGGTGCGCGAGTGACGCCTGATGCAGTTCTTTTTTAAGGAATGACGTTGCTGCGGCGAGCTCATCGGCGGTCGGGCGTTCCTCGGTAGCCGGAGGCATCTGGCCTTGGTGAACTTTGTCGAACGCCTTGATCCACACCTCAGCAACGTCGTGCGTTTTGAAGTCAGGCGGAAGATTATCCAGGCGCAACCGGGCTTTCTGAACCTCGCTGCCATGGCAATCGACGCAGTGCTTGGCCAGGAACGGCTTAAGTGATTTCTCGAAGCTGCCGGTGTCGGCCGAACGCGCACTGCAAGCGGCAAGAGCGGACAACGCAATCATGAGTGCAAAGCGATGGTGCATGGAATCCTTCTTGGAAGTTGTTTTCCTAACAACTGGGTACGCCGCAAAAGCGCTATTTATCACCAAAATCTTCTGCCTTAATCAGCTTGTCATTTCAGGTGTGAAAACGAAGCGTTCGCCGGGCTTGAAACGAAAGCCGTGACAGCAATGCAGAGGCCGTCGCTGAAGCGGCTTTCGAATCGAAAACGGGCACAGGAAAATTTTTGTTTACGTTTGGCAAAAGCACCGCTTTACAAGTTCTCTTTGGGGTAAAAGAAAAGAAGTAGATCAGCGCAACATTTGAGGCGTACCGAAAGATGCGGATTTCCCTTCCAATTCTGTTCTTAATTGCGCTTCTTGCAGCGCCCATTCATGGCGCCGACGTGAAAGCCGATTTCGATAAGCACATACAGCCCTTTCTGAATGCGCACTGCATACGCTGCCACGGCGAGAAAAAGCAGAAGGGCGAGTTCCGTCTCGATACGCTTTCGCGCGACTTTGCCAACGGCGGCTCGGCGATGCGCTGGGCCGACGTAATGGACCGGCTCAGTTCCGGCGAGATGCCACCCGAAGAAGAGGATAAGCCCAAGCCGGAAGAGTCTGCCAGAATCGTTGAGTGGCTTTCGGGGAGGCTGAAGGAAGGCGAGACCGCGCGCATGGCAAAACGCGAGCGCGTCACGTTTCACAAACTGACACGCGAAGAGTACGCGAACACCGTTTTTGATCTGCTTGGCGTTCGTTACGACGCTGCCGATCCCACGGGCCTTCCGGAAGACCCGAACTGGCACGGCTTCGAACGGATTGGCTCGGTGCTTTCGCTTTCACCTGCGCATGTCGAAAAGTATTACGCCGCAGCCGAAAGCATCCTGGCCGAAGCATTCCCACCGAAGAAACCGGAGGTGGTGGTGACGCGCTGGACGCCGCTCGATATCCGCGGCGGCCCCGACAAGAAGAAGCTGGCCGAGCAGGGACTGCTCGACAAGGTGCGGCTCGATGTCTGGCCTGGCAGCACATTCACAGGACAGCCAGGCTCAGTCAAAGATCTGAATCTGCCGGCATCAGGCGAGTACAAAGTCCGCATCAAGCTCAGCGGTATGAAGCCTCCCAACGGCCGGGCACCGCGTGTGGCGATTTACGCTGTAGACCTAGACCGCATGTTATTCGAGCAGGATGTCGTGGCGCCTGAAGATCAGCCCGTGACGCTTGAGTTCCGCGCGCATCTGACCGCGGGCAAACACGTGATCCGCATGACCAACGAAGCGCCCGGCCCTTCGAATCTGCCGCGCGCCGGACGCAACGACCCAAAGCGGCCGTTCTTCAGCATCAAAGACGGCCGACCGCCCTGGCAGACAAAACTTACCGACGAAGCCGGCGTGCCGATTCTGCCTTTTTTGATTGTTGATTATGTCGAATGGGAAGGCCCGGTGCTCGATTCCTGGCCGACCCTCGCGCAGAAAGAATTTCCGATCGAAAATACCGAAGTCTCCAAGGCACGAGAGACAATCACGAAATTTGCCGAGCGTGCCTTCCGGCGGCCAGTGAAGCCTGCGGAAATCGACCGTTTTGTGGCGCTTCTCGAAAGTGAAATGAAGAGCGGCGAAAAAATGGATGCGGCGTTGAAGACCGCGCTGCTGGCGATCATGTGTGCCAAGGATTTCTTCTACATCGTCGAAGGCTCCGCCGATACGAATGCGCGAAAGATCAACGACTGGGAACTGGCTTCTCGCCTCTCATATTTTCTCTGGAGCACCATGCCGGACGCCGCGCTGCTGGAAGCCGCACGAGCAGGCACGCTGCATAAGCCGGACGTGCTCCGAGCGCAGGTCGCGCGCATGCTTGGTGATGCCCGGATTGCGCGCTTCACTGAAAGTTTTCCGCACCAGTGGCTGCAGCTTCGGCTGGTCGGCATGTTTCCGCCGGATAAGAAACTTTACCCGAGCTACGACGATTACCTGCGCAAGAGCATGGTTGGCGAAACGACATCGTTTTTCCATGAAGTGCTGTCGAAAAACCTGAGCCTGCGTGAGTTCCTCGATTCGAACTGGACGATGATGAACGCGCGGTTGGCCGAGCACTACCTGATCAGCGGCGTGAATGAGGAAAAGTTCCAGCGCGTGGCGCTCAATAAGGAACACCAGCGTGGCGGCCTGCTGACGCAGGCGTCGGTGCTGATGCTTACATCCGATGGCACGCGCCACCGTCCCGTTCACCGCGGCAAGTGGGTCCTCGAAGCGATCATCGGAAAGCCGCCACCGCCTCCGCCCGCGAATGTGAAACCGATCGAGACCACTCCTCCGACACAGCCCAAGGCCACACTGCGCCAGAAACTGGATGCTCACAAGAGCGACGCCAACTGCGCCGCGTGTCATCGGAAGATTGATCCGCTCGGGTTCGCCTTCGATAATTACGACGCCATCGGCCGCTGGCGCACCGAAGAAGTCGTCAGCGACGGCAAAGGTGCAAATCCGAAGATCGATGCCAGTGGCGAGCTCATCGACGGCCGCAAATTCACTGACGCCGCCAGCTTCAAGCAGCTCTTGATGCAGGATATCGACAAGTTCAACGCGGCCTTCGTGGAGAAGCTCGCGACGTACGCGCTGCGCAGAACGATGACATTCGACGACCGCGCCGCGCTGGCAAAGATCGCGCAGCAGAGCAAAGCGGCTGATTACAAAGTGGCGCAGATCGTGGAGGCGCTGGTGCTGTCGGAATTGTTTCAGCAGCGGTAGAGTTTTTTCACCACGGAGGACACAGAGATCACAGAGAACGGATTTGACAAGGGAAGAGTGCGGGCGCCAAAGAAGATGCCGCCGAAAATGTTTTTCAAATCCGTTCTCTGTGTCCTCCGTGATCTCTGTGGTTAAAGGGAGTGTGCAGTTCACGGAGGGGACGCAGATGAGCAACGTGATCAACAATAACTGGCTGCTGGACCGCCGCCATTTTCTGCGCGGCATCGGTGCGGCGGTCGCGCTTCCGCTGCTCAACTGCATGAAGCCGATCACGGCGTACGCGGCCGAAAAAGACGAAAAGCCGCGCCGCAGCGTTTTCGTCTACATTCCAAACGGCGTCAACGTACTGACCTGGCAGATCACCAAAGCCGGCCGAGATTACCAGATGCCCGAGCCCATGCAGCCGCTCGAGAAGCACCGCGAGAACATCACGCCCATCAGCGGTCTGCATCATCCCGGCGGTATCGGGCAGGCACACGTCTGCGCCGACACGTGGCTGACAGCCGCAAAAATCAGCCAGGAAGGCGGCGCGTACAATAACAGTGTTTCGTGCGATCAGCTGATCGCCGAAGTCACGTCGCCCAAGACGCGCTTCAGCTCGCTGGAACTTTCGATCTCGTCGGGCGTCGGGCAGCCCAACAACGCGACCACGCTGGCCTGGTCGCGCGACGGCATCCCGCTGCCGGCCGAAGACAATCCGCGCAACGTCTTCAACCGGTTGTTCGGCGAAGAGCCCGGCGGGATCGAGGCGCGCCGGCGCAGGCTCAACCGCCGCCACAGCGTACTGGATGCGGTGCTCACGGATGCCAAATCGCTGCGCAGGAATCTGGGCGGCGAAGACCGTACGAAGCTGGATGAATACCTCACGTCCGTGCGCGAAGTGGAAATCCGCACCGAGCGCCTCGATGCGTGGCTGAACATCCCCAAGCCGAAGGTCGATTCGGAGACCAGCCAGCGCCTGACGCGCAACGTCTCCCGCGCGGAGGCCGGCGAGTACTACCGGACGATGTACGACCTGATCGTGCTGACGCTGCGCACGGACATGACGCGGGTGGTCTCCTACATGAGCGGCAGCGAAGGCAACGGGCTGGCGATCCCTGAAATCGGCATCAGCCAGAGCCGGCACGAGTTGTCGCATCACAACGGCGACCCGGAGGTGATGGCGCGTTTGAGCCGCAGCGACGCGTTTATCACGCAGCAGTTCGCGTATTTCCTGGACCAGCTGCAGTCGGTGAAAGACGGCGAGGAGGCGATGCTGGACCGCACGCTGGTGCTCTTCGGAAGCGGGATGAGCTACGGGCACAGCCACGGCAACGCGAATCTCCCGACGATCCTGGCGGGCGGCAAAGCCCTGGGACTCAAGCACGGCCAGCACATCGATTACAACCTGCCAATCATCAAAGATTACGACCTCACCAACGCGCAGAAGCACTACCAGCTCTGCCACACGCCGGTGAACAGCAAAGCGCGTCTCACGAATGTGCTGCTCACGATGATGCAGAAGATGGACGTGAAGACTGAACAGTTCGTCGATAGTCTCGGCCCGGTTTCCGAGGTGCTTGCTTGATTGCACGAGAGGCCGCTTTCGCCATAGTTCTCTTTTCGGCGCTCACGCTGTGCGCCGGGGAAGTCACCTACCGCACAGACGGCGGCAACGAGAAGCTGCCGTGGTTTCAGCTCAAGGCGGGGGAGTTCCCGCCGGAAGGCTCGGCACATTACATTTCAGGCGAGCTGATCGGAGTCGATCACATCAACCGGGCGGGCGTGCTGCGGCCGGACCGCAACGATTCGCAGCGTACCGATGATTACGATAAGGCGTCTCCCTTTACGCTGCTGCCTTACGGGTCGATCACGTATCACGGCGCGCCGGCGGAGATGCGCGACATTCCCATCGGCACGCATCTGCACGGGCAGTTTTACATCGAAGAGAAGGTGGACAAGAACGGCAAAGGCGCGTTCAACCGCTGCCTGAAGCTCGAAGACGATTTCAGTTTCTTTCAGCGCCAGCAGCGCGCCTGGCGCGTCGAATCGGTGCAACTCGACAAGAACAAGCTGAACGTCATCGGCGTCGGCCCGGGTGACAAGGTCGATGCCAAGCCGACGGCGTTCGTGATCAACGCCGCCACGCGGATCTGGAAGGGAAGGGCGATCGGCACGCTCGCGGACGTTGCCGCCGGGCAGCGAGTGCTCATCAATCTCACGGTCTGCACGCTGAAAGGACCGGGGCGCTGTACGGATATATGGATCGACGAAGAGAGCCAGAAAGTTGCGACTGCGCAGCAGGTCGAAATTCACCGGCTGTTCCAGCGTGAGCACGGCCTGGCGTGCTGGATCGATGAGGTCGACAACAAAGAAAGTATCGTCACCGTGACACTCTTCGGCGGATTCGATCCGAAGCTCAAAGAAGACTTCCCACTGAAGATGAGCGTCGCGGCGGCCGTGGCGGAAGAGAATCTGCGCACCTACGACCAGATCAACGATACGATGCGCGGACCGATTCTTGAAATTCTGGAGGTGCCGGTTCTGCCCGGCAGCAGCGGCATCCGGTTAAAGTTCAAGGTCAACACGCTCTTGGAAGGCTACCGCCCCAAGCGGTTTCTACGGTTGTTTTCAGGAAAGTGGAAAGTCGACGACATTCCCAAAGAAGAGCGACTTTACCCGTTCTGATCTGAAGCTTTCGTAAAGCATTTGTGGTGCGAGCCTTAGCTCACGTTGTTTTCGCGAACTGAAGTTCGCGCCACATTAGTGCGCACGCGTGCCTCTCCTTAATATACTGCTGAGCCCGCTTTCGAACTGGCGCAAAATGCGTCAGTTGGGTATCGTTCGATTTGTCACGTCCGATGACAAAGCTTGGCGGCCTAACGATGCAGCACGCAGGTAAAGCGATTCATCTTTTCGCGGAATGAACTTTGCGAACACAGCATTTCGCGAGACGAACTCATCATCAGCAGGCGGCGCCACTGAAGGCGCACCGGTTCCGGAGAATTATCATGCGCGGTCGAGTCGCCCGAATGCTGGTGTGTACGGCTTTGCTGACTTGCGGCGCCGCGCGCGCCGCCGACTTCCCGAATGTCGCGCAGACTCCCGGTGCGCTGCTGAATGGTCCGATCGCTCCCGAGCAGGGCCGCACTGCCATCGTAGCCTGGCACGGCGGGCGCATCATTTCTGTTCCCGAGCCGCCCGGCAGCCAGAACGGCGCCGACCTGCGTGTGCGCATCGTCAACATCAGTAATCCGGCCAGCCCGCAGATCACGGTGATGCCCTATCAGTGCGGCGGCTTCAATTCGCACGGCTACTTCCACTACGGACCCTATCTATTCATCGGTGGTCATGAAACCGCGCCGGGAAGCGGAGTCTATCGCGACAGTCTCTATCTCAATGGCGCGTCCGGAAATTTCCTGGAACGCAACATGGAGCCAGATGCCGGCCTGCCGATTGGAACGTACGGCCGCGCTGGCGCGCAGTCGCCATGGGGAGCGCGCCACTATTGGTCGTACGGCGATATCTCCGGGCCGGCGTGGCTGGCGATCCGCCGGAATGGGGAGTACACGCATGACTGGAACAACGGCGGCGCAGCGACAGGCCCGGCGGTGAAAGCAACGTGGGACCTGCTCGGTCAGACCGGCGTCGTCGGAATGCCGTTCATCATGGGAAACATTCTCATTTACGCTTCGGACCAGACCGGAACCGGCGTGGCGTCGTATGACATTAGCGATCCGGCCAATCCGATTCTGCTGGACGTGCTCAAGGACGGAAACCCGGGCGGCTACTGGCCGGAAGTGTATGGGCATTATGTTTTCTTTCCGCGCCGTGATGGAGAGGGCGGCGCGGGGAGCCGGGCGGGGTTTATGGTGGTGGATTTCGCCGATCCGACGAATCTGCGCGTGGTCGCCAACCGCAATCTTCCTGGCAGCAACCAGTATGTGACGTTCCAGGACGAGTACGCGTTCATGAACAACTACAAGATCGACCTGCGCACCTTCGATACTGTCCTCACGCTGGCCACCAACAACACCACGCTGGATGCCAGCCAGTTCGCGCTGCCCGTCGGGAACCTGGTGGTCACCGGCGGCTACGGGTCGACCGGGCCCGGGCTGGCGATCTGGGCGCATCAGGCGGCGCCGGACACGCGCGGCCCCTTCGTGGCCTACCATGTTCCGGCCAACGACCAGACGAATTATTCGCGCGTCTGCCCGATAACGCTTTCCATTCCTGAGACGCTTCGCACTGAGACGATCGTGAACGGCTCGACGCTGATCGTGCGGCCCGTGGGCGGCGCGGCCATTCCGTGCTGGCATTCCTTCGGGCAGAACAAGCTGCTGACGGTGACGCCGATCACGCCTTTTGAAGCGAACACGACCTACGAAGTGATTTTGACCAGCGGCATTCAGGACGCAGCCGGAAACGGGCTCGAGCCCTACAGCTTCCGCTTCTCAACGGGCTCCGGCGTGGCGGGAGGAAACCGTGCGCCGGCCGCGACCGCGCTGAGTGCCAGCGCTTCGCCGGCGGCGCCGAACGCGAACATTACTTTTACAGCGACGGCGAGCGATCCGGATGGGGACGCTATCGAATACCGCTTCGATTTCGGCGATGGAACCGCCAAGACCGCGTGGAGCAGTTCGAACACGGCCAACCACGCCTACGCGGCCGCCCGGCATTACCAGGTGACGGTGCAGGTGCGCGACCCGTCCGGCGCGCTCTCGTCGTTCTCGCGCAAAGTGACGGTCGCAACCCCGCCGCCGGGCCCGCTGCCGGTGAACAGTTCTCCGATCGTCGTCGGCGCTGCCGCGCGGCGCGTGTGGAATGTCAATCCGGACAGCAGCACGCTCACGGCGATTAACGCCGATTCGCTGAGCAAAGTTTACGAAGTCGCGACCGGCGCGGACCCGCGCTCGGTGGCGCTCGCGGGAGATGGAACGCTGTGGGTGGCGTGCCACGACGCCGACCGCATCGATGTGCTCGATGCGAGCAGCGGCGCGCTGATCACGTCGATCGGCACGGGCTATGGCAGCGCACCGATTGGAATCTGCGCCAGCCCCGATGGCGCTTCGATGTACGCAAGCTGCAGCGGCGACGGAAGCCTGCGGCGTTTTTCAGTGAGCGCCCGCAGCCAGGACGGCAGCCTCGTGCTGGGGCCCTCGCCCCGCGCGATCGCGATTACTGGAAACGGAGCGCGGGCGCTGATCACGCGCTTCATCTCGGGCGAGCACGAAGGTTCAGTGTACGACGTGAATCTATCCGGCGCCATGACGCTGACGCGCACAATACGACTGGCGCGCCATAATTCGGAGGACGGCAGCGCCAGCGGGCGCGGCGTGCCGAACTATCTGGCGGGCATCACGATCACGCCCGACAACGCGCGAGCGTGGGTGGTCGGCAAGAAAGACAACACGCAGCGCGGCACGTTCACGTCGGCGAATCAGCCGCTGGGGCAGGATACGACCGTTCGCGCGCAACTGATGGTTATCGATCTGTCCACGAACGCTGAAGACGCGTCGCTGCGGATGGACATCGACAACAGCGAATCGCCGACGGCCGTAGCGTTCAGTCCGCTTGCTGATTACGCCTTCATTACGCTGCAGGGCAACAACCAGCTTGTCGTCATCGATGTTCTCGATTTCAACCGGCCGCAGACGGCGAAGATATTCCTCACGCGCGTGGGAACCGGCCTGGCACCGCAGGGCGTCGCCATGGACACGGCCAGCGGGCGCGTGTTCACTCAGAATTTCATGGGCCGCTCAGTGTCGGCATTTGAAGTCAGCGCGCTATTCGCGAGCGGCAGCCTGAATCTTCCCGGCACGGTGATCTCCGCGGTCGCGACGGAAACGCTTCCCGCGAATGTCCTGCGGGGAAAACAGATCTTTTACAACGCCGCCGACCCGCGCATGAGCGCCGAAGGCTACATCAGCTGCGCGGCCTGCCACGTGGATGGCTCCCACGACGGCCGCACGTTTGATTTCACGCAGCGCGGTGAAGGTTTCCGCAACACGACGGACTTGCGTGGACGCTTCGGAACCGGTCACGGCGCCGTACACTGGACGTCGAACTTTGATGAGATCCAGGATTTCGAGAACGATATCCGCAACGCATTCGGCGGAACCGGTTTCATGACAGACGCCGATTTTTCGGCGACCAATAATCCGCTGGGCACGCCCAAGGCCGGCCGCAGCGCCAGTCTCGACGATCTTGCCGCGTACGTGGCCTCGCTGGGTACGCAGAGTATTCCCCGCAGTCCGCACCGGCAGCCGGATGGCTCGCGCAGTGCCGCAGCCACAAATGGCGCCGCTATTTTCTCGCGCGAAAACTGTGCAAGCTGCCACACGCCGGCAACGGCGTTCACCGACCGCACGCGGCATAACGTCGGCACGTTGCGGGCGAGTTCGGGTCAGCGCATCGGACAGCCGCTGGATGGCATTGATACACCGACGCTGCTGGGCCTGCACGACACCGAGCCCTATTTCCACGACGGTTCGGCCCGCACGCTCGCTGACGTGTTCACAATTGCAGGCGGCGATTTGCGTCAGGCCGAAAGCGGAACCGTCGCCGGCGGCGCGTCAGCCGGAGACATCGATTGGGCAAGAATGAAAGACTGGCACGGAAGCTCCATGGTGACGCTGGACAATCCGGGCGAGGAGGTCACGTTTAATAACGTTGACGGCGGGCCCGGCGGCAACGGGTTTATCGAGCTGCGCTACAGCTGCAGTTATGGTGCTGGCAATCTCGTGGTGCTCGTCAACGGTGTCTCGCTGCCCGCGGCGACACTCGCGATTACCCCGAACAATCCAAATTATCTCCCCAATGAATGGCGAGCCTTGCGGATTCAGAACGTGCCCTTCACTGCAGGAACGGCAAATACCGTGACACTTCGCCGCGGAAGCGGCGGAGTTGTCTGGATCGATGATGTGCTCTTCAGCACGCCAGCCATCAATGCACTCGCCTCCGCGCACAGGCGAACTCTGACTCCGGCAGAGCTCTCGGATCTGACGCAGTATCTGCTGGAACTGGATGGCACCGATTCGCCGCCGCCGGCAGCGTTGTCGTCGTTGCAGGCAACGCCCAATCCGGCGACCGCGGGATCAGCTGTTCAGTTCTCAGTGACGGCCGCAGGCGCAGCGCCATTTCAATACGACTGGAGCTTTGGTGACGGCGGCGCAGCTGCGGGAGCGACACCGAGCTACACCTATGCGGCGGCCGGGACGTACAATGCTCAGGTGACTGTCCGCGACATCCTCGGCCAGGTTTCTTCAGCATCGCTCAGCCTGCTGGTTAACGCGCCCGGAGGAGGCGGCGGTGGTGGAGGTGGCGGAACGGGTGGTGACGGCGGCGGAGGAGGCGGAGGCGGAGACGGTGGCGGTGGTGGGGGAGGCGGAGCTGGCGGCAATCCCTTGGCGCTGCCGGTCACTAAGCTCCAGGGCCGCGTCAAATTCGGCTCCACGCGTGATCAGTGCTCGGTCTCCGGGATCTTCCCTGCATTTCCCGCCGGGTTCAATCCCGCGAATCTTCCCATCGCGTTCAACATTGGCGGCGCGAGCCTGACACTCACGTTTGACAGCAAGGGCCGCGCGAAAGCAGCAGGCGGCAGCGTTCTGCTGAAGCTCAAGCCCACCGTCAAAAACGCGCAGACGAAAAAGCCGGAATTTGCCGGCGGAGATGTCGCGTTCAAGGCGACGATCAAGAACGGAAGCTGGTGGGAAGCATGGCTGGAAGCCGGCGCGATTCTGAATGCAGACGCCAAAGGCCAGCAGGTGAACGTGCCCGTCAGCGCGCAGTTCAACGGCAACAATTACGCCTCGACAGTGCCCGCGTTTTACTCTGGCAAGCAGGGCAAATCGGGTATGTTTAAAAAGTAAATCATGACTACGGGCACTAAAGCACTCATCTCCGCGCTCTACGGCTTCTGGCTGGCGGCGGCCGGAATCATGCGGTTCGTCCAAGCCGGCAGCAAACCCGCGCTGGGCTTTGGCCTCACCACGGGCGTGATGGCTCTGCTTGGCGCCGCGCTGTTTATGAAAGGGAAATCGCGCGCAGCAACGATTCTCATCGCAATCACGCTCGTCTTTGTTGTCTGCTTCTTCGTCAGCAAATCGATGAAAGACGGAGTGGATGTTCGCGTTGGCCTGATCCTTGCATCCAGCGTTCTCGAGGCGATTATTCTTATTCTTCCTGTCACAGCACCACCCTCTGACCAGCAGCAGGGTTGAAAGCGTTCTTAAAGCATCACAAAAAGAAGCGGAGCGCTCGATACCGCGGCGCTCCGCTCCATTTTCTGGAAATTATTGCTGCGAGGTTAGTACTCCCGCTTTTTGATTCCCGGCTCGGGCTGCGGATACATGCCGTTGGCGTCCGGCGTTACGGGCGCAGGCGACTCGCTGGTGAGCTTGTCAATTCCCGGCGCAAACTCGTGTTCGCAGTTGAGCATCTGCTCGTAAGTGACCGTCTGTCCGATGTGCGCCGACATGCGGCCCATGCTCGTCACTACGCTCGCTTCGACGCCGCGCTTCACTTCGTTGTACGGCTTGTCTTTTCGGATCGCATCGATCAGTGAATCCCATTCGTTCTGATAGGGATTGGTGTCGTCCTTGGACTGCCAGGCGATCTTCTGCGCGTCTTCGATATGGCCTTTGAAGATCGTTGACGGTCCATCGCAGTCGCGCGCCTTGGCGGCAATCGCCAAGCCCTTACTGCCATGAATGAAACTTGAGTACATGTTCTCGGCGCCGGTCATGCAGCGGCCGTCGAAGAACATCTTTGTGCCATCGGGGAATGTGTATTCGACGGCGTAGCTGTCGAAGTTCTGATCGACGTAGGTCACGCCTTTGTTCTGGCGGAAGTGGCGGCCGCCGATGGCCATGGCTTTCACCGGCCAGGCGTTCTTCATCCAGCTGAGGTGATCGATGATGTGGATGTAGAAATCGCTGAACGCGCCGCCGCCGGCCCAGAGCAGTGCGTGGAAGCGCTGAACCTGATAATCCAGCTCGCTCATGTCCTTCGGCTTTGGAGGCGTATTGAAATGCCCAACCGGGCCCTGCATGCGGTAACCGCGCATGGCGATGATGTCGCCGAGCTCGCCATCCTGGATGCGCTTATGCAGCTCCTGCATGTGCGGGGCGTGGCGGGACATCAAGCCAACGCCGCATTTGAGATTCTTCGCCGAGGCGTCTTCGGCCAGCTGCAGCATGCGCTTGCTGGTCGGGCCGTCTGCAGTCAGCGGCTTTTCCATGAAAACGTTGACGCCCTTCTGAATCGCATACTGGAAATGCACCCAGCGGAAGGCGAGCGGCGTGGCAAAGATGGCGACATCGCCGGCTTTGAGGCAATCAATGGCTTTCTTGTAGGCGTCGAAGCCGACAAAACGCCGGTCGTCCGGCACATCCATCTTTTGCTTGTCCGGAAATTCCTTGCTCAAGGCATCGAAGCTCCCTTTCAGGCGGTGCGCATAAGCGTCGCCCATGGCCACGAGCTTGATCGGGCCGCTCTTAGTGGAGAGAGCGTTCTTTGCGGCGCCGCTTCCGCGGCCTCCGCAGCCGATGAGCGCAACCTGGATCAGGTCGCTGCTTCCAGCGTGCGCGCGGGGAGCAATCGCGCCGGCCAGAGCCGTGATTGCGGCAGCCTTGCCGGTGGTTTTGATGAAATCGCGCCGGGATGTGTCGTGATTCTGCGGATTCAGCATAAGAATTTTTCCTTTCTTGTTCTTGTTATTACACCATAGGCGTGTCGGAGAACTCGAAAATTAGCACAGTTCCACAGCCGGGCGAAGATTTTTAACCTGATGTGAATGTTGAAGTTAACAGGCTGACGAAACCTGCTTCAATCAGCCGAGCACAGCTATTGACTATTCGGGAAACCGTGTGGCGAAGGTGCGTAAAATGTTAAGCAGGCGAACACTTTTAACGCTCCGCGGTTTAAACCGAAGTGGAACATCTCTTCACGTTCAGTCGCTACATTGATGCAACAGACGACTGATTCGGTTTTGAATCACGGGGGATTGATGCAAACGGCGAGTTGGTTTTTTGTCCTAGTCCTTTTTGTCTCAGCGCAGTTGCCGGCTGGCGAAACGCTTGGCGTTGTCAGCAACATCAAGGTTCTCTCAGACAAGGTTGAAGACGTCAGCAGCTTCGAGGCGTGGAAAAAAGCGGTCATCAAAGAGGGCATGAGCGACGAGCAGAAGGCGCTCGCGGCCTGGGAGACGGTCGTGAAGTTCAGGCATCACGATGCCAACCCGCAAGAGTACGTCGGGCTGGGTGATTCGGGAACGCTCGACGCGATCAAGCTCTTCAATGTTTATGGTTACTGTGCCGGAACAGCTGCTCAGCCGGCGTATCTGCAACTGATGCGGCAGCTCGGCTATGAAGCGCGTGCCTGGTCCGTGAACCGCTGGGGCGTGCCGGAAGTTCACTACGGCGGCGCCTGGCACATGTTCGATCCGGGAATGATTGCGTACTTTAAGAAGGCGGATGGCAGCGTCGCATCGGTAGAGGAACTCGCCGCAGCGGTGAAGGACTGGCACGGCAAGAATCCGGGGTTTCTCGGGAACGACGCGAAGATTCGTGAATTTCAGAAATCCCCGGGCATCAGTAAAGGACCGGAGCTGCTGGCAAATTGTCCGACGTACGACAAAGCCGGCAATTTTGCGCTGAATTACTTCGGCTGGTTCTCGGCCATGATTCTTTATGACGGCACAAACAAGACGCCGTTTCTTTACGAAGAGGCCAGCAGCCAGGGTTATCGCGTCAACATTCAGCTTCGCAAAGGCGAGCGGCTCACGCGCAACTGGAGCAACAAAGGGCTGCACATCAATGCTGACACCGGAACAAAGGTGGAGTGCATAACCGCGCAAACGGGGAAGGGCGGGCTCTATTACACGCCGGCGTTCCGCGATCTCGCCAACGGCCGCGTGGGCAATGGCACACTCGAGTACACGGTGCCGCTGAGCGATGCCAACGCGCTGAATGCGTTTGTCTCAGTGAGCAATGTAGCGCTGAAGTCGCAGGATAATGCGGCCGGTGCACTGCATGTGAAAGATGCGGCACAGCCCGGTGAAATCATTTTGCGCATGCCGAGCAGTTATGTGTATCTAACTGGCGAGCTCACGTTTGAAGCTCTGGCGACTGACGGCGGCGCCATCACGGTCGCCTTCAGCGACAATCACCAGCGCAGCTGGAAAGAACTGGCGAAGGTGACGGCTACCGGCGCGCAAAAGATTGACCTCTCACCGCATGTGCTGCGCCGGTACGACTACCGACTTAAATTTACGCTCACCGGCAAAGGCACCGCCCTGGATAGCCTGAAGCTGCTGCACGACATTCAGCATTCGCAGCGGCCGCTGCCGGCATTGGACAAGGGCGACAACACAATCAACTTCAGTGCCGGTGCGCAGGAGGGCACGATTTCGCTCGAAGGCGCAGGCGTTAAGTTCAAAGGCAAGCAGGTCACTTATGAAGAACTCGGCGCCGAGTTCAACAACATCAATAAGGAGACGCTGGAGAAAAACGGACTCGTCGTGCCGCAGGGTGCCAGCGGCGAGATGACCTTTCCAATTGAAACACCCGGTGCGATGAAACGCCTGCGCTTCGGCTGCAATTACCGCGCAGGGCAGAAGCAGGAAGGCTGGGACCTTCAGGTCTCATTCGATGATGGCAAGACGTTCAAGACTGTGGGCCGGGCCGAGGGTCCCACGCGGCAGAATTCGACGTGGGTCAGCATGGAGGACATCCCACCAGGCACGCAGAGGGCGAAGGTGCGCTTCAGCGGGCAGAGCCGCGGGAACCTGATTCTGTTCCGCTACCGCATCGACGCCGATTACGTCGAACCGCACGGCGGAATTGCTCCGGTGAAAATCACGTATCACTGGGCCGAAGCAGGCCAGCCCAAAGAGCACGTTCAGATCGCGCGCGCTGCGGATGAAAGCTACACCATCAACTGCGTCGCAAAGCCGGAAATGAAATCCATCACCCTCGAGCGCGCTGAGTGAGCAGCCTTGATGGCAGGTAAGCGTCATCGCTTAGTGAATCTGCCGCTCATACCGGGTTTTCCTGTGTAACTTACTGGAATCGCCACGGTGTAGCCCTTCTGATTGATGTTCAGATTCACTGTCATGGTGAATGTTGACGAGGTGGACGCCGAATCGAGTCCAATCGCTGACCAGACAGGGACAAAATCTCCTCGCAGTGTGGTGGAAAAGTTTGCTGTCCGCTGCGCAGCGGATTTTCTTCCATGCGGGATCTTCAGCGCGAACGAATTTGAGCCGCTTCTGCCGAGCCCGTTCTTCGTGAGCGTGAATGTCGCCGGCACATTTCCGATCTCGATGCTGACGATCTGCCCTTCAGGCTTGAAGTCCTGCGGAATTTCTGCGAGCGTACCCTTGAGCGAGCAGGTATCGCGCCCAGTCATTTTGAAATGTACGGCGCCGGACAATTTGGAAACGGTCAAAGCTCCGAGAACCACAACCTGCGTACTGCTTGAGACGGAAGATCCCGAGGCATTGGTGATGGTTACTGTAGCAGTATAGATGCCCGGCGATGTATACACATGCGTGGCCGTGGCTCCCGTTCCACTGCTGCCGTCGCCGAAGTCCCACACGTACTGAAGATTATCGCCGCTTGCGCCAACGGAGAATGTCGCTTCCTGACCGGGCACAACAGAGTTCTGGCCGGGCTTTGCCGGTGACGTAACTTCCGGCGGCGTGTCCGCTACGACATTAATCCTAATAGCTGGGGAAGCCGTGCTGACGCCCAGATCGTCAGTTGCTATAGCGCTGATCGCGTAGCTCCCGGCGGCAATGCTATTCCACGGAATCGAATAGGGACTCTGCGTGGCTGTACCCAGCAGCGTCGTGCCATCGAAAAACTCGACGCTGGTGATGCTTCCATCGCTGGCGACAGCATCGGCGCTAATGGTGATGTCCGATCCGGCGCGGAGCGTGGTCCCATCGGAGGGCGAGGTGAGAGCAACCGAAGGTTTGCGTTTTACAGAGATGTTCACGACAGAGGAAGTTGCGCTGAGTCCGCCATTGTCGGTCGCCTTTGCCGTGAGCGCATAACTGCCCGCTGACACGCTGTTCCAGGTGATCGACCATGGACTGGCTGTCGCCGTTCCCAGCAGCGTCGAGCCAGCGAAGAATTCAACCTTTGCAATACTGCCATCTCTATCGGAGGCACTTGCAGTCAAAGTGATGTTCGTTCCGGCACTGAATTTTGTTCCATTTGCTGGGGACGTTAGTGTCACGGTCGGCGGCGCGTTGATCGTTGCATTCACAGTGATGTTCACCGCCGCCGATGTCGTGCTCAGACCACTGTTATCTGTGGCTTTGGCCGTCAGCGAATAGCTCCCAGCGGCAACGTTGTTCCACGTGAACGAGTACGGCGCCGTCGTCGATGTGCCGAGCAGCGTCCCGCCGGCGAAAAATTCGACTTTGCTGATGGTTCCGTTGCTGTCAGCGGCATTCGCCGTGAGCGTAATGTTCGCTCCAGCAGTGAACGTGGCGCCATTGGTTGGAGCGGTGAGCGACACCGTCGGCGGCACGTTGCTGACGGTGATGTTCACCGCCGTCGAAGTTGTGCTCAGCCCGCCGTTATCGGTGGCTTTCGCTGTCAGCGAATAACTTCCGGCGGCAACGTTGTTCCAGGTGAAGGAGTACGGTGCCGTCGTCGATGTGCCGAGCAGCGTCGCGCCGGCGAAGAACTCGACTTTGCTGATGGTTCCGTTGCTGTCGGCGGCATTCGCCGTGAGCGTGATGTTCGCTCCAGCAGTGAAGGTGGCTCCATTCGTCGGGGACGTGAGCGACACTGTTGGCGGCACGTTGCTGACGGTGATGTTCACCGCCGCCGATGTCGTGCTCAGCCCGCCGTTGTCTGTCGCTTTCGCCGTGAGCGAGTAACTTCCAGCGGCAACGTTGGTCCACGTGAAGGAGTACGGTGCCGTCGTCGATGTGCCGAGCAGCGTCGCGCCGGCGAAGAACTCGACTTTGCTGATGGTTCCGTTGCTGTCG
>DASPJR010000196.1:0-10914 GCA_035628505.1 Planctomycetota bacterium | reverse complement strand
CGCGCGCCCGACCATGTCGAGGTTCAGCATCGCGGCGACGTTCGCCGTCTTGAACTCCTGCGGCGGGCGTTTGAGGAAATCGATCGAGCCGAGCGTCCCGAGTTCTTCCGCCCCGAACCACATCAGCCAGACGGTGCGCTTAAGATCCTTGCGGTTCTTGTACAGAGCGCGTGCGAGCTCGATCACGCTTGAACTGCCCGACGCGTTGTCGTCCGCGCCGCCGTGGACCTTGCCCATGTCGGCTTTGTCGGCGAGCGAGAACTCGTTGCCGAGCCCGAGATGATCGTAGTGTGCGCCGATGACGACGATCTCGTCTTTGAGCGCCGGATCGCAGCCGGGAATCACGACCGCGAGATTCTCATCGGTCGCGCGTGGGCGCTTGATGTCGGTCTGCAGGAAGACGCGCACCCCTTCTATAGGAAAACTCGCGGGCGCGAGTTTCTCGTCGATCGCCTTCTGCGCCTGAGCCAGGGTCTTTCCCGAAGGTTTCAGCAGATCGTCCGCGACTTCCGCAAAGACCTGAATGATCGGCAGTCCGCAACCGGTCCGGCCGCCGAACCCGCGCTCGAAAGCTTCCAGCGACGCGCGCTCGGCTTCGCTCGTCCCGCGCGGGCCGTGCACGACGATCACGCCGGCCGCGCCTTTGTCCCGCGCCGTCGATGCCTTGTAGAAGAAGTTGCCGTAGACGCTCGGCGGCTTGTGCGGATTGGCCGGAGCGGGCGCAGGCTGATCGGGCTTCGCGACGGGGTTGACTGCAGGGTCGAGCTTCTGCTTCTCCTCCGCAGGCGGCGGAGCGTGCGGATTGGCCGGCGCGAGGTCCGCGATCGTCTTTTTCTCGGGAGTTTCAGGCTCGCGCGCGAGCACCAGCACGATCTTGCCCTTCACGTCGAGGTCTTTGTAATCGTCGTAGCCGCGGTCAGGCGCGCTGATGCCGTAGCCGGCGAAGACGAGGGCCTTGTCGTCGAATGTTCCTGCCTCACTGATTCGCAGCGGGCGAAAGTCGTCGTTTAATGCGTATATGGAATTGAATTGCGGCAGGAACCTGGCTTCTGAATATCCGTTGGACTCTGGCTGTTTTGTGGGGAGCGGATTTCTGTACCAATCCTTCTTTCCTGTGACTGCGTCCTTCGTGAAATAGGCGCGAAGAATGTTCTGATCGCCGAGTTCTACACTGGCCACGAAATCAAACGCAAACCGCCGCACCTCTTTGAATCCGATGTCCTTCAGCTCGCCGATGATGTACTCCCGCGCGCGCTCGTGACCGAGCGTGCCGGGAAAGCGCCCGCCGCACTCCTCCGACGCGAGGAACTCGGCGTGCTTGTAAAGGTCGCGCGCCTTGAACGTGACCTTCTTCTCGATGCCATCGGCTTTCACTTCGACTTTGAAGCCACGGTCGATCTTCGGCGGCGCTTGAACGGCCTGCTCGGCAAATGCAGCGTACGAAATCAGCGCGGCCAGAAGTGTAAGTTTCAATTCTTTCATCATCTCTCTTTTCTTTGTGTCTTTGAGTCTTCGTGCCTTTGTGTTGGCTGTTGGAGGGAGGACTAAGGTTTCAGTGACACGCCGTCGGGTTCACGCCCGCGCGCGGCCGGCAATCCAGCGTCGAGCCACTCGGCCATGCCGCCGGACATGTTGACAAGATTCTTCCAGCCGTTCTGCGCCAGGATCTGGCACACGCCGGACGAGCGCACGCCGTGCTCGCAGTAGATCAGGATCTTCTTCGCACTCTCGCGCGGAATTTCTGCATGGCGCTGCTGCAGCTCCTGCACCGGCAGCAGGTGCGCCCCGCGGATGCGATGCATCTCGAACTCCTCAGGCGTCCGCACATCGACGACGTGGCACTGCCCGGCGTCGATCATCTTCGCGGCGTCTTCAGGAGAGACGTTCTCGTACGCGGCGCTCATGCGGAGATTGTACGCGGCGCGGCGCAGCGGGCTACTTCAGGAGCGCGGGAGCTTCGGCTGAATAGATCACGGGTCGGACTTCGACCGGCTGATACAACCGTCGTGCGGCTTTGCGAATCCTTCGGTGAACGATGAACGAGACGATGAACAACACGACTCCGGCAACCAGGCACGGCCATGCGTAGCTCATCAGCCGCTGCCCGAGAACCAGTCGCACGTTCGCGTTCTGACCGAAGCTCAGCAATACCCCGCCGATGGTAACGAGCGGCAAGGCGAGGTCTTCGAGCCACGCAAGAAGCAGCAGCGCAGACCGATGGAAGGGATGCTCGCATTGCAGCACCCGCGCGTAAATGATGCCGCTCGCCGCGCCGGCGGTTGTCCAGGCAATCAGCACGGGTACCAGCACCCATCCGAAGAACGACACACCGGGAACCGTGAACAGCAGGCCAATCACGTTCCCAGCAAAGCAGATCGCCACGATCAGCTCCAGCAGCGAGCACTGCAGTCGAGCGAACAGCATGTGGCCATAGTACAGCGTCGCCGCGATACCAAAGGCAGCGGCGCCAATCGGCAGTATGATCGGCAATTGCTGCAGAAACGGAACCATCGCGAGCGCCGCTACGGTGGCGCCCGAGAGAGTCCACCGCAAGAAGCGGCTGTCCGGGAGCGTCATTCGTCGCGCTCCTGCAGAGGCTCTGCCTTTTCCACGTCCTCAGCTGCGGCGCTGCTCAGCGGAACCAGACGGATCACGCGGTCGGGGCCGCTGTTCCGACCGGCCTCCAGGCCACTGTTATCAACACCATCCTCGCCCCATGAGTAAACACGGAGCACAGGCTTCCCACTGAACGCCCCGCGAACAGTATGGATCGCATTCGTCTCGCCGATGTCCTGCCGCAGCGAGAACTGAGATCCCTCAAAAACGCTCACTGGAAGCTTGGGCAAAAACTCCGGTACGACTTCATCAAGGCTTTGCGGATCCTTCTTGTGCTTGAGCCGGAATGCGTGGACGGCGATAGCGAGCTGAAGAAGCGCCGCGTTTTCCTGGTCTCGCAGAAAGGACAGCTCCGCACGCGACAGCGCTGGAATGACGCTGCGCGTGAGAATCGCCGGACCCTCCTGGTGTTTATCTACGAGCGCTTCCAGCGAGTTCTTCTGCGAAGGGCCGCGGGCCTCAATCTGCTTTACATATTCATCGAATACCTTTTGCGTCAATTCGCGGTCCGGCCCGTAGAACAAGTTGACGGCGGCGGGAGGCACAACCCCTGGCAGGCCCGTGCCCATTACTGCCGGATTGATTGCGTTCGCACCGATCAGATCGACGCACAACAATGCGAAAAGACGCTCGGCGCGGATGAACTTCAGAACGCGCTCTTTTGTCTTTCGGTCAGTGACCAGCGCTTTCCGGTAGTGCTCGAGATCTTCCATTTTTTCCGGGGCATCGAACGCGAGGATCGTTTCTATGGCGCTATCGGCAATCCCTGAGCACGCCATGGAAACCAGGCCGCTGATCAGCACCGGATCGCTTTCGGTGAACTCGGCGAGCTTGTAGATCGCGGCGATGTCACTGGCAGCGCCGGCGTGATCTCCGCTATGCGCCTTCAGCCGCGCGCTTCCGGCCAGCAGCCTGCAACTGGCGCGGATCTGCGCAAGATGAGGCATCAGCATCGACGGTCCTGCGGAATAATTGAGATCCCAGTTGCACGCCGACATCCCCGCGGCGCTCTTTAGCAGAGCGATACAATTGGCATTCGACTGGTAAAAGGCGATGACGGCGTTGTCTTCAAAATAGGAACTGGGCGCGTCGAGCTTCGTATCGGGATCGGCGCTGGCGATTGCGCCGACCTGCGCGTTGAATCTCGCATGAGCCGCAAAGGCCTGGCTGAGCACGGTGACGGCATTGCTGGCCGGAGGAATAGCAGCGGGTTTCGTCGCCATGAACTCGGCGCGGGTCTGCTTCAGGTTTGCATCCGGATCGCTCGCGCCGGTGCGAAGCATCAGCACGACCACGAACATCGTGAGAAAGGCCAGCAGCGGCAAAGCCCAGAGCGTGCGATGCGCCCGCTGCGAGCGCTGAAGATACCAGCGCGCAAGATCGCTGTCGCTCGCCCGTCCCGCTGAAGGGTGCATACACTGGAGTATACGTGCGTGCGGCGAAGTGGGTCACGTGAAAAGATCTTTTGCGCGACGCGCTGTGCAGTCGCGAAGAGAAATGCCTCCGCGACCGATCTCCTAGCGTTCTCTGGTCTTCTTCATCGCTAGAGCGATCGCGACATCGAAAACGAATTCATCGCCGCTACCGCCAGGGCACTCGACCAATTGATTGACATTGCGCCAATCGTATTCACCTATGTACCAGACTCCGTCCAGCTTGAATCGGAGAAGATTGAAGGACGTCTCACGCCCTCCAAGATGAGTAAGTTGTCGGGGTCCATGCGTCCAGATGTGGAAATTCGATGCCTGCGTAGCAGCCGCCCAGACATGAAACGCCGTCATCTCTGTCAGATTGTCGTTGACGCGGCTGACGCGGCGGTCTTGAAATTAATCTGCTTCCAATTATCGGAGTAAACTGGCGCGGCGCTGACTGGAGCAGGGTAAGGGTCTCCCGTGTTCGGGTCTCGATATCTATCTAACTGCACCCAGAAAACATGGCGCGGCAGGAATACAAGTAATGCAAGTGCAACAAAGCATCCAACGGTGATGATCTTCCAGCGTGATCGACGCGGCTTAGGTCCGGCTGAAGGTGGTGGGTTGTCCGGGTAAATAACTCGAACCATTTGGCTTCTCAGTTCCTATCTAGGAACGGTTTTAAATACTTGAGGATGGTGCTCGGTGACTCGCAACCAGAAGGTCGCAGTACTCTGCCCGGGCTTTATCATCACATGCTATCTACGTTATACTAACGTTTGGTTTGGTGCCACTGGCTGCAGTGCTCGCGGCGTGTTTTCGAGAAGGGCGCGACGGCATCGGTCTGACGCTCCGATCGCGGCTTGAGTCCGTTCGCGTGCCATGCGTCTGGGGCAGTATTCAGACGCATTCCGAGACGCGTTGCGAACGGCTGGCATTGTTGACTTGTCGCGAAGCGTTGATTAACGGCGATCCTCGTATTCATTCATTGGCTGAGACTTGCTTGAGCGGCCAGCCTGCTTCAGCAGGCTTCAAGATGTTGTTTGCCCCCACCTTCAGGTGGGGTGGGCGGACAAAGGATAATACAGCAGCCGGCTTCAGCCGGCTTACCCGAAGAAGAGGGGCTTCAGCCAGACACTGCGGGAAGCTGGCACTAGGGCGAGGTCCAGCCGCCTCGTGGTCAAGGAACTGAAAAAGCAACAATCTCCGCTGGCGGGTGGCATCAGTTTGGCCCCCCGATCGCAGCTTGCGTCCGTTCGGGTGCCATGCGTCTGGGGCAGTTTCCAGACGCAGGGCGCGTTGCATTCCACGATCGCGCGCCTAACCTTGCAAGCCTATGTCCGTAAATCCTCCTCACCGCAAGCAGAACAAGAAATACAACATCGAAGGCCACGCTCATTTCCTGACGTGTTCCACTTTCAGACGGCTTCCGCTTCTGACCAACGATGCGTGGCGCCTGTGCCTGGCGCAGGCGATCCGGGCCGCGTGTGACAAGCACGCAGTCGCGCTCTGGGCTTACGTCTTCATGCCTGAACACATCCATCTCTTGCTGAAGCCGCGCCACGCGGAATACGATCTCTCAGCTTACGAACACGACTTCAAACTCGCGTCCAGCCGCCTCGTCGTCAAGGAACTGAAAAAGCAACAATCTCCGCTGCTGGAAAAACTGAAGGTGACGAATCGTGCGGGCAAGAGCGGCTACCGCTTCTGGCAGCGGGGAGGCGGGCACGATCTGAACGTGTGGAACATGAAGAAGGCGGTCGAGAAGGCAGAGTACTGCCACTGGAATCCGGTGAAGCGGCGGTTGGTGAAATCGCCTGAACAGTGGCGCTTTTCGAGTTTCAAATGGCTGGTCCTGAATGATTGCGCCGCTCGTGATCGACGAATGGGATGAAGCGTTGATCGGCCCCAGCGTTCGGGATCAGGTTGATCGGGAAGTGTCGTGACAAGGCGGGAGCGGCTGGTTTATCGGACGCGCCGAGCATGCGTCTGGAAACAGCCCCAGACACATGGCACCCGAACGGACGCAAGCCGCGATCGGAGCGTTAAACTAATGCCACCCGCCTCTCATTGCAATTGCAACGCTGGGGGCTGGCATCATAAAAATAGCGGCTATTGTAGGGGCTTTGTTGCTGACGATATACTACTTAATTCAATTCCTTGCGAATATCGGCAGTATGGACGGCGCTGATTGGGCGTACTTTGCGTTTAATTTGGTGACGTTTGGAGCGTTCCTCGGTGGAGTACGAGGAATTCGGCGTGTAGTTAATACTAAGGAGGTGCCTCCTGATCCGACACCGGCAGCGCCGCCGGGTGAGATGCAACTTCGTGGAAATGCAATTCTCGAAAACTCCCAGAACAACGCGAAGAAACCTGGGTTAACCGAGATTCAAATGGAACAGTTGCAAAAGACAATTCAAAATGAACTGAGCATAACCGGCAAATCCCCCCGCATGAGCCTGTCGCAGTTGCTTCAGGAAATTAAGGCGCGAGGCATCAATGGGCCGGTTACATTTGACTTTATTCTTACGACGTCTAAGCAGATTGTGGTATCTACGACTCGCTTAGGACACGCAGGATTACTCATGCTAGGAGAGAAGGTCTTAGCGGCAGGAGAGATTATTATTACTGGAAATCGGGCGCTCATCACCACGAAGTCTGGTCACATCATGCGTCAGAATCCATTGTCTCCATCTGAGATTCCGGTATTTAAAGAGATAATGAAGCAGCGGTTAAAGGAGGTGGGGCTTGAGGTTGACGACATTAGGATCATAACGGAGGATTAGTGTGGATTTTGGAGGGGCTGCTTCATGAGCAATCAGGGCGAAGAGTTCGCAGAATGGCAAGTAAAGCGGTTAGCCGATTTGCCTATTGCTTGTAGAGACTGGTTAGAGATTGATTTCGCGATTGTGTTGAAGGCGTTCAAAGCTGCAATCGATAATCGCGAGGAAGAGCTTATTTCGCAAATTAAGGCACATCAAAACGTGAGTAAGAGGGGTGGAGCCTCCGACGCATTCCTGGTAGCAGTATTTTGTCTCGCGTCAGAGAAGCCTTACTTTATCAAGCGGCTATGGACAATAGCGTTGGAGTTCTGGTCAGCGGCACAGTTGGAAGAGATGGTTGTACGGAACTGGGACATTTTGGATCAGGCGAACGTTGCGCCATTGGTGACGGAAAAGGAGTACGTGAGTAATGGTGTGGTTGAAGAGTTATATTCTCGTGCGGCAACTGATACGGCCCGATATTTTATTGCGAGGGCGTTGATAAAATCTGCAAGAATTCGAGGCATCGTGGACATAGCACAGCGTCTATGGAAGGACCTAATAAATAGGGGCACGCTTAGCGACAACGACTATCGGACCTTAGAGGAGTTTGGTGCAAAATACGGAGTGCAAAAGCCTAACTAGATGCCGGTATAGCGACCATGTGTAGCGGCCCAAGAGATTGTGAAGCGTCGCATCTAAAAATGAGCGCGGGTTGATTTCACTTTGCACGCACGTGCAGCAGGACCGAGCGGACAGAGTATCTCTGCGCAGTTGGAGCAACGGACGGGCGAATTGTAAAAGAGCGAAGCCAAGAAACGAGAATTTTGTCACGCGACCAGTTCGACCGAGTCGATGATCTGAATGGACAACGTTGGCAGATGGAAGTCGCCACGAAAATTGACGCGCGCAACATCGACCGCGGGCTTAATCGGATCGCGCTCCAGCATCTTCGTAGTTTGCGGCAGCGTGATACCCGACCAGACTTCTTGCGGCGTGCGACCGCCATGCAGCCACATGGGACGCTGGATGTTGTACCAATCCCGATAGACGTCGAGCCTGCGCTGAATCCAATCCTCCCTGCGAGCAAAGAGCGTCAGCCGCTGCCACAGTCTAAAAGTTTTGAAGAATCTCTCCGCCTTCCCATTGAACTGCCTGGTGCCACTGGCTGCGGCTGTTGTAGCCAGTGCGAGGCGCGATGATTCTACGATTCGCCTGCCGATACTTTGAAGCAACCGTCCGATATTGAACATCTATCCGTGAAGCGATTGGCCGAACAACACACCACAAAGCACTGCTGCAGACGGCCGCAGTGGCACATCGTCGACAGCCATTTCGGTGAGCCGCGCGCCAGTTGATCTACTCTGGTATATACCAGAGTAGATTAGAGTTAGACCAGAGTATCACCAGAGTCGAAAATTTTTACGCGCTTCCGTCTCTGTAACCCATTGAACTGAAACGGGTTGAAGATGAAGCGAGATTTTCTTTCGATCTGCCCTAAAATCGACTTACCATAACTCACTTCTCAAGCGTTGTATACTACGGGGAACGAGCGCCTACGACCCCGCCGCTCCAGCGGCCGCTGCCTGCGCCGGGCCTTGCGTCCCGACTGCCCCGCTGTCCGCGGCTTTCAGGATCTTCACCAGGCGGTCTTTCGCCAGCGTCCTCGCCCAGACCGAAAAGTCTTCGCCCGTGCTCTGTTCTGAGTCCGCGGCGATCTTGCGGTCTTCGTGATAGGCATCGACGAGACCCTTGATGACTCGCGGCAGGCTGTCGGGGTTGATGCCCGCGGCGACCATCTTCCCGACGGCGCCGTTGCCTTCAAACGAGCCGCCGAGGTAGAGCGAGTAGACGCCGATCTTCTGCCAGCCGCCGGGGCGCGTCGCGCCCATGAAGCCGATCGCGGCTGATGAATTCTGGCCGCAGTTGTTCGGGCAGCCGGAGAAGTGAATCGTCAGGCCCTTGGGGATGCCGCGCGAATCGGACGTCAGCATGCTGGTGATCTGCTTCGCCGGCGCCTTCGTGTAATAGACGGCCTTGACGCATTCATCGAGGCCCACGCAGGCGACGACGTTCGGCGACTTTTCCGCGTCCTGCAGCGACCAGCCGTAGTACTGGATCAGCGGCTGCAGCTCACGTGCGGCGGCTTCGGTCAGGTTCTGGACGTGCAGGTTCTGGCCCTGCGTGATGCGGACCTGGGCGTTGTGCTTGCGGCAGAATCCCACGAGCGACAGCACGTCTTCAGCGCGCGCGTCGCCGAGCGGCACCATCACTTCGACGCCGTACAACCCCTTCTTCTTCTGCTTATAGAAGGGGGCGCCCAGCGCCGGAGCCCAGACCTCGGTGGCGTGCGGCTTCAGATCAAACTGAACGCGGCCGAGCTTCTCGAGATACTCTTCGAAATGGACCTGCCAGATCTGGCGGTACTTTTCGACGCCCCACTTCTTGAGCACGAACTTCAGGCGAGCGTTCGTGCGGCTGTCGCGGTTGCCATACAGGCGATGCGTCTCAACGGTGGCAGCGCACGCGGCAGGAATTTCGCTCGCCGGAATGTAGTCCGACAGTTTCGTGGCCAGGATCGGCACCGCGCCGAGTCCGCCGCCGACCCAGAATTCGAAGCCGGGGCCTTCCGCGGCGACGCGCGCGGCGTTCTTTGACGGGAACATGCCGATGTCGTTGATCGCGTACTGCCCGGGATGGCGCAAGCAGCCGGAGAGCTTGATCTTGAACTTGCGCGGCAGGTTCAGAACCGAGTCGTCGGCGAGGAAGTGGTCGTACAGGTACTTCCGGATCGGCTCGATGTTGTAGACTTCGTGAGGGCAGACCTCTGCGCAAGGGACGCCGCAGATGTTGCGCACGGTATCGCCGCAGGCGCCTTTGGTCGTGAGGCCGACCTTGGCGAGATCGGCCATCATCTTCGGCGCGGATTGAATCGTGACGCCGTGTAGCTCGATGTCCTGGCGCGTGGAGAGATGATCGACGCCGTTGCCCATCTCCATGGCCATGCGCGAAACGGCCGCAAGCTGGTCCAGCGAGATCAGGCCGCCGGAGATCTTGATGCGGACCATGAAGTACGGCGCCTGGCGCTGCTTGTAGAAGCCGACCCACTTCAGGCGCGCGAAGTCGTCCTTGCTGATCTTCTCGAAGCCCGCGGCCGCGAGTTCGTTGATATCCGGGATAATCCGGACGCGTTTGACTTCTTCTTCGTGACTGGCCATGGTGACCGCCGTTCCCCTGCCAAAGTGCTTTTGGGTGCGAGCAGACGTCGAAGCGTGTGTCTGCGCGAGCGGAAAATCGTAACAGATCGGCGCCGCGCTTCCAGTTATGTGGCGTCAAACTTTAGTTTGCGCAGCCGCGTATTGAACACGAGTTCCGGCATATTCTATGCGCCGTTAGCTCCGGATGCGTCGAGATTGTCGTGACGCGATCGACCGGAGGAAAGGCTATGAAATACGTGCATATAGCATTGGCGCTCGCGCTCGTGGGAGCGGTTGCGAATGCTGAGACATCCGGGCCGCCGGTCGTCGTGCGCGGCGAAGCTTTCCCTCGGCGGGTCGAGACGACGGTCGGCGTGGCACGTGAAGACCAACTCGATCCGAACACCGGGATACCCGTCTCGTTCGAACGCGAGCAGCCGATCCAGACCGCAGCAGAGGGCGCGGCTCCGGCGCTGCAGGTCCAGTTGCCGATCCCGCAGACGGCTGCGGAGGCGACGCCGCTGCAGCAAGCAATCAACAATCTGCGCATGGATGCGGCGCTCGAACGCAGCAAGGCTGAAGAGACGCTGCGCCAGGCCGGCGACGTGGGATTGGCGGCGCTTATTGAATGGGGTCTTTATCATGAGCTGCCGAGCGTCCGAACGCACTCGGCGCGGCTCCTGGGAGTGTGGGGCGGGCAGCGCGTGTTGAAGTATCTTGTCGAAGCATTCTATAGCGCCGCGTTCCCGACGATTCCGCCGTACCAGGTTCAGTATGTGGCGACGCTGGATCAGCAGATCTCGAATTTGACGGGACAGAACTTCAGCTTCCCGGTGCGTCGCGGATCGCAGGCGCCTGAAGTCGCCAACAAGACGGTGCTGTGGTGGACGGCGAACTACGAGCAGCTTCCACAGCAGCTCGGCGAGC
>DASPJR010000195.1:0-17522 GCA_035628505.1 Planctomycetota bacterium | reverse complement strand
ATCCGCTGGCAAGCACGTACACAGTACCATCGCCTGTGCTCCTTTTTTCGATAGCTACAGTAGCGTGCTCGCGCGCGAAGCGAAGCGGAACGCGCTCAAGGAATTCCGGCGGAACAACAACGCCGCTAAGATTGGCAGCCTGTGCAGAACTAGGAACGCCGCTCACTTTTCTTCGATGACCTCCGCACGGGTCTCCTGCCGTCCGATACCTGTCTTGATCTCGTCCTTTATCTTCGATTTCCGCGACAGCTTCTCGATGTCGTTCTTCTTCGTTTCGGACGCATTCTGAAGATCTTCGAAGTCGGGCGCGCTAAGGATCTTTGGCCGCACAAAAAGGTAAAGGCGGCTTGCCGTCTTGCGCTTGTTCTCCTTGGAAAACAACTTGCCGACGCCAGGTATCTGCATCAGTCCGGGAATGCCTGCACGCGTATTGGTTGATGAATCACGCGTGAAGCCGCCGATAACTATGGTCTTGCGATCCGGAATGCTGATTTTGGTCGTAGCATTGTTCGAAACCTTGGGTGGCGGCACGCCATTACCCGAGGATACCCCCGTGAATTCTTCAAACGTCTGAACGATTTCAAGGTTGAGGTAATTGTCAGGCGAAATGTGCGGCGTAATCTTCAGCGACGTTGTCGCATCGGCGAAACCACTGAAGGTGGAAATGATCGGGTTTCCCGCAGTCACCGAACTGGTGCTGGTCGGCTCACTGACCTTGGTCGTGAACGATGCCTCCTCGTTATCATTCACCAGCAGTTGCGGCTGGCTGACAATGGAAACGTTGGATTTGTTAGCGATGGCGCTCAGAACGATCTGCAGCTTATCGTCTTTAACAAAACGGAAAGCGCCGCCGCTAATATGATCAAGCACCGCTTCGGTGGGAAACCCGCGTCCCTTTGTATCAGACTGTTTGGAAAGGCCGAAGCCGCTGCCGTAATCGAGCAGCTTGCGATCTCCGTTGACCTCATTGAGACCGAGCCCTTCAACGCCAAGGTCGATTGAATCGTCACCTGTCACTTGAACGATCGCGACTTCGATCAGCACCTGGCCCTTTCGCTTGTCCAAATTGGCCAGAATCGCTTCGACTTCCTGATGCACAGCTGCATCACCAGCCACTACCAGCGTGTTTAGCCCTTCTACCGGAATGATATCTGCAGGCACAAAGTCCTTGGTGGTTGGCTTTGCGGCAGTGGCCGGAGCTGAAGGAGACTTCAACGCTCCAACAGGAACCACGGGCACTGCAGGAACTACAGGACCTCCCGCCGAAGGAGCTACAGGTACGACCGGAACTGGGCCTCCTTGAGGAGGAATCGGATCACCTCGTGCCATGAGCGCGACACCCAGCAGTTGCCCAACATAGTCGACGATGTCTTTTACCGGCACGTTTTTGAGCTTGTAATACCGAATTGTTCGCCGGGCAGCGGGCGCGTCACGGTCGATCAGGCCGAGGAACTCCTGCGCCTGCCTGACTTCAGCAGGTGGCCCAATCAGCACCATCTGATTTAAGCGCTCGTCCTTCAGAATGGCGATCTTGTCCTTCGTTGCTTCGCCGTTTCTGATTTTCGATGCAGCCTGTAGGTAATCATTGAGCTGCGAGTGTGCCTTTTCCACGGAAAGGTTGACTACCGGCACTGTCACAGTGGTCGTGGCTTCGCCGGGAACATCGAGCAGGGCCAGCAGCTTTTCGACGCGCTTCACAGAGGATGCCACGTCATTTATCATCAGCAATTCGGTATTAGGCACCTGCATGATCGTGCCCGTTGCCGATAGCGCCGGAGTCAGCACTGTCATAATCCGCGTGGCGTTGACATGCTGCAGTTTGGCGAGGTAAGAAACCGTCGCGTCACCGCCGGGGAGCTGCTCGCCGCGGATGAGCACCGGCTGAGCGCCGGGCTCTTTTGCCGCTCCCTGTGCGTTAACGATTTTCTCCAGATTAATGCCTGCGCCTTCGACAGGAATGATCGCAAGACCATTCATCTGGCAGACCGCCTGAAAGACCCGGTAAAACTCGGCAGGGGTAATCGCCGTGTCGCTCTGCAGCGTAACACGCTTGGCGCGCAGCACGTTCTCGTCAAACAGAAAGCTGCGCTTGGTAACGCGCTCCGCCTGTTTTGCGACAGTTGCCAGATCCAGCCCCGCCAGATTGATCTTTACTCTCTGTTCGTCCTCCCCGGCCCAGCCTGATGCAGCGGAAAGGATCAACAGTGCAGCCATTATGGCTTTAACAAAATACCTCACGCTCCCCCCCATTCGCACTATGGCTTGCTTCGAGCTGATCCGTCGCTGAGCGTCTCACCGCCGATCCCGGCAGTGGGCAGTTCGGCGCTTTCAGTTGCATTCACTTCCAGCCGCACAGACTTCCCATCGTAAGCAAACGTCACTGCCGAATCGATTTTAGTAATTGTCGCACCTGCATCCGGAACAGTTTCGCCGACCTTAAAGCTCCGAGTCTGGTTGACACGCAGAATCTCGATGATCGCTTCGTTGCTCTGCGATTTGCCGAAATCCATGATGCCCTTGACGCGCAGCAACGACGCAAGATTGGGCGCAGGCGGCTTGGGAGCCACCTCAATCCTTGGCACCACCGTACGCGTCATGCGCAGCTCTGTAAGCCTTGAAAGTTTGGGATTGGCTTGCAATTCCTGAAGAGCAGCAGGAGCCGTTGAAAGAACCACGGGAGCAATCGGGGTTGGTTCAGGTTCTGTAAAAAAGACTCGTGCAAGCAGTGCTGCCGCCGCACAAATAAGGCAGATCGAGATTATTGTCAGCACACGGCTTAAGAGAAGTTCAGATTTGCGTGTCATGGCTCAATCTCCTCGAACGCAATCACTTTCGGCATTTTTGGACGACCTGGCTGCGGCTGATGAGCGGCGCTATCGAAGAACACCCAGGCTACTCTGGAGCGGCCTTCAATCTGCGCCGTCAGTTGTGCTGAGAAGCAGGTGCTCGAAACGCTCAGCCGGTCCTGAACTTTCGTGAAGAGGTTCTTGAATATCTGCTCCTGACCGTTCACCAAATGCTTCTGAACTACACCGGCGACACGCTCCAGATCCTGAGGCTTCTCAAACGACTTTCCAGAACGCTGCCCATCCCCTGTTGGCTTGCCGCGCCAGAGTTCAATATTGTTGACAAGCGCATCGTCGTATTCCTCATCGATGGCATACAGTACTGGCGCAGGCGCGGTGTTTAAATTTATCCGTCCATCACCGAATGTCGTGAGCACGTCGCACAAAGCCCAGCGCGAGTTCTCATGGCCACCTCGCGAGCCAAAGACGAACTCCGCCGGTACGCCTGCCTCACGCAAACCATCCAGCGTCAGCAGAGGAGCAATTTCAAATGGCTGCTCGGTTGCTGCGCCGGGCTTGGGCGGGGCTTCAGTAATGCCGATGCGCTTGCGTACCGCCGTTTCGACGTTCTCCCATTCGCGTTCGCGTTCAGAATCAAGCTGCCGCAGCCGCGCAAAAAGGCGCGCAAGACATTTTCGCATGCGTGTCGCCTGCTCACTGCTGCCGACTGCCTTAAGAAGATTGAGCTTGCCGGACTCGTCCGCGACCTGAACAGATAGGTGCTCACCGGACGGAAGTGAATGCTGAACGTTACGCGACCATGCGTCGTGCTGCGAATCGAATGTCATGCTGTTGCGACCTTCCAGGATCAGTGCCTTGGCAATTTCAGCACCGGAATCCAGCGTACGCCTGAACGACGTGTCCCGGCTGCTGCGAACGCTGCGCGTCACATCGACATTCGCGCGATGAGCCAGCTCGACAGCCAGTACAGACAGCAGCGCCACAGCGCCGAGCACCAGAAGAAGCACAGCACCTCGCGAGCGCTTTGGAGAGAAAGCACGCCTTTTCACCGGGCTTCCTCCTTCTTTTCTGATCGCTCGTTCAACCAACGGATTGCCAGGACGCTCTCCGCTTCCTGATAAACGTCGCTCCGGTTCGCCGACGGTTTCAGACGCAGTTCCTTGATGCGCGCGCCCCGGCTCTCCTGCTCCAGTTCCTGGAGGAAAGTGACGAGTTTCTGATGCGGCACATTGACCAGTCGAGCAATAACACTGCGCTCTTTGATCTTCTCACCAGCATCACGCTCGGTCTCGCTGAGGTACATCACTGCAATTCCATTGCGGGCGCTGGACTGCTGGATAATTGTCTTAAGGTCAACAGGACTGTCTGTGCCGGTGTTTACGAAAGTATCCGGAAACGTCCTGAGCAGGCGGCGGGCCTCGTCGAGTTCTTCATTGCGGAGGTTGAGGTCCTGGTGGGCCTGCTCCATGCGGACGTAACGGTCCATGGCAAACAGAGCCGCGCCGAGCAGGAGTAACGCAACGATGGCGGAAACGAATGAGGACGACTTCACTTTGTGGAGCCCCCCATAGACTTCGCCCCACGAACCGGCGGCTTATAATCCAAGCGCATCCGTACAACGATTTCGCTCTCCTTTGTTTCATATTCGCCGCGGGCAGCAATGCTCTCAGAATTGTTCAATGACGATTCAAGTAGCGCTGCATTGGCCAGCGGATCGCCGCTACCTTTGTTGACGCGCCCGGTGATTCGTCCGCCATCGGGACCAAGTTGCAGTGATTCGAGCGCCATGCCCATCTGGTCTGCGTTGGGAAATACGCTTGCTACTTCGGACCAGAACGCAAGCGCCGACGGGTAATTATTCGCGTCCATGGTTTTATTGCGTTTGGCCAGAATTTTTTTGAGGCGCGGCGTCAATGCACCTGGCCGGTACTTTTCACCGGGAAGCACGGCCTGCCAGGCCGCTTTTTCTACGCCGTCACAGGACTGAAGCTGAGCCTCGTAGCGGCGCGCGAACATTTCGAAATACAGCCCGCTGCTCAGCAGCAGAATCGCCGCCGCGGCCTGCGCCAATAGCAGAGGCCGCCGCATTTTCTTTATTAGCCCCCGCGGAGCCTCACGCGATCCACGCAATACGTTCAGGCTGTGCTGCGGATCGCATAACGCCGCAGCACAGGCGAAAACGATATCGCTGCTGACCTCGATCCCGTGAAACGAGATAGTTTCGCTGTAAACGACCGGCTCAACACCTTCTTCTCCCAGTCCTTTCGCGTGCTGCAGTATCCGGTCCTTGGAAGCATTATTCACCGGCAGCGAGCGCCAATCTTTCAACGCTCCACTATCGCGGCGCACGATGACGCATTCGCCGCCCGCGGCTATTGCATGAACTCCGTCGCTTGCGAGAGCCGCCGCAAAAGCAACGGCGCACGGCGTGACCAGAAGAAGCTTTGCATCTGGCAGCGCTGCGCGAATTCCCTGCTGTATTTGGCTCAAGTTTTCGTGCAGAACGGCAGCAATCTGCACACGCTGCTGGCCAGCACTTGCTGAACTGCATTGAATATCGAACGCGATCTCTTCTAGACTCGCGCCAGCACTGCGCCCCTCCGCCAGTGAACCGGCGACATGTTCGATCTGCTGCTCTGTAGCAAAGGGAACCGAGAAAATGTCGCAACAGGCAAAATCGCCAGCGGAAAGTGCAAGAAAAAGGTCGCAGCGACGCCATTGCGCAGGGACGTTCTCAAGCACAGACGCTAAAGCTTGAGGCAGTGCATTTCCACGGGGCAGCACATATGAAAATGAAATGGAAGCACTGCCGCGTTTCAGGCACAGCCCGACAACTGCGACAGTGTGGCGGCAAATTGAAAGGCCTAAGCGTCGCGTCACTTACATTGCCTTTCGTTGCCGAGGCCAGTTCAGGTCCAGCGCGCAAGACGGAAATCACCGCAATGCTTGAACATGACCATGTACAAAGTCATTGCATTCCGTTGCAACATGTCGTGCCGAGACAAATATGTACTTATGATTGAGTCGACACATCGTAGCTTATCGGTACGTAAAGTCAATCTGCCAATGATGTGTTATCAGATTCACCATTTCTGCGCGATCCACTCAAGCGGGTTTTGCGTTCGCGCTCCATCCATGCGCTGGCGGCTCCGACCCGTGCCCCGGCTGACTTATTACTGTTTAAACGAGCCTGCCAATACCTTAGTCTGGAGTTGATTCAATCAGCCTTTTTAAGGAGCTTCTCGGCTACATTAAATAATCATTCTTGCGGACGGGTAACGGTTTAGTAGGGTGAATCAGAGAATTTCCTTAGAATAGAGGTCTGTATGGCGAGGCTCAAAGTTACTGACAATCTCCGGCAACATGCACTCGCCCTCTGGCAGACAGGACTGAGTCTTAAAGAGTTGAGCCAGGCGCTCGGCTGTTCATTTCAGCAGACTCGCCGTGTGTTGCAGGGGGTGATACCGAAGCGCAAGCCAGGAAGGCCACCTGGGTCGAGTTCGGTTTTACGCGCAATCGATGCAGGCCTCGATAACGATGTCGTGCAGTTATACAAGGATGGCCTTCCGCTCCCACTCATCGCAAAGCAATGTTGCATTCCCCTACGTGCAGTGAGGAAGATTCTGATCGCTCGCCGAATCAAGGTTCGTACTGGCCCGAAATTAAAGCAGCAGGCTGCCGACATTGCGGAACTTACAACGAAGACCACAGTTAGTTCTGCTTTAGAGCAAGCTGAGCTTTCTGGTTACATCAGATGTCTACACCATGAAGGATACACTCCTGTCGAGATTGAAGTACGGGTTCTCAGGCCTTTGTCAGAGGTTGAGTCAGCCTTGAAAATGATCAGCAAACTCGACTCTTTATGTTGTGTAGATAAAAAAGTTTTACCCGGTAAGCTCAATTCCTCTGCAGAGTTATGAGAGGTTGCTTCTTTTTCACACACTATTTACTCGGTTTATTGTTGATTATCGGAAGTTTTATAGTACTTTTCAATTTGATAATTTTTAATTAATCAGCAAACACGTACAGCTCGCCCCGCTGATGCTTCCGCGTCTGCTCGGGGGTGGACTTTTGCGTTCTAATTTCGAGGGGAACTATGAATACAGCACATCGATGCGCTGTTGTGGTGTTATTTTGTCTTTTTTTTTTGGGTACCGTCCGTGCAGGAGAGGCCGCAGTTATTGTGCGCCACTCTCCAACTGTACAGGGACGCGTTGAAGGGCCGCTGCAGGTCTTGCTCGGTGAATCCTTCACCATTAATGGCACGGCAGTTATGACCGGCGACTTATACCTGCCGGGAACTCCCAGTGTCATTGCCACCGGTGCTGGACAATATCTCGGCATTGTCCCAGGTACCGGAAGTAGTGTGCCGGACAGCTACTCGCTGACCGTTGGCGGCAACGCCAGTCTTCAACACATTAACACGCGCTCGAATCCACCCACACTTGTTTCGATCGCACCACCGCCTGCACCGCCTGGAACCCGGGATGTGGTCCTTTCCGCAGCGGGAGAAGATGCCGGTGATTTTGCAACGCTGCGGAACCTTACGCTTAACGCAAATGTGGGAGCAGTGAACGTGCCGCCAGGAACGTACGGAATTTTTACAGCACGCTCCCAATCACGATTCAAGCTCGGCGTCAGCGGCAGCACAGAACCGACTATCTATAATTTCCAGCAGATCGTTCTGAATAGCGGTAGCAGTATTGAAGTAGTCGGGCCTGTGATCATCGTCGTTGCCCAAGCTGTTGAGGTTACCTCTCAATCGCGCATCGGCATTCTCTCGCAGCCACACTGGATAACCTTGCGCATCGCTTTGGGCGGCTTAACCGTGCGCGCCCAGGGTGAAGTCTTCGGCCATGTGCGCGCTCCCGATGGGCTAGTCACGATTGAAGGCCGTGGGCGCGTACGCGGCTCAGTCTATTCCGACAACCTGATCGTACAGGGACGAGGCACGCTGGAAGGACTTCCGCCGCTTACTGGAAACCAGCCCCCGGTTCCATTTGCCGGACCGGATCAGAACATCGCCACAGGGGCAGTCGCAACGCTAAATGGAACTGCGACGGACGACGGACAACCGAATCCTCCCGCCGCTGTTTCATTCAGCTGGAGCAAGTTCAGCGGCCCGGGCAATGTCACGTTCGGCAATTCCACTGCTGGAAATACAACCACGACCTTTTCGGCAGATGGTGTTTACTTGCTGCGCCTGACAGTGAGCGACGGTGAGTTTCAAGCGTACGACGATGTTCAGATTACCGTGGCCACTGGCAATGCTCCTCCTTCGGTGAACGCCGGGGCCGATGCGGTCATTCTTGCCGGAGCCGCCGCCAACCTGCAGGGTACCGCAAGCGACGACGGCCAGCCCAACCCTCCGGCTACATTGACGACAACGTGGAGCAAATTCAGCGGTCCGGGCGACGTCGTGATTGCCAATGCCTCAGCGCTGCTGACTTCAGCTACTTTCAGCCAGCCTGGCGTTTACGTGCTCCGTTTGAGCGCAACCGACAGCGTTTTGACCGCTAACGATGATGTCACGATCGTTGTGAATTCTGCACCACAGGTGTCTGCCGGTCCTGACTTAACCATTCAGTTGCCAAACATGGCAGCTCTGGCAGGCAGCGTCACGGATGACGGACTTCCCACGCCCGCGGCTCTGGCCATATCCTGGAGCAAAGTCAGCGGACCGGGCATCGTTACTTTCGGCAATTCAGCACTTGCCTCAACAACAGCGCAGTTCAGCTCTGCAGGCGTCTACGTTTTACGGCTGACTGCGAGCGACGGACATACAAGCCAGAGCGATGATGTCGAAGTGACGGCCATCGTGCAGAACCAGCCGCCCTCAGTCAATGCCGGGCCGGGCCAGACGCTGGCATATCCCGCCGCTGCCACACTGAATGGCACAATTACAGACGATGGGCTACCCAATCCACCAGCTGCTACGACAGCAGCGTGGAGCAAGTTCAGTGGCCCAGGCGATGCCACTTTCGCCGATGCAACCTCTGCCGCGACAACCGTGACCTTCAGCGTGCCCGGAGTTTACGTGCTGCGTCTGACGGCATCCGACAGCGCGCTGTCGGCCTTTTCGGACGTCACCATAGTGTCAAATGCTCGACCCACGGTAAACGCTGGTGCCGACCAAATCATTACGTTGCCCACAAACGTTGCTAATCTGACTGGAACAGCAGCCGATGACGGCCTGCCCAATCCTCCCGGGGCGATCACTACGGAATGGATAAAAGTCGGCGGACCGGGAACGGTCACTTTCGGGAACGCGACAGCGCTGGCTACAACTGCCACTTTTGCTGCGCCCGGCGTGTATACGCTCCGGCTGAGCGCCGGTGACTCACACGCCACGGCCACAGATGACGCGATCGTCGTGGTCAATGAAACCCCTGTCGTTTCCGCTGCCGCAAACCAGACGATTACGCTGCCCGATCTGGCGAACGTAATGGCGACTGCGACTGACGATGGCCTGCCGAATCCGCCCGGCGCACTCGCTTATTCCTGGAGCAAGGCAAGCGGACCCGGCGATGTGACATTCAGCAATGCAAATGCTCTCAGCACGACTGCGGCATTCAGCGTAGGCGGCGTTTATGTTCTTCGCTTCACAGCAGACGACTCCGCTTCAAGCGCCGGGTCGGAGGTTACGATTACGGTGAACACTGCCCCACTAGTCATCGCGGGTGCCAATCAGGTTGTGACACTTCCGGTCAATGTCGCAACGCTTGCGGGATCTGCCACAGACGATGGCCTGCCTAATCCACCCGGTGCCTTATCGTCCACCTGGACAAAGATCAGCGGTCCTGGAAATGCGACGTTTGCCGACGCGTCGTCTCCGGCAACAACGGCCACTTTTGACGCGCCCGGCGTTTATGTGCTGAAGCTTTCGGCGAGCGACTCGCTGGCAACGTCATCAGCGACCGTAAGTGTGACGATCAATCAGGCTCCGGTGGTGAACGCTGGCGCAAATCAGACAATCGAGCTGCCCAATACTGCTTCGCTCGCTGGAACGGTGACCGACGACGGCTTGCCCAATCCGCCCGCAGCTGTGACGACCACCTGGACCAAAGTAAGTGGCCCCGGCACTGTGACGTTCGGCGATGCGAGCGCTCTGAATACCGCGGCCACATTCAGTCAGGATGGAACATACGTGCTGCGCCTCACTGCCAGCGACTCGGCAGCGACAGTTTTTTCAGACGTAACGATTGTTGTTAAGCCCGCCAATTCAGCACCAGTAGTCAACGCTGGGCCCGATCAATCGCTGACGCTGCCTGCGATTGCAAATCTTACAGGCACTGCCAATGATGACGGATTCCCCAACCCGCCTGCTGCAATCAGCGTGCTGTGGAGCAAAGTCGGCGGACCCGGCAATGTAACCTTTGCGAACACGGCTGCCGCCGTGACAACAGCTACGTTTTCAGCCTCAGGTGTTTATACGCTTCGCTTGAGCGCTAACGACGACGCATTGACCAGCTCAGATGATGTCGTAATCGTTGCCAATGCAGCGCCGGTGGTCTCTGCGGGAAACAATCAAACTATACGGCTTCCGCAGACAGCTTCGTTAACAGCTACTGCCACCGACGACGGACTGCCGAATCCACCAGGCGCGTTAACTTACGCGTGGAGCAAGGTCAGCGGGCCGGGCACAGTTACGTTCTCCGCAGCGAATGCGCTCTCGACCACGGCAACCTTCTCAGTCGCAGGCAACTATGTCCTTCGTTTCGCTGCGGATGATTCTCTGGCCACCAGCACATCCGACGTAGCCGTTACGGTTCTACCGGCCAATCTGCCGCCGGTTGCGGACGCCGGAGCTGCGCAGACGATCCGTTTACCCAACGGCGCGATCCTTACTGGAAGCGCAACAGATGACGGCATTCCTGACCCGCCCGCAACCCTTACGTACACGTGGAGCAAAGTCAGCGGCCCTGGCACCGTGACATTCAGCACGACGGGCACATCGACCAAAGGCGCGGAATTCAGCGCGCCGGGCACGTATGTGCTGCGGTTGACCGTCTCCGATTCAGATTTATCCGCCTTTTCCGACGTAACAATTACTGTCCTGCAAGCGAACCAGCCACCAGTGGTGAGTGCCGGAGCAGAGAAAACGGTTGCGCTGCCAGCATCGATTCCGCTCGACGGTATCATTGTAGACGACGGCCAGCCCGGTCAAACGGCGCTGACGTCCACTTGGACGAAAGTGAGCGGCCCCGGCACCGCAACGTTCAATGACGCCTCCTCTCCCGCCGCCCGAGCAACAGTCTCGCAGGCAGGAACATATGTCTTCCGGCTCAGCGCGAACGACACCGAATTCACAGCCGCATCCGACGTCACAATCAGAGTTCTTGCGGCAACCAATCAGCCACCGGTAGTCTCGGCCGGTACAAACCAAGCCATCCTGTTCCCCAATTCCGTCAATCTGAGCGGCGCGGTCACCGACGACGCGCTACCGGCTCCTACAAATGTAACGGTTAACTGGACCAAAGTCAGCGGCCCGGGCAATGTCACGTTTCAAAACGCGACTGCCGCAATCACAACTGCCACCTTTAGCGCACATGGCAGCTACGTCCTGAAACTCAGTGCCTCCGACGGAGAGTTAAGTAGCAGCGCAGTGGTAACAATCACAGTTAATCAAGACGTCAGTAACGGAGCACCCGCGGTTAACGCTGGAATAGATCAAGTCATTACGATGCCGCAAATGTCGGCAAGCCTCGCCGGCACTGTGACTGACGACGGGAAACCTGCAGAGCAAACTCTTACCGTCTTGTGGACCAAGGTGAGCGGCCCAGGAACCGTTTTTTTCACACATGAGTCGAACGTTGCAACGAATGTCGCATTCTCAAAGGGCGGAACTTACGTGCTGCGGTTGGCAGCTAGTGACGGCGAATTCGAGAGCAGCGATGAGGTCGTCATTACAGTAACAGGCCAGAACCAGCCGCCGTCCGTGAATGCAGGCGCAGACCGTACGGTCTCCCGCAGTGCAAGCATCGATCTTGCCGGAGTTGTTAACGATGACGGATTGCCGGCTGACAGCGTACTGGCCGTTGCCTGGTCGAAGGTCTCTGGACCCGGAGATGTCAGTTTCACAGCGGCGTCTTCAAGCGCCACAAGCGTCCAATTTAGCGCGGATGGCACTTACGTACTTCGCCTCACCGCCAATGACGGCCAGTTCACGAGCACCGATGATGTCGCGGTATCGGTGCATTTAAGCAACACGCCACCAGCAGTGGATGCCGGAATTGACAAGCAGACGTTCGTCCCCGTACTTACTCCGCAGCCTCCGCAGGGAAGCAATGTCTTTGACATGCCTTTGATTTTAGGAATCTCCCCAGGGAGTAACATTTTTTACAATGACATTTGTTATCACGCACCATCGGACACGATGCTGGTTGCACGCCGCCACATCGACGGCGCGGGCGAGGTATGGCAATTGAAACCGGATGGATCAACGCAACGGTTCTGCAACCTGCAGTTTTCAATCGGACTATTCGGCGAAATGTACATGGACTGTGCACCGGATGAAGGGAACGGGCTCAGCCGTGGAGGTTTCGTGGCCGGAGAAGTGGTATCCTATAACATCGCATCGGGCGGACTGGTGAAAATTAGTGCTGACGGGAGCACTGTGCAGGCTCCTTGGGTGGCTTTGCCGCCGGTATCGAATTGGATCGAAGTGCGCGTCCTTTTTGACCGCATCGGTGTTTTTAATGGAGACCTGCTAGCAGCGGCAGGTGACGGAAAAGTTTGGCGCATCAACAAAGATGGAACAAAGACTCTCCTGACTACCTTGCCGTTCCCTGCGGAATCGTCCGTGATTCTCCCAAATGACGTGAATCGGTATGGGCCGTTTGCCGGAAAACTCGTGATCGGAGGCGCCACCGGTGGCCCAAAACTTTATGCTATCGATCCCAACGGCACAACGGTGGTACATACGCTCCCCTCCACGGACACGGGTTTTGAGGGGCTGCGGCTCGCCACCGGTGGGCTTCATGTATACGGTATTTCGAATGGTATTCGTGTGGCACCTGCAAGTGCGCTGGCGCAGTATGCCGGAGACATCCTGATCAACAATGCGACGATCAGCCGGCTCTACTGGGATGGCACTTCCTTCCAGATGCAGCCGCTGTATACGCCGCCACCTGGAACAGGTTTTGAGGAGCTTGCTTTTTCACCCATGGGTGTTTTCTCTGGAGGAACGCTGGGCTCACTGCCGCCGATCAATTCGATATCTCTCAGCGGTGCTGTACGGGATGACGATGGCGACACGGTATCCGCTCAATGGACCGCGACAGGTCCTGGTCCGGTGCACTTTGAGAACAGCACGGCACCAAAAACAAAAGCATGGTTCAACGTTCCGGGAACATACACGTTGCGACTGACAGCGTCCGACGGGCATGAAACTACATTCGATGAAACGGTTGTTTCGGCCATCGAAAACAAATCACCAGTCGTTACGACGTTTGCAGACTCAACTACAGTTCGCCTTCCCCGCCAAGCGGTGCTGCACTCGGTGGTGTCAGATGACAACCTTCCGTCGGGCACGTTGAAGTACACTTGGAGCGTTCTGGCGCAACCTGCGGGCAACTCCAAGGTCACGTTCGGACCGAACGAGCCGAACACCACAGCATTCATGAGCCTGCCTGGAACTTACGTTCTGCGCCTCACGGTATCCGATGGCGAACTTTCATCAGTGAGCGATTTGACTTTTACGGTCCTTTCCCCGAATGCCCCGCCGATAGTTTCATTGCCCTTAAACCATTCTACTACACAGGCGTTGCCAGTAACTTTAACGTCGACCTATAGCGATGACGGATTGCCTAACGGCACCTTGAAATTTGCGTGGAGTCTCACAAATGGACCGGGGCTGGTGACATTCGCGAACCCCAATTCTGCCAGCACAACGGCTGGTTTCTCCGCCCCGGGAACTTATCAACTTGTGCTCGCTGTTTCGGATGGCGAACTGACCACTGCGACGACGACGTTTGTGTCCGTTAGTGCCGTCACGAATCAACCGCCGAGTTGCAATGCTGGAAATGGAGTGTCCCTGACCTATCCAAACAATGTCTTAAATTTAGTGGGATTGGCTACCGATGATGGCCTCCCCGCCGGAAGCAAACTGGGGGTGACATGGTCTTTACAAAGCGGGCCTGCCGGCGGAACGGTATCGTTTGGCAACGCACAGTCTCTCGCTACAACAGCAACATTCAGCACGCCAAATGATTCGACGCCATACGTCCTCAAGCTTTCTGTTACCGATGGCGTTTTTACCGCTGTCAGTACGATCTCGGTTTTATACGCAAATAATGTGGCTCCTGTTATCACTTTGACTGCAAACTCAAACGTGGTGCTCTCGCAAGCACTTCAGCTTCAGGCCACCGTGACCGACGACGGTATGCCGAATCCGCCCGGAACTGTGACAACGGAGTGGAGCCGGGTCTCAGGCCCCGGGACTGTGACTTTTGCTGATCGATTCGCTCAATCGACTTCAGCGACCTTCAGCGCGGCGGGGTTTTATCATCTGCGATTGACAGCAAGCGACTCTCTTTTGACGAGTACTAAGGATTGGTTCGTCAATGTCTTCAATGCTGCGAACCAGGCACCAAGTGCTAATGCAGGGCCTGACCAGGTCATTACCTCGACTCTACCGGCGTTTGCAACGTTAACTGGCACGTATAGCGACGACCACTTCAATGGAGGCCAAGTGTCTTTTAACTGGGCGCTCCTATCCGGCCCGGGAACAGTAACGTTCGCCAACAGCGCACAGTCAACTACCACGGCCCAATTCAGCGCGCGGGGGACGTACGTGCTTCGCTTCCTCGTCAGTGACGGCTCGTTGTCGAATACGGATACCGTCAGCATCACCATCGACGGAATTAATTCAGCGCCCGTCGTGAGCGCGGGGGCTCAACAGAATATCGTTCCGCCCGCTACATCTGCCACGCTGATCGGCAAATGCACAGATGATGGTTTGCCAGTTGGATCCATTCCAGTTTATACGTGGACTAAAACCAGCGGTCCGGGAACCGTGACGTTTGCATCACCATCGTCTCTAAGCACCACTGCAACGTTTGGCGCGTCAGGCCTTTACGTCCTGCGCCTTACCGCGTTTGACGGGGAATACACAAGCTTTTCCGAAACGGTGGTCTGCTTAAACGGCATTCCAACCGTTAACGCTGGACCTGACAGAACTGTCACTATTCCGGCAAAATTGGCACTTCTGGGTAGTGCCCACGACGACGGGCTGCCGCTTAACGCAACACTGACCACCACGTGGACCGTTTATTCCGGCTTCGGCACGGTTGTGTTTGATGATCCCCTGTCGGCTTCGACACAGGCTACGTTCAGTCAGGCGGGCACGTATATCTTACGGCTTACCGCTTCGGACTCGCAGGTGACAAGGATGGACGAAGTCACCGTTACCGTTTTCAACAATGTTAAGCCGCTCGTGAACGCCGGTCCGGATCAAATCATCAATTTTGGAACCGTCGCCGCCTTGAGCGGTAGCGCATCTGATAGTGATGCCCGGCCTGCTGCGCTGCAATCGCGCTGGACAAAGCTAAATGGACCCGGAATGGTTGGGTTCGGAAATGTCTTAAACCCGGCCACATCTGCGTCATTCAGTTTGCCCGGTATTTACACCTTGCGCTTAACTGCAACCGACACCCAGGAAATCGTCTTCGATGATGTCACTATCTCTGTTCGTGAACCGGTCAATCAGCCGCCGATTGCAAACGCGGGCTCTGATCAAACGATAACGTTGCCGTCCGTTGCATCCCTCGTCACTTCATTCAGCGATGATGGCTTGCCTTCCGGCGTGGTTACTGTTCGATGGGAGAAGCTGTCCGGTCCGACCGGCGTCACATTCACGCAAGTCGATTCAGTCGACTACGCGCGCTTTACGCAACCGGGAACATATACGCTGCGGCTAACTGTTACCGACACCCTTCTTACGGCAGTTGACACAGTCGTGATCACCGTGCTGCCGCAGAACATGCCGCCCATCGTCAACGCAGGAGCGGACCAGAATATCGCAATCAATAAGGCATTTTCGACCTCGGGAACCGTCAGCGATGACGGCCTGCCATCTGTTAATTCCCTGTCCGTGCTCTGGAGCAAATTATCTGGACCCGGCGATGTGACTTTCGTCAACGCCGCCGCAGCAGCAACGGCCGTATCGTTCAGCCGCGAAGGTACGTATGTGCTTAAACTGAGCTCCACCGACTCTGTTCTGTCGGCCTCAGATACGGTTACCGTTGTCGTCGGCCCGAATGCTGAGAATAAAGCGCCGGTCGTTAATGCCGGCCCCGACATTGCCATCCGCGAGCCGGAGACAACGGCGACGCTCACGGGAATCGTTGCGGATGACGGTCTGCCCTTCGCCGGCGCCCTTTCGTTGACGTGGACTAAGGTCAGTGGACCTGGCACAGTCACCTTCGCGAATGCGGCGTCAGCTGCGACAACCGTGACGCTCAGCACGCCAGGTAAATACGTATTGCGCTTAAGCGCCAGTGACTCAGAGTTTAGCGCCTCCGATGACATCGTCGTGCGGCTCTTTACACCGGCGGACGCAAACGTACCGGTCGTGCAGATCACCAGCCCGTCCGATGGTGCGGAGCTCACAAAGCCGACAAACATCGCCGGCAATGTAAGTTTCACTGGCAGCGGAGATTGGACGCTGGAGTACGCGCTCAACGCAGACGAAGACAACACCGCCGCCTTGAACTTCACTCCGATTGCTTCAGGCTCAGGCCCCGTCGCCAATGCCGCGCTCGGTCAGTTCGATACGACGTTGCTTCTGAACGGCAGTTATGTCCTGCGTCTCACGGCGACGGATGAATCCGGTGACATTGCGAGCGATTCCATTTCGGTAGTCGTCGAACGCAACATGAAAGTCGGCAACTTCTCGCTGGCCTTCAACGATTGCTCGGTCAACGTCTCCGGCATCCCCATTCAGGTTACGCGCACTTACGATTCACGGGACAAGCGCAATGGCGACTTCGGCGTGGGCTGGCGAGTCGGTATTGCCGATGTCCGGCTGGAGAAAACCGGCAACCTCGGGCGCGGCTGGCAGCAGAGCGGCGACTTCAGCGGATTCCTCCAGAAGTACACGCTCCAGGCGACCAAGTCACACAAGGTCACGATTACGTTCCCAGACGGCAAAGTTTATAAGTTCGAAGGCCGCCCGCAGATGATGCAGCAATCAGTCGCGCCTGTCGGGCCGACCAATTTTATCTACGTTCCGATTGCTCCAACGGTGGGAAGCCTTACAGCGGTTGGCCGCAATGATGTGTATGTTTTCGGTGCTCCGGACGAGCAGAACCCCGTCGTCACTGCGACAATTCATAACTACAATGGCACCTTGTACAACCCGAAGGTTTTCCAGCTCACGACCGCTGAAGGCATGGTGCTGGTCATTGAACAGGGCAAGGGCCTGCGCAGCCTCACCGACCTGAACGGCAACACGCTGACGGTCAGCAGCAGCGGTCTTGTCCACTCCAGCGGCAAGAGCGTCGTCTTCTCACGTGACGCAGAGGGCCGCATCACGCGCATTACCGATCCGTCCGGCCATGCGATGACCTACAACTACGACGACGCCGGAAATCTCAGCACGTTCACCGACCGCGAGAACAACACGACGAGCTTCACGTACAACAACGTCCACGGCCTGCTCAGCATCAAAGACCCGCGCGGCATCACGCCCATCCGCAACGAGTATGACGACAG
>DASPJR010000194.1:0-15898 GCA_035628505.1 Planctomycetota bacterium | reverse complement strand
CCCACGCTGGATGATGATCGAAGCTGGGCGCTGCTGCTGGAGGAACTCACCCTGCTGAAAGTGGGCTGCGTGCGCTTTCTGCTGCCCCCCGATGGCTTCATCACCAAGCGCGGCACAATGGATTTCGACTGCGACCATTTTGAGCGCCTGGAGCGCCTCAATGCGTGGGCGGGCGCGAACGGCGCAAGCATCGTGCTCGATACGATGTACGTTCCGCGCCATATGCAGGTGAAAGGTGAAGAATCCTCGTCCGGCTGGGCTGTCGACAACCGCGCGGCCGCCAATCCGCGTCAGTTTGCCGAGAACTTTGCGGGCCCGCTGCTGGACTATTGTCTTTCCGAGCGCGGCTGGACGCAGATCCGCTATTACAGCCCCGTGAACCAGCCTCTGTACGGCGACATCTACAGCCATCCGCGGATGGATCCCTATCGCGCGTTTGCCGAATTGCTGACGGCGCTGCGTCAGGAACTGCTCGCGCGCGACCTCGTTCCGCAGCGCCTGTCGATGCTGGGTCCTGGAAGCCCCGGCGTGCAGGACTGGCCGATTCCAGATTTTCATTCGCGGGGCCTGGATCTCGACCCGCTGCTGGACGCCTATGACCAGCACGAATATTTTGCTCGTTTCGACGGCACTGCGCCGAACGCCAATGGACTTTCCGTACCAATGACGGAACTGATCGAGCATCATCTCGCGCCGCACGTGGCCTACGCACGCACGAAAGGAAAGCCGTTCCTCATTACAGAGCTCGGCCATTTTTATTACGGCGCAAGCAACGGCGATCCGAATGGTCCGGCCACCCACGAAGCGTTTATGCTGGACGCAGAATTCGCCCTGCGCGCGATCAACACGGGCGTGAGCGGGCTGATGCGCTGGAGCTTTCTCAATCCCGGAGACATCAACGGCCGCTGGCAACTGCTGGACACGGCGGATGGCAGCCTGCGCCGCGAGAGCCACTCCTTTTATGGATATGCGACACTGGTCCGCTATGCGCGGCCGCATTCAGACGTGCTGCAGGTACAGACTGAGAGTTCATTTCATCCGTGGCCGCACGTGTATGCGTGCGCGCTGCGTAAAATGCCGCAGGGAGACGTGACGCTGCTGGTGAGCAACAACCACGATAACGAGCAAGTGGAGGTAACGATCAAGCTGCCGCCGCTATTCCGTTCAAAGAAAATCAACATCATTCGGACCGACCGCATTCTCAAGCATCACAAAGCCGCCGAAATTCGGCGCGACCCGCGCGGCGGCCCGATCGTGGACAAAATCCCTCCGCGCAGTTTAAATGTGTACACGAGCCTTGAACACGACGCGCTGGAACGGCCATAATTTTTCGCCTGCTGAAGGCTTAACTCACTTCGCAGATTCTGCCGTCTTTCAGCCGCACGATCCGGCGCGTAATTGCGGCCGCCTCGGCGGAATGCGTTGCCATCACCAGCGTAAGCGCATGCTCGCGGACCAGTTCGGCGAGCAGATGTAAAACCGCTGCGCTGCTGGCGCTGTCCAGATTTCCCGTGGGTTCATCGGCGAGCAGCAGAATTGGCTGCGTGATCAGCGCGCGCGCGATCGCCACGCGCTGCTGCTGTCCGCCGCTGAATGCGTCCGGACTGTCGTTTTCGCGGCCGCTCAGGCCGACACGAGAGAGCAGCTCCAACGCGCGCGTTTTCAGCCCGGATTCGGGCAGATTTGCGAGGCGGCCGGGCAGCATCACATTTTCAAGTACGCTGAGCGTCGGCAGCAGGTGAAAGAACTGGAACACAAAACCCAGGCGCTCGCGCCGGAAGCGTGAGAGATCGGCGTCGTTCATCGCCGATAAGTCTCTGCCGTCCACAGTCACGCTGCCGCTTGTGGGAGTGTCCAGTCCGCCCAGCAGATGCAGCAGCGTGCTCTTTCCTGATCCGCTTGCGCCCATCAGCGCGACGGATTCCCCCGCGGCAATGTCCAGATCGACTCCGGCAAGCGCCTGCACGGCGGCGGACGCCGCGGTTGCCGCTTCATATCGCTTGGTCAGCTGACGAACGGAAATCAATTTCTAGCGAAGCTCCCTGTGTTCGAGGGCAGTATAGCGCGGCATGGGGTTGCGTCGGGGACAGATTACGCGTTCAAAACATGAGGCTATTTCGACAGGCGGTCGAGCAGCCATTCCGCGGGAATGGTGCCTGAGACTTTCACTTCGGTGAAGCTCACCACGTCGCTCAGCCCCTGCAGCCACAGGCGGGCTTTGGGCGATTGCAGTTCTTTTGGCAGCGGCAAGGCGTTGCTGCGGTCGGCGCTCGAGCTGACCTGCGCGGAGAAGCCGGCGCCTTCGGCGAGGATATCCAGCCGCACGCGGTCGATTTCGCCGGACTGCCCGACTGCCGGTGTCGCGGCGCTGCGGACGGTGCGGCCCTTCTCACGGATCTGCAGGCGCGCCTCGCGAGCGACGTCCACTGAGACGCTTCCGGCATCGGTATCGAGCGCACCCATGGCGAAGGATTCACTCTGGCCGTCGCGAATCAGCGTCAGTTCGATGGCGAGCGGCGCCATGAACGGAACGGCGTGGCGCATCTTGGTGTTTGCCGGCAGCAGAACGGCACCCGAGAATTTCTCAGGCGCAGCCGCCGGCGGATCGCTGATCCAGTCCTGCTGGAATGACTCGGGGCTGTTGGCCAGATAAAGGAAGTCGGCAGAGAGTTTGTCGTGCTGCCGGCGTGTGATGCGGACCTGCGCGGCAAACATGCGCGAGAGCTCCGCATCGGAAACCAGATCCAGGCGCCAGGCGGGCACGCGCACAAACGGCTGCGTGTCGATCTTCAGCTCAGATGTTTTCGCATCGACAACGGTTTTCTGCCCATAGAAGAGCGTGCCGAGTGTGCGGGCAGAAGGGTTCAGAACTTTGGCGCTTCCGGTGAAGGCGCTGACCGTCAACGTGCTGCCGCTCGGTGCTTTGTTCAGGCGCAGGTACACGTGTGAACCTGGCCCGACGATAATCGAGCCGGCTTCCGTGCGAACTTCCCACGGCGCCGCGGCATCGGTGCTGCTGCTGCTGCCCAGGTCTGCTCGCTGAATGCCCAGTTCGCCTTTTTCGAGAATCGTGATTTTGCTCTCATTCCCTGGCGTCTGCGCGCGGAACGTGAGCGAAGACGCTGGTCCGAGGAACAGGGAGCCGTCACCGCCACTCAGGTCGAAACGTGCCTGGCCATTATCAGGCGTGGAAAACGAATCGCCTGCAAAGAAGCTCTTTCCTTCGGCAACCGCCGAGTGCGACTCGCCGGCGCGCTGATAGAACTGCTCAACTTTGCCTGACACAACGCTGACGATTCCGGCGGGTGCTTTGTCCGTCTGCGGCGTGCGCGTGGGATAAATGAGAATTACCGCCAGGGCAGCCAATCCGCACAAAAGAATGAGCGCAGTGGTGCTCAGTGCTCGTTTTTCAACCGGCTGCGGACGCTCGATCACGCGGCTCATGCGCGCCGCGCGGCGCGCTTCAAGCTTCAAACGTTTGTCGGGCGGGAGCTGGGCGACGATGTTCTGCAATTCAAGCACGGCCTGCGCGCGCACGGCCTGCTTGAATTCAGCTGAACCCTGAACGGCGCGAAGCGCGGGGACGGATTCGAGCGCCTTGCCGGTGCCTTTCAGCTCGCGGTAATTGCGCATGCAGCTCGCGCACAGATTCAGGTGCTCATGCACCAGCACCGCTTCGCCTTCCGGCAGTTCATCCAGAAGAAACTCAGGCAGTCGCTCACAACAGCTCGGACAATCCATCACTCAATACACCTAGACGCATCACTACAGGTCACTCCAGACCTGTCCTATTTGACTACACCGTGCGTGCCCGCTTTTCGCCGGAGAACGTGCACGAACGCAAATTTCCTGTAGTCGTGTTTGGGGGAAATGCCCGTTCAAACGCGCGGGAGATGCATCATCGCCAGAGCGTAAGTGTTTGCAAGTGCGCGCACGACTGGCTGCTTATCAAAGTGATCCATGTGACTTGACGACAAAAATTTTTGTAAATATCGCACAGGAACAGGACGTCGATCGTAATAGCTGATGAGGAGCAGTGCCTGCGACGAAAGGAGCATCCAATGCCGACACTCACGGCAAAACCTCCCAAGGATTACCTGCGCTTCCGGCTGCGCCTTGCCGAAGGTGATGCCGCAAAGCTGCGCAGCCGGCTGCGGCTGCTGGAAAGCGATGCAGATGATCTGCGCCGGCAGCTGGATGCGATGCAGCATGAAGCCGCGCGGCTGCGCGCGTATATTTCGCTCACCAGCCCGGTGGCGTGCTAGTCATCGCTGCGTACCAGGATGTATTTTCCGCTGGCGGCCGCACCGGTTTGTAAGCAGGTGTTTTCAGAATGTCGTCCGGAACATAGATCGATAACTGCTCACGGTCCCACGCCAGTAACGCATCCCGTCCGTCTGGCAGAAATGCTGTCGCAACATCGACGAAATATTTTGCATCGGGCGCTTCAACCACCACATCGCCGAACCCGTTCACCAGTCCCGAACCCTGCGCAAACGCGTGAACAAAAAGTTCCTCGGTCCGGCCAGTCCAATTGACAGGCTTGCCGCTTCCGCATTGCATAAACTCACGCGACCACAGCCGCTTTCCGGATGCGTCATAAAGTTGCGTCAATCCGGCTCCGCTGCCGCCGTTTTGCGTGAGGATCTGAAGTCCGGGAAGATCCGCGCGGAACCTGGCGACGCTCAGGCGCTGAGCCCCATTACCCGTCGCCTGTGGAATCTGCGCCGGGGCGAGCGGCGCTGAGAGTCCGGCGGAGTTGAGCATATAAAACTGGCCGCCGGCGCAGATCAGAAGCCGTCGATTCTCTCCGCCTGCGTTAAGCGGATCGAGAATCGCGACACTTGTGGGATTAGCGCCCAGAGGCAAAGACCAGGCGCTGCGGCCGGTGTCGTCAAGCAGCGAGCAGCCAGCGAGGATCTCTTCGCGCCCGTCGCCGTCGCAATCGCCAATCCACGGATAAGAACCGTGATTACCGCGGTGGCGGATGACAGGCAGAAGAGCGGGGGAGCTTAGCGCGTCGAGCACGGCGAGATGATGAAAGTCGTCTTTGACGATGATCTCGTGCCGCCGCCCGCTGCCGTGGGTGTCACAGAACGCCAGCGCCGCCACGTTCATGTTCAGCGACTCGTCACCCCAGGGCGCGCCGAAACTGGACGTGACTTCCTTGAAGTCGAGGCCGACAGGTGTTTTCTGCATGTCCGGTGTCGCGGCGCTGAAAAGGACTTTGCCGCTGCGGCCGTCGCGGATCTGGACGTCATAACCGAAGACGCAGACGACCACGCGCCCGCCATCGCCATAGAGATCGTGCGTCTGGAAGGGCAACTGATCCGGCTCATGCGTGGTTGCGGCGTTATCGTTGGGAACTCCGGCCTGCCAGAGCAGCTTTCCGTCCAAATCGAGAACGGATAGGCAGGTCAGGCGCGTCATGCTGAACTTCTGCGCGACAGCAGAGGAGCTTTGCGCTGCGATGATTTCAAGCCGGCCGTCGCCATTAACATCCGCAAGACGGATATTGCGCCCGCTGGCCAGTCCGCGCAGAGGAACGGTGCGCTCGAGCCGCATTTTTGGGAAGCGCGAGCGCGTGCGTGCGATGATCTGTGCTGAATTCGCCTTCGCGCTTGCGAGTGCTGCGGCTTCGGCCTCGCTGCATTCGACCGTAACGGGTCCAAAGCGGGCCGGCACGTCGGAGACATATCCCACGCGCCCGGAGGCGAGATGCACTGAGCCGTGAACGTGCGTCGCGCCGGTGTAAGGCCCGGCGGTTCCGTGCGCGCGCGTTCCGCAAAAAGTGAGCGTCAATGTCAGCGACTGGCCAAGGCAGAACTCAAGCGGGCTGGATGCGAGGACGTCGAAGCGGCCGTCGCGGCGCTCGAGCAGCTTTAGCTGTCCATCGCGGTCGAGCACCAGCGCGACATAGTTCATGAAATCGCGGTAACGCGCAACGATTCCGCAGATGCCGCCAGTCGCGCCGGCGCCATCAAAGGAAAGTGGCGTAACAACCGCGCGCAGACGGTAGTCTTTCCAGCCAGAATCGCCAGCGATGAGCAGGCGGTTTTCAGTCGCTGCGCTGGCGCCGATGGCTTCGATATATTTCCCAAGACCCCGTTCAATGATGCGAAAGCTGCCTTCTTCAGGCCAGGTCGGGTCCATTGCGGGAACGTGAAAGGCGGCTGCGGCATCCGTGTGGATGTGAGAAGACAACGACCCCAGCGGCAGTGCGCTGAGGTCATTGTGAAAAAGCGTGTGGCTGAAGTCGGTTGTGGCGTTGGGTGCGCTGGGGCCTGAGCTTTGAGTCATCCCGGTTATTCACTCAGGTCGCGGACGAACGGTCACTTCGACGATGCGGCTTTCTTTTCTGCACGCAGTGCCGCCATCTGCTTCTGCTTGGGGGCCTTGACGATGCGGCCGCTCTTGATGCACTTGCTGCAGACCCAGGCGCGATGAACGTGGCCATTGGGATCAACTACTTTGAAGTGCTGCAGATTAGGCTTGAACCAGCGCTTGGTCTTGCCGGTGACCTTCACACCGATACCGCCCTTCCATTTGGCGACACCGCGGTGTACGTATTTCTTTCCGGTAGCGGGAGCTTTATCACAGTACGCGCAACGACCTGGCATGACAGAATCCTTTCTGACTTCTCACAAAAAACACAACTGCGCGAAAAGCCGCGCAGGTGGAAGGGAAGTACATATCATACGGCGCCGGGCAAAGCAACCAAATTTTGCCCGGCCGCAGCGTGCCTCGCTGCTCCTTTTATTATCAGCGAATCAGCGCTACCGCTTGAGCAGCGGGCTGACCGCTTCGCGCTCGATGATAATCATCCATGGCGCCATTGCCGGCTTGATGCGTTCCAGTGCGAACGAGTTTGCGAATTCGGCATTGATCTCCTCGGCCGCCGTTTTCGCTTCACGCCACTTGGCTGCGCGGCAGAGCGCTTCGAAGGCTTTGAAGCGTTCGGCCAGGTCACTGTCGCGATCCAGGAATGCCAGGTGCGACGCAAGATGTTCGGCTTTCGCGGCGAGTGCCGGGTCCTTGGCCGCGCTCTCGAGGCTGCGCTTGACCTCCTTGCCGATGGCGTCGTTGCGGGCAAGCGCCAGCTTTGCGAGCTTCGGCACCGAAAGCTTCAGATCAGCCGTTGCCGGTGGCAAGGCCAGCCGCGCGAGCTCTGCCTGCGTCTCTGCCGCGAGTTCATTGACTTCGACGCGGACGATCGCCTTCGCCGTACCCACAGTCTGCTCAATGCTGATTACCTCGCCGGCCACCTCTTTCACGGCATTTCCAGACGAGCCGCCGACGTTGATCTGCCGTCCATCGGCTTTCACAAACGTGTAGGCGCGGCCGTCGGCAAGCTTCTTCGCGCCGGCAAGGGCCGCATCGCGCGCGTCCTGTACGTAACTGAAACACTCCGCGTCGAGCGCCAGCTTTGCGCCGATCGGAGCCATCGCCGGAATTGCGCGAGCCTGTTCGACGCGTTGCAGCGCCGCCTTCACGCCAGTGGTCGCCAGCAGCTTGTAGCTTTCGGCGAGCGTGCGTTCATATTCAAGCTTTATGTCGCTGACCTGCTGCGGCCGGCTTTCGGCGCGCACCGTACCCTTCCCAGAGACTTCGAGAATCTCCACCTTATGGAAGAACGTCGTGCTGTTCCAGCTGCCCAGCCCAAGCAGCGCAGGATCGCGCAGCTTCCAGTCGGCGTAGATGTCCAGGTCGCTGTAGTCGGTTTTCCATTCGCTGATCATTTTGCCATCGAGCCAGGCTTTGACGCCGCCCGCCCGCACTTTGACCAGCGCGGTGTATTTGCGGCCGTTCTCAAGGCCGGCTGCGTTCTTGACTGTCGTTGGATTGGCTGCCGCCGAAACGCCGCCGACTGTTTCAAATCCGAAGACCGTGTTGTTGGCGGCGCCCATCGTCCAGCCGAACGAGCGGCCATTGCGGGAGAGAATCTGCGTGACCGCGTCATTGCCGTCCCGGCGCGAGAAGACGACTCGGAGATCGTATTCCTGCGGAGGCTGATAGGGGATTTCGATGCGGCCAAAGAGCGCCTTTTCGGCAACCAGCGCGCCGTCCTGCATGCGCCAGGTTCCGGCGACCGAATCCCGCGCGGGCTCAATGATGCTCAGCAGGTCAATCGCATTGTTCCAGTTCTCGGCGACGATCATGGTCTCGGTGGACTTGTCGCTGACGCTTAAGATTTTCGCAGACTTGTCTGGCACGCCGACCAGGTGCGGAGCCTGCCAGAAGGCCGTCTCGTTCTCCCATCCGGTGGGAAGATGATTGAGAACGACTGTGACCTGGCGGCCTTTCATCGCGCTTAGGTCCACGACCAGCGCTTTCCAGGACTCGTCGATGTTCTCAACGGGAGCTTTCTTACCGTCGATTTCAAGCAACATCGCGCAGTCTGATTTCTCGCCGCTGCGCACGGAGAATTCGAAGAACGGTTTATCGGCGGGCACGGTGACGTTCCACTTCAGGATCAGCGGCTTGCCGGATTCGGGTGGGTGTGTTTCGAGAACAAACGCTCGGCCATCGAACTCTTCGTACATCTTTGCCTTTGCGTTCTTGTAGAGGTTGTCCACTTGCCACGACGCGAACCAGTCAAGTCCTTCAGCGGCCTTCGGCGGCGCCGGGGGCTGCGCTGACTTCATGAGCTTCACCGCTTCCTCAGCCGCCTTCGTTCCTCGGTAGGTATTGGCTAATTGATCCAGCTGTTTTTGATAGCCGGCTTCGTCGATAGTGCGGGCTTTGTAGCTGGCAACGATTTGATTGAGGCGCTCGGTGGCGATGTCGTCTTTAAAGTTTCCTTCAGCGCGCTCAGCAAGCGTCGGTGGCACCTGCATAACGGTGCGCGCGCCGCTGGAATCGGGCTTGTTCGTTCCGGCGGGAGTTTGCGGCCGCTGCGTGGCCGGTTGCTGCAGGATGTTGGCATACTGCGGTTTTTCAGGCGCTGCGGGAGTTGCTTTCAGTGCAGGTTCTGTCACCGGAGCAGCATTGGCGGCGACTTTTGTATCTGGTTTTTCAACGTTGTTCTGAGCCTGCGGTGCTTTCTTGCCGAAGGCCATGAAGATGATCAGCGTGCCGATCGCGAGCACAACACACGCGATGGTCGCCAGCGCCAGATTATTAGCTTCTGTGCGGCGTTCAGTAACCGCGCGGATGGCTGCGCTGGACCCCGGTGGACGCGGGTTGCGGGGCGAACTGCCGATACGTGCGTACTGAGCGGTACGCGGGAAGATGCGTTCGCTCACCCGTGTCACAAAACGCTTCACCCGGCCATCTGGTACCTGCGCAATAAGACGACGGCTGACGGACTTGACTGCGTTGCGCAGTTTATTTTCAGCATTGTGCGCCAGTAATGCTCTGTAAACCTTGCTGTCAGAGACCTTTGCAACGCGAGACGTAATGCAGCGAAAGCAGTGAACAGTCTGCTCGTCGACGCGAACGGCTGTGCCCGATTTAATATTTTTTTCGGGTACTGTTGCGCCGCAGGAAGCGCAAAAATAGATCACCATGGCCCAAATTGACCTCCAAAAACCAACGAATCGCTGCTCTGGTGCAAATCGATGGCCAGTTGCAGGCTGATCCGTATAAGTCGCATTGGCTCTAAAGACTTACCGCAGAGTACGCTATGTGTTGAAGGAATCTGCGACGTTCATTTTCAGGGCGTATCGGGCGGCGGTGGTGCCGGCGGAGGCGGTGGCGAAAGAAGGATGAGCGCTAAAGCGTGTATACCGGCGCGCCAGATGCGGCCGCCGCGCAGCGCGTCGGGCCCTGCCGCGTCCCAGCTGCCATCTTTTGACTGATGCTGCAGCAGAATGGGAGAAGTCGCGGCCGTCCAGCCTTTCCATTCCTTGGTGTGTTCCTGATAGAGGTACACAACTGTCATGCTGCCCTGCCAGATTGAGAGCGCCCGGTAGCCTTCGCCTTTCTGGCCCCATGTGAGCTGCTTGAGCAGGCCGGGGTAGCTTTTATCGGCAGCCTCCTCCTTAAACATGTACTTCATCGATCCGGCCAGCGCACTTGGCGGCGCGAGCAGCAGCACCTGGGTCAGCGCGCCGGCGACTGTGGCATCCCAGTCGGGCTTCTTGTCGTCGCTGAACATGCTGTAAATGCCGTCTTTGGAATCCGGATTGATCAGCAGCGCCTTGGCGCCCGCTTTCAGTGCGGTTTCGATCTCCGTATCGATCTTCAGATTTGTGTCGTGCAGTTTCACATCTTCCATGCGCGCTGAGCGGAACACGAAGGTCGCCAGTGCCGTTACATCCGCGCGCACGACGCCGGCAAGAGGCGTTGCACCGAAGCCTCCCGTCGCCGAGCCCATCTTCAGAATTGCATAACGCACAGTGGCGGTGGCGGCCTCACGAAGCGTGCTGCGCGTCGACATCGACGCGGACTGCAGAAAAGCCATGCTCGCCAGCAGCTGAGCAACGACCGGTTCGCCGGGTTTGGACTCATCGACGATGCATCCGTCAGGCTTAAGATAGGTGCGCAGCCAATCCAGTCCGCGTTTAGCGCGCATCAAGGCGTCGCGATTCTGCTGCTTGCCTTGCGTGGTACACAGCAGCACGTATGTCGCGAGAGCCGTCAGCGCCACATCGCCGTTCTGGTTGCAGAATTCAGGCGCGGCGCCGGCCTTCCTGGCATCCCAGTGCCCATCATTTTCCTGCGTGGCACTCAGAAAGAGCACGGCTTTGTCGAACGCCTGCAGTTCAGCGCTGCGGTTGGCAGGCGGGACGTAATCGGCGACCGCAAGCGGCTTGGGCAATGGCGGAAGTTCACCGGCATGAAGCACTGTGCAGAGGCTGGCAGAAAGAAAAAGTGCACAGAGAGTCAGCTTCATTTTATCGTTACACCGTTTACGGTCTGAACCCACTGGTCGACGAAAAGAACCCTGACAGTCAGACGTTCCGCACTCGCGCACATTCAGCGCTCAATTTCAACATCGTCCCGGTTGCCGTATTCCCGCCAGCCTGCCGTATAGTTGTACGCGGACTCAAAGCCCATCAGCCACAGCGTGAAAAACACATGCGAACTGCGGCCGCCGGCCTGGTCGTAGACGGCAATCTTCTGGTCTTTTTCGATGCCTGAAAGACGCAGCAGCGCGTGTATTTCAGGCGCGCTGCGCCAGACGCGGAATGGCGGCTCCTTGGCGCCGGGTTTTAACGCCGCCGGCGCGAGGAACGATGTCCATTCAATGTTCGCAGCGCCGGGAATGTGACCGCCCGTCTTCGCGCGCGAATCTTCGCCCATGTACTCGGCGGTCGAGCGCGCGTCGATCATTGTTGTCGTGGGCAGTTTCCCCAGCGTGTGAACGCGCGTGCGAAACTGCGCCAGTTCGCTGAAGGCGCAGACGCTGCGCGGTTTCTCGGAGGGAACAAACGTGCCGGCCTTGATCTCGGGCGGATCGTTCGAGAACGCGCGGTTTTCGTCCCGCCACTTGCCGTAGCCGCCATCCAGGATCGCCACGCGCTCATGGCCGTACGCGTGGAGCGTAAACCACACGCGTGCCGCCAGACGACCGTCGCCGCCGTCGTAGATAACAACATCGCTGTCGGCGTGGATACCTGTTTCAAGGCAGGTCTTCTGCACAGCCTCGCGCGAAACCAGGAAATACGGCGCGCTCTGCGGGTCCTGGAACGTATCGGACACAACGCTGCGCGCGGTGGCGATGTGCCCGTCTTCGTAGAGATCGCGTGCGCGGGCGTCGATCAGCACCAGGCCTGGCGTGTTTTTCTTAAGCTTGTCGGCGAGCGTTTTGGTATCGATCAGCGCCGCTGCACGCGCAAATTCTTTTGGCGCCGGCGGCTCATTGAACTTGGCCGGCGGCAGAGGTTCCGCCGGCGGCGCTGCCGTTTCGCCGGCTAAAAGAGCGCTCGCGAGAAACATTATCAGAAGACAGGACAGTTGACGCATTCGGGCATCATCCGTTTTCAGGCGCAAACGTCAAGCTTATCGCGGGCCTGCGCTACTTACTTCAACCCATGCATTTTCTTGTAGATCGGCCAATCGTCTTTCAGGCGGATAAACGCCGCTGGATCGGCGCAGAGCAGAAAGGGATTGCTCTTGCGTTCCATGGCCATCGTGGAACTGGGCCGCACGCCATAATCGTGTCCCGGCCAGATCGTGGCGGCCTCTGGGATGAGTTCCTGAATGCGCAGCAGGCTGTTCCATTCTGTGCGCGCATCTGTTTCTGTTTTCGTGCCGCCGACTTTGCCAACAAAAAGTAGATCTCCGCTGATCAGCAGACGGTAGCCCTGCTCGTAGAAAACGATGTGGTCGTCACAGTGTCCCGGCGTGTAGTAGGCCTTGATTTTCAGCGTGCCAACGCTCAATTCCTGTTCGTCCTGCAGGCGTATATCCGGCAGAGCAGGACAATCAGGATGCGCGGCCACGGGCGCGTGGGTCAATTCCGCGGCTTTGGCGTTTCCGTTGATGTGATCGTGATGACCGTGCGTGTTGACGATGCACGTCACTTTCAGATTCTGTTCCTGCGCGCGCTGCACGCAGGCTTCAGGCGAAAACGATGGATCGATCAGGATGCATTCCCCGGCCGCGCGGTCGCCAAGCAGATAAGCGAAATTGCGGTCGCCACCGGTCCGGATTTGTTCAAATACCAGGTGCACGCTCGATAGTTCCTCCCGAGCACATTTTACTTCGCTGGCGACTTCCTGGCGACTTCGCTTTGCGCCGGGACGGGAGCTGCGCGACTGCGGCCGAAGACCATGCCGGTAATCAGCAGCGCCGCGACTCCGGCCACGCCAGCAGCGAGAAGAAACTTCGTCGGGGCGCGCTCGACAGGAGGCAGCGGCACGCGCGAAGTGTTGGTTGCTTTCAGAAGATCCGCCGGAGCGCAGCTGGCACAGTAATGATGCCCTTGCGCATCGATCAGCGTTTGGTCGTGCGGTGGATTGATTCGTTGCGTGCACACCTTGCAAAACCACAGCTGCCTGCCGCTCTGGCGTGACGGTGTGGGCGGCGACGATGATTCGACCATATAGAGGAGAGCTCGCGTGGCGAAGTGAGCAGCAGGCTACCACGTTGGCAGCGGTATTCAAAAAGAATAAATCACGGTTGAGGGCGCTGTGAACTCTGTTTTGCCATTGCGCGAAACGCTATAAACGGCGTAAGAATACGTAAACCAATACTCGAAAACAGGCACAGAGCCTTATCGTTGTTCGAACTCAAGGAGAGCTTCATGGTTCAGTCTGTCCGTAAACTCCTTTTTTGCGCCGCCATTTTCACGCTGTCCTGCAGCCATGCCACGGACATCATCCAGACCATTGCCGGCGGCGGCAGTCTGGAAGGTTACAAGCCCTCTGAAGCGAATCTGTTACTGGGCGCCTCCCAAGGCGTGGCGGTGAACGCGGTCGGCGAAGTGTTCGTTTCAGACTCGGGCCACCACCAGGTTCTGAAAATCAATCCAACCACTGGCCGCATTACCGTCGTCGCGGGAAATGGAACCCGATCGTATTTCGGCGATGGCCTGCCCGCGCCCAGCGCGGGGCTCGACAGCCCCGGCGGCCTGGCCTTCGACGCGCTAGGCAATCTGTACATCGTCGATCGCGGCAATTTTGTCGTGCGCAAGGTCGATGCACTCAGCGGCGTAATCAGCACGGTTGCGGGCAACGGCCTGTTCACCGGCGAGGTCGTCGGAACAAATCCGCCGGCGCCGCTGGGAGACAGTGGCCCGGCGCTCTCCGCGACCTTCTCAACGATGGGCGATATCACTGTAAACGCGGCCGGAGAAATCATTGTCGCAGACAGCGGCAACGACTGCGTGCGCAAGTTTTCCGTTGGCGGAAACATTGCCACGATCGCTGGTTCGCCCGGAAACGGCGGATTCAGCGGAGATGGCGCTGCCGGCGGCGCGCTCACGGCTCAGCTCAGCAATCCGACGGGCGTGGTGCTCGATTCAAGCGGCAACTTGTATATCGCTGACAGCGGCAACCGCCGGGTGCGCAAGCTCGACAGTGGCAATACCCTTTCGACGGTCGCCGGCAGTGGCGGAGGCGGCAATGGTTTTTCAGGCGACGGCGCCGCGGCAACGGCCGCGCAGATCGGTTCACTGGGCGGGCTGGCGATCGATTCAGCTGGAAATCTTCTGGTGACCTGCCAGGGCGCCAACCGCATCCGCAAAGTTCTGCTCGCTTCCCCGGGAGTGGAAATCGTGACCATCGCCGGAAACGGTGGAACGGTCATCGGCGATCTCGGTCCGGCGACAGGCGCGACGCTCGCAGCTCCCCGCGATGTGGCCATCGATTCGGCCGGGAATATCTTCATCTACGACGTCAACAATGGCCGCATCCGCCGCATCGACGCGGCGACTGGGTTTATCGATACGGTCATCGGAACCGGATTGCGCGGCTTCATCGGCGATCGCGGACCCAATCAGAACGGTGTGCTCGTCTCACCAGAAGGCGCAGCGTTCGACGCGAACGGAAATCTGTACATCGCCGACACCGGCAATAACGCCGTGCGCAAAGTTGCGCCAGATGGCACGATTACCACGTTCGCCGGAAATGGAACTGGTAACGGCCTTGGTGACGGCGGTCCAGCAACGCTTGCCAGCCTGAGCGCGCCGTCAGACGTCGTAGTCTCCGGAAACACGCTGTTCATTGCCGACACCGGCCATGATCGCATCCGCGCGGTGGATCTGGCGACGGGCGTGATCAGCACGTACGTAACTATCAACGGCCCGGTTTCGATCGTTGTCGACGCAGCGGGAGCGCTCTACGTTGCGCACGGAAATGTGATCGAGAAAGTAGCGCCGGACAAAACCATTACACCCTTCGCCGGCGCCAACCCGATCAACAACGCGACCAACCCCAACGGCGATGGACTTCCGGCGGACAACGCGCGGCTGCGCTCGCCGAGCGGCCTGGCCTTCGGCCCGGCCGGTGAATTGTACATCGCTGACACGGGCAACGACCTGATCCGCGTGATCAGCGCTCCACCGGCGCTGCTGACGTCGACTCTCGCCGGCGGCGGCACGCAGACCTTCCCGCTGGTGGGCGACGGAGGTCCGGCGACCGCGGCAATACTGGACGGCCCGCTGGGTGTTTCAGTGGACGCAAGCGGAACCCGCGTGATTATCTCCGACACCAATCATCACCGCATCCGCGCGGTCGATCTGGCGACAAGAGTAATCAGCACGATCTGCGGCGATGGCGTGGCCGGTTTCAGCGGCGATGGCGATGTGGCCAGCAGCGCGCGTGTGAATTTTCCCGGAGAAGTGTTTGTTTCCGGCGGCGCGCTGATCATCGTGGATATTGAAAACAATCGCGTGCGCCGCATCGTTTCAGCGATCGATATCGATCCCAAGCTGCTCTCGTTCGCCGCGAAGCTGACGTTCTCCATCGACAAGAAGACCGGCGAAAAAGCACTGGGCAAGGATTCTGTGGCGCTGAAGGCGGGGCTGCCGCTGCCGGCCAATATCTCTCCGGCCAATCTGAAGATTGCCGTCGACATCATCGATCTGCACCAGCAGGTTCAGCTCGACGCAAACGGCAAACTGCCGAAGCTGCTCAAGCCCGCCAAGGACCCGAAGATCGCGTCGATCTTTACGTTCAATCTGCCGAAAAATGGGGTGCCGCCGCAGAGCAAATTCTCGCTCGGCCTTAAGACGACAAGCGTAGCGGGTGCGAAGCCGACGAGTTTCTCCTTCGCGAGCAAAGGCACGTTCCGCGAGGAACTCGGCCGCGCCGGATTCACCGACACGACGACGGACAAAGCCGGAATCAATCTCCCCGTGCGCGTGAATGTGACGCTGGGAACCACGACCTTCACCGGCCTGACGACCGTTCAGTACAAAGCGACGCAAGGCAAAGGCGGCGCGGCAAAGTCGATCAAGCCGAAGTGATGAGCAAAGCAAATCGCCAGGAACGCTAACCCCTATAAGATT
>DASPJR010000193.1:0-34064 GCA_035628505.1 Planctomycetota bacterium | reverse complement strand
CAAAGACACGAAGATTTATTATCAAAATGCAGGCTTGGCACAAAGTGACTACGCTTCAAGAGCCAAGAGCCAAGAGCCAAGAGCCAAGAGCCAAGAGCCAAGAGCCAAGAGCCAAGAGCCAAGAGCCAAGAGCTAAGAGCTAAGAGCTAAGAGCCAGCAGCCCTCACTTCTTCGCCGTCAAAGTCTTCTCAAGAAAACCACGCGACGTGTTGGACGTTTTTATCGTGAAGAAGAACGTCGCATCTCCTTCATGCAGAACGCTCTCGCCGCCTGCCTTGCGCAGGATGATTCGCAGGGGCAGGCTGCCAGAGCCGGCCAGTACCGTATCGTTAAGTCCGCGCGGGTCGAGGCGGTCCAGATCCGCCCCGCTGAGCGACACATTCAGCAGCTGATTGCGGGCGTCGAATTTCACCTGGATCTTGCCCGGCGTACTGGCTTCACCGCGGAACGATAGCTTGCTATCCAATGGAATGGGATCGGGCAGCGCGCCTTCTTCTAATGGCAGTCGCCCGATGCGGATGCGGCCCAGCGACATCTGCAGTTCGTCACCGGGTGAAGGGGTGATGCCGCTGACGGCGAACGAAAGTTTGTCTGAATCGCGTGTGGATTCGATCAGTGCCGAGGTCAGGCTGAATTTTGCAATGCTGATGGGAACGGCTGCGTTTGTCACGTTGATGATCACGCGCGTGCTGCCCTGCCCGAGTGCCGGATCGTTCACCGTCAGTATGGCAGTGTAGACTCCGGGAGCGGCGTACGTGTGCGATGGCGACACCTCGGTGCTCGTGCTGCCATCGCCGAAGTCCCACAGATATGTCAGTGTGCTGCCCGCCGGCGAATAGGAAGCTTCGGCGGAAAAGGAGACAGTCAGAGGAGCCTGTCCGGCGGTTGGGCTGGCGATGGCTGCGGCAAACGGCGGCGTGAGCGGCAGCGGGTAGATGAAAGCGGCTCCCTGGCGGTCGCCTTCGGCGAGCTGCGTCAAGCCCTGCGCTGTCGGAAACATAACGGTGTTGGCATCGGTCGTGTGATCCAGCCCGATGAAATGTCCGACTTCATGCAGAGCGACGCCTTCGATCGATTCAGAGCCATCGTGAAGCGACCAGGAAAAGTCGCGGTCGTTGAAAACGATGTCCGCATCAAAATAAAGATTCGTACGCGTGTCGGAGACCAGGAATGTGATGGCGAGCGTCAGGTTATCAAAGGCCTGTCGAGGCGGGTCCGGCAGGAAGGAAATCACATTTCGACCATCGATTGCATTGCCCGACTCAAGAGTCAGGCCGTCCTGTCGGAAGGCGATGGACGATTCAGGAATGTCTTCCCATTTCTGAAACTGCTGTCGAATGGTATCGAACGTTTCGTCCGGCGGTAACCGGAACGACGGTTTTCCGCGGACCCACAACAGCTTTCCGTTCTCCACGCGGCCGGGAGTCTGCCGGTTCAAGTCCCACCTGGCTTCCGAGAGTACAAATTCTCCGCGCGATTTCGGCGCTGCTGCGGCCGGTTGCGAAACGAAAAGCACCGCGCTCGTGCCGCAAAGCAGCATCAACACAAGTGCCGCCGCGCGACGCCGACGCCAGAAAATAAGCATGGCGCTCAGCCCAAAGAGCACAGGCACCAGCCACAGCCGCGAGGAGCTTGATGGCTGTCCCGCGGCAACCGCCGGCACGCTCGCAAGCCGATCCAGAAAGCGCGCATAGGCTTCGCCGGCAGGGGGAACGCCGCCCTCGACAGAGACATCCGGACGCACGAAGGTGCAATCGGCTGAGCGGAGGAGAACGCCCATGCCGTGGCCGGTGAGCGTGTAACTATTCACGCCGGCATCACCCAGTGGCCGCAGAAACAGGATCACCGATTCGCCGACAGAGAATTTCGGCGCGCCAGGAATACTGACGCGTTGCTGGCCCAGCGTTCCGCCCGGCAGAAGAATATCGCTCACGGCTTCGTTGGGCTCGCCTGAAAGAACGCTGACGCCGCCCAGCTGGACTCGCGTCTGAACGCCATAAGGCGCAGCCGGGTTTTCTTCTGATTGCTGATCGACAATCCGCGCGCTGATGATCAGCGAAGTGGCCGCGCGAAGCTGTTGCCAGCTGGCGCTGCGCAGGGTGAGTGCGCCGGCCGACGTGGCAGCCAGAACAATCAGTACAAGGGAAAGAAACAAAGCGGAAACGGTGCGGCGTGTTGCATGCATGCGTGAGTTCACTCCAGTCCGCTTACGATAGCGAGAGGTGCATGAAGTGCAACGTTCGCTCTCGCTTCCAGAAGTGAACAGGGGCTACTGCTGCACTTTCTGCTTGGAGAGGTATTCAACGAGGTTGACGAGGTCCTGCAGCGTCATGGTGTTGACCAGGCCTTCGGGCATCAGCGACATCTTCTGCTTTACTTTCTTGGCGATGTCCTTTGTTTCGATTTCGATGTACTCGCCCTGCGCGTCCTTCAGTCCAATTTTTTCTTCGCCGTCATCCACGAGCAGCCCTGTTTTCACGCCGCCAGCCTTGAGTTTCACCAGATAATTTTCAAATCCGTGCTGCACCGCGGCGCTCGGCATGATGATGGATTCGAGCAGGATGTCTTTGCCCTTTTCGCCGATCGCATCAAGTGGAGGCCCAACCTGATTACCTTGCCCGCCGATCTGATGGCAGCTCTGGCAGTTCGCGCCCTGTGCGTTGAAAAATACTGCTTTGCCCGCGGCAGCATCGCCGGTCATTTCGGCGAGCTTCTGGATAGAGGGCAGCGGCTTGCCGTCTTTGGACTTGGGAGTGGGCAGCTTTGTCGCGGCGAGTGTGCGCACGGATTCGTCGGGGCAGCCCGCGCAGGCCATGGCTGCTGACGAACGCAGCTCGTCAGGCAGCTCCTGTTTTTCAGCCAGCTTAATCAGCGCGAGTGCACCGTCTTTGGTCTGTGCCAATGTCTTCACCGCCGTGTCGCGCTCGATCATGTCGAGGGTGTCATCGAGCAGCGTTTTGACGGCGTCAGCGATGGCGTCTCCGGCTTTGAGAGAGGCACAGGCGAAGACGAGCACCAGCAGGCAGAAGGTTTGTTTCATGTAAGTAGCGACGTCCAGAATCGAGTTCTCTTCACCGTACCGCAGGCTTCCAGCCTGCGAGTCTCTGTTATGAACTTTGCACTGTATTTTGCAATGCCGTTCCCAACTGCAGCCAGGCAAGATGTCTGGGCTGGAAACGAAAATGGCAAACGGTCATTGCCGTCTGCCATTTTCATATGACGTTACTCGCAGCCAGGATACCTGCGGTACAACATTACTTGGCCGGTGCGGGCGTGGCCGGCTTGACGACTTCCGGAATGATCTTGTTCATGCGCCATTCCATGACCGCCACCAGCTTCGGATCCTTGTTCTTGCCGCCGGATTTCCAGGCTTCCAGTAGTTCCTTCTCGCGGCCAATCGCGCCGATGCCGACGGCTTCGATGAACCAGCGGTTCTTGTAGCGCTCCTGTCGTTCCTTTTCTTCTTCAGCCAGCTTGGCCATGTTCTTGCCGCGTTCCTTCGGATTGAACACTGGCGCTTCCGGCGCATTGGGGTCGATCTTGTCAGCAAGCGCCACGAGGATCGGCATTGCCTTGTCCGTCGGCTGATAGTTCATCGCTACCGCGATTTCGCCGAGCACATGATAATCCTTGTCCTCGAGCATCTGGTTGGCGATTGAAATCATATCCATCTTGATCAGGCGCGCGGCGCGCAGAGCCGTCACCCGGATTTCCGGATTGTTGTCCTTCAGCGCTTCCTGGACGTGCGTCTTGCCGTCGGGCTGGCGTGCCAGCAGCCAGAGCGCGCGGGCGCGGTGGCGCTGATTTTTCGAGGACGAGTACAGTTCCTTCAGAGCCTTCTCTGCTTCGGCGCCGCCATTGACCAACTTGGTATAAGCGAGGTAGCGCGTGGCGTGGTTGGGCGAGCAGAGGGCGGTAATCTGACCGGCGACGCTGTCGAGATCCAGCTTCGGCAGAGCCGGCTTGTTTCCAGTCGGGGCCAGGCGGTAGATGCGGCCCATCTGCTTGCCGGGGGTCTTGTCCGTCAGACCGTGACCGCCGGACTGGCCGTCGTACCAGTCGGAGATGAATACGGCGCCATCCGGCGCAACGCAGACGTCGTCGGGCTTGAAAAAGTTGTCCTTGGGGTTGGTGACCAGTTCCGTCAGTTCGCATTTCCAGCCCGCGCCGGCCGGGGTGGTGGTGAATGCGCCGACGTAGCCGTACCACTGCCCGCCCGAGTTCGTGTGCAGCAGCGCGCCGTGATATTTCTCAGGCAGGAGATTGCCTTCGTAAACGCAGATTCCCGTCGGCGAGCCGCCGCCCGTGTTGTAGAGATTGGGCACCACGCCCGGCATGCGCTGATTGAAGTGAGCTTCCTGCGCAGACTGCGTCGGGTAGCGCATGACGTTGCCGCCCCATCCGCTGTAGCCGAAGTCGCCGCCTTCCATCACGTAATTGAGGCGCACGCCCTGGTTGCCGTCGTCGTCATTGTCGCTCTGCCAGACGTTGCCGAATGAGTCCACGGTTGTTTCAAAGTTGTTGCGGAAATTGTGGCCGAGCACTTCAAAATCGCTGCCGTCCAGGTTGCAGCGGAACGCCATGCCCTGCTTGTAACCCTGGCCGCTCTGCTTCGGCTGTCCGCGCCAGATCTTTCCCTTCGGGAACGGATGGCTGCCGGTGCTGTCGACCAGCAGCTCGCCCTTGCTGTTCTTGATTTCAGCATTGGCACCCATTTCAGGCGGGACCCTGTCGAAGTTTCCCCCTGAGAGTCCGTCGTTGCCCGAATTGAAATAAAAGCGGCCGTCGGGTCCGAACATGCCGCTGTGCAGGCCGTGATCATGGTTAACGCCGCTGAAGCCGCTGAACATCACTTCCGGTTCGCCGGCCGGCTTGTCGCCGCTGGCATCGATGGTCCACACGAGCATCTTCGGGGACTGAGCGACATAGACCTTATTGCCGAGCACGCAGATGCCGAGTGGACAGAAAATCTTCGGATCCTGCGCGAAGACTTTGATACTGTCGGCCTTGCCGTCTTTGTCGGTGTCTTCGAGGATAACAATGCGGTCACCTTCCGGCCGAACGTTGCGGGCGCCGCGGTAGTTTGCGCCTTCCACGATCCACACACGGCCGCGCGCATCGATATCCATGCTCACCGGATTGACGATCTCGGGCTCAGAGGCAAACAGCTTTGCTTCCAATCCCTCGGCGAGCTTAAAGGTATTAACGGTCTCATCGGGGGCCATTCCCGCATGAGCGGCCATGGACATCAACAGCGCCAGAGCCGGCACAATTGCGCGGCAACACAATTTCGACATGTGGTCTCCTCGAAAAAAATTTACGCCAGCGGGTTCTTCTACGAAAGTAAGACCCACACTCTATACACCAGCTATTCGTAATTTTCACGCGGTGAAACGGTTTTGGCCGCTTTGTTTTAGGTGCTTTCGAAACGCAAGTCTGGTGTATAACGTTACGTTGGCTGAGCTCGTTGGATATAGCGTTGGAACGGCCTGTGCTCCAGTCGCGCGGGCGAGAACGCTTCATCTCGAAAGCACCAGCTGCCTGCGAACCACACAAAGGACACCACGTTCATGCTGAAAAAAGGACTCGCCGCTCTCCTGCTTCTGCTCGCCAGCCATAACGCCTTCGCGGCGTGGGGCGCGAAGTACGACCTTGATGCCGTGCCGCTGGTTCCAGACGGCTTCAAGGTTCAGTTCTTCGCCAAGGAGCCGGATCTGCTGCACGCCGTCTGCCTGGCTTTTGATGCCAAGGGCAGAATGTTCGTCGGCGGCGGCCCCCAGTTCCGCTGGCCCAAGCCCGACACGCCCAAGGACTTTATCAAGATCTGCATCGATAAGGACGGGGACGGTAAGGCCGAAGAGTTCAAGATTTTTGCCGAAGGCTTCAACTGCATCCAGGCGCTGGCGTGGAAAGGCAACGATCTGTGGGTCTGTCACGCGCCTGCGGTAACGATCATCCGCGATCTGGATGGCGATGACGCGGCCGATGAATTCGTTGATGTGTTTACCGACCTGGGCCCTCTGCGCCACGGCCTGCACGGCTTCAACTGGGCCCCGGATGGCAAGCTCTATATGTCGCAGGGCGACAACACCTGCACGAAAGACGCTCCGAAAGTCTGGCGCGACCTGATGCATGTACAGTCCGACGCTCCCGCCGAACAGAGTTTGCGAAAGTACACCAGGGCCGAGTGGAAAACGAAGTACCTCGAACCGTACAACACCCAGACCGAAGGCGGCGTCATCCGCTGCGATCCGGACGGCAAGAATGCGGAGATCTGGGCGCGCGGCATGCGCAATCCCTGGGATATTGCCTTCGACGATACTTTCACCTGGAGCGGCGGAGACAATGACGACGGCCCCGAATCCGACCGCGTCTTCCACATGTTCCACGGCGCGCATTACGGCAAGCGCCACGCCTGGAGCTACAGCTGGAGCGGCGAGAACAATCCCTGCACCGTGCCGATCTCAGGCCTCTTCCCGCATGCGAATGGCTCGGCGGTCGGCGTGATTTACTACACGGCAGAGCACTTCCCGCCCGAATGGCGCAACGGCTTTTTCATGGGCGATAGCGACGGCGAGCGCGTTTATTTCTACCGCCAGGAATACGACGGCGCGCTCATGAAAACGACGCTGAAAGAATTCGCCTGGACCAAAGAGATCGGCAAAGGCGCGCTCTTTATGCCGACCGACGTTGAAGCCGGACCCGACGGCGCGCTGTATGTCGTCGGTTGGGGTTCGACCTACGGTTCGAAATGGGCGCCCTACCATAAGGGGCGTGACGAGAACGCGAAGCTCAACGAAGGCCGCGTTTTCCGCATGTGGTACGACAAGGGGCCGCTGATCAGCAAAGAAAAGTGGTACCCCGCCAAGCGCAGCAAAAAGTACGAAGACTGGACATTCGAAGAACTGATGGAAGACATGGGGCATCAGATCCCCGTCTGGCGCGTCAATGCGCAGGACGAGATCGTGCGCCGCGGCGCCGAGAAGATGAAAGCGCCGGTTCAACAGGCGCTCGAGTCGGGCAAGCTCACCACGGGGCAGGAGACCTGGACGATCTGGGCGCTGGGGCGCATGAGCCCTGGCGACAAAGCCATGGACAGCGTAATTTCCTCCTATCTGAGCTCAAAAAATTTCAACCAGCGACTGCAGGCCATCCGCATCCTGAGCTTCCGCAAGGCGAGCCAGACAGCCCCGGCCGTCGCGGCGCTGCTCACAGATAAGGAGCCGCGCGTGCGCTTCGAAGCGGCACAGAGTCTCTGGCACATGCCGGCAAAGGATCAGCTCAGCGCAATCCAGGCCGCCGCCGCGACTGAAACCGACCGCCTCACGTTCTATTCGCTCTGGCGCAGCATGAGCGAGCTGATGACTCCGGATGCACTCAAGCCGCTGCTCAAAGACGAGCGTGCCGGCGTGCGCCGCGCCGCGCTCCTGGCGTTGCTTGAAACAAGCAGCCTGAAGTCCGACGACGTGCTCACGCTTCTTTCTGATAAGGATAAGGAGACACAGAAAGTCGCGGTGCTCTGGCTGACCAAGCTGGGCAAGGATTTACCCGCCGACAAGCTCCTGGCGCTGCTCAGCGAGTCGAGCGTTGAAACACGCGCGGCGGTGCTGCAGTGCCTGAGCCGCACGAAGCTGGATAAAGATGGCTTTGCCAGGCTGAACGATTTCCTCCCAAAAACGGCAGGGGAAGAACGCGCGCTGACGCTCAAAGCGATGGCGTCGAATGCATCCGCACTGGAGATCCTCTGGAACGAGCTTAATTCGAAAGAAGAGATCGTCATGAACGCGGCGATCGAAGGGCTCAGTGCGCAGGAGCAGGCGCTGGCGAGCTTTGTTTTCGCCAAGCTCGAAAACGCTTCGCCTCAGCAGAGAGACGGCGGCCTCATCGCTCTGGCCTCGCTGAAGAAGTTCGAGTGGAGTCCCGACGAAGCGCGCATGAAAGCCCTGCAGTCGGCCTTCAACAGCACCAGCATGACCACACGGCGCGCCACGATGACGCTGCTTTCACGCGCGAAGAACCTGAAGAAAGCGCCGGGCGCGAAGATCGCCGAGGAGATCGCAAAAAAGGCCGCGACTGATCCGGACAAAAACGTCAAGGAACTGGCTGTGTCGCTGGCCAAATCGCTTGGCGTGGAGCTGGCTCAGACTGAAACCGTAGGCACGCAGGCCGAACAGGTGATGCCGCTGCTGGCGAAGGCCGATCCCAAGCGCGGCCAGGAAATCTTCTTCCGCAAAGATATTCCGGGTTGCTACAACTGCCACCACCTCGAAGGAAAAGGCGTGGCTGTGGGCCCCGATCTGTCGGATATTGCGCTGCGCGCCGACGCGCGGAACATTCTCGAATCCATCTTCGAACCCAGCAAGGCCATTACCGAGGGCTTCCAGCCGACAATGGTGAAGACCAACGACGGCCAGGTGATCAGTGGCGTGGTGAAGGAAGATTCCGACGAAGTGCTGGTGATTTACGAAGCCACCGGCAAGGCCACCGAGATCCGTAAAGCGCTGATCAGCGTACGCAAGACGCTGAACGTCTCCTTCATGCCGGACAACTTCCCGGAACTGCTCAAGCCGCAGGAAGCCGCCGACCTGGTCAGCTACCTGCTCACGATGAAGACCAAGAAAGCCGACGCGCCCGCTCCAAAGAAATAAGGCCGCGGGTGAATCGGTCTGTAACACTGATGCTCTAGGGTCATATACTTAGTGGACCCGAGGGCATTTGCCGTATGAAACGATGTTTCTTACCGCTGCTGCTTGCATGCGCGCTCTGCTTTTCAGAAGAGAGGCCGCAAAAGGCCGGCGTTGAAAGCTGGCCTGCCCCCGTCCCCGGGTTTACTCCTCCCGCTCCCGGCGAGCACCCCCGCTTGTTCTTCCGCAAAGCGGATCTCCCGGAACTCAAAAAACGCAGCGAAACGCCGGAAGGCAAAGCCATTCTCTCGCGGCTGAAGGCGACCCTGGGCGGCGGCGAGAGCATGCCGGCGACTTACAATCCCGCCAGGAAAGCCTACGAAGCCAAAGCACAGTTCCCTGAAGGGACCTACTCCATTTCACACGCTGCCGGATTTGGAATGCTCTACCAGCTCACGGGAGACAAAAAATACGCCGAGCTCGGCAAAGAGTGCTTCGAAAAAGCATTCGCCGGACAGCGCGACCGCGACGGCGAAGCTCGCTACAGCTGGAGTGTGCCAGGTGGGCAGCTGCGGGCTGGACCGTCGCTGGCGTGGTATGCGCTGGGTTACGATCTTTGCTACGAAGGGTGGGATGAGGAGTTCCGCAGAAAAGTAGCCGGCGCGATACAGAATTATGCGCCCGGCGATTCCGGCAAAGAGGGCAATATGGCGCTCAAAGAAATGGTGTTGAAGACGCGCCACATGCCTGCAAGCAATCATTGGGGCTCAATTATTGGCGGCTGTGGCATCGCTCTGTTAGCCATCAAAGGCGATCCGGGAACCGATGCCGCACTGACAGAAAAGCATCTCGCCGAGATTGAAAAGAAAGCCATTCAAGCGATGACGCAGGGGTTCGGCGACGGCGGTTTTTTCCCGGAAGGGCAGGGGCCCAGCCATATGGCGTCGAACCCAGCGCTTATTCCGTTTTTTCAGGCCATGAAAGTCGCCGGCGGAAAAGATTTCATCTCGCCCCGCCCGAACGTGCAATGGCTGAGCCTGCGCTGGATTCACGAGCTGATTCCGGACGCGAGCGGAAAGCCTCTCTATCCTTGCCGCGTTGGCGGCATGGGCGGCAGCTACGGCACGGAGAATTTTCTTGAGCAGCAGGGCGGCATGTCGCATGGCGGCTGGTTCAGCCAGGGCATGGGGCTTCTCACCGATTCGCAGAAGCAGGCGATGCTCTGGACGTATGATAATGTTGTCAGGAAAGCTGACGCCGATCGATACGATAGCGTCAATTACCCGCACCGGGCGATTCTGGCGTTGATCAACTGGCCCATCGGCGAGCAGGCGAAGAATCCCGAGGGCATCGTACCGAAGGTCCGCGCCGATACAGTGCACAGCTACTTTGGTTTTCGCAACCGCTGGCAGGACGCGGACGATTCTCGTGACTGTTCACATGGACGGCGGACCGCGTGCTTATAAAAATGTAACCGCCGGGCCTGCCTGGGTCTGGGGCCTGGGCGAGCGCCGCATCCTGAGGCGAAGATGGAAGGCGAGAAACTGATCATCGGGGGCCAGACGGTGAGCTTTGATGGAAAGAAGCTTCAGCTCGCGAAGTAGCTTCTGTCCGCGCACATTTCTATAGACTTCGCCCGCCGTGATTTTAAAATACGCCTTGCATCTAGAGGCCCACTTCCATGCAGACCGTGCGCACACTCTTTCGTCCCGTTGGCCTGCGCGAAATGCAGCTCATTGCGGAGGCCGGATACAAGGCGTTCCCGCCGCGGCTGCCCGAGCAGCCGATCTTCTACCCAGTGACAAATCTGCAGTATGCAGAATCCATCGCGCGCGAGTGGAACGCGCCCGATCCGCGCTGCGGCCACGTGGGCTTCGTCACCGCGTTCGAATTGCCGCTGAATTATCTGCACGAATTCGAGGAACGCATCGTCGGCAGCGCCATCTGCAGCGAACTGTGGGTTCCCGCTGAAAAGCTGCCGGAATTCAACGCGCAGATTTGCGGCCAGATCCGCGTGATACGCGCCTTCTACGGCGACAGCTACGCCGGCCCGCGCGAGCTCTTTGCGCTGTCAGCGTAAACGTCTTTGAACCGCCAGCCGCCAAGACGACAGGAACTGACCGTTTAAATTTTCAATGAATCGCTGCTGAAGCAGAATTCGAAACAGAAGATTGTTGCTCCGTGTCCTCCGTGACCTCTGTGCCTCCGTGTTGAAGTCGTGTCGGCTCAAGTCGGCTCCGAGATGATACGGAAATCGATTTTCTGCGGCGGTGGGAATTCCTTTTTCACGCGGCGGCGAAGCGTGTCGTCAATTGGAATCTTTTCCGCGGCCGCGATGCGCTGTTCGTGGTAAGCGAACCAGATATCGGTCAATGTCACTTCGCCTTCGCGGATCGTCGCGAAATCGCGCTCGAACAGCGGTGTGACTTTGTCGAGCTCGCCCGCCTGAAGGGCCGCGAACGCAGCGAGAATGTGAATGCGCTCGTTGCGCCGGAGTTCCTCCGGCAACGCCGATGTCAGTCGGTGGAGTTCCTGGTACTGCTTTGTCTGCAGAAGCATTTGCGCGTACTCAAGCGCGAGCGACGGCACCTGCGGTCCGGCCTCCCACGCGGCCTTGAGCAGCTCGCATGCTGTCGGCGTTGGGTTCTCGGGAGAATGGAATTTGATCGCCGGCGGGTTTTCGCGAACGGCATCGCGGCTGGCCAGCACGGAAAGATTGCGCAGCGCCCAGCCGGTGCGCCGGCGCTGCACGGATTTCTCCCACGCCTCGTGCGCGCCCGCCTCGTCGAAATTTTCCAGGCGCATGTTGCCCAGGTGCCACCACGACAACCAATGGTCGCCGCGACCGGCATTTACCGCCGCCTCAAGCAGCTTCTGCCATTCCGGCTGAACCATCAGCGCGCCCGTGCCAGCTTCCGGCGAGCGCTCAGGCAGCGCGCCATTCTCGAGGAGTTCCAGCCAGGGCTTCTGCTCTTCCGAGATGCTTCCGAAATCGAGCTCCGCCGGAATGCGGTCGCCCGCACCGGATTTCTTCAAGCGCTTTCGCTCCAGCGCGCCCCAGCCGGAGCCGCTTGCCAGGATCTCCTGCGCCGGCCGCGAGGTCACCCGCGCAAGGTCCGTGTACGCCTGGTCAAGCTTCGTCTGCGGCAGCGCCATCTCGAGCGCCGCGTCGGCCGCGCGCCAGGAACTTTCCCAATCGGCGGCATGAACTTTTTTCGGATCGGCTTCGAGCAGACCAAAGGCTTCAGTCCACGTCCACTCGGCGCCGGCAGGCATCGGCACCGATTCCAGCTGCGTGCGCGCAAGTCCCGCCTGGATTTCCAGGTACGCGCGGCCCGGCACCGACAGAAATTCCTGCCAGCGGCGCCCGCCTGCATGGCTTCCCCAGTAAAACACTTTGCGCCCGAGCAGCCGAGAGGTGGACGCGTGAACCAGTCCGGTGCCATCGCGGTTGAGCGCGGCTTCCCAGCGGCGCTGGCCGTCGGGAATGCGGAAAAAGAGCTCGCGCGAATTCGGCAAGTCCGCGCCGTAAGAAATGTCGCGGCCTTCGAAGATGGGCATATGCATCATGGCGATCTGCTTGCCATTCGACGATTGCAGCGCCGAATCCGCCGGGCACAGAACGCGCGTGCCGGGCAGTTCCGGTACGGCCATGTTCGTCCACCAGTACATTGGAAGCTGGTGCTCTTGCGGGTTGAGCAGCCGCACGCGCGTGATCAGAAATGGCGAGCCCGGCGGCAGGTGAAAGTCAATCTGCCACGGAAATCCTTTGACGCGATCCCATTCGTAAAGACGAAGGACAGGCTCGCCTTGCGAGCCTTGAACGCGCGCCGCAAAAACGGGCGAGCAGGTCAGATAATAGTGGCCGAAATGGCAGGTGTTCCACTCGATGCCGCCACTGAACCAGGCGTTTCGCAGAGCTAGATTTGCCGGCTGAAAAACAGGATTGCGATCAAGCAGCTCGCGTTCTTTGGGCTTGTGAACCAACGAGACGAGGCGGCCGCCGACTTCGGGCAGGAACGTCGCGCGCAGGAATTCATTCTCAAGCACATAGGCTTTGAACGCCCGCGGCCGAAGATCCCGGTTGTATCCATCCTGCAGCCGGTGCGGCAGCACGCGGTACCCCGTGCGCCAGCCGAGATGACGTCCGTCCTCAGGCGGAACACTGGGATCGATGGTGACCGGCAGATCCTGGGTTTTCGTACGGAACGCGGGCAGCGGGTTCTCCGGCCCGAGCTCCGCCGCCGGAATTTCATATTTTTCCAGTCGCAACTCTGTCATATCCCCTCCATCAGCCCTTCACCGCACCTTCGGTCATCCCTTTGATAAACAATTTCATCGAAAAGATGAACAGGATAATGATGGGGACGCTGACAATTGCATAGCCGGCCATCAGCGGGCCGTACTGCGGGATGTATTCGCCGGCCATGCGCTGCATCGCGACCATGACAGGCAGCCTTGTCTGGTCGCGCATGACGATCAGCGGAAGCACGAATTCGTTCCACTGCTGGATGAACAGCATCACCCCGATCGTTCCAAGAATCGTGCCCGACAGCGGAGCGACAATCGTCTTGAGTTGCTGGAAATGGCTGGCACCGTCGATCTCTGCCGCTTCAAACAGATCCTGCGGAAGATCGGAGATAAAATTGCGCAGCACAAAAATGCTGAAGACCTGGCCAGTGGCAGCGCCGACGAGAATAAGCGCTGAAAGCGAATTAAGCAGTGAAATGTCGCGCAGCAGCCCATAGAGCGGCATCAGGTTGGCGATTGCCGGCATCATCATCAGGACCAGCACGGCATTCCAGAGCACGCCCGAGAAAGGCATGCGCTGGCGCGCGAAAAAGTATGATGCTCCCAGGGCAAACGCGAGGGTCAGGAAGGTTGTCGAGATTGAGAGGAAAATACTGTTCGCGACGCTTGGCCCGACAATCGACCATGCCTTCGACCAGTTCTCGAAATGGTACGGCGCAGTGAGGGTCGCCGGAAATTCGTTGAACTGCTGATTCGTTTTCAGGCTAACGATGAGCATTAGGTAAACGGGAAGGAACGCCGTCGTGAGTACCAGCCAGATGGTCAGGTGCTTGGCCGCGCGCAACACAAATGTGCCCGCTTTGCTCGAACGCGGCGCCTTGCCTGCGGATGAGGAGCTCCTGAAGCCGCTGAGGATAGTGCGCAGCTTTCCATAGGGCATCACGAGCATGAACAGAGCGGCGCCGAGCAACGGTGACTGCGCGCTGGCCAGCAACGCGAATCCGGCCAGGCCTCCGGCGGCTCGAAGCTGCGACTTGCGGGTACTCGACATATCTTCCCAATGTAGAAAAAGCGTGCTGGCTTTCTGCAGCAGCATGACGACGAGCGTGAGCACGATTCCGATGGCGCACGCGTAGCCCATCTGATTGTCTTTGAATGCTTTGCGAATCATGAAAAGCGCGGGTACGGACGCCGCGCCGCCGGGACCACCGTCCATGTCGGCGAGCGCAAGAATAATCGCGGCATCCTTGATTGTATCGATGATGGTGAACACCAGCAGCAGATAAATGGAGCTCATGATGAGCGGGAATTCGATGCGCGTGAATTTCGACCACCAGCTCACGCCATCAATGTCGGCCGCTTCGTAAACATCTTTGCTGATGTTCTGCAGCTTGGCCAGGTGCGTCAGCACTGCAAACGAGCCCACCCACGGAAATCCCCACAGCACGCACGCGGCGAGAATCAGCTTTGGATGGCCGAGCCAGTTCGGTGCAATCTCGGGCGCGAACAGCGGCTGATAGACACCGTGCTGTACGTTGCCCAGATGAAGCACTCGATCGAGTGAGCAGAGCACATCAAAGATGCCGCTGGAGTAGAGGAAATGATTGAGATAGCCATTCGAAGGTTCAAAGAAAAAGTAGCGCCAGATCATCGCCACGATCAGTCCGGGAATAACCATGGGCACGACGAAAAGGCAGCGATAAAGGAACTGAATCTTTTCGCTGCGGCAGCGGTGAATGCAGACCGCAACGATCAGCGGAGGCAGCATTTTGAAGACATTCCACGCGCCGAGAATGAAGGCGACTTTAAAGGAGTGCCAGAACGCCATCGAGCCGAACAGGTCGCTGTAATTGTCCCAGCCTACGTACTCTGAAATGTCTGCTCCGTTCCAGCGGAAGAAGCTGTGGAACACGCCGCTCGCAGCCGGGTAATACTGGAAAAGGCCGATGAGAAAGAGCGTCGGCACGATGAAGAGATAAATCTCCCAATGGTGCCGCACTTCCGTCCATTTTATTTTCTTGGGTACCATCATCGCGCCGCCGCTTCCTTGTGCGCGCCAAAGATGCGCCGCCGCACACGATCGAGCAGCTCGGCGCTGTACTCATAGGGCCCCGTCGATTTCAGGCTCGGCCCGTTGCGGATCAGCGCAAGCTGCTGGCTGTGTTCCACTTCAGGCAGCACCTGCCGCGAGGTCGTGAACGCGCGGTACTTGATCCAGCGCAGTTTCTGCTCGTCGCCAGTGCCAAGCATCGCGCGGGCGCGTTGAGCGGCCAGAAGCTGCTCATTGATGAGGATGCCGCGCCGCCAGTCACGCTGGGACTCCAGGTAATCCGCCTCGCCGCGCGTCTTGTAGAACGGTTCAAATTCTTTAACGAGCTGGTCGAAGTCGATCTGCTTGGATTGGTACAGTGAATAAACCTGTTGATACTTGTTTCGCGTTTCGCCGCCGAGGCGCAGCATCAGCGCTGTGTAGACGCCTTCGAGATGTGGCTCGAACGGCTTGAGGAACGAATCAATTTTTGCGCCCTGGATGCTCGGGATCCAGCCCATGATGCTGTTGAGCTCTTCGTTCTGCTTCTGCGCCGCGAGAAAGAGAAGAAAATCGACGGCGATCTCGGCGTTCTTTGAATTGCGCGTAACCGCGAAGGGAAATCCCTGCTCCTGCTCTTCGTAAACGGGCCCTTCCATCAGCGAGCCGTATTCGGGATCTGACGGCGCCGGCCTTGGGAAATCCATGATGCCAATTTCAAATTTCCCATTCGCTTGCGTCTGCAGGCTGCGTGCGTCCCACGTGCCGGTGCTGAGGAAGACCGCGCGCTGCTGCGCAAAGAGAAAGATCGCATCGCCCAGCGGGACGCCTGTATAGCCGACCTGAAAGTGATTCGTGACCTCGCGCATCATCTGGTAGCGCGCCTTGAATGCCGGAAAGGTGAGACTCATGCGGTCGGTCTTGATCGCTACAAACAACTCGTGTGAACTGACCACGCCATCGCGATTGAAGTCCACGCGCCGCACGGCCGGGTAGGTAAGGGGATCGAACATCATCGCCTCCCATGCCCAGAGATGGTCGCGCGATCCGGCAATCGCCGCATAGCGCTGCCCTTTCTCATTTTTCTGCGTTTCGATCTGCGCGCAGACTTTCAAAAACGCGCGGTAGTCGCTCGGCGCTTCATTCAAACCCGTGAGCTTCTTCAGCAGGTCCTTGTTGTAAAACACGCGCGCGCCGAAAAGCGAGAGTGGAATCGACATGTATTCCTGCGTCTCTTTTACATATGCGTTGCGCATGCCGTCCTTGAATGTTTTCCGCAGCGGAACGCCTTCGAGGTTCGTGCCCTTGTTGTATGGATTCGGGCGCGTGATGTACGGCGTGATCGGCAGGAAGTAGCGGTTGTGGAAGGAGAGAATGATGTCGTCGGGCATGTGGTAGCGCGGCACCTCGACCATGTCCGGAGCCGTTCCGCCGAGCAGGTTCGTCGTCAGCCACGTCGGGTAGACGGAGATGGGAATTGCGTCCTGGACGATGCGCACGTTCGGATGCAGCTTCTGGTACTCGGCGGCAAGTTTCGAAAGTCCATCGCGCACCCCGGTTTCAAGCTGCCAGTGTCCGATGCGCAGCGTCGTAGTTCCCGGAGGTGCTTCTTCAGCTCGCGTGGTTACGATGGAGTAAATAGACCAGAAAAACGCTGCGCCAATGACGAACAGCGCGAAGTAAACGCGCACAAACGAGAGTGCTTGCGCGCCCTTCCGCTGTTTGTGTCGTTGCGAGGGCGTGGTGAGAATCGACGGCCTCACCGAGAAGCCTCCGTTCTCTCCGCTCTTTCAGCGATCAACGTTGCTTCGAGCTCATCCATACGTTTCAGCGCGGCGCGCGAGGCGAACAGACGGATGTCGTTGTCGTATTCGCTGATCAGCAGATTGTAGTACTTGCGCGCCGTCGCAAAGTCACCCGCATCGAACTCGGCCACGGTGGCAATCTTCCAATACGTGAGCGCCTTATCCGTCGGATTCGTTTCGTCTTCTTCGAGTGTCTCGAGCGAGCGGATGCGCGCGGCCAGCGAAGCTTCCGGCTGACAGAGAATCTGACGCGCCTCGGCCAGCAGCAACCATGCGGCGCTCAGCAACGGTGAATCGCTGCGCTCGGCTACGAATTTTTCGAGTCGCTCCGCCGCCACTTGCGCATCCTGCGGCGCCAACGCCGCAAGATACGTGGACTGCTGATGAATGAACGCTTCGTCGGCGGCAGGATGCCCGGGAAACTGATCGATGCAGGCCTGGTACGCTTCGCGCACTGCCGGATAGTCGGGTTGCTCATCGACGCCGACCAGATGTTTCATGCGTGCCAGTGCCAGGGAACTCCATGCAGCCACGTCCTTGGCCGCAGGCGTCTTCGCTGACGCGATGATCTTCTCGTAGATCGCAGCGGCTTTTATGGGATCGTTGCCGGGCCGCCGTAGATTCCATGTTGAGGCGAGTCCGTACAGCGCGTGCGCTTCAGCGTCCGTTCCTGCGCCGCTGCGACTGGCGGCCTCGAAGCACTCAATTGCGCGTTTGTACTCGCCCAATCGGTACGCGTCCCAGCCAGCTTCGATTTGGGCCGACGGAGTTTCGACGAGCGTCTGCTTGCCGCAGCCACTGACAAAAAAGAGTGCGAGAAGAATTGAAACGCAGCGAAGAAGGTTCATGTCGCGCCCGTATAAAAGTAATATGTCGCAAGGCCGAGGCCGCTGACAATTGCTGCACATCACGTCATTAGGGAGATACTGAAATGGCGCGCGTTCCTATCAGGATAAAGAAGTAATGCACCGTCGAGGCTGGCGATAGCATTCCCGAAAGAAACGGGCATGCCAGACATATTAAAATGGCGCAGTTTAAAAAACGGTGCTCGACCGCTGCGCGCTACATCCTAATGCAGCGTGCGCCATCCATTGGGCTTCTTCCGATTTTCAGCGTGCAGAATTTTCAGACTGACGACGAGCAGCACACAGCCAGGGTAAACCCTCTCACCTCAAGCAATAGGCACACATCACTTCGCCGTGTATTCCACGTAAAGTGTTTCAACGCCTTTGCCCGCCGTAAGCGTCCATGATGTATCCTCTACACCGCCTCCGGCCGGATAGACGTGATTGGCGTTCTTTATCGCGCCATCGGCTTCTTTCCACGCGAACGTCACCTCTGTTGCGCCGGGCTGATTGACGCGATACAGCAGGTGCGCTTCGGCTTTGAGGTACTGTTTTCCGCCATCATTCTTAAAGCGCACTCGTACTGGCGTTCCTGGCGCGGTTTTGGCGTCGAGCTTCGCTTTGCCATAGCACATGCTCTGGCTCCAGAAGTCGGTGGGTTCTGGTTCGCGGCGTATGACCTGCCAGTCTTTGACCATGGTCTGCCACGTCTGGCCTTTGTCGACAGAGTACTCAATCTGGAACTTGGTCGGTCCGGGTGGTGAGCCGGAAGCCTGCCAGCTCGAAGCGTAGATCTCAACGGGAACTTCCTTGCGCGGCGGGGCGAGCTCAAGCGTCACGGTTTTTTGTCCAAAGCCCCCGTCGACGACATGCGCCTGGGCCTGATCTTTGTTCGGTCCGGCGGAAAGAAGTCCCAGACCGGAGCTCACGAAGGTTATCTTGTTGTCGCCATCGCGCAGGTGAGGAATGGTCGCGACGTTACACTGGCATACGGTCCGCATTTTGATGCCCGCTTCAGCGAGCGTCTTGGGATCGGCGCCGAAACGAATCCAGTATTGCTGATGGCCTTTGACGTGATCGGTCAGGTCGAGCTCGCCTGACAGAGTCGCCGGTTCGGTCCATGTCTTCCCCTGGTCCGTCGACACGCGCACGGCGCAGCTTGCTTTGCCCGAGACGACGAGGCCGTTCTTACCGCCAGCGTCGTAGATTCCCCATGCCTTGTCGTTAGGTGGCGTACAGCCGATGATATAGGGCGTATAGAACTCGAACGTGACCTGCTCGTTTGTTTCATCGATCACGCCTTCCTTATATGCGCCGCCCTTAAAATCAGGGACGTACGTATACACGGCATTGGCAAAGCGCACCTGGCCGGCGACCCAACCCGTACCCTTCTTGGAGCCATACATCTTCTCCGGCTGATTGACCCAGCTGCGGCTGCGTTCCAGTCCGGGCACGCCGCCTGTTTTGTAATTCATGCCCCAGAAGACGTAAGTCTTTCCGTCCTCAAGTCCGGGCTTCAGGTAGCGGCGCAGCGATTCGCCTGCGCGCAGATGAACCATCGGCGGCGGGCCGGCGTAGCCGGGGACGTATTCAGCGCATGCAAACGTGCTGTATGTCGCAGCGTCATCATCGTGAAGTCCCGCCACGCGCCAGCCACGCTGGCGTTCGGGTTTGAAGTTCGGATTTTTCAGCGTCTTCAGGTCAGCCATCACTTCCTTGATAGAGAGCAGGCGGATGCCATCGTGGCTGAAAATTACCGTGGAAACGTCATGATCCAGCAGCGCCCAGGAACCGTTCTTGTACGGACCGCCGGTGAGATACACTTCGAAGCTGTTGTGACCGGTTACGCCCACCGCGCGGCCGCGACAAGGGCCAAGGAGATTATCCAGCTCAACCGTCCACTGCGAATGCGTTGTGCCGCACAGGCCGAAGCCGTGTCCGAAAAGCCCGAGCCAGTATTCGCGCGTGCGGGAATCTCCGCCTTTGCCGAAGCCCTTATCCCAGTAATCCCCGGCGCCTTCTTCGCCGTGCGCGTAATTCAAATTGCGCCAGTACCACGCGGCCAGCGCTTTGTCCTCATCGGTCGCGACCGGTTTACCCGTGACGCGCGTGTACAACTCCGCCTGCGTTTTAAAAAGGCGCTCAAAGTTCGAGCACGACAGTTCGCCCGGATACCAGGGATGATCGGTTTTCAACTGCGGATCGCCGCTGGCGGCCAGCAATGAGGAGCAGAGAAAAATCAGAGCGGGAAGCAGGCGGGTGTTCATTGAGAGATCTCCTGAGCAGGGAATAACTCCATTGATCGATACACCGCAGAATTCGGGAATGTATCACATATGATACATTTAAGCTATATTCCTCTAAACCTGACATGACAAGCGCCGGTGGTTGGTCCAGGAATTGCCGACGTTGAGGCACCACTTCCTGATAAGGAGAAAGCCAATGCCTCGCGGTGCCAAGAGCAAGTACACCAACAAGCAGGAGCGGAAGGCCGAGCATATAGAGGAGGGGTACGAGAAACGTGGCGTGCCCGCCAAAGAAGCTAAGCGCCGTGCCTGGGCCACCGTAAACAAGATTCACAAAGGCGGTGAGAAGAAAGGCGGCGGCGGGTATGGAAAACCCGAAGACCACAGTCCCATGCGCAAGGGCGGCAAGCGCGGCGGCCGCGCCACAGCTAAACGGACACGGTCAGCAAGCGCTTCGCGGAGCAAGTCGTCGAGCTCGCACCGCAGAACCTCGCGCAGCCGCTCGTGAGCGTAATGTAGGTGCGTGTTGCCTTTTGACGGGAAGGAGCCGGTTGCGTTTTGGCATTTCCGCTACTAACGTGAGCGCATGATAGTCCTTCCCGCTCACGCAGAGCTGATCGGCCAGACGGTCATCGATCTGTGTGCGATCAAGTCTCTGTCTGGCGAAGAAGCCCCTGTCGCCAACTACGTTCAGAAGTTTCTGAGCAGCGCCGGATTGTCTTCGCAGCGCGACGAGCAGGACAATGTCTACTGCGTGATCGAACCGGCGCAGCCCGGCGATCCGCTCACGAACACGCTCCATCTCAGCGGGCACATGGACACCGTTGTGCCGGTGGAAGGCTGGCAAAGCGATCCGTGGCATCCGCAGCTTGCGGGCGAAGGCGATGACCGCCGCATTGTTGCGCTTGGCACGAGTGATATGAAATCGGGCCTTGCCGTGATGCTGCATCTGGCCTCGCATTTCGCCCGGCCGGAGAACCGGCCGAAAAATCTGCGGCTCGTCGTTTCATTTACGATCTGCGAGGAGTCGCCGGCGCACGGCAAAATAAACGGCGTTCACCGCATTTTAAAAAAGCAGCCGGGCCGCTGGGCGATTACGACCGAGGCGAGCTGCGATCACATTTGTCCGACGATCGCACTCGGCTGCCAGGCGCACGCCGTTGCGCGCGTTTCGCTAACAGGCCGGTCTGCGCATTCGGCAAGCCCTGAAAAAGGGCTGAGCGCCATACATGCTGCCGGTATCATTTGCCAGCGGGTCGACCAGCTCAACCGCAGCTTCAAGGACATTCATATTCTCGGCGAAGTGTATGCGCGCGCCGCGGCGGCCGTGACGCTGATCAAAGGCGGTTCGGCGGCCAACATCATTCCCGAGCATTGCGAGCTCACGATTTCCCGCCGCGTCGCGCCGGGTGAAACGATCAAGGATGTCGAAAATGACATTGCCGCGCTGACTCAGAATATCGGCGAGGTGAAAGCAGCGTGGACGCTGCGTTGCGACGCGCCGGCTTGTGTGACCGACACGCAGGGCCCGCTGCTGCGCGCCGCCAGCGAAGCCAGCGGCATTCTCTTCAAGCAGGTGCGCTACAGCTGGAACCGCGCCCGCACCGATATGGTTCTCTTCCGGCAGGCCGGCATGGACATCCTGAACATCGGGCCGGGTTATGCGGGACAGGCCCACGTTGCCGGCGAATACGTGCGCTTGATCGACTTGCCTCGCAGCGCGAATCTTCTCGGCGAAACGATTCTGCGCCTCGATCAGTGGCTTGCAGCCAACGCGTAGTTAAAACCGCCAACACGCCAAGCCGCCATGAAAGAAGATTTCAACCCGGTAGCTGTCCTGTCATGCGGGAAGCTATTTTCAGGTCTTCAATTGCGCGTGAGATATCCTGAGCGAGCGGCGCATCAAAGGTGAGCGTTTTGCCTCTGTGTGTAATAACCAGCTTCGCCGCGTGAAGCGGCACACGGGTAAGCGCAGGCAGGTCCGCAATCTCCTTTTTGCCATAGAGCGGATCAATCGCGAGCGCGCAGCCGAGATAGCTCAGATGAACGCGGATCTGGTGCATGCGGCCCTGCTGTGGCGAAACTTCAAGCAGCGACCACGTGCCGCGCGGCGTCATGAATTGCTCGAGCACGCGGTATCGCGTCTGCGAGGGGCGGCCGGCTGGATGCACCGAGCTGGTTTTGGGCGGGGGAAGGGGAGGCAGCTTAATCTTCGGATGTGTTTTCCGAAAATACTTCAGCGCGTTTTCTAGCCGCTCGGGCTTGCCGGTCTGATGTTCGAGAATCGGCGCGTCGATCGTGCCTGATTTCTGCGGCGGAGCGTTCTCGCACAGCGCCACATACGTTTTTTCCACCGTCTCCCACTTCCGCTGCAGCGCACTTGCGGCAGCTTTTGTTTTTGCAAACAGGAGCACGCCCGAGGCGTCCTTATCCAGGCGGTGAATCGGCGTGAGATCTGAAAGGCCATGCTGTTCGCGCAGCAGGCGCATCACCGAGATGCTCATTCCGGGGGCATCGTGGACTGTAAATCCGGCAGGTTTGTTAATAGCAAGCAAGCATTCGTCCGAGAAAAGAATTTCGATCGCGCAATCCCTCTCCCCTCCGGGGAGAGGGCCGAGCGAGCGCAGCGAGTCCGGGGTGAGGGGTTGGCGCTGCCTATCTGCTTGCGCCTTTTTCTCCAGTTCGAGTTCTCGTATTCGCGCGTCACATTCATTCCAGATATTTTTGAGGACACTTTCAAGCTGTTCGTAAATCTGCGAGTTCCAGAAGCGAAGAACTTTGAAGCCGCGTTTTTCGAGTTCAGTCTGTCGACGCCGATCTTTCGAGTCGGCACCAAAATGCGTCTGCCCATCAAGCTCAACAATCACCTTTGCTGCGGCGCAGTAGAAGTCCGCAATGTATGGCTCAATCTCGTATTGGCGCCTGAATTTCAGATCCGCAAAATTTCGGCTGCGTAGGTTCTTCCAGAGAATCTTCTCTGCGGGCGCTAGATTCTGACGAAGTTCACGGGCTCGTCTTACGGTTCTGGGGTCGTGTTTCATAGATCTGGCTTTCGACTGCTTGGCTGCGGTTACCCCTCACCCCGCGTTCGCTGCGCTCACGTCGGCCCTTTCCCCGGAGGGGCGAGGAAGCGGGTGCCGGATCTCACTTCAGCGGCATCACGCGACTGAAGACCACTTTCAGATAGCGGCCCTCGGGCACGCGCACGGCCCAGGGGTGGTCGCCCGGCGCGCCGTAAATGCCGATGATCTGCAGCTCGACTTGTGCTTCCGCTGCGGCGGCGCGCAGCGCCATCAAAAAGTCCTCTTCACTCACCAGGCCGGTGCAGGAGCAGCTCACGAGAATGCCGCCGGGCGCAACGCACTGCATGCCGAGGCGGTTCATGTCCGCGTAGGCGGAGAGCGCTTTAGGAATTTCGTTGCGCGACACGGCGAGCTTCGCCGGGTCGAGAATCATGCGCGTGTATTTCTTCCCGGCCGAACGGCGGTCGCGCAGGATATCGAATACGTTCCCATGAACAAATTTCAGCGCATCGCCCAGTTCGTTCAGCTTCTTGTTTTTCTCCGCGAGCTCGATGGCTTCCTCGTCCAGATCGACGGCCTCGACGGATTGCGCGCCGCCCAGCGTCGCCGAGAGCGCGAAGCCGCCCGTATAACAGAATCCGTCGAAGACATCCTGCCCGGCGCAGAGTTCGGCCACGCGCCTGCGATTCTCACGCTGATCGAGAAAATAGCCGGTCTTGTGCCCGCGGCGAAGGTCGACGTTGAGCTTTAAATTGTGCTCGTGAATGACGACTTCACGCGTCTGCGGCGGCGGGCCGTCCATCTTCAGGCCTTCGAGCTTCTCCGTGCGGTGGTCGGATTTCACGATGATCTCATGATCAGGAAAGTGCTCGGCGAAACCCTGCTTGATCCATTCCAGATGCCGGTGAATGCCGGCGCTGAAGAGTTGCAGAACGATCGTCTTGTCGTACTTGTCGGCGACCAGTCCCGATAAGCCGTCACCTTCTGAATGAATCAGCCGGTAAGCGTTACAGACCGACGGAAGCTTCAGTACATCGTGGCGCAAGCGAACCGCGCGCGTGATCGCGCCCAGAAACCAGCGGCGTTCAGGGAATGCGCCACGGTCGGTGGTGAGAAGACGGATGGCGATCTCTGAATAGGGATTATAGAACCCCCGGCCAACGTGCTGGCCGTGTTTGTCGAGAACTTCAACCAGCGTACCGGGCTCGATTTCGCTGTACGGCTCGCCGACCATGCGCCGGAACACCCACGGGTGGCCGGAGGTGTGGCGCGTGGTCAGTTCGATGACGGGGAGCGTGTCGCCCGCCTGCGGCAGCACGGGAGCTTCAATTTCTTTTCGTTTTCTCATGCGTGCAGTTTATCAAATCCGGCCTTCTGCGGGAGGAAGTTTTGAAAGCGGCGGCTCGGGCACCGCCTCGGTCGATTCACGTGCGGCAACAGCATCGCCTTCCCGTCGCGCGATTCTGCTCAGTGGGATTCCAATGAGCGGCGGAAGCAGCGCGGCGGTCGAATAGATGAGAATAATTTCGAGGTCTATGTTGCTGCGCAGAATGCCAAAAAATATGAGAAGAAGGCCGAACAGAATCAGCGGCACGGACCAGAGCACGTACGGGTAAACCAGCAGGAACAGCATGCGCGTGCGCCCGTGCGGAACGTGGTTGGCTTCCAGGCGGTGATAGGCGCTGATGAAACACAGCGGAAAAACCATCAGTCCGACGATGAACATGAAAGTCAAGAATTGCTGCGACTGGCTTTGGTTGAGTTTCAGGCCCAGCAACGCATTGCAGATCATGGGGAACGCCCCAACGCTGAAGACCATGACCAGCATTTCCTCAAGTCGCATCCGCGGAATCCGCGGCAGCCGCGGCGACTGGCCATCGAGCGAAAGTCTCTTCACTTCTCGAAAATGCCGCAGTGCTCCGAAGAGATAGGTGACCAGCAGAACAAGCGGACCCAGATGTAACAGCGGCACGCAGAGAAATGCCAGAAACGTCATCATCCGTTCGCGGCGCCACTCAGGCTCGAAGGCCTTCGTGACCGGCAGCGAGCTCATCATCAGCCGGAATAAAAAATTGCATGCCAGCGCGTAGGGTATATAAAAAATCAGCCCCATAAAGATCGCAAAAAAGCTTAGCGTCATGGCCATGTGACTATTGTGATCAGTTTCGGGGGAGTCGCAATGCGGAAAGTATCTACCGCGCCGCGGCCTTTGCGAAGTCCAGCGTCGCCGGAAGTTCAAGCGTCTGACCGGCAACGAGATTGATGCGTTTGATCAGCGGCGCGAAGCCGAAGCGCTCGATCTTGATGTCATACGCGCCGCTATCGAGGTTCGTGTTAAATACAAATGTTCCGTCGGCTTCAGCTTCGGCCGACCACGTCGTTCCGCTCGAGGCGGCGAGTGTCACAATTGTGCGCGGCAGGCGCGGGTCCAGCAGATTGGCTCCCGGCGGGTCGGTGATCGGCAATCCGGAAGGGTTCAGCACGCGGCCCTTTAGAACCGCCGACGGCGCGAGCTGAACTTCAAGCGGCCAGTTCGTGACAATGTGCGAGCGAATATCATTCAGGCGCATGTTCTTGATGCGTGCGATGAAGCCGGGCTTTTCGACGATGGCGAGGTACTTGCCGTTGCCCTCGAGCGCGACCGCGGACCAGTCCGTCTGCGTGCCATTCTGCGTGACTTTCAGATCCATGGATTGCCCGTCGCTTGCCGGCGGCACCAGCCGCACGGTCGCGCCGACGATTGTCTTGCCGCCAGGCTCGTAAAGTTTTCCAACCGCGACCGCGCCTTTCTCCATGCTGATGTTGAGCATGTTCTTCTCGCCGCCGGTCAGGCGCGTGCGGACGATGGTGCCGCGGCCCTGCAATCCCGCCGGCCCACCATCATCTGTCTTGGCGAGAATAAACGAGAGGCCTTCGCGCAGGTTTTCAATCGTGAAGCGGCCCTGAGCGTCTGTTTTTGTTCCCAGATGCGGCAGTGCTTTCTGGCGCTCGGCGTACGGCGCAACCGTGATTGTTGCGTTGGGAATCGGCCGGCCCGTTTCCTTATCCGTCAGCACGCCCGCGAGAATTGCAGGCCTTGGGCGGAAGGCGAAGGGCTGACTGGGGATTTTTCCGTCTTCCGCCACACACGCTTCGTCAGCGACCACCAGGCGCTTCTCGCCTTTGTTCGAGAACTGAACCTTGCCTTCATCAACACGCAGCTCCACGCGGCGGTTGCCGGTATCCGCTTTGAGCGTGAAAACCGTCCCAAGCACCGCGGCTTCAGCCCCCTGCTTTGTCTTGATGATTAGATTGCTGCCGGGAATTTGCGGCCTGATGCGTGCCAGCACTTCGCCGCGTTCTAGCACCGGTCGCGGCGCGGCGCCTTCCATCGCCAGCAGCAGTGTGGCACCTTCGCTGACGACCAGTTGGCTGCCGTCGCCCATGATCAGCTCGGCATGGCGCGAGCCCGGCAATGCTTCACTTGCGCTGATGTCCGGGCTGAGCACGCGCAGAGTGTCGCCATCAGAGAGCATGGCCTGCTCTGCAAGCGGCTTTTCCTCCTTGGATCCGGCGGCAATTCTCACTGCTTTGACATTGTTTAACTTTGCGAGCTGCGCCATAACTTTGCCGCCGGTTCGCTGCACTGACGCGGCTGCAGCCGTTGACGCTTTGGGAAGCTGTGCCGGCGCGCTGACGATGGCTTGTTTTTCTTCTGCTTTCGCTTGAGCGGCAGCAGGTATCTCAACCGGGAGAATGCTGCGGCCTTCATCGGACTTCTGAGCATCCGTGAAGGTCTGGAGCGCAGGGGCCTCATCTTGCGTGGCTTCAATGCGCGCCCGGGGTGCGGCAGCTGAATCGCCCGGCGCAGCGGCATCATCCACTGCCTGGCGCACAGTCAGATTGATTGTTTCCACTCGCACGGGTTCGTTGTGAGCGACCCGGCGCGGCGAGGACGGTCCGGAAGCCAGCGCCAGGAGCAGCGCAAGCGCCAGCGCGGCGGCCACGGCCATGACGATTGTCTGCGGCATGTGCGATGGCCGCTGGATGCGCCGGCGCGAACGCAGGCTCAAGCGGCGGCTTGTGCTCATCCCGACATTTTCACGCACCGCGCGAACAACATTGTGTGCGAAGCGTTCGCTTTCGACGGGGTCTTCAAAAGCGATGCTGCGCATGACTGTGTCGGCAAAGGCTTCATCGGAGAGCCGCGCCGGATCCGAGCCGTACCCGATAAGCCGCTCGATGCGTGCCTGCTCCAGGAAACGTTCAGCCAGCGTGCCATCAGCCTTGAGAATGCCGGCGAGTTCCTGGTCTTCGTGTTCGTCCAGGCTGCCGTCGAAAAAGCGGCCGGCGAGATACTCGAAGCGGCTGATCGATTCGTTATCTATCGTCATCGTCTCGCTCACGCCTGATCCCGTCCGTTGCAAACTCTTAAATCGCGCCCTGGCTGCTTAGCTTCCGCTCCACGCATTCGCGCAGCTTGTCACGCACGCGCACAAAGGTCTGGCGCACGGCGTCGCTGGTGCGGCCAAGAACAACCGCAATTTCTTCAGAGGAATAACCGTCGTCATAACGCATGCGGATCAGCGATCGCAGCTTCTCCGGCAGCGTCTCGACGCATTGGCGCAGCACTTCCACGCGCAGCGCCAGATCCTCCGCATCCTCGCTCGCGTGTTCCGACTCGCTCTGGGCCAGCCAGGCGACCGTATAGCGCTGCTTAAGGCCTCTTTCCCGTTGCACGCGCCGCCACTCATTCAGCAGGTGGTTGCGCGTGATCGCTTCCAGCCACGGCCAGAACGGGGCGTCCTCATTCAAGTCCGGCAGGCGTTTCCAGGCCGTTAAAAACACCTGCTGCGCGATGTCATCGGCTCGCGCCGGATCTGCCGCCCGCATCAGACACATACCGCGAACTGCCGCACTGAACCGGTTGACGAGTTCCCCATAGGCCTCGGCATCACCGGAACGCGCCTGCTTCACCAGCGCGGCCAGTTCGGCCATTGCCCCACGTTCCTGCATAGAGGTGTCCTCCACGCGCACCGTGTGATCGTAAAATTCCGCGAAGTATAAGATAGCATGACACGGCAGAATTCAGACGAGAAAAACCGAGCGTCGCTGAGCCCAATGAGTTTGTTTTTCCGGCGAAATGTGCTTTTATATGGTGGCGCCAGCCGTTCCCGTAGCTCAACTGGATAGAGCAGCGGATTTCTAATCCGCAGGTTGGGGGTTCGATTCCCTCCGGGAACGCCATCGCTTCTGTACCTTCCCGCATTCTGGGAATATTCTCAGCATGTCTGGGGCTGCTCTTTGGCCCGGAAGATGCGTCCCTTTTGCAAAAGGCGCCGCATATGGGGTCTTTACGGTGCAACTGTAGAAATATGGCGCTCAACGAATAAGAATTTTTCAATGCGGTGTGGCATCTTGCGAACGTTGATGCTGTCACTACAAAGGTTTAGGCAAGATGCCGAAGTTGTTGCTGGTTGAAGACGATGAACTCACCGCTGACGTTGTGACTCTTGCGCTCCAGTACGAGGGTTTCACGGTTCACACCGCGACCAATGGCAACAGCGCGTTAAAGCTCGCTCAGACAGAGTCTTACGATCTTATTCTGTCCGATATTATGATGCCCGAAATGGATGGCATGCAGTTCATTTCAGCCCTGCGCCAAACCCCGGGGCCTAATCAGCAGACCCGCGCGCTCGCCATATCCGCCATGGGCCGCAAGCAAGGTGCGCTCGCGGCAGGCTTTGACGGGTTTATCGCAAAGCCTTTCGATTTAACGCAGTTGCTCGACAGCATCCGCAGCACCAGTCAGACTGCCTGACGGCTACTGCAATCAGCGGAAAACAAATGACTTACGCACGCCGCAGCTTCCGCCCGCGACAGGCGGAGGCAGCCCTTTGGTAAGCTCTTTAAGGCGCGGTCGACAGAGCGGTTACGCCTTGTGCGCGGCCGCTGCAGGAGCAGCCGCAGTTACCGGCGCAGCAGACGGTGCGACATGCTCGGCGCGTCCGGGCTTCTCAGGCTTTTCCGGCGCAACGTGCTTGGGCGCCAGGATCAGACCCACGCGCTTACCTTCGCGGAAAGGCGGACGTTCAACTTTCGCCGAATCCTGAAGCTCAGTCACGACGCTCTTGAGGATCTGCTCGCCGATGTTCTGGTGCGCAATCTCGCGGCCCTTATAGATCATGGTGAACTGGACGCGGTGTCCTTCTTCAAGGAACTCCTTGGCGTGCTGGACTTTAATTCCCAGATCATGCTTGCCGATTTTGAAGCTCAGGCGGACTTCTTTCAAATCGTGAGCGTGTGCTTTCTTGCGCGCCTTCTGTTCTTTCTTCTGCTCGTGGTAGATGTGTTTGCCGTAGTCCATAATGCGGCAGACGGGCGGCTCGGCCTTGGGAGCCACTTCCACGAGGTCCAGCTCCAGCTCCTGGGCCTTCATGCGGGCCATGTCGGCGAGCATAATTCCCAGTTGTGCACCTTCCGGTCCGATTACACGGACCGTCTTGGCTTTGATCTCCTGATTGATACGCAGTCTTTCTGTAATGGCCAGATCCTCCTTCTTTCCTGAGTTCTCCCTCACGCGGCGCCAGTCGCCGCTCTCGTTCGCAGGAACGCCCTGCTGTAAAAAGTTGCACCGTGTGTTGCAGACCAAGCGCCTTTAGCGCCGAATTTGTCCAGAAACGCACGTGTGCGCGAACTTTTCTTCGTCGAGCTCTTTTGGCTGAAATGCTGCAAACCTTTGCACGTGTGCAGCCAAAACCCTCTGTCTACTTCATGTCACCAAGCCAACGATCAGCTTCCCCTTTTCTTCAAGCTTTACTGGATTCCTGCGCATTGTTGCTCGCGCAGGCTCAGGCTCAGACAAACTTTCCAAATTGAAATCCGCAAACCCAGTTCCCATTACTTCCTTAACGATCTTCTTCTCTCTTTCTTTGCGTCCTTAGCGTCTTTGCGTGAGACTAAATCTGTCTCTCCGCAATCTCCGCCTTCGCTTTGGCGATAAACTCCGCCACCGGCATCGTTCCCAGATCTTTCCGGCCGCGACCGCGCACGGCCACCGTTCCGGCCTGCGCTTCGCGGTCGCCGATGACCAGCAGGTACGGAATCTTGGCGGCTTCAGACTCGGCCACCTTAGCGTTAATCTTGCCCTTACCCAAATCCGCTTCGACCCGGAAGCCCTCGGCTGCCAGCATCTGCACGACCTTCAGGGATGCCTCTTCCTGCTTGTCCGTAATGTTTGCCACGCGCACCTGCGTCGGGGCAAGCCACAGCGGGAAGGCGCCGGCGAAGTGCTCGATGAGGATGCCCACGAAGCGTTCGAAGCTGCCGAACGGCGCGCGGTGAATCATGACGGGACGGTGGCGGTTGTTGTCGCTGCCGATGTACTCGAGCTTGAAGCGTTCGGGGAGATTGTAATCGAGCTGCACCGTTCCCAGCTGCCATTCGCGTCCAATGCAGTCCTTCACCATGAAGTCCAGCTTCGGACCGTAGAAGGCCGCTTCGCCGGGGACCGCCTCGTGCGGCAGATTCATGTCCTTGGCAACGCGCTTGAGCGTCTCTTCGGCCATGTTCCACTTGGCCGGATCGCCCGTGTACTTGTCACTGGCCGGATCGCGCAGGCTGACCTGCACGCGATAGTCCTTGAGACCCAGCGCGCCGAAAATCGTCTGTACCAGTCCAACAGTGCTCTGAATTTCCTTCTCGACCTGCTCGGGCGTACAGAACAGATGCGCATCGTCCTGCGTCAGGCCGCGCACGCGCGTCATGCCATTGAGCTCGCCGGACTGCTCGTAGCGGTACACCGTTCCGAACTCGGCCAGGCGGATCGGCAGATCGCGGTAGCTGTGCGGCTCGGCGGCGTAGATCTGAATGTGGTGCGGGCAGTTCATCGGCTTGAGGAGATATTCTTCCTCGGCCTCGCCATTCTCTTTTTTCGCCTCGCTCTTCAGCGTCGGGTACTGGCTGTCTTTGTAATACGGGAAGTGGCCCGACGTCTTGTAGAGCTCGACGCTGCCGATGTGCGGCGTGAAGACTGGTTTATAGCCGCGCTTGGTCAGTTCGCCCTGCATCAGGTTCTGCAGCTCCGTGCGAATGATGCCGCCGTTGGGCATCCAAAGCACCAGGCCCTGTCCGACAAGCGGGCTCATCGTGAAGAGGCCGAACTGCTTGCCGATCACGCGGTGGTCGCGCTTTTTGGCTTCGTCGATGCGTGCGAAATGTTCTTCCAGATCTTTTTGCGTTGGAAAAGCCGTTCCATAGATGCGCTGCAGCTGCTTGTTCTTCTCATCGCCGCGGAAGTACGCGCCCGCAACCGCCGTCAGCTTAAACGCGCCGATGCGGCCGGTGCTGGGCACGTGCGGGCCCATGCAGAGGTCTTCGAAGTCTTTGCCGACGTTCGCGCCAGTGACGTAGAAGCTCAGCACGTCTCCCGAAGCGCGTTCGGCGTTATCGACCTTGTACGGATTGCCTTCAGCCTGAATCTTTTTCATGCCTTCGGCGCGCGGCAATTCATAGCGCGTCATCGGCCGGTTTTCGGCGACGATCTTGGCCATCTCGGCTTCGATCTTCGGAAAATCGTCAATGGAGATCTTGTGCGAATCCAGATCGATGTCGCCGTAAAATCCGTCTTCAACGGGCGGGCCGTAGACGAGCTTGGTATCCGGCCACAGGCGGCAGATGGCTTCGGTCATGATGTGTTCGGCCGTGTGGCGCATGCAGTAGAGCGCATCGGCGTCCATCTTGCCATCGCGCGATTTGGGCGTGACGACCGCGAAGTTGCCGCTCTGCGTGATCGGGCGCGTGACATCCAGGACAGTGCCGTTGACTTTTACCGCGACCGCGTCGGCTGCGAGGCGCTTGCCGATGGAGCTGGCCACGGTGAGACCCGTCACACCCTTCTCAAACGCGTGCTTCGAGCCGTCCGGGTACGTCAATTCGATCATGTCAGCCATGTGCTATTCCTGGGACCGCCGGCGTCCCGCCGGCCAGATCATCGCCTGCAGGTCGCGCCCGCGACAATTCAAAGGACGCACAAACGCGGGCGAAACATACGCGCCACGGTTCTGCATCCATGCCAAAGCAATCAGAAGAAAGAGGAAAGGTGAGGCAGAAACCATTCGACGTCAGGACGCTCGTGTGCCGGAGAAAACGTGAGAGCGCCCCGTAATAATCCGGCGAGACGCCGGCGCGGAAAGACTATTCACAATACCACGACCCATAGCCATCTCGTCCAGAACGGAAGTGCCGCCAAACCAACCGACAAACTATATCCCACCCGCCGAAGGTACGCAACTCAAATGCCGGGGCATACGTATAAGTAAGAATGTCGTCATCCGCTGGCCGCGCTTAAACTTATGCATTAGCTTGCTGACAATGCGCGGCTTGTACTTTTGTCCGTGTGCCACTGGCCGCAGCCAGTGCCCTCTTTTTCTTTCTTAGAGTGCAAACCATGGACTTCGACCCCGAAACACACCGCAAGCGTCTGAAACGCTTCAATGTTCCAGGCCACGCGCATTTTCTAACGTTCTCGACTCATGATCGACGCCCATTATTAACAAATGATCTCTGGCGAACGTGGCTGGCTAACGAGATCAGGACAGCTTGTGACGAGCAGACTGTTCATCTTTGGGCTTACGTTTTTATGCCAGAGCATGTTCACTTACTGGTCAAGCCGCGCAAAGAATCGTACGACATCGGATTGTTCCTGCGGCAAATAAAAGAGAACTTCTCTAAGAAGATCGTCGGCCATTTGAAAGACACGAACACATCGCTGCTGGATAAGCTCCGGATTCGCGAACGGCCAGGCAAGTGGTGTTACAGATTCTGGTTGGAAGGCGGCGGGTATGACGGAAATGTCTGGTCAATGAAGCTCGCGGTGGAAAAAGCTCGTTACTGCCATTGGAACCCGGTGAAGAGACGCTTGGTGAGATCACCGGAGCTCTGGCGCTGGTCGAGCTTTCGGTGGTTGGAATGGAACGATCACGACAACGCACCGCTTAGAGTGGATGATTGGGATGAGACGTTGATCGAATGAACCGGTGAGGAGCGGGCACTGGCTGCGGCCAGTGGCACACGGCAACGACACGGGTGCAAGCTAGTGTGGGTGGTTTCAGCAAAGTTCGCGTCATGAGTTAATTGAATGAGAGGACCGGAAGGGCACTGGCTCCGACCAGGGGCACACGAACGGCAGTAACAAGCTATTGCAATGTCGTTATTGAATGGCCGCAGATCAAGTGTGGCAATAGTTTTTGTCCGACTCGCAGCTTGCTCTTATTCCGTGTGCCACTGGCCGCAGCCAGTGCATTCCGTTACAAATATTAAATGCCCCTCCTCCCCGTCGGTTTCTGGTGTGACACCCGCGCGCGGAAATCGTGCGCGCCGCCGGATCTACTCGATCTGCGGCTGCCGCATCCGGGGATGTTTATCAAACCCGGCTGGGAATGCGAGCGGCGCGCGCTGATTCTCAACTATCTACGCAACGGGGCGGAATGCTGTAGTTATCTCGGCTTCGCCTATTGCCGCGAGGAATGCGGCGTTGCCGACAGCGTGCTCGGCAGCAGCGAACTGACCGATGGCACATACGTCTGGCCGCAGGGATTGGCGCATTACGTTGAAGCGCATGAACTCGCGCTTCCGGAATACTTTGTTGAGCATATGGCCCGACACGTTTTTGTGCCGCGGCAGAAGTTCAACGCGTGTGACGTAGACAGCTACGACTACGAACCCTGGATCGCGTGGGCAAAAGCGCGCCGCTGACCACGGTTCACTTGAATGCCGCTGTCTGAAACCTTTCGAACGCGGCAACCATCGCGTCGATTCCTCTGGCCGCCGGAGCAGTTTTTCTCTTCGCTTCTTTCAGCGCAGCCTTGTGCGCCTTGAAGATATCCGGCAAGGGCTCGTCGAGTGATTCAAAACGCACTTTGGGATTGTCGACAAAAAGGCCGTCTGGCCCTTTTTTCTTGATGAAGCGTTCCCAGTCATCAGCCAGACCGGTCAAGGCCCACGTGCCGTCTTCAAATTCGCTGAGAAAGTAGAACACAAAAATGCCTTCGGCCGCGACGATCATCGCCATCGTGTCGGGCAATCCGCCGTAAAAGCGCGCGGTCGTTTCCATCTGTTCGCGCCAGCAGCGGTCACCCTGCGGCGCGAGTCCCAGCTTGCCGAGCGCCTTGTCGAAGCGCTTGAGCGCGTCGGACAGCGGCAATTCGTCGAGTTCGCTGACGGCGGGCAGGACTTCGGAAAGAATCATCTGCAGGAAGCCGG
>DASPJR010000192.1:0-52343 GCA_035628505.1 Planctomycetota bacterium | reverse complement strand
CATCATTGAAGAGGATCTTGGACATGACCGGCTTGAGCGCCTGCTCGGCGGCTGCAGCCACCTCGCCGTTGGCATCCTTGCGCAGATCGTTCAGGTGCATGATCCACTGTTCATCTTTTGCAACCAGCGGCGCCAGCAGCTGAATGCCGGCTTTGCGCACGGCCGGGTTCTCATCGCGCAGGAATGATTTCACCAGGTCCTGGTTCTTCGGAACGGAAAGATAATCGGGCCGAATTTTCGACAGCGCGCGCTCACGGCACTGTGCATCGCCCTGTTGAATAAGCTGCAAAAGCTCATAGGCGCCGTGGCGGCCGAAACGGTCGAATGCTTTCCACGCTTCCTCGTTCTTGCTTTTCTTCAGCTCCTCGGCCCATTCAGCCTGCGTCTTGCCTTTGTAATACCAGACGTCTTCCTCGGAACCGCTCAGGCTGGCGCAGGCGGCGCAGAGGGCCAGTGCCGCAAGAAGTGCTCTCGTTACAATCATTGCAATACTCTCCAGCGGGTGCTTACCTGGTGCTATTCAAAGGGATTGATTTCGCCTGCTTTTTTATTCCTGGGCGGAAGATTTGGATCCTCTTTCTTAACCTGCGGATCCTTTTCATTGTTATCGAATGGATTGAGCTCGCCGACATTGTTCTCGCGTCTGCGGCGGAGCTCTTCACGTCCGGCAAGCCTCTGGCGATCGGGATTGGCGCGCGCCATTTCCACCCGTTGGCGAACGTCGGCCAGCCGGCGGTCGTCGGGGAATGCGGTACGGGCGCGGTCGAGCGTCAGCAACGCTGCGTCGAAATTCTTTTTCTCGGCCAGTTCTTCAGCTTCACGGATGAACAGCATGACCTGTTCGCGCCGGCCCATTTCGCCTTCGGCGGGTTTGAACTCGCCGGGTGCGCGGGGCTGCGCCGGAGCCCTGCCGGGCATTCCGCGGCCGGCTTCGCCGCCTTCCCTGCGCCGCTGGGCAATTCGCGTTTCTAATTCGCGCTCAGTCTCACGCGCTCTGGGATCGAATTCGCCCAGTCCGAGCGATTTCGCCAGGTCCAGGCTCACAATGGCCCCTTCAACATCATTCCTGGCGAGCGCCTCATCTGCCTCTAACATCAATTTGTGGTGCCGCTTGCGCAGGAGTTCCGGCACCTCCTTTTTTACCGCACCGTCTGCTCGGCGCTCCGCATCTACGCGGCGCTCCGCAAGGAAATCATGCTGCATCATGGGCAGTGGCTGGCGCGTGCGCTGAGCGGCACGGACGACGGCGTTGTCGCGTTCGACGAGCGCCTCATCGATCGCCGCGGCGAGTGCCGGATCAGAGGCGATGTGGCTGCCGAGTGTCTTAATGGCTGCGCTGCGCACGGCCGGGTCGGGGCTGGTCAGGACGCTGACGACCTGTGGAATGGCCGCCTGCGTGTTCGGCTTTTCGGCCACGGACTGCGGCGGTGCACCTTTGAGAGACATCCATGCACCGAAGCATAATGCCGCGGCTGCGGCGCCGATCATTACGAGAATAAGATTGGATTTCATTGCCAAAGCCTGCCTCTGCTGTAGACCGCGCCGAATATAGCCGAAACCGGGAAAAAAATACAGGCCCTCACTTACAGGACTGAAACCTGAAGCGTTGCGGCTCGAAGTGCACAGTTTTGCGATTGAGGTCTGATGTTTGCGCAAGCAATCGCCGAACGTGGTTTTGGACTCGCCTGGCACCGGAGATGATCGACAATCCCACACGGGATGCAGGAATTCGCCACATGAAACTTTTTGGATTGCTCCTTGTTTTGATCTCTCCGCTGGCCGCCGCAGGCGAGCTGGAATTTCGTGACATGAACGGTCAGGCGCAGCGGCCGTTTGAGAAAATCGACAAAGCTCTGGTTCTGATCTTCATCGCGCACGATTGCCCTATCGCTAACAAGATGGCTCCCGAGATAAAGCGCATCTGCGGCGACTTCGGCAAGCGCGGCGTGCGCATCTGCTTGGTGCATGCGCAGGCCGAATTGACGGCTGAGGCCGCCAGGAAGCACGCGGCGGAATTCGGTTATGACTGCCCGGTGCTGCTTGATCCCAAACACGAGCTGGTCAAGCACGCGGGTGCCACGGTCACGCCCGAAGCGGCCGTGTTTTCAGCGGATGGCAAACTGCAGTACCGCGGGCGCATCAACGATCTTTACGTAGACCTCGGCAAGCCGCGCTTTGCCCCTTCGCAGCACGATCTGCGCGAGGCGCTCGAGGCGCTGCTGGCTGGAAAAGAAATCAAGAATCCGCGCACGCAGGCGGTCGGATGCCTGATCTCCGACATGGGAGCTGAAAAATGAACGCGAGCAAACTGCGGTTTCTGGTTTCTAGTTTTCGGTTTCTGGTTGCCGTTAACCAGAAACTAGAAACCACAAACCTTAAACTTTTATTTCTCCGCGTACTCTGTGTCCTCTGTGCCTCTGCGTTGAGGTCCTGTTCGTTACACGCTGCAGGCGCGGCCGACGAGCCGGTCACGTTCAACAAGCATGTTGCGCCGATCATCTTTGCCAATTGCACGGGCTGCCATCGTGATGGTGAAGTCGCGCCATTCGCGCTGAACAACTATGCCGATGCGAAGAGCCACGCCAAACAGATCGCGCGCGTGACCAAGTCGCGCTTCATGCCGCCGTGGAAAGCTGAACCCGGCTACGGCGATTTCCACGACGCACGCCGGCTCAGCGATCAGCAGATCGCCACGATTACGAAATGGGTGGAGCAGGGGAGCATCGAGGGCAATGCGGCCGATCTGCCGCCGGCACCGCAATTTAAAGATGGCTGGAGCCTCGGGGAGCCCGATCTAATTTTAAAGATGCCCGAGGCGTACACGGTACCTGCCGAGGGCAAGGACGTGTACCGCTGCTTCGTGCTGCCGATGGATATTCCCGAAGACAAGTACGTGGCTGCTGTCGAATACCGTCCGAGCAACCGCAAGGTCGTGCATCACGCGTTATTTTTCCTGGACACCACCGGCGCCGCACGGCGCAAAGATGCGCAGGATCCCGAGCCGGGCTACAAGAGTTTCGCCGGTCCGGGAATCATTCCAACGGGCGGACTCGGCGGCTGGGCACCAGGCGCTTTCGCGCGCCGCCTGTCCGATGACGCCGGACGCAAGATGAACAAAGGGTCCGATTTCGTGCTGCAGATTCATTTCCATCCATCCGGCAAGCCGGAGAAAGAGCAGTCCTCGGTCGGCATTTACTTCACAAAGAAGACGCCGGAAAAAGTCGTGCAGGGCTTTGCGCTGCGCTCGCGCAAAATCGACATTCCGCCGGGCGAGAAGAATTACAAAGTAAGCGACACGTACGTGACACCGATCGACACGCAGCTGCTGGGCATTACGCCGCACGCGCATCTGATCTGTCGCGAGATGAAAGCCGAGGCCACGCTGCCGGATGGCAAAATTCAGCCTTTGATCTGGATCAAGGATTGGGACTTTAACTGGCAGGATCAGTACCTGTATGAAAAGCCGCTCAAGCTGCCCAAAGGAACAAAGCTGAGCATGGAATTTACTTACGACAACAGCGCTGAAAACATCCGCAATCCCAGCAACCCGCCCAAACGCGTGACCTGGGGTGAGCAGACTGAAGACGAGATGGCGATCCTCTTCCTGCAGTTCGTCCCCGAGCGCGCTTCAGACGCCGGCCTGATGCGGCAGGGTATGCTCAAGAAACTCCTGCAGAGCCTCAGTGGCGAGGGCATCGGCGCGCTGAGCGGCAAGCGCGGCGAGATGCTCAAAGAGATGATGAACGCCTTCGACAAAGATGGCGACGGCAAGCTCAGCGATGAAGAGAAGGCCGAGCTGGTCCAGAAACTGCAGAGCGCCGGGCAGTAAAGTTGGTATTGAATGCTGGGTGGCTGCTGTTTGTGCCACGCCACGAAGCGGAGCGAAGTGGTGTGCGAAGACCCATCACATTCAGTGCAGCCTCTATCTTTCGCTTCAAACCGTTAATTAGAGTCATACAGTCTAATTCTTATGGAAGAGGCTGGCTTTTATTACAAGCAAGTGAAGCGCTTGAACGTTCCTGGACACGTTCATTTTCTCACCTTTTCATGCAATGACCGGCTCCCATTGCTCACGAATGAAGTGTGGAAGACGTGGCTGGGAGAATCTGTTCGGAACGCTTGCAACGAGTTGAACTACGCGTTATGGGCCTACGTTTTCATGCCTGAGCACGTCCATCTGCTTGTACGGCCTCGAATGGGAACGTATGACATCTCACGCTTTCTCTATCAGGTTAAGAAGCCCGTTGCCCTAAGAATTCTGGAGCGATTAAAGGCAGAGCGTTCGGGTTTGCTGAGCAAACTTGAAGTCAATGAATCAGGCGAGCGAAAGTACAAGTTCTGGCTCGGTGGGGGCGGCTATGATCGTAACCTGACGAGCTGGGAGGCGGTGATTCACCGCGCTGAATACTGCCATAAAAACCCCGTAAAACGGCGTCTCGTGAAATCGATCGAGCAGTGGCGCTGGTCCAGCTTCCGCTGGCTGGTACTTGGATCGCGCGACGGCGAACCGTTGAAAGTGGACGACTGGGTGGATGCATAGCGGCTCGGCACACCACTTCGCTTCGCTACGTGGCGTGGCACAACTGCGGCCACCCAGCTAAGTAACGCCATCCCCCTAAATCTCGCATTTGAGCCGGACAGGTTTCTTGATATAAAGAAAGTACCATTTTGGCAAAACAAGGAGCCCCGATAAACCCATGTCCGAACAACTCGAAATGATCAAGAAGCTCTACGGGACGCTGACTGCGCGCCACAATCTGCTGCGCCGGCGCCTGGGCCGGAACCTCACGCAGGCAGAAAAAATCCTCTTCGCACATCTCGATCAGCCCGAGTCGCAGGAACTCAAGCGTGGCGAGAGCTTCCTCATGCTGCGCCCGGACCGCATCGCGCTGCAGGACGCCACGGCGCAGATGGCTATTCTGCAGTTCATCTCCAGCGGCAAGAAGCGCGTGGCGGTTCCAACCACCGTGCACTGCGATCACTTGATCATCGGCCGCGCCGGTGCGGAAGTCGATATGCCGGTCGCGCTCAAAGAGAACAAGGAAGTCTTCGACTTCCTCGCCACGTCGGCCAAGAAGTACGGCATGGGTTTCTGGAAGCCTGGCGCGGGAATTATTCACCAGGTCGTGCTTGAAAATTACGCCTTCCCGGGCGGCCTGATGATCGGCACCGACAGCCACACACCGAATGCAGGCGGCATGGGCATGCTCGCCATCGGCGTCGGCGGCGCTGACGCGGTGGACGTGATGGCCGGAATGCCGTGGGAACTGCTCAATCCGAAGCTGATCGGCGTGCGCCTGAAGGGCAAGCTCAACGGCTGGACCAGCCCGAAGGATGTCATCCTGAAGATGCTCGAGATCCTCACCTGCGCCGGCGGAACGAACAAGATCGTCGAGTACTTCGGCGAAGGCGTCGCGAGCATCAGCCTCACCGGCCGCGGCACGATCACGAACATGGGCGCCGAACTGGGCGCGACGACCTCGGTCTTCCCCTTCGACGATCGCACCGTCGATTACCTCAACAGCACCTTCCGCGCGGACATCGCAGCCGAAGCGAAGAAGTACGCCAATTCGCTGAATGCTGATCCGGACGCTCATGCCAACCCGGAAAAGTACTATGACCAGGTGATCGAAATCGATCTGAACACGCTCGAACCGATGCTCGTCGGGCCGCACAGCCCCGACATCGCGCACTCGGCGTCCCAGATGAAGGAGCACCAGCAGAAGGAGAATTACCCGGACGAAGTCCGCGTCGGCCTGATCGGTTCGTGCACGAACAGCTCGTATGAGGACATCGGCCGCGCGGCGCACGTCGCCCGTCAGGCGCTGACAAAGGGCATCAAGCCCAAGGCGCCGCTGCTGGTGACGCCCGGCTCAGACCAGGTCTACGCGACGCTCACGCGCGACGGCCAGCTTGAAACGCTCAAGGAATTTGGTGCCACGATCCTTGCCAACGCCTGCGGCCCGTGCATCGGCCAGTGGAAGCGCGAAGGCATGCGGCCGGAAGAAGTCGCTGCCGAGCAGGCCAAGCCGAACGTGATTGTCACGAGCTTCAATCGCAACTTCCGCGGCCGCAATGACGGCTTCAATAATACGCTCGCGTTTATCGGCTCGCCGGAAGTTGTCGTCGCTAAGACTGTTGCGGGCTCGCTCTCGTTCAATCCGGTGACTGACACGATTGATACGCCGAATGGCCCGGTGAAGCTTGATCCGCCAGTTTCGGCAGATCTTCCGGCGAAGGGTTTCGTGAAAGACGAAAAGGGTTTCCAGGCCCCTGCGAACGAGAAGGAAGCCGAGAAGGTCCAGGTCGTCGTGGCGCCGAATTCCGAACGCCTGCAGCTTCTGGCGCCGTTCGACAAGTGGAATGGCCAGGACATCAGCGGCGCGCGCGTGCTCGTCAAGGCGCTTGGCAAGTGCACCACAGACCACATCTCGGCGGCTGGAAAGTGGCTGAAGTTCCGCGGCCACCTCGACAACATTTCGAACAACCTGCTGATCGGCGCGACCAACGCGTTCACGAATGAAATCGGCAAGGGTAAGAATCTGCGCACGGGCGAAACCGGAAAGTCCTTCCCGGAGATCGCGCGCGATTACAAGGCCAACGGCATCAAGTGGGTCGTCGTGGGCGACAACAATTACGGCGAAGGCTCCAGCCGCGAGCATGCTGCGCTCGAACCGCGCTTCCTCGGGGGCGTGGCGATTATCACCAAGAGCTTCGCGCGCATTCACGAAACGAACCTGAAGAAGCAGGGCATGCTGCCGCTCACGTTCGCAGATCCGGCCGACTACGCGAAGATTCGCGAAGACGACCTGATCGACATCACCGGCCTGAACACGTTCGCACCAGGCAAGCCGTTGACGATGGTCGCGCGCCATGCCGACGGCAGCTCGGACACGATCACGCTCAAGCACAGCTTCAACGCCGAGCAGATCCTCTGGTTCAAGGCCGGCAGCGCGCTGAACCTGCTCAAGCAGATGGAAGCTCCGGTGCTGGTGACATCTGAAAAGAAGGCGATGGCGAAGGCCAAGTCCGCGCGGAAAACAAAGGCAAAGGCGAAAGCCAAGCCTGCAAAAAAGAGTGCTCCGAAAGGAAAGAAACCTGCGCCCAAGGCGGTGAAGAAGAAAGCCAGGGCAGTGAAAGCCAAGGCGAAGAAAATCGTTAAGGGCATCAAGAAGGTGGCGGCGCGGCGCAAGAAGTAAATCAAAATGCTCTCTTAAAAAGCGGCCTGCGCTTTAAAGCGCAGGCCGTTTTTATTATTACAGAGCCTCCGAGTGGGAGCTTCAGCTATGCGGCGAGGCGGAATCGTTGGAAGCGTGCTGATCGTCTGCGCTTTCGCGTGCGGCTTTCTTCTTGGAAGCTCAGCCCGTAAGCCGCCCACTAAAGTGCCGCCGGTCCGCGTGAAACTTCCTCCTCCTGCTCCGGCGCTTCCTGATCCGGCGATCAACCACGCGCTGGCAGAGAACGGCGCCACCGCGAGCGGTGGAAAATTTTCCGCCCGGCTGATCGACGGAAATTTCGTCAGTTCTCCGCAAGGGGCCGGAGCGGCGCTGCTCGACTGGCGGCAGTCGCCGTCGGATGCGTTCATCATCACGCTGCGCAATCCGGTGCCACTCACGCGCCTCTGCATGCTGCTCGGGGATGACACTGCTGAGCGCTTTTGCCGCTACAAGATTGAGACGCGTCCAGCGTGCGAGGGGCCCTGGATGATGGTTGTCGATTACACCTATCCCGAAGAGCAGCGCCGCGGCTGGCAGACAATCTTCTTTCAGCAGCGCAGCGTTCAGCAGATTCGCGTTACCGCCGCGTACTCGTCTGACGAGGGACCCGTGCAGGTCGTCGAGTTGCAGGCCTTCTCGGGCCCGCAGGCGCCGCAGCCGGGGACGAACCTGGCGCTCGCCGCGCGCGGAACGCGTGCCAGCGGCGGGATCAATCCAGATGTGCTGATCGATGGCAACGACTGGGACTATGGCGATCTGGCCGGCTACGCGTACGCCGACATGGACGCGCAGCAATCGTTCATCGTCACCTTTAAGGAGGAAGTGACGATAGATCGGGTGCGCTTTCTGCTGTGGGACAAGGAGCCAGGCCGTTTCTACCGGTACAAACTCGAAGGCCGTTCTGATTTTGCGGAGACGTGGACGTTGCTCGCCGATCATTCCGGCGATGATGAACGCTGCCGCAGCTGGCAGCTGGTGCAATTTATGAAGCAGCCGCTTCGCCAGCTGCGCCTGACCGGCACGTTCTGCTCGGCGAATCGTCACTTCCACGTCGTCGAAATCCAGGCCGCGCTGGGCGGGCTCACCAACCACGGCGCCGACAGCGCTCGCGGCGAGTTCTAGCACCGCGGCCGTTTCCTTCTCACCTTTGGGAGAAGGCCGAGCGAGCGACAGCGAAACCGGGATCAGGGGTGCGCTGTGGCTGCAATCAGCGCGCAGCCCTCACCCCGCGTTCCCATCTCTCCCCGAGGAAAGAGGGAACTTGAGCGCGACACGCTTTTGGATTAAGCTCAATGTTTCGTTCAGGCAGCAGAACTCCGGCGGACAGACATGGCACCTTCTCTCGCGACTCCCGAGGCACTTACGCTTCCAGCTTTGCAGGGTGAGCGCACCGGTAAGCCGGACTTCGGCAGCGTTGATTTCAACCAGGCGCCATTCATCGTCATCTGGGAAGTCACGCGCGCATGCGATCTGCGCTGCGTTCACTGCCGGGCCGAAGCGATTGTGCAGCGCCATCCGCTGGAACTCACCTTTAAAGAAGGCTGCAAGCTGATCGACCAGATCCGCGAATTCGGCAAGCCGCTGTTCGTCATTACCGGCGGCGATCCGCTTAAGCGCCCCGACATTTACGACCTGATTAAATACGGCGATCAGAAAGGCCTGCGCGTCGCACTCACGCCTTCGGGAACGCAGCTCATGCAGCCGCCGGTGATCAAGAAATTCAAGACAAGCGGACTGTCGCGCCTGGCGGTGTCGCTCGATGGAAGCTGCAAGGAAATTCACGACACCTTCCGCAAAGTGGATGGCTCGTTTGACTGGACGGTTGAATCGATCAAAGAAGCGCGGCGCAACGATATTCCCGTTCAGATCAACACGACAGTCTGCAAACACAATCTGAAAGACGTCCGCGCGATCGGCGAGCTGCTCGCCACGCTGGATATCTGCCTCTGGTCCGTTTTCTTTCTCGTGCCGACCGGACGCGGACTGCGCAGCGACATCATCTCCGCGCGCGAGCACGAGGACGTGTTTCATCTGCTCTACGATTTGAGCAAAACAATGCCGTACGACATCAAGACCACTGCAGCGCAGCACTACCGCCGGGTGGTCGTGCAGCGCCGCCGCCAGGAAGTTGCGGAACTGGTCGCGCAGGGCAAGTCGCCTGAAGAAGCGGCGCGCATCGTCCAGCTCAACTCGGTGCCGAAAGCAATCCCGGGCGCGAATTACGAGCCGGGCGGCTGGCGGCGCGATGAAGCACCGGGGCCACAGTCCGGCGCGAGTGCGATGGGCTCTGAAGCAAAGGGCGCTCCGCCGCGCGCGACCGGCGAAGATGCAGCGGCGCTCAAAGCGAAGATCGACCGCATGCGTGCGGGCGGCGCACCGGAGTTCGTGATCGCCAAGCTCGAAGCGCAGCTCTACGCCGCGCAGGGCAAAGGCGCCGACGGAAGCAGCGCGCCGATTGAATTTCTCACGCGCCAGGACACCGCGCGTGCCGACGCAGCGCTTGACATCGGCCGAGCCGCCAAGGGCGTGAATGACGGAAACGGTTTTGTGTTCATCGACCACATCGGCCTGGTTTATCCCAGCGGATTCCTGCCGTTCGTCGTCGGCGATGTGCGCAAACAGAGTCTCGTCGAGATCTACCGCGAGAGCCCGATCATGAAACAGCTGCGGGATTACCCTACGCTGAAGGGCAAATGCAGCTGGTGCGATTTCCGGGACATCTGCGGCGGCAGCCGCAGCCGCAGTTTTGGCGTCACCGGCGATTTTCTCGCGAGCGAACCGTACTGCAGCTACTTCCCGCAGAAGCCCAAAGGCTGGAAGCCGGGCTGATTTTCTGAACGCTTGAACCTCCGCGTGCGCGCAGCCATACTGCGTTTTGAAGTATATCTCGTGCGCGGAGACAGGCCGTGGACATCCTCTACGAATTCGTTCTGATACTGCTTCTGATTGTGGCCAACGGACTGTTCTCCATGTCCGAAATGGCGGTGGTGTCGTCCCGAAAGGCGCGCCTGCATCAACGCAGTTCTCGCGGAAGCGCTGGCGCAGCCGCGGCGCTGTCGCTCGCAGAAAATCCAAACTCTTTTCTTTCGACCGTCCAGATCGGCATCACACTGGTGGCGATTCTGACGGGCGCATTTGGCGGCGCCGGGATAACGAAGTTTCTGGCCGAAGCACTTCAACCTCTGGCAGGCAAGCTGGCCGGAGAAGTGGCGTTCGCCGTTGTCATTGCGGTGATTACGTTTCTATCCCTGGTGATCGGAGAGCTGGTTCCCAAGCGCGTGGCGCTGTCCAATCCTGAGGGCATCGCGTCGTTTTCTGCGCGGCCCATGCAGCTTCTGGCACGCATCGGATCGCCTGTCGTGCGGCTGCTTGATTTTTCATCCGATATCGTCGTGAAAGTTCTGCGCATCAAGCCCGATCAGGAGCCATCCGTCACTGAAGACGAGATCAAGATCATGGTGACGCAGGCGGCGAATGAAGGAGTCGTCGCGCGCGCGGAGCAGGATATCGTTCATAACGTGTTTCACTTTGGCGACCTGCCGATTCGCCGCCTCATGTCGCTGCGCTCCGAAGTGCTCTGGCTGGATGTCAACCGGCCCGCCGAGGAGAACTGGAAACTCATTGCTGAAAGTCCGCACAACTATTATCCGGTCTGCGACGGCGCCCTGGACCGGATTCTCGGAATAATCGGCGTGAAGAAACTCTGGCACCTGGAGCAGAGCCGTCAACGCATCGATCTTCGCGAGCATATCACGCAGCCGCTCTACGTGCCTTCGTCAACGACAGGATTGAAACTGCTCGAACAGTTCAAGCACTCGCGCAGGCACTTCGCGATCGTGCTGGATGAGTTCGGCGGAATTCAAGGTGTCGTGACGCTCAATGACGTGCTCGAGGCAATCGTGGGAGAAGTTCCCGAGCAAGCCGACGCAGAAGCGTCCATGGTGAAGCGGCCCGACGGCTCGTGTCTGCTCGATGGCGTTGTCGCCATAGACGTATTCAAACAAACGTTCAATCTCAGCGCGCTGAGCGGAGAAGAGAGCCAGTCGTTCGAGACGATGGGCGGATTCATCATGCATCGCCTCGGCCGCATTCCCCGGGTCGCCGACCGCTTTGAAAGTGACGGCTTCCGCTTCGAGGTTGTCGACATGGACGGCAATAGGGTAGACAAGATTCTGGTGACGCCGCTTAAAAAGTAGAGGACTTGCTTCAGCTACGCCTCGGCATGCTGATCACCATCGACGTCGATCGGAAAAATCAGTTTGCCCGAACGCCAGCTTACACCGAGGTGGACGTCTGTGCCGTCACTGACTGCGTTGACTTCGACCGACTCAATTCTGGATATCTCTTCCATGCAGCGCTTTTCAAATTCCAACGCGAAGTTGCGCGCTTGCTGCTCGTTTTCGGCGAAGACGATGAGATGACGGTAGAATGCATAGCGTGCCGGGAAGGCAGGATCCTCATACTTGGTTTTTGAATCCTCGAGTCTGCTAAGCTCGCTTGACTCTTCTTCGCTCATCACGCCTTCCAGCGTTATCCGGTAGGCATTTGCAATGTTTGATTTTGCCCCTGAAAGGCAGCGCAGCTCGAAGAGAACCATCTCGTCGAAGCATTGCTCTTCAAATATTACCGGCAGCAGACTCTCGGCGTATTTTCTTAGCCCGTGCTCGTTCGCGAAGTGGAGCGCCATACCGGCGCAGTAAGCACGGCTCTCTTCCGGAGCACACTCGAATGCCTCCACCACGCGCTCCCAGGCCTGAAACGTCTGCCCCTGTGCGTTGGCGTTCCATGCCGCGACAAAATGTGTGCGCCAGTCGTCGGGCACGAGCGCCGCAAGACGCTGCGCACAGAAGGCAATGCGCTCTCTGTCTTGCTGGCGCTCAGCGGTGAGGGCCCAGTTGAAATAGAGGCTCTCGTTTTCGGCGTCGGCCCTCTGAGCACTTTCGTAGCTGACCGTGGCAGCTTTGTATTCGCCGAGATCACTTTCAACGATGGCCTTGTTTATCCACTCATGTGCGTCATCCGGCCGCAGCGCGAGGTACTTTGCGTACCACTCTCGTGCTTCGGTCAATTCATTCATGCTTTTAAAGGCACTGGCTATCTGCTGGTGCGCCGGCGCGAAATCCGGTGTGTGTTTCAGCGCCAGTTCGAACTGCTCGAGAGCCTCTGAGAACTTTCCACTCCGGGCGTAAACGATGCCCAGGTTGAACGGCGGCAGATGATGGCGCGGTTCCTGCCTGCATAGAAGCTTCAAGACCTCTTCTGCGAATGCAAACTCCTCGTTGTCTGAAAGCTGAATACCGAGGGCCAGCAGGTATTCCTTAGACAGACGCTGCGTTAATAGTTTTTTCAGATGGGGCATCGCGCCGGCTTCGTCTTCACTGGTGCGATTGCGGCAGGTGAGCTCAAGCGCGTCTAGTCGGCCGAGCTCCCAATCCTCGAGCGTCGACTTATTCACTTCGGCCAGAGCAGTGAGTGCTTCGTCGTATTCTCCCAGGGAAATGAGATCAGAAATGGTTTCAAAGCGGTCGGGCCGCTGTTCGTTTTGAGGCATGCGGTTCTCGGTTTTATTTCGTTGCCGCCAGTTGCAGTACTATATCCCGCACCAGCTTCGCCGAGTTTTCGGCGGCGTGGCGCGCAAAGCGTTTGTATTCTTCAGGCGCCGCAGCGTTGGCTGAGTCGCTTATGCTGCGCACGACCAGGCAAGGTGTTTTTTTCTGCGCGCAGACCTGCGCGACAGCGGCGCCTTCCATCTCAACCGCATCGGCGCCGAGTGCCTGTCTCAGCTCGGTCTTTTTGTCAGCGTCTGCGACGAACACATCCCCGGTGACGATGATGCCGGGCAGAATACGCGGCAGCCGCTCGACACCGCTTACGTTCAGCGCCTGCAGCTTGATGCGCGCCGCGGAAACTTCCGCAAGGCTCAGCAGCCTCGTGTCGGCCGGCATCAGAAGCTCATTGCGCTTGCCCGTGATCATGTTGCGCGTGCCCTCGCGCACCATTTTTCCGTTGATCAGGTCTCCATAATCGTGCTGCGCCGTTTTGGTGCCGATGACAATGTCGCCGGGCCGCATCTCCGGATTGATGGCGCCGGCAATACCCGTAAACAGCAGCTCGGACGGCTTGAAATGTTCGAGCAGCAGCGTTGCAGTGATCGCGGCGTTGACCTTGCCAATCCCGGAGTGCGCGATGACGGCGCGGCGCCCGTCCAGCTTCCCTGTGGTGAAGGTGATCTGCTCGATCTTGCGTTCGGCCGGCTCAGTAAGCGCCTCGCGCAGGATCGTGACCTCCAGTTGCATCGCTCCGAGAATGGCCGTGAGCGGTTCGGCTTCTTCAGCGCGTGACGTAAGCGCCAGCAGCGTGAAAACAGCGACGGCAAAAAGGCGCCGGATCATAGGAGTCCTCGAATCTCTTCGTTCGCGGCCACCAGGCGGCGCGAGAGCAGTCGAACCACAAAGCGGTGCAGTTCGATGGCGGCGTCAGGGTGCTCTTTCTCCATTTTCTTGATCGCGTCCGCGCTAAGTTTTCGTACGCGGCAGTTCATTGACGTGACCACGTCGGCGGAGCGCGGCTGGCCGGTGTAGAGCCCCATCTCGCCAACGACGGTGCCGGGGCCGAACGAGCGCAGGCGCTTGGATTGCCCGCCGTCGAGCGGCAGCAGCACCGACAGCTCCCCGCGTTCGAGGAAATACATCGCGTCGCTCGGCTCGCCGGCTTTGAACAGCGGCGTGCTTTCGACGAGCTTCAGCGTTTCGCAGTGCGCAATCACCAGATCCAGCGAGGCGTGCGTGAATTCAGGCGAAAGGATGCGGCGCAAATCCATGACGGCCTGCGTGCCGGATAACTTTGGATCGTTACTCGGCACATAGATGACGCCGCCAAGCGTTCCCAGCAGGCTGTCTTCCATGAATTCCATGCCCCGGTCCATATCGGGCAGAACCTGGATTGCGTCATCCGGGAGGAATCCCGTGCGCTTGAATTCCGTGCTGAGCTCAGGCCGGAGGCCGCTGAGAATCAACTGGGTTCTATAACGCCGGCAGAGCTGCTGGAGCTTAATGAAGCTTGAGACGGCCGAGGCGTCGAGGCCCTGCACGCGGCGGAAATCAACCAGCAGGTACTCAAGCTTGTCCTTCTCAATCAAGGCACGGCAGGTTTCGACCACTTCGCTGGAGGTGCCGAAAAAGATGTAACCCTGCAGAGCCAGTGTGCGCGCGTGAACTCCACGCGTGCGAAGGAGCTGTGACTGTTCCAGCGAACGCTCCTTGTTTGAAAAATGCATCGCACTGTTGAAGTTGTGCTTGATGCAACTTGTGCGGCTGTAGCTGTAAACAAAAAAGATGGACGCTACGAGCAGCCCGAATCCGACGCCAGTAATAAGGCCCTGGAACATAATCAGCAGCAGAATGGCGACGATCAACTCGTACTCGAGCAGGGGAATCTTGAAGTACGCATCCCAGATCCACTCGCGCAGCATCGACAGTCCAAGAAAAATCAGCAGTCCTGCGAGCACAGGACGCGGGAAATAAGCCACCGCTGGCGTGAACAGAAATGTGGCGCCGATACAGATCGCGGCGGTGATCAGGCCCGCGGTTCGCGCGTTGGCGCCCGATTTGTAATTCAGCAGGCTGCGGCTGATCGACAAATAGCCAATCATTCCGCCGAAAAGGCCCGAGACGATGTTGGCGATGCCGTTGACGCGCAGTTCGCGGTCGATGTCCGCATCGGTCTGCGTCTGCAGATCCAGGCCGCTGGCGTTGAGCAGGATGGTGATGATCACCACCAGGATCAGCGCGAGCATGCTGTGCCACTGCATGACCAGAATGTCCCAGTGCACAAGGCCCAGGCTGGTTAGAGCCGTCTGGCGCACGCCCGCCGGCTGCATCGGGACGAACAAAAACTCCTTTGAGCGCGCTGTTTCGATGCTCATGCCGGACAGGTGCAGCCCCGCATAGAAAATGATAACTCCCATTACAATTATGGCCGGCATCACGATTACGTTTTTCTGGAAGCGGGGCACAACAAACAAGCCGGCCGCAACAACCAGAGCGGGAAACCATGCCTGCGGGGCGATCTGCGTGCCATAGGCAACAATGTTTTCGAACGAGAGCGACTGGCTGGTCAGCACTTTGAATCCGCCGCCCAGGATCAGATAACCTGTGCCTGCGAGGAAACCACCGACGACAGGGTAGGGCAGGAATCGCACGAGCTTGCCGCGCCGGAAAAAACCGATCAGGTATACGACAACGCCGACGATCAGCGCGGTAACCAGCAGCAGCGCCAGCACCGTGGCGACGACGCTTTCCGGTGAGGCGGCGCGTTTAGCCAGGCGGTCAACAGTGAACGCGGCCATCAAGGCCAGGATCGCGGTTGCATTCGAATCGGGTCCGGCGATAGCGAATGGAAACGAACTGCCCAGCGCAACGATCAGCGCGATTACCCACGCCGCCATCAGCGCAGCCTGCAGTCCGGCCGGCACATGCGCCTGCAGATCCTGCCCGCTGAAAATAAGGGTGCCGTAGCTGAGCGAATAACTGAGAGTTACCAGCGCTGAAAGAACACCGCCCGTAAAATTGGGCAAAAAGGCGGCCGGGGCTGCCGCGGCAGGCTTCGGCGTGGGCGGCGGCTGGATCACCTGCTTCTCGTGGCGCGGCTCCAGCTGCCCCAGCCGTATGGAACGGATGCTGTTTTCGGTGTCATCCATAAAGCCACAAGAATAGCGGATCGGTCTGCTTTGGCGAGAGGCGATCCGTTGTGCCGAAAACGTTTGCACCGATAATAGGCGCACAAAAAACAGTCTGGGATTTTCATGGAATGCATTAATATGCGGCCATGAGCAACGGAACACGCCGCGCTTCTTCACCTCATCTCCGCCTGGCCGTCAGCGGCCCCTGGGGACCGGTTCTGGAACAGCTGCGAGCCGACTGTGAAACACTTCAGCTCGGCGGCGGAGTAGACGCGATCGACAAGCAGCACAAGAAAAATCGCATGACTGCTCGCGAACGCATCGCGGCGCTCTGTGATCCCGGCACGATGTTTTACGAACTCGGCCTTTTCGCGGCCTGGCAGATGTACACCGAGTGGGGCGGGGCTCCCTCGGCGGGCGTCATCACCGGCCTTGCGCGCGTGGGCGGACGGCTGTGCATGGTGATCGCCAACGATGCGACGGTGAAAGCCGGCGCCTTTTTTCCGATGACGGCCAAGAAGACGCTGCGCGCGCAGCGCATTGCGATGGACAACCGCCTGCCGCTGATTTATCTCGTCGATTCGGCTGGTGTCTTTCTGCCGCTTCAGGACGAAGTTTTTCCAGACGAAGACGATTTCGGCCGCATCTTCCGCAACAACGCGAAGATCAGCGCCGATGGCATTCCGCAGCTCGCGGCCATCATGGGATCCTGCGTCGCCGGCGGCGCGTATCTTCCGGTCATGTGCGACAAGATCGTGATGACGGATGGCTCGGGCCTGTACATCGCCGGGCCTGCGCTCGTGAAGGCCGCGATCGGCCAGAATCTCACCAGCGACCAGATCGGCGGCGCCGAACTGCATGCGGCGCTCAGCGGCACGATTGATTTTCACGAGAAGACCGACGCCGATGCGATCGTTCGCGTGCGCCGGCTGGCCGCGCACTGGCCTCCCGTGCCGGCCGCGCCATTTAGAAGAGACATCGCCGCGCCGCCGAAAGGTTCGCCGCACGAGCTCTATTCGCGCATGCCGCTGCAGGCCAGCGCCGAGTACGACGTGCGCGGAATCATCGAATGCATCGTCGATGCCGCGAGCTTTGACGAATACAAAGCCGAGTATGGCCAGACGCTGGTGTGCGGCTTCGCTCGCATCGACGGCTGGTCGGTGGGCATCGTCGCCAATCAGAAGAAACACCAGCGCGAGCCCGGCAAAGCGTTCGAGATGGGCGGCGTGATCTATCCCGAGAGCGCCGATAAGGCCGCGCGCTTTATTCTCGATTGCAACCAGAACCGCACGCCGCTGGTGTTCCTGCATGATGTCAACGGCTTCATGGTCGGCCGGCAGGCAGAGATCAACGGCATCATTCGCTCGGGCGCGAAGATGGTGAACGCGTTGAGCAACTCCGTGGTGCCGAAGTTCACGGTGATTCTCGGCGGCAGTTACGGTGCCGGACATTATGCGCTGTGCGGAAAAGCCTTCGATCCGCGGCTGATTCTCGCCTGGCCGAGCTGCCGCTACGCAGTCATGGGCGGCGACCAGGCCGCGAAGACGCTGCTGGACATCAAAGTCGCACAGCTGAAAAAATCCGGCAAGGCGCTCACGCCTGAAGAAGAATCGAAGCTGCTCGAAGGGATCAGCGCCAGTTACACCGCGCAGACCGATCCGCGCTACGCCGCCGCGCGCCTGTGGCTCGACGGCCTGATCGAACCGGCCGAAACGCGCGCGTGGCTGGCGCTCGGACTGGAGATGGCCGCGCAGAACCCGGTCGTTGCCGAATTTAAGACCGGCGTGCTGCAAGTGTGAACCGGTTCCCTCTCCCCTTGCGGGAGAGGGTTAGGGTGAGGGGTTAGCTGTTGCCCGTGTTGGCGCGCGCGAAAACAGAACTGAATTTGTCATTTCTAAGTTCTCATTTTTCATCTCTCATTGAACGCCGTTGTCTGCCTCGCCGTTGAATTGAAAAATGACAAATGAGAACTGTGAAATGAAAAATTCTGTTCGCGTTGCAGTGTTCTGTTGACGCGCTCAGAGATGCGTCCGGCTAACCGCTCCCCCTACCCCCTCCCGCAAGGGGAGGGGAACACAACAGAGATGTTCTCTGAGTCCTCCGTGATCTCCGTGCCTCCCGTGTTGAAGTCGTGTTTAGAAGTTTGCCCTGCGCGAAGGCGCTACCCAAATGCCGCGGCCATCGCCTCCAGCCATCCCGCGCGCAATTCCATCGCACTCCAGCGATCCAGAAACGGCGCCTCCGGGCGGTACTGTTCGTCTCCCGAATACAGATAGCGCGCGCGGCAGGTCAGCGCCGTTTCGCCGTCCTGAGCCGCCATGTCGCGCAGCACTTTCTCTTCCGCACACAGGTAGTACGCGGCAACTTCCCGCGCGAACTCCTCTTCGAGCGTCCTCAGCGTCTTTCCGAAAACCGTCAGACACGCCTCCTTCAACTTCGCCGCGCTGCCGAGCCCCAGACGTGCCGCGGTCTCTCCGAGTTCCCGGCTGCGGCGTAACTCGGCGAGCAGCTCCGCCGCGCGCGAAAGCTCATCGCCGCGAATAGTTTCCCAGCTCGGCTCCGCCCGAAACACGCGCAGGCGGTCCTCTTTCCCGCTGAGCACACTCTTGCGCCGCGTGAGCGCGCCCTCAACGACAAGCCGCTGCGCCAGACTCCCGGGCGTGCCCCAGATCGAGCGCGCCGCGCGCCGCAGTTCCGCGCGCAGCTCATTCTTGAGTCCGCGCAGCAGAAACCCGTTCACCAGCTGCGCCGCCGAAATCGAGAACGTCTCTTTGAGCAGCGTGTCGAGCGTAAAGTGCGGAATGTTGAAGCGCGCACACACGGCTTCCACCGTAACGCCGCCGTGCTGCACGCGCGCCCACTGCTCGAATGCGGGAGTCGCATCATCGGTCAGTGTCAACTTCTGGCGGATTGCGCCATTTGGAAGGGTAGCCCCCATAGCTCCGCTATGGGGGTCGCGAAGCGACATCCAACCTCCGGAACCCGCATTCGCACCCCGCACGAACTCCCGTTCCAGAAAGCGCCGGATTCCGCGCACCAGCCGCATGACGCCAGCCTTCTTCTCCTCACGCGAAATCTCAACGCCCGCAAAAATTCCGCAGACGCGCCGCCAGATCTCATTCTCCTTCTCGTGTCGCGAAGCCGGATGCTCTTTTGGCGCCGACTTATACCGCGACGGTTTGGCAAACGCCCCGCAACGGTTGAGCCCCGGTTTCTGGTGTGCAAAGGCAAAGGCCATGATGATTCCTCCTGTGGGACGGGTGACGAGTGACGGGTGACGGGTGACGAGTGACGGTGATCGGTTGAACGGCTCTCGTATTCGCCAAGAACGCGGAGAACGCCAAGGGCGCCAAGAAGAACTTGGAAAGGGTATTCTTCTTGGCGTGCTTGGCGCCTTGGCGTCCTTGGCGAAGAAGTGAGACGTTTTCAACCGAGCAGAGTGACGGGTGACCATAAAGCTCTTGCAGCGCGAACTTCAGTTCGCGAGCTGCGTGCGACTTTCGAGCCTGCTTCAGCAGGCTGATGATGTTGCTTGCCACCACCTTCAGGTGGTGGACAGATGCCTGCTTGAATTTTTTGAGACAGCCGGCTTCAGCCGGCTTTTCGTAAAGGCAGAGGGCTTCAGCGGATACTTCCCTGGGCTGAAGCCTGCCGCGACCGGAAGAAAGCCGGCTTAAGCCGGCTCTTTGTCTTTTTCGGGAAGGCCCTCACCACCACCTGAAGGTGGTGGCAAGCAACAGCCGAAGCCGCCTGAAGGCGGCTGTGTGGCCCGGCCCGTCGCTCGTCGGTTGCCAGGCAACAGCCGCTGGATACACCTCACCCTTCACTATACGCTCGTTTTGTTGCATCAGCTTTTGACTAAGTCGAGTCCGCTGAACGAATAGAAAGTTTCAAGTGTTGCGTAACGTGTTGCGCAACACTCAATCCTTATGGCCGGCGAGTTTGCGATAAGAAAACGGTATGATTGATTCGTCGATCTTGGATTCGCGTTTCACCCCCGCTAAAGCCGGGGTTAGTAAACGTTGGTGCACGCCGGGCGCCAGCCTGCTCGCGCAGATTCCTAGGGAAAGGCACCTGTTATTACCTGCCAAAAATAGGTGACTGTCCTTAGTTATCGAGTGACGAACGGAACACGACTTCACCGCAGAGCCGCAGAGGCCGCTGAGTTTCGCAGAGAACAGCTTTGAGCGGGATGTTGTGGCGCGAACTTCAGTTCGCGAGACGAATGCTAACTCTCGAGCCTGCTTCAGCAGGCAGGTGCTGTTGCTTGCCACCACCTTCAGGTGGTGGATAGATGCCTGCTACATTTTGTTGAGACAGCCGGCCTCAGCCGGCTTTTCTGAAAGGCGGAGGGCTTCAGCCCAACGAGGTATTGGCTAAAGCCACCTGCGCTCGAGGTAAGCCGGATGAATCCGGCTTGTCAATCTTGGATTCGCGTTTCACCTCCGGCTAAAGCCGGGGGTTAGTAAACGTTGGTGAACGCCAGGCGCCAGCCTGCTCGCGCAGATTCCTAGGGAAAGGCACCTGTTATTACCTGCCAAAAATAGGTGACTGTCCCTAGTTTAATGAACGCAGATTCACGCAGATGACTTTTCCGTATCCGCGTTTATCCGCGTTCATCTGCGGTTTAAAAAAGCTTTTCTCCGTGTCCTCCGTGCCTCCGAGTTGAAGTCTGCTAAAAACTACCGCACGATACGCAACCCGCCGCCTTTCATCAGCGTCTCCACCTCGCCGCGTGAGACGATTGCGAAATCGCCGGGGACGGTGTGCTTGAGGGCGCTCATCGCAACGGCGAAGCGGATGTTGTGGTCGTAGTCGCCAGGCTTGATCAGCATGCCGGAGAGCAGTCCTGCGGCGAAGCTGTCGCCGGCGCCGACGCGGTCGACAATCTCGAGCTGGTACTTCGGCGCTTCGAAATAATTTTTTGATTTCGCGTCGTAGTAGAGGCCCCACCAGTCGTTGAACCACACGCTCTTGTTCTGGCGCAGCGTGACGGCGACGCCTTTGAAGCCGAATTTTTCGACGAGCTGCCGCGCGACGTCGCGGTAGCCGGCGGCGTCCACGTTCGTGAACTTTTCGTCGGAGCCCTTCGGGGCTTCGATGCCGAAGACGACCTTGGTGTCTTCTTCTGTCGTGATCAGGATATCGACGTTGGCCATCAGCGGCTCCTGAATCGCGCGGGCCTGCTCGGGTGTCCATAGCTTGGAGCGGTAATTCAAATCGTAAGTGACCGTGCAGCCGGCTTTCTTCGCGGCGGCGAGTGCTTCGGCGGTGGTGTCAGCAGCGCTTTTCGACAGGGCGGGGGTGATGCCGGAAATATGGAAGTACTTCACGCCCTGGAAAACTTCATGCCACTTTACGTCGCCTGGCTTGATGCGGCTGATGGCGCTGTCGGCACGGTCGTAGAGCACGGCAGCCGCTCGCGGACTGGCGCCCTGTTCGAGGAAATAGAGTCCGCAGCGGCCATCTTTGGTCATGGCCACATGCTGGCTATCCACGTTCTGCTCGCGCACTTTGCTCAGCAGCAGACGTCCCAGCGCATTTTCAGGCAGGCGGCTGACCCACGCGGAGCTAAAGCCCATGCGCGAAACGCCGACCGCAACATTGAGCTCGCCGCCACCGACGGTGACAGTAAATCCTTGCGCCTGCTCGGTGCGCAGGTCGCCCTGCGGAACAAAACGCAGCATCGCTTCGCCAAAGGTGACAACGTCATGTGGCATTTCTTGCTCCTTTAAAACTGAACGGACTCAACACAAAGACACGAAGACTGAGATTGTTTTACGGCACTAACGGTGCTGCTAACTCCTTGAAATGCGCAAATACGGTGCTACTAACCCCCAGCTTTAGCTGGGGGTACCGCGCCTCCATCGAATTCCATCACCCCGCTTCAGCGGGGTTACCTGAAACGCGGCGGGGCTTCAGCCCAACGGGGTAGTGGCTAAAGCCATCTGCGCTCGAGGTTAAGCCGGATGAATCCGGCTCGTCGATCTTGCTTTCGCGTTTCACCCCCGGCTAAAGCCGGGGGTTAGTAAACGTTGGTCAAGGCCGATCGCGCCAGACTGCTCGCGGAGATTCCACCCTGCCCCCTGCCCCCTGCCCCCTGACCCCTGGACCCTGACCCCTGTCAGTTCAACGTCTTGACCAGGATTCTCGAATTGCGTTTGCTCTGTTCCCACTGCGCCCTGCGTGACGGCGGCAGGTCCTGCGGCGTGGCTTCCTTGAAGCCGCCTTTGGTCTGAAAATAACTGAAGGCCTGCGTCGAGAGGCAGAAGAGCTCTTTGATGCCGCGCTGGCGCGCGAGCGTTTCGACAAAGTTCATCAGCTTCCGTCCGACGCCGCGGTTTTCGTAAGACGTCGAGACCATCAGGCAGGCGAGCTCGGCTTTTCCGGATTCAGGATACGGATGCAGGGCGATGCAGCCGACGGGATTGTGGTCGATCTCGAAGACGTAGTAGTCACCGATCTGCTTTTCGATGCCCGCGCGCGTGCGCTTAAGCAGCTCTTCGTTTTCGACGCCCTGCGCGATCAATTTCACAATGGTCTGCGCATCTTTTTTGCGGGCAGGGCGGATGGCCTGGTACTCGTTGATATAGATGAGCGTGCCCACGCCGGCCGTGGAAAACACTTCGGCGAGCAGGCCTTCTTCCGAGCGTCCGTTGATGATGTGAACGCGTTCGATGCCGTCCTTGCACGCCTTGCAGCCATGCTCGAGCTTCGACACCATTTCGGGAACAAGATTTTCGCGGTCCTTCTTCAGGATTTCTTCTGCTTCTGCGACGGGAATCTGCCGGAGCAGCTCGCCGCCGCGTTCGATGCCGTCGCGCGTGGTGATAAAGATCAGCTTGATGGCACTCAACGCGCGCGCGACCTGCGCGGCGATGGCGTCGGAGTTCACGCGGTAGGTGCGGCCTTCGCCGTCAAATCCCAGCGGCGGAATGACAGGGATGATGTTGTTCTGCAGCAGCGTTTTGAGGAACGCGATATCGATGCGCTCGACCTTGCCGGTGTACTGCATGTCCACGCCGCGCAGAATGCCGGCGGGGTGCGCGACGATGGCGTTGGTGCTGACGGCGCGCTGATCGGACGCGGAAAGGCCTTCGAGAATTTCGTGCGTCAGGCGGTTTGAGACCGTGAGTGCCAGGCGCAGCGTGGCATCGTCGGTGACACCGGTACCGTCGGCGTTGCTGATGGGCTGGTTCTGTTCGGCTGATAGGCGCCGGAGCTGAAAACCGGCGCCATGCACCAGGACAACCTGGATGCTCAGGCTGCGCAGCAAGGCGATATCCAAAAGCAGATTCGTGAAGTTTTCATGCTCCACAATCTCCCCATCGACAGCGACGACAAAGATTTTTTCGCGGAAGTTCGGGACGTAGCGCAGGATCTCGCGCAGGTCTGTGAATTTATTCATACGTCTCATGTTTAGCGCCGGCCTCGGGGTTTGGCAAATCACGAGCCGATGGATAGGGGTCCGGCTCCAAAGTTGCTACGCTCCTTGAGAAGTGCCCGCCGCGGAGAGCACAAGTACAGAGTGTTTTCTGCGCTGAACGCATTATACTGGGCGCTGGCTTGTTGAGCCGAAAGGAAATTGCCGTGCTAAAGAAGCTGCTCCGGACTGTTCTGCTCGTCGCTCTGCTCCTGATTCCTTCCCTTACAGCGCCCGCCGCTGAAAAGCTGACTTCAGAACAGGTCGCCGCGCTGTTGCCGCAGCTGTTCAAGCTGCACCTCTCCGAGCACGAAATGGACGCGCCGTTCATGCGCAGGCTGCTTAAGCAGATGGTCGAACAGCTCGATCCGACGAGCAGCTTTTTCATCAAGAGCGAAGCCGAAGCGCTGTATCAGCTGCCAGATAAGGAACTGCGCGCGCTGGCCGAAAAGACGCTGCTCGGCGACTTCTCGCACTACCGCGAAATGATGGTCAACTTCAAGGCGGTGCAGATCAAGCGAGACGAGGAACTGTACGCCGCCATCGAAAGTCGTGGCGAGGAGATCAAGGCTAAAGGAAATGCGGAGAAAGATGACGACGATGAGCCGGACATCAAATGGACCCAGCGTCCGGAGACGCATCCTGAACGCGAGCGCCGCCTGTTCCGCGCGGCAGCGGATCTCTACCGGCTGAACAAGAGCTATCTGTCTGAGGCCGAAGCGTTGAAGATGGCGCTGCTGACACTTCGTGAAGAGCGCGAGAAGTGGACGAAGATCGATATCGATGCTGAAGTTCCGAAGATTTTCCTCAAGAGCTTCATGCTCGCGCTGGACTCCCATACCGAATATTTCGACGCCGAGGACGAGGATGATTTCAACGCGCGCCTGGAACGCAATTTCGCCGGGATCGGCATTCAGATCCGCCCCTGTCCGCTGGGGGCGCAGGTGGATGACATCATTAAGGGCGGTCCTTCCGAAAAGAGCGGCAAGTTCGCGCGCGGCGACCAGATAATCGCCGTGGACAACTTCACGCTGGCCGGTCTGAAGATCAACGAAATCGTCAAGAAGATCAAAGGCGAGAAGGGCACTGAAGTGAAGCTGACGGTGCTCAAGAAAGACACCAAGAAAACCGAAGTCATCACCATCGTCCGCGACACCATCGAGCTGGCTGACATGCGGGTGAAGGGCAAGCGTTTTGAAACGGCAAAGGGCACAGTCGGATTGATCGCCGTGCAGGCGTTCTATGAAGGCGTGCATAACGACGTGCGCGAACGGATCAAGGAACTTGAGAAAGACAAGCCGCTCGCGGGCGTGGTGCTCGATCTGCGCTATAACGCCGGCGGCTATCTGGAAGAGGCTGTCGGCCTGGCGGGGCTGTTTATCACATCGGGTCCCATCGTGGCCGAGCAAGATGGCGCACGGCACATCCATTGGACGCAGGACGACAATCCGGAGGTGGCTTACACCGGTCCACTGGTCGTGCTGGTCAATCAGTTTTCGGCCAGCGCCTCGGAGATTGTCGCCGGAGCGCTCAAGGACTACGGCCGGGCCGTTGTCGTGGCACCGACGCAGACCTACGGAAAAGGAACCGTGCAGCGCGTCATTCCGCTCGCACCGTTGAACCTGCCTGGAGACATCAAGATTACCACGCACCAGTACTTCCTGGCCGGCGGTGATTCGGTGCAGCTCAAAGGCGTCGAGCCCGATATCGTAATCCCCGGTGCGAAACTCATCGAGGATGAAGGCATGCTCGAGCGTTCAACCGAGAACCCGATCCCCTGGCGGCGCATCAAGGGAAAACTCGACAAGTCCCGGCCGGACGTGAAGAAATGGGTGGAGTGGAAGACGAAGAACGTGGCGCTTCTGCAGCAGAAATCTGCCGAGCGCGTCGCCAATAACCCGGAATTCACCGACATCGCCGATCCCAGGAAGCGCAGGGAACGCATGGAGGCGCAGCGCAAGCTCAGCGAGCGGCTGAATGCCGACGAGCCGGGTGTCGATGGCGACAAGAACGCTAAAGACCCGCAAGCGGACGAAGCAGCGCTGATCATCCAGGATATGGTCGAAAGCTGGCCCAGCACGGCGCGCCATGCCTCGAAGTAGCAGGTGGCGAAGCATTAATAATGGTTGATACCGCCGGCTGAAAAGGATACTCTCAGGAGCATGTATTAAAGGCGCCCGGAGACGCAATCATGCCGAATATCATGGTGCTCTACGACATTCCATCCTACGTTGATGAAAAGTGGGAAAACGGTATGAAGGCGGCGAACTGGAAAAAGATCGGCCGCACCGCCTTTGCCAAGGCTTTTCCTCAGCCCGAGCAGGCCGCCGCGGAAGTGACTCAGATTTTTCAGACGCTGGGCGTAGAACTGGAAGAAGAAGACGAAGAGCACGTCCGGCTCGTCATTCCCATTCGCGATCAGCAGGGCAACCCGCAGCTGGGTGTGAAGACGCTGTTCGGCAAGAAACCCGGCTGAGCCATCAGGAATCCTCCGCGCGAAAAAAGGAGGCGAAGCGTAAAAAGACTTCGCATTCCAAGTGTGCTGCAGAAATGAAAAAAGCCACGGCCTTCAGGCCGTGGCTTTCTGTTTAAGATGCAAAACGTCTTAGCGGGTTTCGCCGGCCGGCTGAGCTTCCTTCTTCTCAACCTTCAGACCCTCGTGCGCATCATGGCGCACTTCGATGCTGCGGTCGGACCGAGTGTCTTCAGCCGCTGCGCCCTTGCCGATTCGGTCGCTGAGCTTCTGTGCCATTTCAAGATGGGCGCGCAGGTGCGGCAGCGTATTGGTAGCAAAAGCCTTCACGTCGGGATCCTGCCCGCTCGTGCTCTGCTGCTCATACAGCTGAATTGACGTGTTGTGGTCCTGGATCACCTGGCCCATGAACGCGCGATCGAACTGCTCGCCCTTCAGATTCATCAGGTTCTCGAACTTCATCGCCTGGGCGCTCTGGTCAAGAGTGACGTTTTTCTTCGCCGCCAGTTCCTTGAGCTGCATGTTCATCTTGTTGTGGTCTTCGGCCATCTGGCGCGAAAACTTTTTCAGATCGGGATGAGTGGCGCGATCGGCACCGAGCATGCCCAGCTGAACTTCCTTCATGCCTTCCTGAGCGGCAGTCTTGATGAATGTCTGCGCGTCAGCGGCCTGATCCGCGGCGCTGACCGAAACGACGGCCAGCAGGACGAACGCGGGGACCCACATAAAGTGCTTCACTTGATAATTTCTCCTTTTTGAAAATACCATGCGCCTCGAGCCCAACGGCTGAGTGCGCTTGGCTGGCAAGCTGATGCATATGCAATGCCGTGAAGGGATGCACCATGCGGAACTGACGCTGCGCTGAAAGACGTGCCAAGCGCTACTTCGTCGAGGCGTTCGCTTCAGGGCTTTCAAAGCGCAGCGGAAGCTCTTCGGACACCATGGTGCCCGTCCACACGGGGCTGCTGAGCTCAAGCCCCTTTCCATTCTGCGCCGTGGCGAAGAAGACACTGATCGTGCATTCGCCTTTGAGCGTGGTGAGGATCGGGAAGTCCTGCGAATCGAAGAAGAGCTCTTTGGAAATGGCGCTGTCCCGCGGCACCGTCGTAAAGTCGGTTAGGTCGGCCATGTTGAGGACGGTGAGATCAGCGCCAAGCGTCTTTGTGGATTGCCGCAGCACCAGCGGCAGACCCGGCACGTTGCGGCCCTCTTTGGCGCGGATGATTACGCCGTAACCGCCGGCAGGGCCATCGTAGATGTCCTGGTCGCGGCCACGCGTGTTTTCGACGATTGCTGTAATGCCGAAGCTGTTATTGCCGCGCAGCGAAAGGACCGGCCGGGCCGCGCGTATCTTCAACCCCAGCACACTTTCGCCACCTTTTAAATTCAGGATGTCCTGGTTCACCGCGCGCTGCTTCTTTCGCTCGGCCATCAGCTTGTCCCAGTCGCGCAGGTAGCGGCCGTCTGCGACCGAACGCGGCCTGGAAGCGCCCGCTTTGACCTGCGCCAGAAGCTCCACGTCATAGACATTCTGCGGGTGCGAAAGCCGGTAAACAGGCTCGCGCGCGCCGCCTTCGGCACGCTCCCAGAGGAAATAGATCGCTTGGACGCCGGCGCGCGGCGCGGCGATGTTCTGCAGCTTGAGTTTCAACGTTGCAGGCGCTCTGGGCTTTGCGGCAAGCGGCGGCAGGTCCAGCTTTTCATTGTTCAAGAGATCTGCTGCGCGCTTGAGACGTTCCGGGTCGACATACTTTGCATCGTCCTCCGGAGACTTGATCGTCTCCCGCACAAGCAGTGTAACAACGCCGTCTTTCATCTCACCGGCCTCGGCGACGACGATGCGTTCCGCTCGAATCAGCAGTTCGGCAAAAGTGAAGACTTCCGTGACAGCAACGCTATTTTCAGCCGATGCCGGTTCTCCTCCCGTTAGCGGGAATAAATTAATGCTTATTGAAATAAATAAGATAAGGAAGGTGTTCTTCATGACGGCTCCGGGGGAGTGCGCACGTTCTCTGTCAAATGCGGGGAAAAAGCAAGAGAGAAAGTTCCCCGGTAGTTATGCGGACGGTTGCTGGCACTTCTTTTGCCTGTAGCGTGAAACGAAGATGGGAACAGGTGCCGTCCGAGCCGAAACGACAGGCTAATGTCTGGACTGGCTGGCCAGGATGGACCCTACGGCAGCGCGAGCTGAGCGCGCAGCCGGGGAGCAAGGGAATCTCAGCGCGAGGCTGACGAGCGATGTTCTTCGATCCGATGTACCTGTTGTTCATGGTCCCGGGAATGATTCTTGCCGCGTGGGCGCAGTGGAAAGTTCATGCCGCGTATCAGGAAGCCAGCCGTATTGCGCCGGCCAGCGGGGCGACCGGTGCCGAAGCTGCCGCCGTCATTCTCCGGCAATCGGGACTGCGTGGCGTGGAGATTGAGCAGACGGAAGGCATCATGAGCGATCATTATGACCCTTCGGCCAAGGTGCTGCGCCTGAGCCCGGATGTTTATCACGGTCGTTCGCTGGCCGCGGTGGGCATCGCCGCACACGAGGCCGGTCACGCTCTGCAGGACGCACAGCGTTATCCGCTGCTGGTGCTGCGAAACGGGATTGTGCCGCTGGCATCCATTGGCGGGAATCTCTCGTGGATTCTGCTGATGGCGGGCTTCCTGCTGCAGAGCTTCAACCTGATCATCGCAGGCATCGTGGCCTTTTCGATTACTGTGGTCTTCCAACTGATCAACCTGCCCGTTGAATTCGACGCGAGCCGCCGGGCGAAGGCGATTCTCAGCGAGATGGGAATCGTCCGCGGCCCTGAAGAGATCGGGGAAGTGCGTCGCGTACTGTCGGCTGCCGCGATGACGTATGTCGCTGCGACGCTGATGGCGATGCTGAATCTCGTTTACTATCTGTTCAGGGCCGGTCTGTTTGGCGGCAGCCGGGACGAAGAAGCTTAAGGGCTTCCATATTGCTTCAGTTCAGAGATCGGTTACAGTGAGTGCCGCTATGAAGAAAGTGACTCTCGAACAGGCGCGCAATTCCTTCGACACCCTCGTGAAGGAAGTCAGCGACATGAAGGAGTCTGTTGAAATTACATTGCCCGGCGGAGAGCAAGTTCGCCTTGTTCCCATTCCACAGCCAATCGGAACCTGGAAGGGACGGCCGATCTATAAAGCTGACGATGCTCAGCACCTCGACAAGCCCTACTTTTTCGATTGAGCGGTTAAGTGGCCTATGAGATTTGCCTTTATCCCTTAAAGTACGGCGCTGCCGACTACCCAAGACCTTGTGTGATTTTATACAAACATTGTGAAACGCTCGGACTTTTGCCGATCTCATCCAAGGACTATCCGGAGTTCAGACCTTTCTGCATCTCCGATCAGCATTCTGATTTCAGCGCGACTGGCCTGTCTGTGACGTCTTACGTTTACGCAGATGAAGTCATCGTGGTGACCAACAGGTCGTTATTAAGATTCTCAGCACGATTAAAGGACAGCTCGAAACCGACTTTAGAAAATGGATCGAGTAGACTGACCAGCCCGCTTTACTCAAAAAATCGCCGCCGGATTCAGATATTACTTCTTTGCGTGAGCTGCGATGGCGCCTGTGTTCCATTGCAGTAGAACCGAGCGCCTTTTCATTGCGCGGTTCCACGCCGTTGCTACAATAAAGAGGCTTAAGGCGGGGGTGCAGTTGACTCCTTTCGCTCCTGTCCTATAAGCGCAGGGACAGCAATCCGCAAAAAGATGCACGAACGAGCACGGGGCTCTAACGCCACGTGCAAGGGCAGCAAATTGGAGTAAGTGCGGCATGTTTGATCCGGAATATTTTGGCGCGCTGCTCTTCCTGACGCTTGGCGTAGGAATGGGTGCCGTGGTCGTGCTCCTCGTGCGCTTTGTCACGCGCTATCTGGGGCTCGCCAAAAAGTCGCGCGGAAAGTACGAAACCTACGAGTGCGGTGTGCCGCTCCTGGGCAGTTCACGCGAGCGCTTTTCAGTGAAGTTCTACCTTGTCGCATTGCTTTTTGTGCTGTTCGACATTGAAACGGTTTTCCTGTTGCCTTACGCCGTGTCTTACCGGCAACTGGGACTTGATGCTTTCCTTGCAGTGCTGGCTTTCGTCGCCGTCCTCGGGCTTGGATTGCTCTATATTCTCAAGCGCCGCGTGCTCGAGTGGGATTGAATAATTCATGGTGCATGATGCTTAAAACAGCCGTTAGGCATCATGCATTATGCATCAGAGAGACATAGAACATGAGTGAATTAAATCAAAAAGACGGCTCAGGCGGCTTCATCACAACGAAGCTCAACGAGCTGATTAACTGGGGGCGCCGCAACAGCCTGTGGCCGATGCCCTTTGGAACCGCCTGCTGCGCCATCGAAATGATGGCCACGCTCTCCTCGCGTTACGACCTCGCCCGCTTCGGTGCCGAAGTGATCCGTTTTTCGCCGCGGCAGAGCGATCTGATGATCGTCTCGGGACGCATCTCAATCAAGATGATGCCTGTGCTGATTGAGATCTACAATCAGATGCCGGAACCCAAGTGGTGCATTTCGATGGGCGCGTGCGCCAGCAGCGGCGGCGTTTTCGACACCTATACGCTGATCCAGGGAGTGGACCAGTTCATCCCCGTCGACGTCTACATTCCCGGCTGCCCGCCGCGGCCGGAGAGTCTCATCGATGCCGTGATGCTGATTCAGCAGAAGATCAAGCGTGACGAGCGCAACACGAAGCTTTACGACCGCACGAAACACCCGCTGGATTTCGAACCCGTTGCGCTCGTGTCGAATGCTGCTGAACCGCAGCCGGTCCTCACCGGATCGCGCCACAGCCTTCCGGCCAAGGATGTTCCAATTCAGGAAAAGGCATTCGGTCCTCCAGAGCGCGACGTCAAGCATGTAGCAAGGCTGACAGGCGGAGAATAACGCCGGTTTGGCACAAAGGAATGAAGGCGGCGTTTGCGCACCGCTGGTTTTGTTTTCAAGACGTTTGAGGCAGACATGGCGATCGAATTGATGGCACTACTTAAAGCGGTCCAGGAGCGCTTCGGCGACGATGTGCTTGGACACAGCGAGTTTCGCAAGCAGGCCACGCTGCGCATCAAGCACACGGCGAATGTGAAAGTGCTGCGTTTTCTGCGTGATGATCCCTCCGCCAAGTTCGAGATGCTCACCGACGTGACCTGCGTGGACAGCCTGCGCCTGCCGGACGACATGCTGATCGAATACCCGGAACGCTTCGCGGTTGTTTATCAATTGACGAGCCTGGTTCATAACGAGCGCCTGCGGGTGAAGGCGTATGTTCCGGAAGAGCCTTGCGAGATCGATTCGGTTACGGGGCTCTGGGACGCGGCGAACTGGGGCGAGCGTGAAGCTTACGACATGTTCGGCGTGGTATTCAGGAACCACCCTGACTTGAAGCGCATTCTCATGCCGGACAATTACGAAGGCCACCCGCTACGCAAAGACTACCCTTTGAAAGGACGCGGCGAACGCGACAATTTCCCGAAGTACACGGAGATCGTAGAAAGCTGAAGGTTTCTGGTTTGCAGTTTCTGGTTTCTGGTTAATGGCCAGCAACTCAGGAACTTAAAACCAGAGACCAGAAACCAGGAACCGATGTTATGAGTGCTGTAGACGAAATCAAAAAGATCGCGCCGACGGCTTCGAAAGAAGTCTTCAAGACGATGTCCATGAACATCGGGCCGCAGCATCCGGCCACGCACGGAACGCTGCGCCTGAAAGTGGAACTCGACGGCGAAAAGATCGTCAAGGTTGAGCCGGAAATCGGTTTCCTGCACACCGGCTTTGAGAAACTCGGCGAATACCGCAACTACAATCAGTTTGTAGTGATCTCCGACCGGATGAATTATCTCTCGCCGCTGAATAACAACATCGGCTTCGCGGTCTCCTGCGAAGAACTCTTCGGCGTCACCGTTCCCCCGCGCGGACAGTACATTCGCGTCATTATGGCTGAACTCAGCCGCATGGCGGACCACGTCGTCTCGGTTGGTTTGCAGGGCATGGACCTGGGCGCATTCTCGGTGATGCTCTGGACCTTCATCGAGCGCGAGAAGCTTTACGATATTTTCGAAGCCGTCACCGGCGCGCGCCTGACCACGAGCTGGACGCGCGTGGGCGGCGTCTTCCGCGACGTGCCGCCGGACTTCCCGGAACTGGTCAACGCATTTCTGTCCAAGTTCCCCGCGGTGATCGATGAAATCGAGTACATGCTGAACAAGAACCGCATCTTCATGGATCGCACCATCGGCGTGGGCACGCTCACTAAGGAGCAGGCCATCAGCCACGGCGTGACCGGACCGATGCTGCGCGCGTGCGGCGTGGATTACGACATCCGCAAAGTACGGCCGTACCTCTGCTACCCGGAACTGCAGTTCGACGTGCCGACGCGCACCGAAGGCGACGTGTATGCGCGCTACCAGGTGCGCCTGGCGGAGATGCGCGAATCGATCAAGATTGTGCGGCAGGCTCTCGAGAAGCTGCCGGGCGGCGGGCCAAACAAGGAGAAGCTGCCCGTCAATTCGCTGGATCACAAAGTCACGCTGCCACCGAAGGACATGGTCTATCACGATATGGAAAGTTTGATTCACCATTTCAAGCTGACCATGCCGGGACACGGTTTGATTCCGCCCAAAGGCGAAGTGTATTCGAGCACCGAAACGCCCAACGGCGAACTGGGCTTCTACCTGGTGTCCGACGGAACGGGGCTGCCGTACCGCGTGCGCATCCGCCCGCCGAGCTTCTACAACTACACGACCTTTGTGAAGCAGACGACCGGGCGCCTGATTAGCGACGCCGTGGCGTGCATGGCGAGCATCAACGTGATCGCGGGGGAGCTGGACCGGTGAGAGCAGGCGGAGCAGACACGGCTTTTGCCGAGAGCATAGAGCTTTCGTCGTTTCTGTCTCGCCTTCCGATGGTGGGCGTGGAGCAGAAGGAGGATGTCGTTCGCATGATTCCCGACGACGTTATTCCTGTGCTGCAGGCGGCGAAGGTGGATTTTGTTCTCGTGGGCGCGCATGGAGCGTCTGGATTTCTGCTTGAACCGCGTTCAACGCAGGACGTGGACTTCATGCTGAAAAAGCGTGACGTAGCGCGTGCATCCGCCGGTGTACTGAAGAAATTTCCCGAACTTGAGTTGGAGAAGCATCCAGATGTCTGGCGTTACAAGCGGGGCAAACAGTACGTCCTTGACTTGATGCTGGCCAATATTCCACTCCATAAGCGGGTGATGAAGGAGTTCCAGGAAATTCGAATGGGGCGCCGGATAGTCAAAGTGCCTAAGATTGAATCGGCGCTGGCGATGAAGTTTGCGGCAATGACTGGACATTATCGCATCGCGGAGAAGAAACATTCCGATGCCAGTGATTTCATCTCAATGGTGAAAAAAGCTGACAAGATGGGAAAAGTCGTGGATCTTGCGCTGCTGTCGGAGCTTGCCGAACTTCATTACGTTGGGGGTGGAACGGAAATTCGACAGTACGTCGCTGATGTGAGAGCAGGTCGAACTCTTCAAGTTTAAAGGTAAGGAGTTTGATGTGAAACGGCTCGCCGCATGTGCTGTTACGATAGCGGGAGTAGCTTTACTACTGTGGGGAATCCGCGAGTACCGGGCGAACTTTCCAGGTGCTGATTGGTGGTCAGTAGGACGGGATGGCTTAATTGTGAAGCGCCTGATTTCGGGAATAGGGCTGATGATCGTAGGTGCGCTGATGTTCTGGCGTACCTCTTAAGGGCAACGGACAACGGACCAAAGATGGCTTTTGCATTTAACGACGACAGTGAGAAACAGTTCCAGTGGCTGCTCAAGCGCTACCCCGAGAAGCGTGCGGCGCTGCTGCCGTGCTTCCGTCTGGCCGAAGAGCAGCAGGGATTCGTGGATCAGGCGTCGATGGAGTACATCGCCACGCGCCTGGAACTTGCGCCGGCTTATGTCAACGGCGTGTTCACCTTCTACAGCCACTACCGCCGTCCCGAAGACGGAAAGTACATCGTCATGGTTTGCGCAACGCTGCCGTGCGGCCTGATGGGCGCGCAGCAGGTGGCCGACTGCTTCAAAGACGAACTGAAGCTCGGCATGGGCGAAACGAGCTCGGACAAAAAGTTTTCGCTGCGCAAAGTTGAGTGCCTCGGCAGCTGCACGACCGCGCCGGTGGCTCAGATCAATGATGATTATTTTGAGAACCTGACGCCGCAGAAGATCAAGGAGATCGTGGGCGCGCTGAAAGAAGATAAGGTTCCGCCCCACATCTCCAACGGCCCGAGCCTTGAAGGCGGGCGCTGCAGTTACAGGCCGATGGTGGAGGCGTTCCCGGAAGGGAAGTAGTGGCAGGCTTGAAAATACTGCTGTGCTGATTTCACCACACAAACTGACAACGGACGACTGACAACGATGTTGATTAAAGACTACAAGCCCGTGCTCTTCGACGGCGCTTACCAGAAAGATGAGTGGACGCTGGGACGCTACGTCGCCAAGGGCGGCTACGAAGCGGCGAAGAAAGTCCTCGCTATGCCGCGCGATCCCAACACGCGCAACGTGCCGGCCATGATCGACGAGATCAAGAAGTCCAGCCTGCGCGGCCGCGGCGGCGCCGGCTTTCCCACGGGCATGAAGTGGAGCTTCGTCGATTACAAATCGAAGAAGCCGCGTTACCTCGCCGTGAATTTCGATGAATCCGAACCAGGCACGTGCAAGGACCGCGTCGTCGGCACCTACAACCCGCACATGATCATCGAAGGCTGCCTGATCGCCATGCACACGGTCGGCATCGAGAACGCGTACATCTACATCCGCGGCGAATTCGTCGAAGTCTTCGATCATCTCACGCGAGCGTGCGCCGAAGCCTACAAAGCCGGGTACCTGGGCCGCAACGTTCTGGGATCCGGGTTCGACTTCCACGTCCAGCCGCACCGCGGCGCGGGCGCGTATATCTGCGGCGAAGAAACCGGATTGCTCAGCTCGCTTGAAGGTGACCGCGGCTACCCCAAGGTCAAGCCGCCGTTCCCCGCCGTCGAAGGCGCCTGGCGCAGCCCGACGGTGGTGAACAACGCCAGTACGATCGCGTCCCTGCCATTCATCATCAAGACGGGTGCCGATGCGTACTCGATGATCGGCGCAAAGCCCGGCCCTGACGGCAAGCCCGTGAAAAACGACAGCCCCGGCTCGCAGGTGTACTGCCTCTCGGGGCACGTGAAGAAGCCAGGCAACTACGAACACCCGATGTGCCTGACGATGCGCGAGCTGGTTTTTGAGCTCGGCGGCGGCATGAAGGATGACATCCCGCTGAAGGCCATCATTCCGGGCGGATCGTCGATGCCGCTGATGCGCTACGACGGCAAGTCGTACACAGGCAGCAATGGCAAAGAGATTACCGACAGCCTCGACATGCAGATGAGCTTCGACGAGCTCAAGAAAGCCGGCTCGCTGCTGGGCTCGGCGGCCGTGATCGTGATGAACGAACGCGTCTGCATGGTCAGCGCGCTTTATAATCTGGTGCGCTTCTACCACCACGAATCCTGCGGCCAGTGCACGCCCTGCCGCGAAGGGTCGGGCTGGCTTGAGAAGATCATCTCGAAGATTTACCACGGCAAAGGCAAGCCCGACGATTTCGAGCGCCTCTATAATGTGGCGACACAGATGTCCGGAACAACGATCTGCCTGCTGGCCGATTCGGTGGCCATGCCCGTCGGCGCGACGATCACGAAGTTCAAGGAAGAGTTCCAGCACATCTGCAAGACCGGCAAGAGCATGGTGGTGGAGAAGTTTGGGGAGAAGGCGATACGGCTGTGACCTAACCCCCCGGCCCCCTTCCCTGGGAGGGAAGGGGGAGAACGGCGACGTGAGAACGAGGGCGCAATGGCGAAGTTCATTGTGCGGGGGCAGCGGGTCGATGCATGAAAGAGGCTTTTAGCGAAGCAGTTGCGGAAGGAGATGACGCCAGCGGAACGGATTCTCTGGCGGGAGCTGAGAACAAATCGGTTGAACGGCGTTCATTTCAGGCGGCAGCAGGTCATTGATGGGTTCATCGCGGACTTTTACTGCCACGCAGCGGGACTTGTAATTGAGTTGGATGGAGCGGTCCATGAGGAGCAGAAAGAGTACGACAGATTTCGCGATGAGATCATTGGTTTTCGGAAGCTGACGGTGTTGCGGTTTACGAACGATGATGTGGAGTTGAGGCTGCAGGAGGTTTTAAGACGGATTGCGCAGGTCGCAGCGGACCTAACCCCCCAGCCCCCTTCCCTAGGAGGGAAGGGGGAGCCGGGGTGAGGAAAGACGTCGCAATGAAAATTCAGCGACCGTAGGTCGCGTCGCAGTTCTCCCCTCCGCTCATAGGGGAGGGGCGGGGGAGAGGTCAAAGAGACGCTGCACACGATCGGCCTCGTCAGTAGATGGGTGAGAGTTCGGGAAGTCGTGCTTCCGTTGCAGTAGCCGTTCTCCCCTCCCTTTTTAGGGGAGGGGCCGGGGGAGAGGTCGAGACGCGCGAAATTACAGATCAGGCTGGAAAAACAGAAAGAGCACCAATGAGTAACGAAAAGAAAGACACCCCCGCGCCGGCGCCTCAGGCTGGTGTTGGAACCGGGTCGGCTCCGCCGCTGGTTCCAGGTCAGCCCACGCCCGCTGGCGCGCCGGCTGCCGGTACCGCTGCGGCCACTATCGAAGCACCCAAGCCTGCCGCGCCTGCACCCGCTGCGCCGCCGGCTGGAGCTCCTCCCGGGGCGCCCGCGCCCAAGCCACCGGTGATTGAACTGCCCAAGGCACCCGATGGCCAGATGTGCCTGCGCGTGAACGGCAAAGATCATTTCATCAACCCGAAAGCGCATCGCAGCCTGATCGGCGCGCTGCACTCGCTCGGCTACGACGTGCCGCATTTCTGCTACCACCCGGGCCTTGAGCCCGACGGCAACTGCCGCATGTGCTATGTCAATCAGATCGACGTCATGAGCGGCAAGCCCATCATGGCGCCGAATCTGGCCGCGCAGCCGCTGCAGATGTACCCCAAGCCGATCATCTCCTGCCGCGAGCCGCTCAATCCCAAGGGCATGGTCATCGAGACTGAAACGCCGGATGTGATTAAGGCGCGGCAGTGGGTCATGGAATTCCTGCTGATCAATCATCCGCTCGACTGCCCCGTATGCGACAAGGCCGGCGAGTGCATGCTGCAGAACAATTCGTTCGAGCACGGCAAGGCCGACAGCCGCTTTGAAGAACAGAAGAATGAAAAGGCGCCGAAGGACCTCTGTGCGCCGGAGCAGGAACACGGCATCAAACTCTGGACCGACCGCTGCATCACCTGCACGCGCTGCACGCGTTTCCTGGATGAGGTCTCTGGCACCAGCGAGCTCTATGTTATCAATCGCGGTGATCGCAGCGAAATCGACATCATGCCGGGCCATCCCGTGGACAACGCGCTCAGTGGAAACATTGTCGACATCTGCCCGGTCGGCGCATTGATCGACCGCGACCTGATGTTCAGCTACCGCGCCTGGTACCTGCAGAAGACCAAGTCTATCTGTCCGGATTGCTCGAAAGGCTGCAACATCGAAGTTCAGGCGCAGAAGCAGTACGTGCGCCGGCTGCAGCCACGCGAAAATGTGGACGTCAACGGCTGGTGGATGTGCGATCACGGCCGCTTCGATTTCGGCTACATCAATGACAAGAACCGCGTGGTCATCTGCAAGCAGGACGGCAAGGCCAGCATGGACATCCAGGGCGTGGCCTACAAGACGGGCGCGAAGCTCGCCGAATATGCGAAGAAAGATCCCGCGTCTGTCGCCGGCCTGATCAGTGCGTTCATGACCCTTGAAGAGATGCATACGTTCAAGCAGCTCTTTGCTGAGACGCTCAATAGCGTGCAGGTCGGCGCGCTGGCGCAGGAATCCGGCAAGGAAGAAGTCTTCCCGAAGTTCAAGATTGAGGCCGACAAAAATCCCAATCGCGCCGGCCTGAAGCTCATCTTCGGCGGGGATGTTGAAGCCAATACGGCGAAGATCATACAGGGCATCAACGCGGGCAAGATCAAGGCGCTGTACCTGGTCGCCGGAATGCCGCACTTCACGCCCTCAGCGGAACTGCTCGCGGCGCTCAAGAAGCTTGAGTACCTCGTCGTCCAGGATCTGCTGGCCGGTCCGCTCAGTGAGCTGGCGCATGTGCTGCTCCCGGGTTCGAGCTACGCTGAGAAAGACGGCGTGTTTGTCAACAGTCATAACCGGGCGCAGGTGATTCGTCGCGCCATCGATCCGCTCGGCCACGGCCACGACGATCTGGCGATTCTGCAGCGCGTTCTACGCGCGGCGGGGGCGGTGGATACGAAGCTGGTCTCGGCGCGCGAAGTTTTTCGGCGCATGGGCGAGAGCTATCCGGACCTGGCGGGGCTGACGCATCAGGTGCTGGGCGATAAAGGTCGTGTTCTGGGCCAGAAGGTGGAAAACAAATGATCGGAAGTTTTCTAGGCATACCCGACGAGTACCTCCTGAAGCTGATCCCGGTTCTGATCGTGTTCTTCGGACTGCTGAACGTCGTGCCGCTGCTCGTGTTCCTTGAACGCAAAGTCTGCGCGTGGATTCAGAACCGCGAAGGCCCCAACCGCGTCGGCATTCTCGGACCGGACAGCCCGCTTGAAATTCTGGGCATCAACACGGGAAAAACGCGTTTTCTCGGCGGCTTCATGCAGCCGCTGGCGGACGCCATCAAGCTGATCACCAAGGAGTACTTCATACCGGCCGGCGCCGACCGCCTGCTGTTTATGCTCGGGCCGGTCTTTGCCATGTTGCCGCCGCTGCTGGCGTTTGTGGTTATCCCTGTCGCGCCCGATCTGAAGATCGGCGACTGGGTAATCAAGATGCAGGTGGCCGATCTGCATGTCGGGCTTCTTTTCATTCTTTCTGTAGGATCGCTCTCCGCCTACGGACTGGCCTTTGGCGGATGGGCCAGCAACAACAAGTATGCGCTGCTGGGCGGCGTTCGTGCGATGGCGCAGATGATCAGCTATGAAATTGGAATGGTGATCGTTTTGCTGTCAGTGGTCATGACGTTTGATTCAGTTTCGCTTCGTGAAATGGCTTTGATCCAGGCCGGCGCTGAACGGGGAGCAGACGGAACGCTCTCGGGTGCGTCGAACTGGATCTGGCACTGGGGGCTTTTCAGCCAGCCGCTGGCGTTCATCCTGTTTACGATCTGCGCGTTTGCCGAAAATAATCGCCTTCCCTTCGATCTGGCCGAGTGCGAAGCCGAACTCGTGGGCGGCTATCACACTGAATACAACTCGATGGGCTTCGGCATGTTCTTTCAGGGCGAGTACATCGCGATGCTCTCAATGGGCGCGCTGATCGCGACGTTCTTCCTCGGCGGCTGGCACTATCCGGGCTACGCCTCGGTGGCAGCGACGAGTTCCATTTTAGCGGTGCTGCTTGGTCTGGCGTCGTTCGGACTGAAAGTCATGGCCTTCATTTTCTTCTCGATGTGGGTGCGCTGGACGCTGCCGCGCTTCCGCTGGGATCAGCTCATGGATATCGGCTGGAAAGGCATCGTGCCGCTGGCGCTGGCGAATCTGCTGCTGACCGCATTCTTGAATCTGCCGGGCACCTTTGGCAAAAAGCCCACACCGAAGGCGACGACAGCGATGGTTGAAAAGAAGTAACGGAACACGACTTCAACACGGAGGCACGGAGAGCACGGAGGTCACGGAGAATTCTTAAGAGGGGTCGCGATCAAAGTCGTTCCTTTAGAAAGCAGTTCTCTGCGCCTCAGTGCCTCTGCGGTGAAAAAGTAAGATTGGAGTAGAAGATGGCAGGACATGGACACGATGACGCGGCGCACGGGCATGGGCACGGCGATGCGCACGACGACCAGGGGCATGTAGGCGCAGGCGATCCCAAGCGCAAGCAGTCGTTCCTGGAGAAGATGTATTTTCCCGAAATCGTCAAAGGCCTGGGCAACACCTTCCGCCACATGTTTACGCGCAGCGCCACGACGGATTACGACGGCACGCAGCGCGAAAAGTACAAGGAACCCACGTCGATTCTCAACGGCGAAGGCAAGTGGCATATTCCGCGCCCGGGCTACCGCGGCGAGCACTACCTGAAAAAAGACGACGCCGGACACGTGAAGTGCGTCGCTTGTTTCATGTGCGCGGCGGCCTGCCCGGCGGAGTGCATTCACATCGAAGGCGCGCCGACGCCGCCGGACTGGAAGGACCGCGAGCGCTACCCAAAGCGCTTTGAAATCGATCTGCTGCGCTGCATCTACTGCGGCTACTGTGAAGAAGCCTGCCCCGTCGATGCGATCGCTCTTTCGTCAACGTACAACGTGGTCTCCTCGACGCGCGAAGAGAAGGTTTACACGAAAGACCGCCTGCTGGCTGATGGCGAGAAATACGGACTGAGCTTGAGCCAGCATCATTACCGGCCGGACGGAGTCCCGGGAGCATTGCCGGCGCCCAAAGGTCACGGGCATTGAGCTCACGCAAAGGCGCAGAGACGCAAAGGAAACAGCGGTAGAGATTGAGTACACAGGCGTACGATTGGTGGGCGTGCTGATTCCTTCTCCCCTCTGGGCCTGTGGGGAGAAGGCCGACGTGAGCGGAGCGAACGCGGGATGAGGGGTGAGCGCTGATTGCAATCAACGCGTCGTCCCTCACCCCGAGCTCGCTTTGCTCGCTCGGCGCTCTCCTCAGAGCTCCCGGAGGGGAGAGGGAACAAGGCTTCCACTTGAAACGCGGTGTGTGTGGGCTAAAAATTTTCGAGTACACGCTTTAATGTACCCGGCGGCGCATCAGCGGCCGCGACGATGAAGCTGAAGGGAAAAACCTGCGGCCATGTTGGACTTTGTTTTTGTTGCTGCTGCGACCGTCTGCATCCTTTCGGGGCTGCTGATTGTGTCCCAGAAGAACCCGGTGTACTCGGTGGTTTACATGCTGCCGTTTTTTCTGGGCATGACCACGCTCTTCGTGCTGCTGAGCGCCACGTTCCTGGCGGCCATCCAGATGATCGTTTACGGCGGCGCCATCCTGGTCGTCTTCCTTTTCGTTATCATGCTCATCAATTTAAAGCCGGAAGAACTTCGCGACGACATGCACCTGGGTCCGTCGCTGCTCTCTGCTATTGGCGCGGGGCTGCTGTGCGGCATCATCGCCAAGTTCGTACGCAACGGCGTTCCCGCTGAAATCGCCACGCGCACCGCAACCGGTACCGACGGCACAAGGCAGATCGTGCCGGACAACCTGTTCACCGCATTCTCCGCGCCGCTGAACGACACAATGTTCGGTTCGATCGGCGATATCGCCACGCCGCTGTTCAAGAACCACGTCGTTCCCTTCGAACTGGCCTCCGTGCTCATCGTCGTGGCGATGCTCGGCGCCGTACTGCTTTCAAAGAAACGAGTCTAAACACGCCATGGATCTGCTCATCGCCATGCAGGATTTCATTCTCGCCGTGGGCACTGAAATGCCCGGAGTCTTCAATCTCCGCAATTGCCTGGTGCTTGGCGGCATCCTGTTCTCTATTGGCGCCTGGGGCGTGATCGCACGGCGCAACATCCTGATCGTGCTCATCTCGCTGGAACTGATGCTCAACGCCGTCAACCTCGTGCTTGCCAGCTTCGCGCGCGCACATGCCAACCTGGCGCACCAGACCATGAATCCCAACGCAGGACAGACCGGACAGATCTTCGCGCTGTTCATCATCGCCGTCGCGGCTGCCGAAGCAGCAGTTGGATTGGCGATCGTGATTACGTATTTCCGCAATCGCGAGACGGTGGACACGCGCGACATGACCTTGATGAAGCAGTAGTCAGAAGTGTTGCCGGCGTGTTTGCGGGCAGCGCGGAATTCAGGATGTACCCTCTCCCCATGGGAGAGGGCCGACGTGAGCGAAGCGAAGGGGTGAGGGTCGGCGCCGCCATGCAGGCAGCGTGATTCCCTCACCCGGCACTCGCTGTCGCTCGTGTCCGGCCTCTCCCGGAGGGAGAGGGAAAAAAGGAACGACATGATTGCAGCACTGACCTTTACTGAACGCATCGCCGACTTTCTTTACAACGCGTTGCCCGTCCACGACCGCGGCCTGTTCCAGCAGACGCTGTTCCTGATTCCGCTTTTCCCCTTCATTGGTTTTCTGCTGAACGGGCTGTTCGGCAGCCGCATGGATAAGAAAGCCGCCGGCTGGATCGGCTCGCTGGCGGCACTCGCTTCCTTCATCTGGGCGTTTTTCAGCGTCATCGCGCTGCAGGGTTCAGGCTCGCAGGACCCGGACGTTCGCAACGCACTGCACGCTGTATATGGAAACTGGCTGAGCAACGGTGATGTCAATTTTGCGTTTGGACTGTATCTGGATTCGCTGTCGTCGGTGATGATCCTGGTGGTGACCGGTATCGGCACGCTGATTCACATCTACAGCATGGGTTACATGTCGCATGATCCGGGCATCGCGCGCTTTTTCGCTTACCTGAATCTGTTCCTGTTCGCCATGATTCTACTGGTGCTCGGCGACAACTTGATCATGCTTTTCGTCGGCTGGGAAGGCGTGGGGCTGTGCTCCTACCTGCTCATCGGCTTCTGGTACGAAGATGGGAAGAACGCCGCGGCCGGCATGAAGGCATTCATCGTCAACCGCATCGGCGACTTGGGCTTCATGCTGGGCATTTTCATGCTCTTTGCGCTCTTCGGCACGGTTAATTTTGTCGCGCGGCCTTCCGAGCGCGGTGGCAACAAGATCACCAAGCAGACAGCGCTGACCACCTCGCCGACAAACAAGGAAAGCAAGAATTACGTACTGGTTCCCAAGCACGCCGGCCTGCTGGATTACACTGAAGGCCTGCGCCTGCTCGCCGAGACGAACAAAGACGCCAAGGACGACAAGAAGAAGGTCGGTTACACCGCCGACAAAGCGGTCAGCAATTTCGACCTGAGCAAGACCACGGCCGCCAAGAGCTGGGCGGGATGGTTCCTGATCGATGCCATCACGATCACGTGCCTGCTTCTGTTCGTCGGCGCGACCGGCAAATCGGCGCAGATTCCGTTGTACGTCTGGCTGCCCGATGCCATGGCTGGTCCGACGCCCGTCAGCGCGCTCATCCATGCCGCGACGATGGTGACCTCCGGCATCTACATGATCTGCCGCCTGCACAGCATCTTTGCGTTAAGCGAACATGCGCTGCTGGTGATTGCAGTGGTCGGCGCGTCGACCGCGCTCTTCAGCGCGCTGATCGGCCTTACGCAGCTCGATATCAAGAAGGTGCTGGCGTACTCGACGGTTTCGCAGCTTGGCTACATGTTTGTCGGCCTCGGCGTGGGCGCCTTCTCACTGGGCATCTTCCACGTTCTGACGCACGCGTTCTTTAAAGCGCTACTCTTCCTCGGCGCCGGCTCGGTGATTCACGCCATGTCCGGCGAGCAGGACATGCGCTACATGGGCGGGCTGCGTAAGAAGCTGCCCATCACGTTCGCAACCATGATGGTCGGATCTCTGGCGCTGGCTGGTTTTCCGCTGCTGGCCGGCTGGTATTCGAAGGACGCCATCCTGATGCAGGTGCTGGCCAAGCACCACGAATCGCATCAGACGATCTGGCTGGTGGTTTACGCCATGGTTGTGCTCGGCGCGTTCTGCACGGCCTTCTACACGTTCCGCCTGATGGGGCTCACGTTCTTCGGTGAGAACCGCGCCAGCGAAGACGTGAAATCGCACATCCATGAATCGCCTCCTTCAATGACCATTCCGCTGGTTGTGCTCGCAGGCTTGTCTCTCTTCGGCGGCGCCATGTTTGCCGGAGCGTTCGTCGAGCAGCCCCAGCTTGCGCTCGGTATTCGCAATGCTTTCTTCAGCGACGATCACCACGTTCACACTATCAATCTGGCGATTACATTCGTTGTCGCGGTGATCGGCATCGGACTGGGCCTGGCACTTTACGCCAAAGGCACGCGCATTCCCGATCCGGAGAAGGCGAAGACCAATTTCCTGTACCGCCTCTCGCTCAACAAGTTTTACGTCGACGAAACATATGGCGTGCTGGTGGCGATCTTCACGATCGGCTCGGAAATTGTGCACTGGCTGATTGAAACACTGTTCATCGATGTGGCCGTTGTCCTCGGCGCGGGGTACGGCACGGCATCGCTGTCGCGAGTGCTGCGGCGCATCCAGTCTGGGCTGCTGAACTGGTACGCGGGTGGAATCCTGGTGGGTACGCTGCTGGTGCTCTTCTACCTGCTGCCGTAACGACGGTTTCTGGTTCAGGGTTTCTGGTTTCTGGTCAACACCAGCCAACGGAAAACCAGAAACCGGAAACGAGAAAAAGTAGTTTTGAGGTTTTGAGATGCTGTTGACTAAACTGATTATTCTTCCGCTGCTGGGCGCGATCCCGCTCTTTTTCGCGCGCGACAAGAATGCGCGCGAGATCAAAGTGTGGGCCTTCGTCGTCTCGCTGCTGACCTTTATCGCTTCTTTGCCGCTGTGGACGTACAACCCGTCGAAGGAACTCTATCAATTCGTCGAACAACACAAATGGATCAGCCTGCCCGGCGGGATTTCGATCAATTACAACCTCGGCGTGGATGGCATCACCGCGCTGCTGATACTGCTGACGACATTCATCACGCCGCTCGCGATTCTCGGCGCCTGGAATTACATCCAGGACCGCCAGAAGGAATTCTACATCTGTCTTCTGCTGCTTGAGACCGCCATGATCGGCGCGTTCGCGGCAACCGACTTGTTCCTCTTCTACGTGTTCTTCGAAGCCAGCCTCATTCCGATGTACCTGATCATCGGCGTATGGGGCGGGGATGAGAAGGTCTATGCGACGACGAAGTTCATCCTCTATACGGCGTTCGGCAGCCTGCTGATGTTCATTGCCATTCTGTTTGTGTACTTCAAGACTGGCGGCGACAGCTTCTCGATCATGCACCTCACCGAAAAGCTGGCCGAACTGCGCAAGCTCAACGACATGGATCCGGCAAAGATGCAGGGCATCACCAAGGCCGCCGAGATCTGGTGCTTCTGGGCCTTCGCTCTGGCCTTTGCGATCAAAGTGCCGCTCTTCCCGGTACACACCTGGCTGCCGGATGCGCATGTTCAGGCGCCGACTCCCGGCTCTGTGATCCTGGCTGCGATCCTGCTGAAACTCGGAGGTTACGGCTTCCTGCGCTTCGTGATGCCGTTCTTCCCGCGAGCGATGGAGATGTACACACCGACATTCATGATCATCTGCATCATCGGCGTGATCTACGGCTCGATGATGGCTTTCACGCAGCGCGACATCAAGAAGCTGATCGCCTATAGCTCGGTCGCCCATATGGGCACCTGCATGCTTGGCATTTTCAGCCAGAACCTCACGGGAGTGCAGGGCGGCGTTTATCAGATGCTCAATCACGGCATCTCGACGGGCGCGCTGTTCCTGCTGGTCGGCATGATCTACGAACGCACGCACACGCGCGAGATCAGCAACTATGGCGGAATCGCCAAAGTTATTCCGGTCTACACAGTCTTCTTCATTATTGTGACGCTCTCGTCCATCGGCCTGCCGCTGACCAACGGTTTTATTGGCGAGTTCACGTGCCTCAAAGGCACCTTCGACCATAATCCGTGGTACGGATTCTGGGGTTCGACCGGCGTGGTGCTCGGCGCCGTGTACATGCTTTATATGGTTAAGCGGGTGTTCTTCGGCCGCATCGTTAAAGACTCCAACCGCGGGCTGGCGGACCTGAACGGCCGTGAAGTCGCGGTGCTCTCGCCGCTGATCATCATGATTTTTGTGCTGGGCCTCATGCCGGACCCCTTCTTCGACAAGATGGCCCCGAGCGTCAGGCAGTTGCTCGGAAACAACGCTCAGCCTGCTGTCGCAAGCCAGCAGGAAGAAGAGAAAGCAGTAGCCGCACTTGCGGGTGCCGCCAGAGCAGCACAGCCTCCGGCGCAGGCCGTTAACGCGGAGCAAGGAACGAAATGAACGAATTGATTCATCTGGCGCCGATAGGCGTGGTGCTGGCAGCGGCGCTGGTCGTCATTTTCGTCGACCTGGTGCTCGCGCACAAGGACCGCTACATCCTGCCCTGGCTGGCCCTGACTGGTTGTATCCTGGGGATGATTTCCATCTTCCAGACGCAATCGACGCTGATGGACCAGGTGCTGTGGTTCTTCAGCTACAAGCCCCAGGCTGTCGTCGAAAACCCGTTGATCCCTGGTTATCCGCTGATCCTCAACGGCGCATTCTGCATCGACGGCTTTGGCATGTTCATCTGGATTATCGCCTGTTTCTCGGGCGCTCTCGCGATCCTGGCGTCGCCGCCCCACAGCGATGAATCGGCGCTTTCAACCGGCGAGTACTACGGGCTGATCCTGCTTGCCGTCGCGGGCATGATGCTGCTGGCCGTTTCGCATGACTGGCTGACGCTTCTGCTGAGCCTGGAGATCATGTCGATTGCAACGTATATCCTCACCGGCAGCGCGCGCGAAGAAGTTCGTTCGAACGAAGCGGCAATGAAGTACCTGGTGCTCGGCGCGTTCAGCACTGCGTTTCTGCTGATGGGCATTGCCTTCTTTTATGGCGCCTTTGGCACGCTGACGCTGAAGCCAAGCCAGGCTTTTGCCTCGCTTCCCGCCGCAGTGCGCGAGCCGCGCGAATTCCTGGCGTACATTTCAATGGGATTCCTCCTCGTGGGCGCACTGTTTAAAATTGGCGCATCGCCGTTTCACTTCTGGATTCCCGATGTCTACCAGGGAGCGCCGACTGCTGTGACCGGCTTCATGGCCTCCGGCGTAAAAGCCGCGGCTTTCGCCGTCCTCGCCCGGATTCTCTTTGAAACGTTTGGCGCCCAGACTGAGCGCGTGATGTGGATACCGATCGTGCTGGCAGCCGCCGTGTTAACGATGGTGATCGGAAATATTCTGGCAATGAGCCAGTCCAATGTGAAGCGCATGCTGGCGTATTCGGGCATTGCCCACACCGGTTACCTGCTGCTGGCTTTCCTGATTATGCCCGGCCACAACGACAGCGCGACTATGGACGAACACCTTAAGGCCGTCGTGTTTTATCTGTTCGTTTATGGCGTGATGACGCTCGGAGCGTTCGGCGTTATCGCGCTGGTTCGCGAGAACGGAAAGCCGCTTGAAACAATCGAGGACTATGCAGGCCTGGCGCGGCAGCATCCTGCCATTGCTCTGTGTATGTCCATTTTCATGCTGTCGCTCGCGGGCATGCCTCCGCTGGGAGGATTCTTTGCGAAGTTCATGATTTTCCGGGCTGCCATCGAGCAGGGTTCGCAACACAACCAGGCGGGATTTATCGCCGCTGCGGTGATCGGTATCCTGACCAGCGTTGCGTCGCTTTATTACTACCTGAGAGTGATCGTAGCGATGTACTTCAGTCCGGCGGGCGAGCATGGCGCAGAAGAAGCCGCTTCCGCCCCCGCGTGCCGCTATGCCTGGGGTACGACTATGCTGATTTACGCTGCGGGAGTGGTCACCTTGATTCTCGGGATCCTGCCGGGTGGATTGCTGGATTGGCTGAAATAATGGTCCGTTTGTAGTTTTGAGTTTGGAATCTAAGCGATGCCAGACTCCTGGATTTTAACGCTCCAGACTTCAGACGGGTAAGATGGCCTCCGGATTGCAGTGAGGGGTCGTTATGAAAATTGCCGTGTGTCTGAAGCTCGTCCCTGCGACGACAGCCGACCTCCGCGTCAGCCCGGATGGGCAATCGCTGCAACTGTCCGGTGTGGAAACCATCGTCAGTCCCTATGACGAATTTGCTCTCGAAGCCGCTTTGAAAGTAAAAGAAAGCGTGCCGGGCTCATCCGTCCATGCCATAAGCGCCGGTCCTGACGAGGCGCTTAAATGCCTTCAGCACGCCTTTTCCGTCGGCGGCGATGCGGGTACACACATCAAGGGAACGTTTGACGCTCACACGGCCGCGCGGCTGATTGCGGCGGTACTAGGCGAGATCGCTGCGGACGTCATCTTCTGCGGCCGGCAGGCAATCGATGATGACCAGTGGCTCGTTCCGGGCGCACTCGGCGAACTGCTGAATATTCCGCACGTCACAGCCGTCAGCTCGCTCAACCTCGGGCCGGAAAAGACATCATTTGAATGCCGGCGGCGCTTTGAAGGCGGCGAGCAGGTCATTCAACTTCAGCTTCCAGCCATTATCAGCTGCGACAAGGGCCTCAATGAACCGCGTGCGCCTACGCTCAAGGGCCGCCTGGACGCAAAGAAAAAGCAGCCGGTGGTGAAAACGGCGGCCGAGCTGGGTGTCGCTGAAGCCGAGCTCGCTCCGGCGCTCACTATTACGCGTTACTCCCCGCCGCCGCAGAAGAATGCCGGAAAGATCATCTCCTCTCCGCCCGCGGAAGCGGCCAGGGAGCTCGTGCGCCTGCTGCGCGAGGAAGCGAAGATCATTTAGTTGAACGCAGTGCCTGCTTAAAGGGTTTCCAGCTTGGGCGCGAATATCTTAGTTGTCGCCGAACACGTGGATGGGACTCCCAAAAAGAGCGTCTTCGAGCTGCTCACGGTCGCGCGTGCCATCGCGGCGCCGCGCGGTGGACAGGTGCACGCGCTCACGATGGGACCGGGCGCACTCAACGCCGCTGCGGAGTTCGGTGCGTGGGGTGCCGAAAGCGTTTACACTGTCGAGGAAGGCTTCGAAAAATACGCCACGCTTGCGCTGGTGAAAGCAATCGCTGGAGCTGCTCAGGTCGCTGAAGCGGGTGTAATTCTCTTCAGCGCCGGCTCGCTTGCACGCGACACAGCCGGCCGCGTCGCGACGCGGCTCGGAGGAACTCTGGCCAGCGACTGCGTTGAGCTTTCCGCTGCCGCGTCAAAGCTGGCGCTTACGCGTCCGGTCTACGCGGGCCGTGTGCGTATTTCAGCCGAGTATTCCTCCGAAGCACCGCTGATCGCCACATTGCGTCCGAATGCGTTCAGCATCGAAAAGCCTGCAGCTCCTGCGTCCGGCACGGCTCTTGTCCTTCAGATTACGCCCGAGCCGGAGGACTTGCGTTCGATTGTCACCGAAGTGGCGAAGCCTTCGAGCACGCGTCCTGAGCTGACTGAAGCGTCAATCGTCGTTTCAGGTGGGCGATCGCTGGGTTCGGCAGAAAACTTCAAGCTGGTGTACGATCTGGCTGATGCCCTGGGAGCGGCGCCGGGTGCTTCGCGCGCAGCCGTCGATGCCGGATATGCTCCATACTCGATGCAGGTCGGGCAGACTGGCAAAACAGTAAATCCAGTTCTTTACATTGCCATCGGCATCAGCGGCGCGATTCAGCACCTGGCCGGGATGCGGACCAGCAAGTACATCGTCGCGATCAACAAGGATCCGAACGCGGCGATTTTTAAAATCGCCGACTATGGGCTGGCCGGAGACATGTTCGAGATTGTTCCTGCGCTGACCGAAGAGTTCAAACGCGTCTTGAAGTCCTGAAAACGAAGTGGCCAGAGATGAGCTAAAAAAAGAACTGCCGCCCCTCAGGGTGGCAGTTTTCCTTTCCTCGTTGGGGACGCGGGTTCATAAGGAAACCTCGCGATCAGAAATCCTTTTTCTCTTCGCCGTAAGGCGGCGGCTGAGGAGCAGCGTTGCCCCGATCCGGCGCAGGCGGTTGCCGTTGGGGTCCTTCCCCATGAGGCGGACGGCGCGGCCTGCCGGCCTTGAACTCTTCAACACTCAGGCTGCCGTCGTGATCTTTATCCAAGTGCTGGAATACATCCTCTGGCGCGGGCGGCTCTTCTCCATTGGGTCCGCGGTGCTTCGGGCGTGGCGCCTTGACGAACTCTGCTACGCTGACTTTCCCATCGCCGTCACTGTCGATGTGCTTGAAGACTTCTTCCGGTGGCGGCGGAGGCCCATGGGGAGGCATCGGCGCGCTCATGAACTCCTCTTTGCTGATGACTCCATCCCCATTCTTGTCCATCCGACTGAACAATTCTTCGCGGTTGAATGGCGGCGGCCCCGGACGTGGCCTGTTTTCGCCGTTGGGTCCGCCAGGCGGTACGTTACGTGGCCGGCCCTCTTCGCCCCCAAGCAGACACGCAAGAAAGCTGAAACTAATCAGGATTACTGCTAAACCGTGCTTCACGCTTCTTCCTCCCGCATGTGTTCCTGAAGTTGAAAACGGTTGCAATGGCGGGAGTACACTGGAAAAGTGGCACTTTTATCGCGCAGGGAATAAGCGGCTGATCTCGTCTCAATAAGAGAGATTTTCGGTGTACTGTTGGCTGCTCTGTACGTTTACCTCTGAAGGGAGGGCGACCGCCTTGATGGCCGGAGCCGATGCAAACGAAGAGCTCGTGCGAAAGCTGCGCGCCGGCGACAAGAACATACTGGCGGAGCTCTTTTCGTGTTACCGGGCACAGCTGCGCACAATGATCGATCTGCGCCTCGATCCGCGTCTCAATGGCCGTGTCAGCAGTTCCGACATTCTGCAGGAGACTTATCTGGACGCGCTCAAACGTGTCGAGCATTTCGTTCAAAATCAGGAGATGCCGTTTTATCTATGGCTGCGCCTGGTTGCCGGCCAGAGAATTGTCGACGTTCATCGACAACACCTGGGCGCGGCAATGCGCGATGCGGGCCGCGAAGTGACGCTCGATGGAGCGCACTCGCCCAGCGCATCGTCATACTCGATCGCCTCACGCCTGGCTGCCCATGTCGACTCGCCGAGCCAGGCTGCAATACGAAACGAGACGCTTCAGCAGCTTGAGCAGGCGCTGCAGGAAATGGATCCGATGGACCGCGAAGTCCTCGCGTTGCGGCACTTTGAAGAACTGAGCAATGACGAAGTGGCGCAGTTATTGAATATCAAGAAGGCCGCAGCGAGCAACCGATACGTGCGGGCGCTGCAGCGGCTTAAAGACATTCTTTCGCGGGCATGAACATGAAAGCGGCCACAGAGCAGTCTGAACGCAATCCACTGGACCTTGTGGCGGAAGAATTCGCCGACAAGTGCCGTCGCGGTCTGAATCCATCGATCGAAGAATATGTCCGGAACAATCCGGAGATGTCCGCGGAACTCCGCGAACTGCTGCCAACTGTTGTCATGATGGAGCAGCTCAAAGTCAGAAAGAAAAGCGAGGGCATTCCTGAGCGGCTCGGCGAATACCACATTCTCCGCGAGATCGGTCGCGGGGGAATGGGCGTTGTCTATGAAGCCGAGCACAAGGCGCTCGGGCGGCGCGTCGCTCTGAAAGTCGCTCCCGCGCACCTGCTGATTGATCCGATGCGGCTCCAACGTTTTCAGCGAGAAGCCCAGGCAGCCGCACGCCTGCATCATACGAATATCGTTCCTGTTTTCGGGATGGGCGAAAGCAGCGGGCTGCACTACATCATCATGCAGTACATTTCCGGATGCAGTCTGAACCAGCTTCTTGCCGGACTTCGCAAGAATTCAGCATCGGGACCGGCCAGCCTGTCACAGGTTCCGCCACCGCGCGGGCCGCGCTACTGGAACTGGGTCGCCCAGATTGGCGTTCAGGTCGCCGACGCGCTGGGTTATGCGCACGATCAGGCCACTCTGCATCGCGACATCAAACCCGGAAATATTCTGTTGGATGCGCATGGCACGGCCTGGGTCGCCGATTTCGGGCTGGCCAAGATCTCCGGCCGCGACGATCTCACTCAGACAGGTGACATCATCGGAACACTGCAATACATGGCGCCCGAAGCGCTGCAGGGCTGCGGCGACACGCGCAGCGATCTCTACAGCGTGGCGCTCACGCTCTACGAACTGCTCACGCTGCAGAGCCCGTTTCCCGAGCTAGGCACGCTGGAACTCGTGAAGACCATCGGCGAGAAGGAGCCCCCGCGCCCGCGCGCGATAAATGCGGATATTCCCGTTGATCTCGAAACAATCATTCTAAAAGGCAGCGCCCGCAATCCGGCTGACCGTTATCAGACCGCGGCGCAGTTTGCCGACGATCTGCGTTGCTTTTTGGAAGACCGCCCCATTGCTGCGCGCCCGGTGCGCATGCACGAGCGTTGCTGGCGCTGGTGCCGGCGAAACCGGGCGCTGGCAGGCGCGGGCGCCATCGCCGTGGCATCCTTTATCTGTGCGCTCGTCGCGGGCTGGGTGGGATACGTCTCGACCACAGCGGCGCTTGAGCGCGAATCGCAGCGGCGCGCCGACGCCGTCGCGGCCAGAAAACGTGCCGAGCAAAATGTGCAAATGTCGCTGCAGGCATTCGAAGATATCTTTCATCAGCTGGAACCTTCCGACGGCTTTGCGCCGCCGCGGCGCCCGCGAATGGCACCTCCGGATCCGAATCGCGGCCCCCGCGGAAACGGCGAAAACGGGCCGCCGCCTCCAGACGGGCCGGGGGGGTCTCCACGGAGGGAGTCCGAGGAGAATCTGGCCGTTCTGCAGAGTGTCCTGAAATTTTATGAACGCTTCGCCGCAGAGAATGAGACGAACATCAATCTGCAGTACGAAGCAGCCAAAGCATATGGGCGTGTCGGTGAAATTCAGCACCGGCTCGGCGACCTGGACAAGGCCGCCGCCACTTTGACGCGGGCGGTGCAGATGATGACGAAGCTGCACTCGAGCTACCCGGAGAACGACACCTATACCGAAC
>DASPJR010000191.1:0-3359 GCA_035628505.1 Planctomycetota bacterium | reverse complement strand
GATCCGGAGTTGAAGTTGAAGGCGAAGATAAAAGTGGCGGGCGCGTGAGTCCATCGGAAGGTCGATCAGGGAGCAGCAGCCTGGAAACGCAGAGTGCCGAAAAGCCGCAGAGCGGTGACACGCGAGCCCAGGTTCCCGGCGGCGGGCAGCGTCCGCGCACCCTGACAGACCGCATTATTTCAGCGACCGTTGCGATTGCGGTTGCGCATCTGGCGGCCAAGCTGCTCGGCCTGATTCAGGCTCGCGTCATCGGCCACTATTATGGCTTTTCCGACGCTAATGACGCGTTCGTCCTGGCCTTCGAAGGCGTGATCTGGACGCTGTTCCTCGTCGGCGAAGAGTCTCTCGGGCCGGCGGTTCTCCCGGTGTTCATGTCGGCGCGCGAGAAAGACACAGAAGATAGCGCGTGGCGGTTTGTCTCCACGCTATTCAATCTGCAGTTCATGCTGCTCGCGGTTGCCGTGGCTCTGTTGATGGCGTTTCCTGAGCACGCGATTCAGCTCCTCTCCGAGTTCAGTGATCAGGGCCGCAAGGCGGACCGCAGCCGCCTGGCGGTCGAATTCTTAAGCGGAATGGCGCCCGCGCTGATCGGCTTGTCGCTCGGGTCGCTGACGTACATGGTGATGAACGGCTACAAGATGTTCTTCTGGCCGGCATTTGCGGATGCGCTGTTGAAGCTCGGAATGGTGGTGGGCATCGTCGCGGGGCAGAAGCTCGGGTTTTCCAACGAGGCACTGATTGTCGGAGTTCTCTCCGCCGGCGGCGTGAAGATCCTGGTTCATCTCGGCGCCCTCGGCGGAAAGCTGCGCCAATACCGCCCGGTGCTCGACTTCTCAAACCCGCATCTAAAGACCTTCCTGCTGCTGGTCGCGCCGCTGCTGGTCGGGATTCTCTTTGCGAAGGTGCGCGACTATTACAATTACTACTACATCGTCAGCGCGCTCGAGAGCGGCATGCTTTCCGTGAACAGCTATGGAAGAAAGCTCTACACGACGCTGGGTTGGCTGGTGCCCTATCCGCTTTCGATCGCGATGTTTCCGTTCTTCGTCGAGCTCGTGGCTCGCGACGACCGCCAGGCGCTGGGCGATTTCCTGACGCGTTCCAGCCGCATGCTTCTGCTGGTTTTCATGCCGGTCTCGCTGGTCATCGTGGTGCTTTCCATTCCTCTGGCACAGGCGATGTTCCAGACAGGACAGGTCAGCGGCGCCGAGGCCGCCCTCGCCGGCAAGGTGAACGCCTGCTACATCATCGTGCTCCCGTTCTATGCGCTGGAGTACGTCTTCATTCAGGCATACTTCTCGACGCATCGCACCATCTCCGTCACGTTGATCGGCATCGTGTTTTCGACGGTGTCGATGGCGATCAGTTACGTCGGCGTGCGCGTTTTGAACCTGACGGGGCCCGAAGCTGTGATGGCGGTGGCGCTCGGTTTTACGATCTCGCGCGCCCTGAAAACCTGCGCGCTTGCTGCAGTGCTGAAGATGAAAGGACTGCCGCTGTTGCCGTTCCGTGAAACGACTGCGTTTTTCTTCCGCGTTGCGGTTCTGACGGGGATTTGCGGCACGGCTGCATACGGCGCTCTTCAGGGGGTTGAGCGTCTCATTCCTTCGTCACCGGCTCCTGCTGCGGCGCAGCCCGCTGAAGCGGCGCCGGCGGAAGTGAAAAAGGCTGAGGAGCCAGTCAAGAAAGCTTCTGACGCTCCTGAGGAACCTCAGCCGAAGCAGAAAGCCAAAGAGTCTGGCACGAAGGCGCTTCTGCGCGCTCTGCCGAAGCTCGCAATTCCAGGCATCGTTGCGGGCCTTGTCTTTCTGATCGGCTGCAAGTTGCTGCGCCTGACGGAGCTGAACGAGATGATCGGTTACGCGCGCGAAAAGTTTCGCCGCCGAAAGCAAAAGAAGATCGAACCCACGGCTGCGGCATAGCGCGCCAACTTGTAAAAACGCTCCTGCTACTTCACACTTCCGCCATGCCCCGCAAGTTGTGCTATGTCTGTGAAGCCACGCAAGGCGGCGTGCGCAAGCACCTCTTTCAGCTCCTGCGTGCCTTTGGCCGCCCGGAAGAAGGCTTCGAATTGCATGCGATCCTCGGTGATCGCGGCGAGCCCGGTTTCCGAGAGGAACTCAGTGAAATGGAGCGATCGGTCGGGCTGACCGTCCGTTTCGTGGAGCCGCTGAGCCGCGAAATCCGCCTCAACCGTGACGTTCGCGCGTACATGCAGATCAAAGAGATCATGCGTTCGATCGCTCCGGCGATTGTGCACACGCACAGCTCGAAAGCGGGGATCCTCGGCCGGCAGGCGGCGTTTCAGCTCGACGTGAAGAACATCCTGCACACGCCGCACGTCTTTCCCTTTCAGTGGAGCAGCGGTCTGAAGCGACGCGTTTTTCTCGGGATGGAACGTCATGCCGCGCGGCAGTGCCGGAAAATCTTGTGCGTAGGGGAGAGTCAGCGCGCGGACGCGATCGAGCAGCGCGTGGCACCGGCGGAAAAACTTGAAGTGGTGCGGAACGGCATCGAACTTCCCGAACTGCCTGTGGCTTCCGAACGTGAGCGCCTGCGCGCGGAACTCGGTCTGGCAGCAGACAAGCCTGTCATTGGAATGGTGGCGCGCCTCGCACCGCAGAAAGGTGTCGGCATCTTCGTCCGCGCGGCGGCCTCAGTGGCGAAGAAGCATCCTGAAGTCGTCTTCGTCGTCGTTGGAGGCGGACCGCTCGAACCCGAGATGAAGGCCCGCGCCGCGGAACTCCAACTTACGCCAGAGCGGTTCAGATTTCTCGGGCACAGGCAGGATGCCGAGCGGCTTTATCCCGCTTTTGATATCGTGGCGCTGTCGAGTCTTTATGAGGGGCTGCCGTATGTGTTGCTCGAGGCGATGTCATGGGGCGTCCCCGTCGTGGCGACAGACGTCCTCGGTTCGCGCGATGTTGTCGCGGATGGCGAAACCGGCTTTCTGGCCAAGCCCAACGACCCGGCACACATCGCATCGCGCATCTGTGTGTTGCTTGAAGACCGCCCCTTCTTGAGACGCTGCGCGGAGGCGGCGCGAAAGAGAGTGCAGGAGGAGTTCTCGCTGCAGGCATTTCTCGAAGGGCACCGCCGCGCGTACAATGAAGCCTGACTGAAAGTAAGCGAGGAAGGGGAAGGGAACACGCATGCGATATCTGATCACGGGCGGAGCCGGTTTCATTGGCTCGCATCTGGCCGACCTGCTGCTGAAGGACGCCGAGAACCACGTCATACTGCTGGATAATCTCTCGACGGGCCGGTATCCGAACATCGCGCATCTTGAGAACCACCCGCGCGTGCGGCTGCTGATCGGCTCGATCATGGATGAAAAACTCGTCGATGATCTGATCCGC
>DASPJR010000190.1:0-35386 GCA_035628505.1 Planctomycetota bacterium | reverse complement strand
GCTGCATCAGCTCATGCGTGCGGTTCTGAATGATGTCGACGCGCGCAGCGATCTCGTTCTCGGGGTAATGATGACACTGCTGGCAGGCGCGATTGATATTCAGCAGAGGGCTGCGCACTTGATGATCGGAAACTTTCATCGCACCTTCGCGTTTGTAGGGCATGTGGCAGTCGGCACACGACACGCCGCTGCGTGCGTGAATCCCCTGGCTCCAGAGCTCAAATTCAGGATGCTGGGCCTTGAGGATCGGCGCGCCGGTCTCGCCGTGCTTGTAGTCAGTCCAGTCGGCCTTGTCGTAATACTCCTCAATCTCTTCAACCTTCAGCCCGTTTGACCACGGGTAAGTCACGACCTTGTTCTGCCCTTTGAAATAGTATTCCACGTGGCACTGCGCACACGCGTACGTGCGCATCTCCTGATGTGTGGCGTCGCGATCGACGTCGTAATCCTTGATGCCCTGATGCGCCTTCAGTTCCTTGATCGCGGCTTTGAAGGCAGGGCGTGTTACTCGCAACTTCATCGAGGAGGGCTCGTGGCAGTCCAGGCATGTAACGGGATGCTCAACCAGTTTCTTGCCCTTGTCGTCAACCATGTCGTGCGCCTTCTGGTATGGCATCCCGCACGCCAGCTCGAAGCCCTTCTGCACATCCCCCTGGCCCAGGTGTCGGTAGAGGGGCATGACCGAGGCGTGACAGTGCAGACACGCACCCGGCTGCGGTCTTTTGGTGATGCGCTCGGTTTGCTCCTGGTCGTAGAGCATGTAGGCATGGCCGCGGCGGTCGCGGTAGTCGAGAGAAAAGGCGTAACCGGCAAACATGCGCTTGAGCCACGGATCGCGTTCGAGCTTCTGCGCCGGCATGGCGTCGCTTCCGCCAAAGCGCGTGCGCGTGACGTCCACCGTGCGTTTGTAGCTATCGTACTGGCTGGGGAAATTGGTTCCCCAGACTGCCGGGTCTTCCGTGTCCTCGGTGACCTCAACCAGCTTCACGTAGGGGTTCTTCGCTTCCTGCTTGCGCTCGAAGATATTCAGCACCAGCGCCAGGATGACTATCGCGGCAATTACTGATGCCAGAAACGCAGCCACGAGGAGCCACATTCGCGAACCGGATGTCTCGTTACCGCTCATCAATTCAACCCTCGCTCTACCGCTGTGCCCCGTGCCCGACATGCGAGTGGCACTGGACGCAGCGCACATTCTGGCCGATCCCATGAACGACGGCGCCATGGCAGCGCAGGCAGTTGTTCTGGAGAATTTCTGAATTGCGCGGCGTGATCTGGATCGGTTCGTGAAAGTCCTGCAGCGTGAAACCTTTTGAGTGACGAAAGCCGTTGTCTGCTTTTGCGATAATCTTCTCGAAAAACTTCTCGGGCATGTGGCAATCGACGCACACCGCCGCCGCATGATGACTGCTCTTGCGCCACGAGTCATACTGGTCGTTCATGATATGGCAGTTCACGCATGCCGCCGGATCACTGCTGAAGTACGAGAGGCCTTCGGCGTAGCTGAACGTGTACAGCCCCAGACCGGCCGTGATCCCGATCGTCACGGCCAGTATCAAGAGCAGATGGCGGCGGATGAAATTCATTTCTGATAGTGTCTCGTGATCAGATCGTTCTGGATCCACAGCAGTTTGCTGTAGGCACGCAGCGCCTTGGTTTTGTCTTCAGCGGGAATGTCGAAGCTGCTGATGGTTGCAATCACGGCATCGGCGACGAAACCCATGAGCGCATTCATTTGAACCAGCGGCACGACAATATCGGGCTTTCCGGCCTTGGCCGTATGAATCTCGCCGACGAAATCGAGGTACTTGACCATGTTCGCGTCATATGGACCGCTGACCAGGCGCACCAGGTAACGGGTGAGCTTGTCTTTGCGGAACTGAATCATCGGATGAGTATGGGAAAGATCGTTGATTGACACCGGAGCGGCGCCTGTGTATCCGCTCTGGACGGGAACAAAATGCCGTTTGGTTGCATCGAAGCTGAACAGTTTGTCGTAGACGGCATCCACAAGGGCAGGAACAACCGGGGCCAGCAGCGCCTTGGCGCCAACGATAACCTGAATGTCCTTCTCGCCAAACCCCATGAACTCAGTCAGATACTGAAAGCGGTATATCAGATCCGACTCAAGTTTTGCCTCGTCGATGTGTTTCATGCGCCTCTCCTTATTAGAAAACGGGTTGCCCAACTAATCCGAGCGCCATTTTGGCAACCAGGGCGCCATTCGGTATTTATTTACAAACCATTACATCACCTTCAGTTACTTCAAGGCTCATCGTTGTTCGATTTTCAAAAATAAGAAACACATTCTCATATGCGACAATCCGGACTCTACGGAAGAGTCCTCTTGTCTCTTTAAGTGCTTATAAATCCTTCACTTACGAATTTTTTCAAAATGGGACGAACTTTGCTTGCTATTATGCTTTGGCTGGCGTGGGAGAATTGAGTTTGAGCACACTTCTGATTGCTGAAGACGAAGAAATCATCCGCGGGGAAATGGCAGAAGTGCTGGCCGATCAGGGTTATCGTGTGCTGACCGCAGCCGATGGCGCGGCCGCGCTCGCCGAATTGCGCAACAACTCTGTGCAGCTGGTCATCTCCGATCTGCGAATGCCGCGCACAGACGGTCTTGAATTAATGCGCAAAGCCAAAGAGATCTCGCCTGAAACGCAGTTTATCCTGATGACGGCCTTTGGCAGCATGGAGACGGCTATCGAGGCGCTCCGAGCAGGAGCGGCTGATTATCTCATCAAGCCGGTGGCGCTCGATGACCTGACGGCCAAGGTCAACCGCATCGTTGAGAATGCCGAGCTCCGCGTTGCCAACAAGATGCTCAAGCGCGATCTGGACCGTAGTCTGGGCAACCTGGAGATGGTGGGAAAGAGCGCAGCTCTTGAGAGAGTGCGGCAGCTGATCCAGAAAGTCGCCGCGGCGCGCTCGCCCGTGCTGATCACCGGCGAGTCGGGAACCGGAAAGGAGCTTGTTGCGCGCGCCATCCATGGATTGAGCGCCGCCAAAGGTGAGCCCTTTGTGCCGGTAAACTGTGCGGCGATTCCAGAAACACTGCTGGAGTCTGAACTCTTCGGCCATCAGAAAGGCGCGTACACCGGCGCTGTTTCGGACGCAGAGGGCATGTTCCGCGCCGCGCGCAAGGGCACGCTTTTCCTGGACGAAATGGGCGAACTGCCCATGACGCTTCAGGCCAAGCTGCTTCGCGTGCTGGAAGAAAAGATGATCCAGCCAGTTGGCTCATCCAAGCGGATTCCGTTCGAAGGCCGCATCGTTGCAGCCACCAACAGGAATCTGCGCAAGGAAGTCGAAGCCCGGACCTTCCGCGAGGACCTCTATTTCCGCCTGGCGATTGTGGAAATCAATCTTCCGCCACTGCGCGAACGGCCCGAAGATCTTCCGCTGCTCGCCGCGTATTTCATCCGGCGTCTCAACCGCGAGCTGAACCGCGCGTATACCGGCCTGGACGAGAAAGCCACTCGGGCGCTGCTGGCGAATACCTGGCGCGGCAATATTCGCGAACTGCGCAACACAATCGAGCGCGCCATGATTCTTGGCCAGGAACCCTTGCTGAAAGAAGCGGACCTGGTGACGCCGGCAATCAGCACCATGGAGAGCATCGATACAAACAGCTTGAAGCAGGCCGTGCACGCGTTCGAACAGTCCCACGTGCGGCGGGTGCTCAGCTTTTGCGGCGGGGATAAGCGCAAAGCCGCCGAAGAGCTCGGCGTTTCACTCTCGTCCCTCTACCGCTACCTTGAAGCTTCACACAAATCCGAGCCGTCCGAGGCGGGTTGACTCATTTTGCCGGCGCGCTGTGAACGGCGAATGAGCGCGGCGGCGCGTTGAACGTTGTGCCGTCTGTAAAGCGGACGTCCCGCGCAGCGGCATCCATATTGTAAACCACATACGTACGCGTTCCGTTTTTCTTGAACACGGCATAGAGCGGGTAGTCGGCTGCGACTTCACGGTCCACCTGCCCCAGTGCGTTCAGGTTATGTATCCAGAGATAGGCATTGGCGCGGGAGTTTCCACCTTCAAGCGGGAAGCCCTCGGGATTCAGATTGTATTGCCGGATCGCGTCAGCCGGGTCGTGCAGCGCGCGGTACATGAAAACCTGGTCGGCCCACTCGTCCCATTTCTCTCCCTGGTTCTCCGCCACCAGCGCGTCGTAATTCCGACGCGTGTATTCGGGATAGTGCCCCAGATAAAGCGAGCCGCCGTGAATCGGCAGCCAGTTAATTGCGTGCACCGCTTCCGGATTTTTTGTGAACCACGTCTCGTTCACACCCTTGGCGCCCCAGACCATCGTGACAACGGAGGCTCCGTAACCAGCCGCGCGGTGCCGGTTCTCGACATCAAACCAGTATTGGTTGATGGCTTCCATTTCGGTCGTGAACAGAAAAATACCGAGGTCGCGCAGCTTTTTATCACCGACAGCCTGGCCAAACAGAATGATGCCTGCCCACGCGCCCATCGCTTCCGAAGACGACTCCTGGTTGTTTCCGTCGAAGAAGACGCCTTTTCCTGAAGCCCACGAATGTCCGGCATACGGATCGAAGTTGCGGAGGAATGGCAGATCGGGACTGTTGCGTTCGGGGTTGGCGATGTCGCGGATCAGCAGCCGCACCATGCCGCCCCAATTCTCGTCGGCAGCCCACTGCGGATCGTGGCGGGCGATCTCCGCGGCCGCGCGGATGAAATAGCCGTAGTGAAAGTGATGATCGCTGAGTTCCACGTCGCTGCCATAACTTGCGGGATAACCGATCAGCGTGCCCCAGTTTTTATTGAGGTAAAAGCAGCCCTGCTTTTTCGGCGCGCCGGCAGCGTCCACCGGCGTAAACCATTTTTCGAGGCGCTCTTTCATCTCGCCATAGAGTTGATCGCGCGCGGCAGACGCCTCTACCTGTTCGGCGATGGGAATCAGCGAAGCCAGATAGCCCAGCCGCTTGCCGCCCCAGTACGTGTCTTTCAAATTGTTCTCTTTTGCCGAGCCGGCTTCGACGAGCTTGCGAAGCACCGCCTTGTCGTAGCTGCCTTTATCCGGCAGCGCCGGCAGCACTCCGGGGAAAGTCATCTGGGTGGAAAAGCCGCTGCCGCGCATGAGTTTCAATTGGCCGCGGACGCTGGGATAAACGTATTCGGTCAGCGCGTCTTTGCTGCGCATCCATTGATGCGGGTACAGCGCAAAGAGCGTCGCCGTCTCCGTTCCTTCGTGCGGCTGCGTTGTGAACGTGTACTGCGTTTTCAGCACCGACGTTTTTTCGTCAAACGACCATTCCACTTTGCTGCCTGTGACGTGCGCGTACGCGTGACGCGTGAACAGGTCCAGAGCTGCCTGCGACTTGTCAGGAAGAAGCGCCACTGAAAAATGCGTCTTGCCTTTCATATCGCACGTGATGGTCTTCGAGTCGAGTCCGCTCCAACTGCAGCCGGCAGGACCAAACAGCGCGTACGCCTTCGTGTTCACGCTGATTCCAAGCACGGCCGACTGCGCGTTTCCCGACCAGACGCTGGGCTGGGCGTCGAACGTCAGCGTCGGGTTGCCGCCTTCGTAAATGGCGTAAACGAAGGGGCTGCCGTGGCCATAGGTGAACTTCATGCTCTTGCCGTCAGCCGCGAATGCCGTCGTCAAAAACCAGTCGCTGAAATCATGCAGTCGTGCGTCGGGGAACTTAAGCTGAGCCGAATGGCCCAGCACGAAATCATTCTTACCGCCCCCCATCGCCGCGAAAATGCCGATCTTCGTTGTCGCGATCGCATTCGGATGAAACACGCGCAGCCCGCCGGCCTCTGCGCGCAGCACCAGCGGGTGCGCGTACTGCGGTTCTGAATACTGAACCCACGTGAGTGAACTCCACCAGTCGCTGGTCGGTACGGGTCCTTTGATGTTCTCTGTCTTGTAGATGACTGCCTGCGGTTCCTTTGCTTTCGCCGGGCAGGTCGTGAGATACCCGCCCGCGCCGACGCGCTCAACGCCTTCACCGGCAGAGGCGCGGCACGCTAGCAGGACGACGAGAGTCAGAACACAAGGACGGATCGCAGGCACTTTTTAACTCCTCTTGATGTTATAGCCGGTATCTTTCACCGAAATGGCCCGCGAGCAAACGCATTGTTGCCTCCTCTTAAGTGACATGGCAGACGAGCGGATTGCGGCAATAATACGGCGCATGAAACGAAGTCGCGCCGAAAATGGAACAGAACAGCGGGATTCACCAATTCTCGCTTTGAAGCGGGTCAGTGTTGAGCGTGACGAGCAGAGGATTCTGCGCCGCCTGACGTGGTCTGTTTGCAAAGGGGAAAACTGGGCCGTACTCGGCGCAAACGGTTCTGGCAAGTCCGTCCTGGCGTCTGTCATTGCCGGTGACTGCGCCTGCAGCGGCGACATTGATTACAATTTCGGGGCCGACGTACCTGATCCCTGCGAGCTCATCGCCACCGTCTCCTTCCGCCTGCATAGTCTCTTTGTCGCACAGCCAGATAGCTACTATCAGTCGCGCTGGTACCCGGGCGAAGAGGAAATTACGCTCACCGCCGGCCAGATCCTGCGCTCCATCGCGGGACGAAGTGCGGCAGCCACAAAGCATCTTCAGCAAACCGTACGTTTTCTTGAGATCAACACACTGCTCGACCGCCAGACGCTCCACTTATCCACGGGCGAAATGCGCCGGCTGCTGATCGCGCGCTCGCTGCTGATGCGCCCGGTTCTGCTCGTTCTCGACGAACCGTTCATCGGTCTGGATGTCGCCGGGCGCGCCAGGCTGATGCGCATTCTCGAGCGCCTCATGCGCCGCGGACAGCAGATCCTTCTGATGAGCGCGCGGCCCGATGAGCTGCCGCGCGGCATCACACATGCGCTGTGGCTCAGGCGCGGACGCATCATTGAGTCCGGGCCGCTCGATCGAAGGTCGTTCAACCGCGCGTGCACAAAAACGTTCGGGAAAGCTCGCCGGAAAACACCCGCTGTTTCACGCTCGCGAAAGCAGGTCCGCCACCGCGCGTCGCTGCTGACTATGAATCAGGTAACACTCCAGGCCGGAGAAGTTCGGCTGCCGACAGATTTCAGCTGGACTGTGCGTCCGGAAGAACGCTGGGCCGTCGCCGGTCCAAACGGCGCGGGCAAGACAACACTTCTCAGCCTTCTGGTTGGAGACCACCCGCAGGCATTTGCGCAGGACGTGCGGCTTTTCGGGCACCGCCGCGGCGAAGGCTACACGCTCTGGCAGCTCAAGGCGAAAATTGGCTGGGCGTCGCCGGACATCGCGCTGCATTTTGGAAACCTCACCAGCACGTTTGAATTCGTCTGCACCGGCTTCTTTGAAACGCTCGGCCTTTACCGTGATTGCTCCCGCAGTCAGGCTGAAGCAGCGCGGAAGTGGCTCAGGTTTTTCGGCTTAAGCGCCGTCGCAGATCGGCCGTTCCGGCTGCTCTCAGACGGCCAGCAGCGCCTGGCGATGATTGCGCGTGCGCTGGTGAAATCTCCGCGCCTGCTTGTGCTCGACGAACCGTGCCAGGGACTGGATGCGGCCTCACGGGAGCGGGTTCTGGGCGCGATAGAAGCAGTCTGCAAGCGCCAGCGAACAACACTGATTATGGTGACGCACTATGAGAGCGAGTTGCCGGTGGGAATTACGCACCGCCTGGAGCTGCGCCGCGGCCGCAGCCCGCGCGTTAAAGTTCTCAGCCCAAAATAAAAAGGCGGACGTCTCCGTCCGCCTTTTGCATCGCTCAGCTTGCCTCTCGCAAGCGGCATTACTTGTTTGCTTCGCCCCACTTGCGGACGAATTCAACGCATTCCTTCATGTCTGGAACGTTGTTGTCCCATTTGTTTTCGTACTCGATTGAGATGTTGCCTTCAAACTTCTGCGCTTTGAGCTCGGCCAGAACTTCAGCGATCTGCCCCTGGCCAGTGCCGTAGACGATATCCGGGCCGCCCTTGCCGAATTCGGCGCGGTCCTTCAGATGCGAGCTCAGCACGCGGCCAGTGAGAATCTTGATGCAGTCCAGCGGCTTGAGCGCGGAGGTCTGCCAGTGACCGGTGTCAGCGCAGGCGCCCACGCGTGGATCGCGATCTTTGCACAGTTCGGCAACGAAATGCGGGTTCCAGATTTTGTAGGTCGGATCCTTCTCACGCCTGGGATGTTCGTGGAAGCAGACGCGGATGTCGTATTCCTTCGCCAGCTTCTCGAGAACTTCAATCGAGCCGTGCGACTCGGTTGTGATGCCGTAGAGATCCATCTTTTTGGCGAACTCGAAAATCTTGCGTGCGCCGGCTTCGTCCGCAGGCACGCCGACCACACCGTAGTTCACCGCCTTGATCTTGTGCTCAGCCAGCTTCGCTTTCACCTTGGCGATCACTTCGTCCGAGGCGTTGTGATCCCACTTCACGGTCGGCTCTTCCTTGCTCAGCTTCTGGCCGGGGAAGAACTCGATGCAGCGCGCGCCTGTGGCAGCGGTCTTTTCGATCGCTTCCATAGCGCTGAAGCGGTTGAAGCTCCAGGCCTGGCAGGCAAGCGCGAAGCCGCCGATCTTGTATTCATCGGGGATTGTTCCGGCCCGGGCTGTGACAGTGAAAATTGCCGCGAGCGCGGCAAGGGTGAGTGCGGCGTTGAGTTTTTTCATAGCGGCGCATTATAGCGCGCAGTCCGCTGCGTCAAATGCGCATCATGCGACGGGCTGCGCTGCCGCGGCATTGTCCGGCGTTTTACAGGCGATATCGAATGAACGACTGCCCCCGTCCTTGTCTTCACGTGTTGACAGGAAATTGAATTTTTGCGCGAAATCAGCGTCGCAGAATGAATGAAGGTTGCTCTTTTCAATTCTGGCCGGGGTATGTAGAGTCACAGATACGTTACAACGTTTACCGAGGAGCCCGCCATGAAGCATGCCGCGTGGATTTTATTTTTAAGTGTCATCTGTCTCTCCGCTTTTGCAGCGGACGGCGAGTTGAACAAGCCGCCGGCGGGATTCACCGCCATCTTCAATGGCACCGACCTGACCGGCTGGTGGGGCGCGACGACGGAAGATCCGGCCAAGTACATGAGCATGACGCCGGAAGAGTTTGCCAAGAAAAAAGAGGCAAGCCTCGCCGACGTCAAGAAGCACTGGAGCGTTGATAAAGGTGAACTGGTCAACGACGGCAAGGGACTCTACCTGACGACCGAGAAATACTACGGCGATTTCGAGCTGTGGGTGGATTACAAGACCGTCGCGCAAGCCGACAGCGGCATTTATCTGCGCGGCATTCCTCAGGTGCAGATCTGGGATTTCACAAAAGAAGGCGGAAAGTGGAACATCGGAGCCGACAAGGGATCGGGCGGCCTGTGGAACAATTCAAAAGGCGCGCCGGGCAGGGATCCGCTCGTGCTGGCTGACAAACCCTTTGGTGAATGGAACCGTTTTCGCATCATCATGGTCGGCGAACGCGTCACGATTTTCCTGAATGACAAGCTGGTCGTCGATCACGCGCGCCTTGAAAACTATTTTAAGCGCACTGATCCCGTTTACCGCACCGGGCCGATCCAGCTTCAGACGCACGGCGGCGAAATCCGCTGGCGCAACGTGTTCCTGAAGGAACTCAGCGGCGAGGAAGCGAACAACATTCTGCGCAATGGCGGCGTTGACAAAAAGCCGGCCGACGACGGCTACACGACGATTTTCAACGGAAAAGATTTCGACGGCTGGGCCGGCCCCATTGAAAACTACGAAGTCGTGGACGGCTCTATCATCTGCAAGCCCGGCAAGGGCGGGACGATCTACACCAAAGACCAGTACAAGGACTTTACGGTGAAAGTTGAGTTCAAGCTTCCACCCGGCGGAAACAATGGCTTGGCGCTGCGTTATCCGGGCAAGGGTGACACGGCCTACTCCGGCATGTGCGAACTTCAGGTGCTCGACAGCGAACACCAGAAGTACGCCAAGCTCGACGCTCGGCAGTATCACGGCTCTGCCTACGGCATGGTCGCCGCAAAACGAGGTTTCCTGCGCCCGACTGGGGAATGGAACTACCAGGAAGTGACGGTGAAGGGCTCCACCATTTACGTCGAGCTGAACGGAACGCGCATCCTTGAAGCGGACCTCAGCAAGGTGACCGAATACATGGATGGCAAGCCCCACCCGGGCAAGGACCGTACCGAAGGGCATTTCGGCTTTGCCGGTCACAGCGACCCAGTTGCGTTCCGGAACGTGAAGATTAAAAAGCTGTAGAGCTTTTCATCGTCATTGATAAGGAGCGCACTCCTATGTATCGCCGCCGCGAACGCCTCATTCTTTTGAAAGCATTCGCGACGGCGTCGTTTTGCTTTCTTCTTCCAATCCTGCGAGTGCATGCCGGCGAAGACGGCCTGATCGCCTCGCCCGAAAAAGGCTGGCCGCAATGGCGCGGCATCCGCCGCGACGGCATTTCAGACGAAAAGAACCTGCTTGCGAGCTGGCCCGCCGAGGGGCCGAAGCTGCTCTGGAAGTTCAGCGAGCTTGGCCGCGGCTGGTCTTCTCCGATCATTGTGGGCGATTCCATTTACATCACCGGCGATGTCGCGGGCGAGGTCGGCATCTTCTGCCTGGATCTGCAGGGCAAGCAGAAGTGGAAGGCCGCCAACGGCTCGGCCTGGATGAAGCAGTATCCCGGATCGCGCGCGAGCTGTGCTTACAGCGAAGGCGTTGTTTATCACATGAACGGCTTCGGCCGCGTGGCGGCGTACGATGCGGCGAGCGGGAAGGAACTCTGGAACAATAATGTTCTGAAAACGTTCGAGAGCGCGACGAACATCTGGGGCCTGAGCGAATGCCTGCTGATCGACGGTCCGCGGGTGATCGTCACGCCCGGCGGTCCCAAGACGCTGATGGCCGCCCTGGACAAGAAGACCGGCGCCACGGTCTGGACCTCCGAGCCCATTCCGGCCGAAAAAGCCGCGTACTCCTCCCCCATCCTTTTCAGCCTGGGCGGGCGGCGCATCATCGCGAATTGCTCGTCCCGTTTCGGCTTTGGAGTCGATGCCGATACAGGCAAACTGCTCTGGAAAGTGCCGAACGAGAACCGCTGGGGCGCCACGTGCTGCGCGCCCATCCTTGCCGACCGCAGTATTTTCTATTCCGCACCCGATGGGCCCTGCGGCGTGATGTTTAATTTGAAATCAGACGGCGATACCTTTAACGCCGACGTCGCCTGGAGGACGCAGGTTGATCCGCTGACGGGCAGCGGCATTTTGATGGACGGATTGCTCTTCACCAGCGGCTGTAAGAAGAGCACCTCGCTGCATGCGCTGGATGTGAAAACGGGCGAGAGCCGCTACGAAATTAAAGTTTCGACGCCGACCAACAATCACGCCACCGCAGCCATGGTCTGGGCCGAAGGCCGGCTGTATACGCTTTTTGAGAACGGAATCGTCCAGCTGCTAAAGCCCGCGGGGGACAAGTTTGAAGTCGCCGGCCAGTTCAAGTTGATTGAGAAAACCACCGAAGCGTGGGCTCACCCCGTCTTACTGGATGGCCGTCTTTATCTGCGCCACCACGAAACGCTGTGGTGCTACGACGTGCGGCAGTAATTAAAGCTCACTTCGCTTTCTTCGGCGGAGTCATCATTAATTCTTCGATGGCGGTTTCGATCAGTCGATCGTTCGGCTTGCCGTCGATTTTCTTTTTCAGCAGATACGCGTGCTGCTTGTTCTTGTCGTAGCGCCACTCGAAGGTCATGTCGGGCTGCAGGTCCATGTAGCCTTTCTCTTCGATATCCCAGTAATCGCGCAGGCCGCGCACGGCATAGAGAACCGTCGTCTGATCGGCGACATGGCGATCCTTCACATCCCCGTTGAAATAATACTGATAGCCCATACGTACCGGATTCGTTTCAGGCAATTCCTTCAGGCGGGCGCCGACTTTTAATCCGCTCGGCACTGAGCCGATCTCGCGTCCGACAAACACCAGCTTCACCGGCCAGTTCTGAATCGCATAATACGTCCCGGCTTTTTCAACCGTGAAGTTGTTGTTGCCGAGCTTCAAATCGTCCTTCGCCGGATGTCCGATGAAATTTCCGCCCATGCAGACCCACTTTTTCACCTTCGCTTTCACGAGGGCCAAACCCGCCGGCTTGTCTCCGTCGGCAGGCAGGCGCAGCAGGTCGGCAATATTCGTCAGATCTCCGACAGTCATGATCACGACGCTGTCATCGGGCTGAGCCATCAGAACTTTTCGGTAGAGCTGCGCGGCATCGTCCGCCTTTTCGTGCGATCCCAGATCCTGCGGGAACTGCTGAGCAATCTGCTTCGCGAACTTTGAACTCGTTTTCGCAGCATTTCCTTTGGGCGCGCCGATGGGAATATCGGGCCGGCCGAACCAGGTATTGATCGCATCCACACACGGCGCCGACCAGTCGTTTCGCGCCGAAACAATTGTGGCGAGAATCTCCGCTTCTCCCCGGTCCGCCATGACATGCAGCATCGCCAGCGCGCCGACGTCGTCGCAGTCGCTGTCCATGTCGGTATCGAAGATGATCTTCACGGGCCCCTGAGGCGCCGTGTCCCCGGCAAAGGAATAAGAAGAACTGAAAATGAACAGCAGCACCGCGGCTGAAGCGAATTTTTTCATGCAATCAACTACACCGCGTGCGACGTGAGCGCTTGCGAATTGCCGGCATGCAACCTGCCATCGCAGAGCAGTTTCGATCGCGTCACGAGATCGCGTGCAGCTTCCGGCCACTGAGGAAAATCAAAGCTGAATCCAGCCTCGAGCAGTCTTCCCGGAATCACGCGGCGGCTTTTCAACACTAGTTCAGACTCGGTGCGCATGAAAAAGGCCCCGATCTCGAGCATCCATCGTGTGGCCGGCAGGCCGACGCGCACCCCTGCAGCCGTGCGCAGCGCTGCCATGAATTCGCGCTGTGTCAGCGGGAACGGAGCAGCCAAATTGATGGATCCGCTCATATCTTCTCGGCTGATCAGGAATTCAATCGCGGACGCGAAGTCGCGTTCATGAATCCACGACATGAACTGCGCACCGCCGGCGATCGGCCCACCCAGGCCTCTGCGCGTGAGCGTATGGAGCACGTCGAAGACGCCGCCACGATCAGGGCTCATGACCATCGCCGACCTCAGCGCAACTTTTCGCGTATGCGGCGTCGCCGCTTCCTGCAGCGCCTGCTCCCATGCCTGCGCGATCTCAATGCTCCGGCGCCAATGCGCTGGAACGCCAGCTTCGGACCCGCCGATTGGGCCGGTCTCATCGTTGGGCGCATCAAAACGGTGCGCGTAAATGGTCGCGGTGCTCATCTGCAGCCAGAGCTTCGGCGGACGCTCTGCCTTGGTGATCGCACGCCCGACAGCGCGAGCTGAATCCACACGCGAATCCATCATCTCGCGCAAGTTCGCCTCCGAGTAGCGGCAATTGACGCTCCGGCCGGCGAGATTGATCACGATGTCAGCGCCGTCGATCTCGCGCTGCCACGGGCCGTCGGTGCGGCCGTCCCAAACTACACTTCCGGCCGCTTGATGGCGGCTGAGGATCACGACAGTATGTCCCTTAGTCACTAACGCACGTCTGAGCACCTGCCCGACCTGTCCCGTCCCGCCTGGAATCACGATTTTCATTCGATTTCTCCTGTCGCAAAGCCGATTCTATATTAAAGTAAACATGTTTACTTTAAATCCGCAAGGGCTAATCTATGGCTAAAAGAGAAGAAACCCGTGGTCGAGGCCGCCCACCCGGCCGCACACCTCAGGGAGAGGAAGCGCGCAGAAAGCTTTACGCGATTGCGATCCAAATGATCGCCAAGCGGGGCTACGAGGGGACTACATTGCGGGATATCGCGGCCGAGGCCGGCGTCAGTCCTGGCCTGCTGTACCGTTATTTTCCCGGAAAACGGGCCGTCGTGCTCACGTTTTATGATGAGCTTTCAGCCGAATACGCCGAGCGCGCCCGGCAGATGCCTGCCGGAAAATGGCGCGACCGCTTCACCTTCGCGCTCGAGACAAGCTTGAACGTGTTGGGGCCGCACCGCGGTGTTTTGTCGGCGCTCTTTCCGATTCTTGTGGCTGACCCGGCAGAGGGTCTCTTCGCGTCCGGCACAGCTTTCTCACGCCTGCGCGTTCAACAGGTGTTTACCGACGCCGTCTCCGAAGCCCAGGATGCTCCGCAGCGCGAGCTTGCCGGCGCGCTCGGCCGCCTCCTCTATGTGGCTCACCTTGGCATTATACAGTGGTGGCTTCTGGATAAGAGCCCCGCGCAGCGTGCCACAGCGGGCTTGCTGAGCCTGCTCACCCAAACTCTTCCGGCGGCGGCGCTCGTTTTCCGCCTTCCGCCGATTCGGCGCTTCGTGATTTCGGCTGACGCGCTGTTCCAGGAGGGCTTGCTCAACGAACATTAACAAACGCTGAGGTCGGTTTTACTTCGTAGTGATCTTCCGCAGCCATTCCAGGACCAGCGTCTGCATCTCCGGGCCGAAGCGGTTGTAATCTTCGGGCGAGGCCTGCTCGAGCTTGTCTTTCGCGCCGTGGAGTGCGTATACCGCACGTGCGGATTCGACGGCTTTTGTAACGTCGCTCAGTTTTGCTTCGCGATCGAGCTGCGGACTGATCACAAGCAGCGGCCGCGGCGCGAACGCGGCAATCAAGTTGTGAACGTCGTAAGGAACCTGCGCTTCACGCCCGACGAAAAGGCCCATGCGCGGCGCGAGCATCGACTGCTGCGCCCAGCGCGCTATGCCGCCGCTCTCGTTTGCCGCCGTATCAAGACGGAACGGCTGCGGACCGCAGACAGATGCAAATCCTGCGAAACGCGGATCGACCACTCCCGCGTGCAATCCGGTAAATGCGCCAAGACCATACCCCACACCATAGATGGCGGCCGGGTCCACAAACTGCAGTCGCGTCATCGCATCGAGCGCCGCGCGAATGTCGCGGACGTGCTTTCCCAGCAGCGACCAGCGCGGATAACGTGCATAAAAGTTCTCAACTTCCTCGATCCGCCGACCCGTTCCGACCGGATCAAAACAGAACACGACATAGCCTTCACTGGCCATCCGATGAAACGTCTGCTCGCCGATGCGGTACGCTGCCGCGTAGCCGTTTGGCGAGCATGCCGGCCCCAGCCATAAAACGGATGGAACTTTATGGCCAAACGTTTTCACCGTTTGCGGATAGTAGACGTCGGCGGCGATGTAGTCCCCAAAGACAAGCTGTTCTTTAATGATTCCCTGCGGCGCCGTGTTGCGGCCAAGCATCGCCGCGATGTGGGCCGCCTCTTTACCGTAATCATGGCCGGGATTCACTGCCGCCGGCGGCGCTTCGCCCATCATCCATTGAACAATTGCGGCGACCTCGTCACGCTTCTTCTTCAGGGCGTCGACCGTCTTGGCGCTCGCGCCATCTTTAAGCGTCAGGACGTCATCGAGCCCGCGCGCGGGGAAGGCTTCCATGTCCGGCGGAGCGCCGTTCTGTTTCAGCCAGCCGTCCCAATCCCATGGATGGATCATACGTTGCGGAAAATCATACGACGCACGGCCGAGCGCCATATCGCACCAGTCAATGTAGCGCTCGATGACAGTCGTCCATGTTTCATGCCCGCCTGGCCGCCACAGAATGCGGAAATTCTTTTCGGCATTCAGAAGTTTGTAGACTGGCTGCACCGCCAGGAATGTCTGCTGCATGGCCCAGCTATTTTCCACGTTGTCATTCAGAGCAATGCTGAGCAGGCACGCGCGAGGCGCGCTGAGCGCCACCAGGTCATGCAGATCCACTGGCAGGCGGTCCTCGCGGCCGCAGAAGAAGCGCAGGCGGGGATTAAACCAGTCCGGAAAATTGCGCGTGAGAAATTCAATTCCCTCGCCCTGTTGGATTTCAGAACAGAGCCGCGCCGTCATCGCTCCGCCAGCGCCCGAACTGCTTGAAATCACCGCCGCAAAGCGCTCGTCCAGGGCCGACGCGATCAGCGAAAGCTTTCCGTTGCGCGAATGCCCGGTAATTGCCACTCGCTTCACATCGGCAATCGGAAGCGTCTCCAGATAATCCAGGCAGCGGCTGGCCGCCCAGGCCCGGCGCGTGAGCCGCGACCAGTCGAATCCGGGGTACGCGCTCAGAAACGAATCGGTATCATCCTTCGAATCGGCGCCCGCATAGACGCAGCACAGGTAGCCGCGCCGCAAGGCAATCAGCGCCCAGCCGCGATGGTTGTGCTGCGTCACGAATACGGGAAATGGTCCGTCGCCCTTTGGGATCAGCAGTTCGAGCGAGAGCCTGGCCTTCCGCTCAGGCCCGAAACTGAGCTCGATCTCGCGCGACGTCGCGCCGGACTCGTTGCGCTCGCCAGTGACACGCGCGACGATGTTGCCGGGCCGCGGCGGAACATTTCCCAGCAGCCACTGGTGGAGCAATTCTTTGATCTGCTTGCGCCGCTCGCCCCATTCTTCGGCATCTTCGACCGCCTTCGGCGGCAGGAGCGATTTCTTATTTGGAATTCCAGCCAGAGGCGAACGCAGGCCATGTTCGGAGACCAGCGCATCGAAATCAGGCGGCAATTCACCGGTACGAAGCAGCCAGTCTTCCCACGCCTGGCTCTTGGGCAGCACGCGCAGCAACTGCTCAAGCGTTTTCACACGCTTTTCGCGTCCGGGCTCCCCGGCATTCGCACCCGGCAACACAAAGAGTAAGGCAAGCAGAACGATCGCACGCATCAGCAGACAGACTCCGCGCCAGTTTTCGGGACTCAGAGTAACATACCGAAAGCGTGCAGAAAACGCGCCGAAAAATTCGCGCTTGAGCAGCAATCGTTGAGAGCTGATTCAGGCCGCCGTCGTTTCAGTAAGAGCCCCGGCCAGAGAGTGCACCGCCGCGCGGTGGTCAATTTGGCTGCGAATGCATTGCAGAGGTGCGCGCCGTGCGTATAATACGCGTCCCCGCTGATCCAGCAGCGGAAAACTTCTGCAGCGGCCTAGCGTCGCAGCGGGAAGCAATCAGAGGTGGAGCGGTGTCCGAGTGGTTTAAGGAACACGCCTGGAAAGCGTGTAGACGGGCAACTGTCACGTGGGTTCGAATCCCACCCGCTCCGCCATACTTCGTTTTAATGTTTGTCCCAGCTGTGTCGGCAGCGGCCGCAATGTCTCCGCGTCAATCTTCTTAGATTTCCCGATGAGAATTCTCGTGAGGCGACGAATGCAGAGTTCGTCGATGAACTTGAGGAACCGTGCCGCTGAATGGCGCAATCAGGCGGCGGGAAGTCTAAAAGAGCGCGACAGATTTTTGTGGGCCTGTTTTAATAGTTTCTCCATGGTGCAAAGTTGCGATGCGCTGGTTAAGTGGTATCTTGGTAGAGCTTGTTGAATCCAGGGAGGATTAAGTACCATGAGCCTGATCCGCACATTTGCTGACTTCGCAATGTTCCCGCATCGTTAGAGACCATCAGTTCTCGGAGTCGAATGTTTAGCCCGCTCGACCGAGCGGGCATTTTTATTATGTCTTGTTGCTGCTGTTGAATTAAAGATGGATCAAATGTCGAAACACGGTTTGGACAAATTGTGGGTGCTTTGGGCGATGATGCGCGGCCAGAGGCTTCGCTATGTTGCGGCGATGCTGGCGATGGTCCTCGGAGTGGCCGCCGCGTATCTGGTGCCGTGGATCTGCCAGATCATGCTCGATAGTGTGATCGCCCGGAAGCCGATTCAAGCGCCTGAAATCTTGCTTACGTGGATACAGCGTTACGGCATCGAATCTATCGTTGCCACAAACATCTGGATCGCTGCGTTTGCCATCCTGGGCGTCACGGCCCTCGGCGGTTTTTTCGTTTACCTGAAGGGCAAGTGGTCCGCGGAAGCCTCTGAGACAATCGCCCGGAATTTACGTGATCGTCTCTACAGCCAGTTGCAGCGCGCACCCAGTTTCTTTCACAACCAGATGAACACGGGGGATCTTGTCCAACGCTGCACGTCTGATGTTGAAACAGTGCGCGCGTTCCTGGCGACACAGGTCGTGCAGATCGTTCACGCTGTCGTCTTGCTCGTTACGGTGCTGCCGATCATGCTCTGGATGAGTCCGAGGATGACGCTGGTATCGCTGATCACCATTCCGCCAATCGTCGCGTTTTCGATTTTTTTCTTCATCAGAATCCGTTCATCCTTTCTGAAGACAGACGAGGCTGAAGGAGCACTGTCGGCGCGCCTGCAGGAGAATCTGACCGGGATACGCGTTGTTCGTGCTTTCGCCCGGCAGGAATTCGAGTGCGAAAAGTTCGGCGAACGCAACGATGAATACCGCGATAGGACCTATCGCATGATCGTTTTACTCGCCTGGTACTGGAGTCTTTCCGACCTGCTGGCTCTTGGGCAGAAGGGCGCAGTACTTATCGCGGGGGCGTGGTGGGTTACACAAGGCGAGATGACAATTGGGATGCTTTATGCCTTCATGGTTTACGTCAACATGTTCCTCTGGCCTGTGCGCAATATGGGCCGGACACTCACCGATACCGGAAAAACTCTAGTCTCGCTCGGACGATTGGAAGAGATTCTGAACCAGCCGCCGGAGGATGCAGGCGATCCGAAGCGCGAGCTGCCTGCGCCGCGGCTCAATGGCACAATTGCCTTTGAGAACGTGTCGTTTTCGCACAAAGACAAAGTGGTGCTCAGCGACGTGTCGCTCCAGGTGGAAGCCGGGCAGACTCTTGCAATTCTGGGACCTTCCGGCAGCGGAAAAACGACCCTGATTCATCTTCTGCTGCGGCTCTATGAGCCTGCTTCGGGCCGCATCACTGTGGATGGCCGCGACATCAGGGAGATGAACCGCAAGGATCTGCGCCGCGAGATTGGCGTCGTGACGCAGGAGCCTTTTCTTTTTTCGAAAACGCTGCGGGACAATATCCGGCTGGGACGAATGGCTGCCGTGGACGACGACGTTGTTGCAGCCGCGACTACCGCATGCATACACGATGGCATCGCGGGCTTTGAAAAGGGCTACGATACTCTGGTCGGTGAACGCGGGGTCACGCTGTCTGGCGGGCAGCGGCAGCGCGTTGCGATTGCGCGAGCAATCCTGAAAGACCCGTCCGTGCTGGTACTCGATGACGCGCTGAGCGCCGTTGATACGGAAACCGAAGCGCTGATCCTGAACGCGCTCAAATCGCGCCGCGGACGGCACACGACGCTCCTGATTGCGCATCGTCTTTCAACACTGATGCATGCTGACACGATTGTCGTGCTTGAACACGGCCGTATCACCCAGAGGGGAACGCACAGCACGCTGGCTAAACAGGAAGGGCTGTACCGGAAATTATGGCGCATCCAGGCGTCGCTTGAAGAAGACTTGAGCCACGAATTGCAGCCGGATGCTCCGGTCGTACGAGATTCGCGCACGCTGGCGGTGGAAAGACAGAACTAATGTCTACGCAGGATCACGAAGAAGAAGATTTCAAGCCGCGACTTCAGTGGGAGTTGTGGAAGAAAATCGCGCAGCGGGCACTGCGGCAGAGAACGCACGTCATCGCGCTTGCGGTGGTCTCAGTCGCGCTGGCAGTCATTGACGCTCTCTTCACCCTGGTAACGCGGGAAGTCGTAGACAGCATCGACAAGCATGGCGCGAATGCAGACCTTCTGACGCCGGCGCTTATATATGCAGCGCTTACCATTGGCATCGCGGCGTGCGTCTGGATCTTCATCGTACTAGCCGGCCGCATCACGACCCACATGAGCCATGACATTCGAAGAGACCTTTTCACTAAATTGCAGGAACTGTCATTCTCCTACTACGACCGTCGTGCTGTAGGGTGGTTGATGTCTCGCGTCACCTCGGATTGTTCGCGACTGTCGGATTTTGTCGCGTGGGGATTGCTTGATGCGGTCTGGGCTCTGACGCTGATGACCGGCATCGCCGCAATCATGTTCTGGCTGAACTGGAAACTTGCAGTGGTGGTTTTACTCACCATGCCCGTGCTGGCGATTGTGACGGCGTGGTTCAAGAAACTCATTCTGCACAGCTCGCGGCAGATCCGGAAGATGAACGCGCTGATTACTGCCGGCTATAACGAAGGCATCTCGGGCGTGCGCACCAGCAAGATGCTCGTCCGCGAAGACGAGAACCTGGACGAATTCAAATTGCTTTCAACTGAGATGTGCAACGCTTCGCGCCGCAACGCCATTCAGTCCGCCATCTATCTTCCGATCGTTTCCACGCTCGGTGGCGCGGCTGTCGGCCTGGCACTGTGGTACGGCGGCTCAATGACAATGAGTGAAACGTTGTCATTGGGCACGCTCGTCGCATTTATGGTCTATCCCGTGCAGTTTTTCGAACCGGTCCAGCAGCTCGCGCACGTGCTGACGCAGGCCTATCGCGCGCAGGCCTCGGGCGAACGCATTTTTGACGTGCTCGAAACGGAGCCTGAAATCAAGGATTTGCCGCCGGTGCTGCTGGGTGGGACTCCAGCGACGAGCGCAATGACGATGCAGCCGAGAATGAAGATCGAAAAAATCGAGTTCCGGGAGGTCGGTTTCAAGTACAAAGACGGCCCCAAAGTCCTGGAGAACTTCAATTTGACCGTCGGCAGCGGCGAGACTATTGCGCTGGTTGGGCCTACTGGCGGCGGGAAGTCAACGATCGCGAGTTTGCTGTGCCGCTTCTATGAACCCACCTCAGGACAGATCCTGATTAACGGAGTCGATTACCGGCAGCATTCGCTGCATTGGCTGCAGTCAAATTTAGGCATTGTCCTGCAGACGCCTCACTTATTCAGCGGCTCTGTGCTCGAAAATATCCGTTACGGCCGGCTTAATGCGACCGATGATGAAGTGATGGAAGCGGCGAAAGCCGTTAACGCGCATGATTTCATTACGCGAATGGAGAAAGGTTATCACAGTGCAGTAGGCGAGTCCGGAAACCATCTTTCGACGGGCCAGAAACAGCTCGTCTCGTTCGCGCGGGCGGTCCTGGCGAACCCGCAGATCTTTGTGATGGACGAGGCTACGTCATCCGTGGATACCCATTCGGAGCAGCTGATCCAAAAAGGTCTGGACGCGGTATTGAAGGGGCGGATCAGCGTTGTAATCGCGCACCGCCTCTCAACCATTCGATCCGCGAGCCGTATTTTAGTAATTGAGGAAGGACGAATTTCCGAATCGGGGACGCATCACGAGCTGATCTTACAGCGCGGCCATTACTACCGCCTCTATACCAACCAGTTCATATCGGAAAAGGAGACGGAGATCCTGAACGCTGTTTGAGTTGCGGCCCTTTGTTTCCACCTCGCGCGCAACGGGCTCAAGGCTTTGATTCAAAAATCAAAACGTCGCCGGGCTCGAGCGTAAAATCGGTTTCGGTGACCGGGCGGTCGTTGCCGTCTTTTCTCCCCTCCGTGATTTTTGTCGCATCCTCGAAGGCAATCTTCAGGCTGAGCTTCGCGTCGATGTCGCGATTGAGAATCGCGATGAACTGGCGAGATCCTTTCTTTAGATACGAAACCACGGCATTGCCGGCGCCGGTGTCCAGGCTGCGCAGTGGCGGAAGAGCGGTAAATGGTGTGGACCTGGGTGCGGGTTTGTTTCCGGCGTGCATCACTTTTAAAACCTCTGCATTCAAAAAGACGCGGGAGAGTGCGCGGATTTCGGAGTTGACGGTTTTCACCATCTGATACATGGCGGTGCGCTTGCCGTCAGCGGCGATCGGCGCGTCATAGAACTTTTCTGCAGCATTGGCTGGCGGGGTCCAGTACGTGAACACCTGCACGCACTGCGCGCCGTACAGCAGATTGCTGAAACTCTCCAAGCGCAGTTCGGCAAGAGTCCGCGCGGGCATCACGTTCCAGCGTACGGCCTGGTAGAAACCCCAGAACGGTTTGCCCGCCTTGCGCGCGGCGCTTGAGACAATCTCCAGGTTCGCATAAACGTCCAGGTCCAGTTTTGCGTTTTTCGTCGGGTAGTTATCGAAAGAAATCATCGGCACGGGCACGGTCTGCACAAACTGTTCGATGTGCTTATCATATCCCTTTGTACCGAGCTGTGCGTCACTGGCGTACGTGGGGAACAGATTGATGTAGCAGGGATGATTTCGATCGAGCGCCTCAATATCTTTCACCCACACAGCCAGTTCTGGGAATGCCGCCGCGGACGGCTCATCGACTAAATGGTACCCCGCAAGCGCCGGATGCCTGCTGAGGACCTGGACTGTTTGCGCCGTCGCGCTCTTGAGTTCCGGACAGGATACAAAAAGTTTAACGCCTGAATCTTTCGCTGCATCGAGCGCCTTGAGCGCATCCGCCAGATTTGAAAACGGCGACATGCTGGTCGTGAAACCAGCCTCAGCGAGTTCGCGGTAGCGTTCCGGCGTGCTGAAGTCGGCGGGAATGCTCCACCACGCGTGTACGGGGATCCTCTCCACGGTCATTCCAGCGAACGCGCTGCTTGCAATCAGCATGACAACAGTCGCACTCAACTTTTTCATTGCAGAGCCTCCCTGCGAAATTTTATCAACATCCCGGGCCAGCATCACAATTCTAGATAACGGCTGGTCAAACTGACGTTTAAATGTTTGTCTCTAAAACTCCGCATTCGTCATAGTCGCACCTGTCGTCACGCAATCTTGCATGTCCGCGTGTATGAAATCGGCCTCGGTCAGGTCGGCGTTGCTCAGATCTGCCCCCGGTAGCCAGACGGTTCCGAACGAAGTTCGAACGCAGCTCGCATGGGATAGAGTTGCGCCGGCCAGGTCACTTTTGTAAAAGCTGGCACCGTCGAGTTGCGCGCCGGACAGGTCTGCGCCCACGAGCGAGGCCTCGATAATCTCTGCACCCTGGAGGCGTGCATTCCTCAGATTCGCAAAGTCCAATTCCGCGCCGCAGAGGGCCGCTTCGCTCAGATCCACGTTTCTCAAAACGGCCTCTTCCAACGCGGATTTCTGGTCTTCAGCCTCTGTTTCATAGATCAGCCTGCCATGTAAATTAAAGATCTGCTGGCGCATGATTCGTTTCTCCTTGCTCGCGAAGGCGGCTCCAAGTTAGCTGCTTTTCAACTTCGCAGCCACAAGTTCGGGGTATGCGTTTGCATGAAGAACATACTTCGATTCCTCAGCATTCTGACGCTTCACCTGCTCTGCGCGGCGAGCCACGCGGGCGAGAAGCGGCCGAACATCCTCTTTCTGTTCAGCGACGATCAGCGTCCCGACACCATCGCAGCACTTGGAAATAAGCACATCCAGACGCCTGCGCTCGATTCGCTGGTCGCAAGCGGCACGACGATGACGCGCACCTATTGCATGGGCTCTTACGACGGAGCGGTGTGCGTGCCCTCGCGCGCGATGCTGCTGAGCGGCCGCACGCTTTATCGCCTGGATCAGTTTCTCAAGCAGGCGCCAACCTGGCCGCAGTTCTTCGGCAAGGCAGGCTACGTCACGTTTGGCACCGGCAAATGGCACAATTCGCCAGACAGCCTGAAGCGCTCGTTCCAGCAGACCCGCTCCATCTTCATGGGCGGAATGGGCCATCCAACGCAGCTGAATACCTCGGATAAGGAAGCGCCCGCCGGCGAAAAAGAGCACTCCGTAAAGCGCTTTGCCGACGCTGCAATCGGCTTTATCTCCACGCAGAAGGGCGAGACTCCGTGGCTCTGTTACGTCGCGTTTAATGCGCCGCATGATCCACGCATCGCGCCGAAGGAATTCCACGAACGTTATGAAAAAAATCCGCCGCCGCTGCCGCCGAACTTTCTTCCGGACCATCCGTTCGACAATGGGGAGCTGAAAGTTCGCGATGAAAAGCTGGCAGCAAATCCGCGAACAGAAGCTGAAATCCGCAAGCATCTGGCCGACTACTATGCGTGCATTACGTACATGGATTTCCAGATCGGCCGCATACTCGAAGCGCTGAAAGCCTCCGCGCAGTGGGAGAACACGATAATCATTTTCAGCAGCGACCACGGGCTTGCGATCGGAAGCCATGGATTGATGGGAAAGCAGAACGTGTACGAGCATTCGATGGGCGCGCCGCTGGTCGTCTGCGGCCCGGGGATTCAGCGGGACAAAAAGTCGGATGCATTTGTCTACCTGCTCGATATCTTCCCGACGCTCGGTGAGCTCTGCAGTGTCAGCGGTCCGCCTGCCAGCGAAGGGCTCAGCTTTGCGCGCGTGCTGAAAGGCGAAGCGACCTCGGCACGGCCGTATGCCTTCCTGAGCTATAAGCAGATGCAGCGGGCGATCAACGACGGCCGCTGGAAGCTGATCACGTACGTGGTCAAAGGCGAGCAGACCACGCAGCTTTTTGATCTCTCGGCCGATCCATGCGAGCAGAAAAACCTGGCGTCAGAACCGCAGCACGCCGGTGAGCTTGCCCGCATGCTCGAGCTGCTTCAGAAAGCGAAAAAAGAGTTTGGCGACGAAGGCAAAGCTACCCTGAATTGACGGCCGGCTAGATTGAAATACCGCTTAGCCGCCGCACCAGCAGGCGGCCTTCAAGTGCCAGCACGATCACATTGAGCAGCCGCGTGCGCCTTTCTAAACCAGCCCAGAACTCCAGAATGTTAACAACGCGTTTACCGGCACGGGTCGGTTCTTTGGGAATATCGAGCAGAGCATCGTGCAGCGCTGCTGCCATCGCGCGCGCCTGGCGCGGAGAAATAGAGGAACCGCTGCGCAGGTAGTTGTGGCAGCTTCCGCGCCAGCCATACAATCGGGCCAGCGAAAGACTCAGGCGCCATTCGGCGGGGCTCAATGTAGCAACGCTGCTGGGGCTGTAGATGACATAACGCATGAGGCGGGAGGGCAATGCAGACGACGTACCAGATCAAGGCGCTCCCGGCCATAGGCAAAAATGTTCAAACTGAAAAGTGTGACAGCCACCTGCATCCAAGGCGAGACATGCCAAAGTGAAGCAGCGAAAAATGTGCGTGCACGTTTTTCCTGTACACGCTTTTTGCAATATGTGGACGAAAGTCACAGTTAGTATAAGGGTACCTTTCATTATCAGATCGGAGCGCACCGTTTGATTCTTGTGTGCACAGTTCACGAAACCTTTTTTTGCACATGTGCGTATGACGGTCGGTTCTCGCTGATACGTGAAAATTACTCCGCGGCCGCTGCTGGCCTGAGAAGTGCAAGCATTCAGCACATCCTCGCGGACAGGACGGCAAATCGACAAGCCAAAGCTTCGCAACGTAGTGCGGCGGTGACGTGTACTTCCACCCCGCGCGTATCGTGCAGAGTAGTTATCTGAACGCAGTTGCAGTATCTTTGAAGCCGGGCTTATTGCCCGGCTTTTTATTTTTGAATCAGTGTTACGGTTCCAATATTTCGTGCTACTCGTGGCGTGTGCCTTGAGATGATGTGCTTGAAACGGGTGCTCTGTTTGCGGGGTATTGGCGCGAGGTTGTGAACAGGAGTCTATCCAATGAAAATGAAAAAAAATGTCGGACCCAACGAACGTTACTGGCGTTTTGGAATCGGCGTGGCAGCGGCATCAGCCGCGGCACTCGTAGGCGGTCTGGGACGCTGGCGCATTCCGCTGGCGATCGTCGGAGCTTCACAGATGATCTCGGGCGCGACTCGATACAGTCTGTTGAACGCGATGCTGCGGATGGACAATACCCGGCCCATGGAACGCCTTCAGGAAGAGGCCGAAGAAGTCACCGAGCGGGCGCAAGAGCTGGCGGGCGTCTGAAGCAGCACATTTTTCTCATATGCTACCGGAGCCGCTGAAAGGGCTCCGGTTTTTTATTCTGGAATCACTTTCCCACGCAGTAAAGCTTTTCGCCCGTCCGGATAAAGATCTGTTTGTGCGCAAACGAGATCGAGGCGTTTGCCACGCCGGCATCTTCAAAGTGCACCGTATTGAGAATCTTGAACTCGGGCCCCGGTGAGACGACGATCACGTCCGATGCTTCGCTCATGCAGTAGATCTTGCCATCGGCGGCGGTCGGCGACGCGGTGAATTCAGCGGTCACGCCCAGGCTGCCGACCCATTTGCGCGCGCCAGTCTTTGGATCCAGGCAGCTGAGCATCTTTTTCTTCACGTCAATCAGGTACAACGAACCTTGATACAGCAGCGGCGAGCCCACGTTCGCCGGGAATTCGGCGTAACTCCAGACCTTGTTCTCCGCCGGAAGAAGGCCGCTGCCGCCGGGCTTGATCGCCAGCGTCGGATTGCGCTGGGAAGCGCCAACGTAGATCAGCCCATCGCCGATTACCGCCGAACAGCACGTGCGAGAATCGCCAGGATTAACAAAGCCGAGCCAGCGCCAGATCTCCGAACCGGTTGACGGGTCGTGGGACGTGAGCGCGTCGGCGCCGGTGAGCACCAGTTCCGTTTTGCCGTTGTTGTTGAACGGAATGGGCGTCGTGTAGCCTTCCTTGCCGCCGTCTTTGGCGCCCCCCACTCGCGTCTGCTTCCAGATTTCTTTTCCGGTTGCGCCATCCAGGCAGATGAAAAAACTTTCGTACGCCTTGTCGGCACGCGCTCCGGCAGTGTCCACCGCGTGTTCGCGCCGGAGAAGCGGAATGTAGAGCTTGCCTTCGTAAAGCAGCGGTGAGGAACTGAAGCCGTGCATGTACGTGAGCGCACCGTATTCCTTCACCAGCGATTTGGCCCAGAGCTCCGTGCCGCTGAAGTCGTACGCCACGATGTCGCCGCTGCCAAAGGTGAACCAGACCGTTTTTCCGTCGGTCACCGGCGAAGGTGAGGCGTGCGTGTTCTTTCCGGTCTGCGATGCTTTGCTCGCACCGATAGCGACCTTCTTCGTCCAGCGGATCGTTCCGTCTTTGCGATTGACGCAGATCGCCTGCAAGTCCTGCGTGCGCTTATCGTGCGTGCAGACGAAGACGCTGTCTTCCCAGACGATCGGCGTGGCCGCGCTGCTGCCACTCAGCGGCACCGTCCACGCGATATTGTCGGTCTTGCTGAAGCTTGAAGGCAGGCCGGTTTCAGGGCTGGTGCCATTAAACGCCGGACCGCGCCATTGCGGCCAGTTTTCAGCATGCAGCGCCGCACACAGCAGCATTGCACACAGACAGAGAAAAGTTCGAAGTGCTCGCACCGGCGTCTCCTGAAAAGTGGGTTGCGGGGACGCATCATAGTTCGCGCTTCTGCGTCCGGCAACGGTATGTACACCGCAGCGCCCCCTGAAAGTAAAAACGAGAATTCCAAAATGCAGACGCTTCCGCGCGCATTTTATTCCGCTGAATTCCACGGCAGTGGCCATTTCTTTGCATTTAAAGCCACGAAATGGGGAACATGGTGGAATTCAAAACAGAGTTTGTGCTCGCAGGAGGCTATGAAATGAAAGCAGCGCGTCCGCTGTGGTTTTTTCCAGCAATCGTGTGCCTCGCGAGCCTTTCCGCAGTCGCTCAGGCGGAAAATACCGCCGGTACGTTGAAGCCCGGCAGCCATGAACTCTCATTTCAGCACGGCGGCCTCGAGCGTACTTATCTGCTGCACATCCCGCCGCAGCATGATGGAACAAAATTGCTGCCGCTCGTCATGTTCTTCCACGGCGGCATGGGCACCGCCAAGCACGCAGAGGGCGCTTACGGCTGGAGCGAGAAGGCGGACAAAGAAGGATTTCTGGTCGTGTACGGCAACGGCACGGGCCGCTTCCAGACGTGGAACGCGATGCACGGCTGCGGCTCAGCATTCAAGAATAACGTGGATGACATCGGGTATGTCAAAACCCTGCTGCAGGAACTCACTACAAAAATAAACGTCGATACCAGGCGCATCTATGCCACCGGAATGTCAAACGGCGCGATGCTCACGCACCGTCTGGCCGCTGAGATGTCCGATGTCTTCGCCGCGGCCGCACCCGTCGCCGGTTCGATTGGCGGAAAAGAGAATGCGGGCGCAACCGAGAAGCAAATTCCTGAGCCGAAGAATCCGGTGCCAATGATGATCATCCACGGCAAGGAAGACAAAAATGTGCGCTACGAGGGCGGCGAGACAAGCGCGGGCGTTGAGAAAGGCCGCATCGATCTGTCCGTCGCTGATGCCGCGGCGTTCTGGAAGAAAGCCAACCGCTGCACCGACGCGCCGAAGAAGGAGACAAGCAAAGACGGCCTGATCATTCAGGAACTGTACCCATCCGAGGCAGGCGCCGACGTGCTGCTGGTCACGATCATGGATGGCGGCCACGCCTGGCCCGGCAGCAAAAAAGCGCGGAGGTTTCTCGGGGGCTCGGCCTCAGATTTCTCCGCAACAGACGCGGCCTGGGAATTTTTCAAGAAGCATACGAAAACCCGCGATACCAAAAATTGACAATTCCTGTTATTGCATGTACCATAGGTTTCGGGAGGCTTGACAATGAACGTATCGCTTACACCCGAACTCGAAAAATTCGTAACCAAGCTCGTTAAAAGCGGAAACTATCAGTCCGCCAGCGAGGTCGTCCGTGACGGCTTGCGGCTGATGCAGGAGCGGGATGAAATCCGCGAAGCCAAGCTGCAGGCGCTGAGAGCCGATCTGAAGCTGGGTCTTGATTCCATTGAGCGCGGGAATGTAGTAGACGGGCCCGAAGCAATTCAACGGATCAAAGCGAGGATAGCAGCACGGGCGAAGGCCGAGCGATGAAGGGATACATATTCTCCGCTAACGCGGAAGAAGATCTCGCGGAAATTGCTGAGTATATAGCCAGAGACAATCCTGAAGCCGCGGACGAACTCGTCTCCAAAATTGCAGCAAAGTGTTCGAAGCTCGTTGAATTTCCATCAATCGGCGACCTGCTTTACAAAATCAAGAAAGATCACGTTTACATCATTCGAATATTCCATGCAGCGCGAGAGTTAAGGCCCGATTTCTTCGAATAGTAAAACACAGAGGAGGGCTCCCCCTCCTCTGTGCTCTCTGTGTCCTCTGTGGTGAAAAAGGCGGTTCTCAGTTCAGCGGCATTGTCGCCACGAAGCTAGGACCGGGCGTGACTGGCGTGACGTTCAGCTTGGTTAGCGTGCCCTTTTCCTTATCGCGGCGGAAGACGATCACCACGCCTGTCTTCTGGCTGGCGACCAGCATGTAATTGCCGCTCGGGTCGAGGCTGAAATTGCGAGGCGTCTTGATTTCGCCATCGCCGGTCTCCCAGCCCACAAACTTCAGGCGGCCCTTCTCGTTGGTCGAAAATATAGCGATGCTGTCGTGGCCGCGATTGGAGCCGTACACGAACTTGCCGTCGGGCGAAACAACCACGTGCGCACAGCTGTTCTTTTTACCGTCAAAATCAGCCGGAATCGTCGGCAGCGTCTCTGGATTCGTCATGGCTCCAGTGGCCGAGTCATAATCATAGCTGGTCATCGAATCGCCGTATTCGTTGATGACATAAGCAGTTTTGCCGTTCGGATGAATGGCCATGTGGCGCGGTCCGCCGCCTTCTGCCGAGGGCGCGTTGGTAATCAGCTTCAACTCGCCGGATTTGTCATCGAAGGAGTTGATGGCGATGTAGTGGGAGCCGCAGAAGGGCGTGAAGACAAACTTGCCGCTCGCGTCGGTGATGATCATGTGCGCGTTCTTGCCGCCCTGCAGTTTGCTGACCGGCTCGCCGACCCCGCCTTTATCATCCACCGGCAGCGCGCCGTAGTGACCGCTTCCGTAATTTGCCGAGAACACCCACTTGCCACTGGGATGCACAGAAACGTGGCACGGACCGTCGCCAGCCGAGGATGCATCGTTGATCTTCGTCAGCGACCCATCAGTGGGATTGATGGAGAATGCGCTGATGCGTCCGGGCCCGATCTCATTGACTGTGTAGAGGTATTTTTTGTTCGGCGACCAGGCCATGAACGTTGGGTTTTTGCCCACGTCGGAGCTGCTCAGTTTCCTGAGCGTGCCGTCGGCAGTGTTCAGTTCGAACACGGTCACGATATTGTTATAGCCGCCAACGAAGACCAAGTTCTGAGGCATCGCGCCCTCCCCGCCCCATGCTCCGCCAACCGCCAGCACCGCCACAAGGCAGAGCACCATCAACTTTTGCCAGTAAATCACAGAGTTCCTCCTCCTTAAATGTATGAGAGCGGAAGGCTAACGGGCTGCCGCGCCGAACGCAACACACTCTCTTTGACGGCCAGCAAGAACACTCATTCAACCTCTCACACGTTCGACAGGTTCAGCAGCGAATAAAGTATCGCGTTACGCAGCCACTCCAGGTCCGCTTCATCATAACCCGGCGCGATCGATTTGAGGTCTTCAGGCGTCACAAGCGTCAGTGCGTTAGCTCTCGCGGCCGCTGTCGAATAACGCTCCAGCTCCATGATTTCCGCCGCGTTTATCGTGCTTCGAATTGTCGTGACAAAGATGTTGGTTTCAATGGTGATTCCATCGCTGGATAGCAACACTTTCTGCCGGGACTTGCTGAGATCAAAAACCATTTTGCCATCAACATGCGAAACGGGTATGGCTTCGTTTGGCGGAGGCGAGCTGAAGGCTTCTCCGCTAGTTTTCAGGCGTTCAAGCAGCGGCACCAGAAGTTCGTCGGGATTTCTCTGCAGCGGCCGGCCTGCCGATGTTTCATAGACCGGTAGCTTCATCAGTTCGGCCCACGCACGCGCTTTTTCGCGGATTTCCTTGAAGCCGTCACGCCCGCGGCTGCGCTTTGTGGAGAGCGGTTTGTCCGCGCACTCCAGTGAAACCGCGTGCCAGATGCCGCTGTCATTCACCGTTTTGACGCGGACTGAACAGTCGTCGAGATCGAATTCCTTCTCTTTTGGCCAGAGACCCTTGCGCCAGCGGATCAGCTTGCGGCGAACGGTATCGAAGTCCAGCCCGCCGCGGTAGCAGATTGAGTACGCTGCCAGCAATGACGCGATGGCGCCGATTGCAATCGATCCGCTGCCGCCCTTCGTAATGCCGTCATACAGCGACGGCACACCCAGCCAGCCCAGGAGGACGAGCCCAATGATCAGTCCGCAGCCCCACGGGTAGCGTTCGATGATGACGCGATTGTTATCCTGCATGCTGTGTACTTACCCGCGACACCGCCGCTGTGCCAAGGAAAACAACGCACAGACTTCTGCGCAAAAAAGTTCTTTGAATGAATGACGCGCTGCTTCGTTCATTGTAAGATCAAGACCTGGCAAGCTCGTTATTACGGAGAATCTCACATGCTTCGACACTGGCCTGTGCTTCTGGTCTCCTTCGCGTGCGCCGTGCTCGCCGATGACGACGCGCCGCAGGCGTCCGACAAAAAAGCAGATGGCGTTCTGGCCGGACATTCGGTGCATGGCGAAGCCTTCAATGAAGGGCCGCGGCAGCAGGCCTACTTAATGGAGGGCATGCCGAACATTGTTTTCCCTGTTTCAACAAAGAACGAGCTGACTCAAAAATTTTTCAACCAGGGCGTCGCGCAGCTGCATGGCTTCTGGTACTTCGAGGCGGAGCGCTCATTCCGCCAGGCTGCGGCGCACGATCCCAAGTGTCCCATGACGTACTGGGGCATGGCGATGGCGAACATCAAGAACGCCAAGCGCGCGGGCGAGTTCATTAAAAAAGCGCAGGATCTGAAGCCCGCCGATAAGCGCGAACAGCTGTGGATCAATGCCTATGCCGATTACTTTCAGAAGAAAAAAGACGATAAAGAGAAGCGCAAGGATCTGATCAAAGCGCTCGAAAATATTGAGCACGAATTCCCGGACGACATCGAAGCCAAGGCATTCCTCGTGTTCCAAGCCTGGGACAACAGCCAGAAAGGAATTCCGATCAGCAGCACACTGGCGTTCAATGCGCTGATCACCGAGGTGCTCGCGGTGAACCCGATGCACCCGATTCATCATTACCGCATTCACATCTGGGATTCCGACGGCAAGGCCGAACGCGCGCTGAAGTCGGCGGCGCTCTGCGGCCAGTGCTCTCCGGGAATAGCGCATATGTGGCACATGCCCGGGCATACGTATTCCAAGCTCAACCGTTTTGCCGACGCCACATGGCAGCAGGAAGCTTCGGCCCGCACCGACCACGCGCACATGATGCGCGACCGCGTGCTGCCGGATCAGATCCACAACTACGCGCACAACAATGACTGGCTGGTTCAGAATCTCAGTCACATCGGCCGCGTCCAGGATGCGATCGAGCTGGCCAGGAACATGGTCGAACTGCCGCGCGTGCCAAAATTCAAAGCAAAAGCCAACGCCGACGGCTCGCACGATTACGATTCCGGCGGAAGCAGCTATGCCATGGGCCGCAACCGCCTCTACGAAGTGCTCACGCGCTGGGAGCTATGGGAAGAATTGCTGGAAATGGCAGACAGCGCTTATCTGGAAAAAGGCGACTCCACCGAAGAAAAAGCGCGGCACTTCACGGCAACGGGTGTCGCGTACTTTTCGCGCGGCAACAAGAGCAAAGGTAAGGAGCAGCTGGCCTCGCTTGAACAATTGCTCACGGAAACGCGAGCCGAACAGCAGAAAGCCGGCGACGATGCGTCCGCCAAGGCCAAAACTGAAAAGAAGCCTGAAGATCAGATCAAGAAGGCTAAAGAAGACGCGGTGAAGGCCGCCGAAACGAAAATCAAGAACCTTGAGAAAAACATTACTGAACTTAAAGCGTACCAGGCGCTGGCCGAGAAAGACCGCGACGGGCTAAAGAAGGCGCTCGAAAAACTCAAAGACATTTCGCAAAGCCGCCTCTCGCAGCTCTGGTTTGAGGCCGGCGACAAAGACAAAGCTGAAAAGCTGGCGAAGGAAGCGTGCGAGAAAGGCGCGGGGCAGATTTATGCCATCGCCAATTATGTTGATATTCTGCAGCGCTGCGGCAAACGCGTCGAAGCGCAGCAGCAGTTCGAGAAGCTGCGCCAGATGTCCGCGTATGCCGACCTTGAGATGCCCATCTTTAAACGCGTAAGCGCAGTGGCCAAAGACGTGAAGCTTCCGAGCGACTGGCGCGTTCCGGCAAAGACCTCAGAGGACACCGGCAACCGGCCGGATCTTGCGCGCCTGGGGCCGTTTCGCTGGCAGCCCTCGCCGGCGCTGGAGTGGACGTTGCCTGACACTGAGGGCAAATCGGTCAGCCTGCGCAAATACCGCGGCAAACCAGTGGTGCTGATGTTCTACCTGGGCCGCACGTGCGCGCACTGCATGGAACAGCTGAACCTGTTCGCGCCGATGGTAAAGGACTTTGCCGACGCCGGAATCTCGCTCGTTGCGATCGGCACGGACGAAATTGCAGAGCTGTCGAAAACGCGAGTTAAGGGAAAAGAGAGCGAGCCCTTCCCCTTCACGCTGCTATCCGATCCTCGCCTGACAGCGTTCAAGCCTTACCGCGTGTACGACGATTTTGAAAAAATGCCGCTGCACGCAACCTTCCTGATTGATGCGCAGGGCCTGGTGCGCTGGCAGGACATCAGCTTCGATCCGTTCCGCGAACCGAAATTCCTTTTGGCCGAAGCCAAGCGCCTGCTGAGCCTGCCCAAGCCGGATAAACGTGTCTCGAAAAGCGAACGGCCTGAGCCGTACCTGCCGTGAGCGGCTGTGAGTCGCTCGCCAATTCGGCCGGCGGCGACCTGCAGCAGTCTGCTTTTTACGTTTTGAACAATGTGTGCCTCGCCGAATCTGAGATCGCGGCGACGGCCGGATGCGTGAGCTTTCGTTCAATCGACACGGCGTAGTAGCGCTCGCGGATCGTATCAATCGCGCCCACGGCTTTGACGCCGAACTGGCTGCAGACCTGTTTCTGAATGACCGCCGGAGCAACGAAAAGGCCCACTCCGGCCTGCCCGAAAGCATTCATTAAAGCCGTATCGTCGAACTCGCCCAGCACGCGCGGCTTGATTTCACTCGCCGCGAACCAGTGTTCGAGCGACCGGCGCAGGGAGGTTCCTTCACCGGGAATCAGCAGCGGCGCGCCGTTGAGGGACTTGGGAAAGCCGCGGCGGTAACGCGAAGCCAGCTTGCGTTCCCCAAAGACAACGATCCCGCACTCGCCCAGCAGATGGTTGAACGCGCGGACCTTCACCGTTGGCGGGACCGGCGCATCGGTGAGAACGACATCCAGTTCGTGCACGGACAGATCGGCCAGCAGGCGCTCGGGCTTGTCTTCGCGACAGACGATCTGCACATTGCCCTGCTGCGAGAGCGCGGGCTTAAGCAGCTCATATGCGATCATCTTCGGAATGACATCGGTGATACCGACGATCAGCCGCACCGGGCGTCCGGCTGGCGAGCCGTGAACGGATTCGAGAAGCTCGCGGCCGAGAGGAAAGATCTGGTCGGCGTAACGGTACACGCGCCGCCCGGCGTCGGTGAGCACCAGGTTGCGTCCCGCGCGCGCGAAAAGCTTCACCTTCAGCGCGGTTTCCAGCGCGCGGATCTGCGCGGAAAGCGTGGGCTGCGAGAGGTGAAGCTGCTGGCTGGCGCGGGTGACGCTGCCCTCACGCGCCACGACCCAGAAATAGAGCAGATGATGATAATTGAGCCAATCCATGCAGCTACCATATATAGAGCTTTTGCATGTGGCAATCTGATTTATCTATTTGTTCTATTCAGCAGCGTATTAGGATAACGGGTTTGATGTTTTCAGATCAGGCTTGGAACGGAGTTCAGCAGGGATGGAAATTCAGACAATCGGCTCACCGGCGATGTTCGGCGGTTTCACAATATTCGTGCTGCTGATGCTGGCACTGGATCTTGGCGTCTTTCACCGCAAAGCCCACAGCGTGTCATTTAAGGAGGCGCTGACGTGGAGCTGCGTATGGATCAGTCTGGCGGCTGTCTTCAACGTTGGCGTTTACTTCTGGTTTGGCAAGACTGCGGCTCTCGAGTTCGCGACGTGCTACATCATTGAAAAAGCCCTCTCTGTCGACAACATTTTCGTCTTTCTGGTCATCTTTTCGTATTTTTGCGTGCCAGGCGCGTACCAGCACCGCGTACTTTTCTGGGGCATTCTCGGCGCGCTGATCATGCGCGCGATCTTTATTTTCCTGGGCGCGGCGCTGCTGGCCCGCTTCCATTGGGTCATCTACGTTTTCGGCGGATTCCTGCTGCTGACCGGGCTGAAGATGCTCCTCAAAAGTGATGAGGAGATCCATCCCGACAAGAATCCGGTCTACAAAATTTTTAAAAAGTTTATTCCGATGGTCACGGAATTTCGCGGCGCGCAGTTCACCGTCATCGAAAACGGCAAACGCTTCGCAACGCCGCTGCTGCTGGTGCTGGCCATCGTCGAAATGACCGACGTTATTTTTGCGGTGGATTCCATTCCCGCTGTTTTTGCCGTGACGACCGATCCGTTTATCGTCTTCACCTCGAACATCTTTGCCATCCTTGGCCTGCGCGCGCTCTTTTTCCTGCTCGCCGGCGTGATGGACAAATTCCATCTGCTTAAAATCGGGCTGGCGCTGGTGCTGATGTTCGTGGGCGCCAAAATGCTGCTGGTCGAATTCTATAAAGTGCCCATTACCATTTCGCTCTCGGTCATCGGCGTCCTGATCGGCGGCTCGGTCGCCGCGTCCCTGATCTGGCCCAAACCC
>DASPJR010000189.1:0-30024 GCA_035628505.1 Planctomycetota bacterium | reverse complement strand
TGCTGCGGTTGTCCTTGTTGTGGCTGTCCCTGCTGCTGCTGGCCCTGTTCAGGTTTCTGGCCCTGCTGCTGCTGAGGCTGCTGGCCCTGCTGATTCTGCTGCTGCTGCATCTGCTGCGCCTGTTCGGCGAGCGACTGCTGGCGCTGTGCGAGCTCCTGCGCGTCCTTGGCCATGTTGGCCAGCTCCTGGCGGAGCTGCTTTTCCATGGCGTTACGCAGGCTGCGCTGAGCGTCCTTGGTGTCGTTCTGCGCTTCCTTTGTTTTCTCCTGGGCTTCGCGCGTGTTCTTCTCGGCCTGCTTCTTGGCTTCTTCGGCGGCCTTCTGGAGCTTATCGGCGGCCTGCTGCATCTTGTCTGCCGACTGCTGCATGTCCTGATTGCGCTGGGCGAGCTGGTCCAGCTTGCGCGCGCGCTCTTCGGATTCCTTCGCCAGCTTCTCGAGCTCCTGCTGGAGCTCGCGCTGAAGTTTGCGCTGCTCTTCCTGTTCTTTCTTCTGCTCCTCCGTCATCGGAGTGCCCGGCGGAGGCGGCGGGTTCTTTTTCTTGCGCGCGTTCAGCTCCTCGAGCTCGCGCTCGATCTGCTTTTCGCGGTCCATCATCTTTGGCATCTCGGCCAGTTCCTGCTTGGCCTGTTCCTGGTCCTGCTGCTGCTGGTTCTGCTCCTGCTGCTTTTTCTTCTTCGACTGCTTGTCCATGGCCATCTTGAAGCGCGGATCGCCGTCTTTTTCAGACAGCAGCAGCCGCCGCGTCTCGCTCAGGTGCCGCAGTGCTTCCGTTTCAGGCCGGATGGCCATGTTCGTGTCGGGAACTTTCAGCTGCGCTTCGGCTACGCCCATCTTCTCGCCGGCCTGCTCCATATGCTTGAGTTCTTTTTCGCTTAAGCCCGGCTGCTGCGGACGCGGACCGTTCGGATCCTGGCCCTCGCCCGGAGGCGGCGCCGCTTCGGCCGCTTCCATCTCCTGCCGCACCTTCTCGAGCAGATCGGCGACCTGGCCCTTGAGCTTCTTCTGCGCTTCGGCGGTGCGCGCGGCCGCGGCTTTCTCAGCTTCGCTCAGCGGTGCGGGCTTGCTGGCGTCGCGTGTCTGAGCCTGCGCGAACGTTTCCTTGAGAAGCTTCTTCTGAACGTCGATGAGCTTGTCCAATTGCTTGACCGCGGGCGGCGTACCCTGGCCTGGATCCTTCTTGGGGCTCTGCGGACTGTCGTATTCCTCTTCGTCGTAAACAGTGAGAAAATGAATGTCGCTCTTGATCAGCTTCGGGCCGGTAATGGTGTCGTTGTCCATAGCGTAGGCGAAGTAGGTGATGACCTCCCCGCCCTTCAGGCCCATGTTGCCCAGCTCCCAGACCAGCTTGCCTTCCGCGCGGATGCTCGCGGGATCCAGACGCCGCACGAGCACTTTCGTCTCGTCAAGGCCCAGGCTGTGGAAGATGCCGATCTCCCCGACGCCGATGTCATCGTCCGCGGTGATCTCGACGTTGACCGTCTGCGAGCGGTGAACCATGAGATCCTTCTCAGGGCGCTTGATGGTCACGCGCGGCGCTCGGTCCTTGAGCGCTTTGATCATATAAACGCTGCCGGTGCCGGTCTTGTTCTTCGCGTTGGCAACGTGAAGCTGATATTCGTCGTCCTTCTCCACCTTAAAGGAGAGCGTCGCTTTGCGCTTGTCGGCCGGATCGATGGTGGCAGGCACTTCAGAACTGCCCGATTTGTATGTCGCTTTCGCGGCGCTCAGGTCAGTGTTCGCCTTCAGGTCGACATGGACGATCGTGCCCTTCAGCGCGCGCACATCGCCAATTCCCGGGGCCAGCGTTTCCGTGCCCTTGCCGGTGTACGCGGGATGTTCGACGCGCAGGGAAAAGTCGGTGATCTCCGGCAGCTTGTAGACGTCGATTTTGAACTCGGGCGATTCCGTGTCGCCGGCTTTGATCTTGTAGCGCGTTGTGTCGAGCAACCGGCGCAGCGTGGCCTTATACTGCCCGTCGGCCGGGTCGCGGTCCATCACGCGGTCTTCCCAGCGCCCGTCTTTTTCGTCGCCGATGAAGACCGAGAGCGTCGCCGTCTCCGGCAGGCTGCCGTCGAGTGCCACTGAAACCGGCACGCTATTCTCGACTGGCACTTCATCGTTGCCAGGTTTTACGGATTTGATTTCAGTCAGCGTCGGCGCAGCGATAGCAGCGGTCGGCTTGAGGAAGCGCGCGAAGGTAATCGCGAACAGGCGCCGGTTCTTCGCGGCGTATCCGGCAAAACCGGCCGCGAGCACGAAGGCAATCAGCGCCGCGATGACGAAGGGCTTCCAGCGAATCGTGCGACCGAAGTCGAGCGGCTCCGATTTTTCAGCCGCCTGCTTCATCAGCGCGCCAACCAGCTGCGGGCTGGACGTTTTGACACTCAGGTCGGGATTCTGGCCGTACTCGAGTGCCGTCGAGAGCTGTTCTTCAAGTTGCGGGAAAGCGCTTTCCACGCCGCGCGCGACATGCAGCGAGCCGCCCAGCTTTGTCCACGGGCGGATCACACACCAGTAGAACACGCCGACAACACCGATGATCGTCGAGAAGAGCGCAAACACACGCGTGCCGACGGAAAGCTTGAAGAGAATATCGGCCGCGCTGAAGCCGAGAAACGCAGCCACGAAAACGGAGAGACCAAAGCACAGTCCGGTGCCGAGGAACTTGAAGCGGTTCTTCGCCTTCACGCCTTCGACGCGCGATTCAAGCTGCGTCCAGGCCTGCGCGGCGGCGGGTTCAAGTTGCGGAGCGGTGTCCGTAGGCATTGCGCTTCCCTCTCAAAAGCCTTTGTTCACCACAGAGATCACAAGAGAGCACAGAGAACGGATTGGGATGGGATTTTCCTTTAAGCGATCACTCCGAATCTTCAGACGGAGCGGCGCTAAATCTGTTCAGTTTCCCTACCCCTCCTCCGTGTTCTCTGTGATCTCTGTGGTGAAAAATCCGTTTACGCCCAGAAATCTCTCAGCCACACCTCGAGCAGCAGGATCGCCAGCGCTGCGACCAGGAAATACCGCCAGTCCGGCGCCTGCGACTTCTGTTCGTCGTCCCACTGCCGGATGCCGCTGGCGGCTGAGCCCGCCTTTGCATCCAAACTATTAGACGCAAAGACATTCCGGATTGAAGCTAAATCTTCAGAATTTAAATCACTTTCTCGCGGGTCCAGGTTGACCGCCCACAGGCTCCTCTCCCGAATATTTCCCTTCTGAAACGCCGCCGTGTACAGCCCGGCAGCCTCAGCCACGGGGTGGTCCTTGCCCGTCAGGTTCAGCACTTCTTTCGCCACACCTGGTTTTTCCAGGGCGATCTGCGCTTCGGGAGTGGCTCCCGCGTCGGCAAAATCGAAATTGTCGCCCACGATCAGGTTGCGCCGCGAGGTGGTGCTCACGCCGGCAAAATGTCTGACCGCCTGATGCAGCAGCGGCACGAAGGCTTTGCGCTTGGGCAGATCGGTCGCTTCCGGGCGCGGCACGAACGTGAACATCAGCACGTTGCCTTTGCTATACGGGCGTTCCATGACGAACGGCGTGCCGTCGCCGAACGTGGCCAGCACTTCACCCGGCGGGCGCAGGGGCAGCTTGTCGTCGGCTTTGTCTTTCTCTTTTTCCTTCTCGGCCTTGTCCGGTTTTTCGTTGGAACCGCCACCGTTCGCCGGCGGGGTCTGCGGCGCGATGTCGGAGCCGATCTTCAGATCCACAGGCGATGCCTGGAAATGCTTCACGTAACGTGGCAGGCGCAGATTCGGTTCGTTCGGTCCGGCGAAAGGCTTAAATAGAATGTGATCGGCTTTGAATTCGCCGAGCTGATGGTATTTGCCCTCGGCGCGGTTGCCTTCATAAAGAGGCCCCGGCCGTGCGGGCAGCAGGCCCTTGCCATTCTTCCAGAACGGTCCGTTGTAGAACGCTTCCGATAAGCGCCCGTCCGAGCGGCCCGTAAAGAGGATGAGATTGTGGCCATCACGTACAGCCTCTTCGAGCAACGTCAGTTCACCTGGGTTAAGCGCCTGGATTCCCGCGAGCACGATCAAGTCCGCGCCGCGGTACATCTCGGCGGTAACTTTCGAGACTTCGACTGCCTGTACCTGAATATAGTTCTGCAGCCCGCCGCCCGATGTGGGCTGCTCTCCCCCGCGCGCCTTCGGGTCGAGCGCCATGCGAATGTAGTAGCCTTCATCGAGGAAGCTGTCCTTGTCGCCGAGCCGTTCCTCGACCACGAGCACTTTCAAACTATCGCGCAGGCGCAGAGCAAACAGGCGCTTGTCGTCCTCTGGAAACGCGTCGCGTCCGGCGATTTCGACATCGCCCGCGACTTCACCCGCACGCGGCAGCGGCGCGGAGAGTTCAATTTCGGTACTCGAGCGCGGACCGAGACCGACATTGCGCGTGGCGATCGTTTTGCCGTCCACGTTCAGCTTTACTTGCACGCTGGGCTGTTCGCTGTCGCCGTGATTGGCCACGCGAATGGCAAATGGAACGGGCCGGCCTTCAATCCACACGTCGCTCTTGGGTCGCACGTCGGTGATGCTTAGGTTCGGCAAGCGTTTCGGCTGCGATCCGGACGGAGTTTCAATCTGCACGGCGATGCCGCGCCCGGCCGCCGCTGCTTTCTGCGCGATCTCCGCCCACGCGCCGCGATCGACCTGGTTGGACTGCAGATCGCTGAAGACATAAATCTTGCGCACGAACTGTGTCGAGCCGCCCAGGAGATCAAGCGCCGTATTCAGCGCCTGCGCCAGATCACCTCGGCGGGCCGATGTTTTCTCGCGCTGCAGTGCCGCAGCGACTGCACCGAAGTTTCCGCTCAGTTCGATTTCTGCTCGCGCCGGATCGCTGGCGAGCACCAGTCCGACGCGGTCGCCTGCGCGGTAGGTGCCGACCTGCTTGCGCGCTTTTTCAAGCAGCTGCGGAAAGCGGATGGCCGCATCTTCCTGCGCCATCAGGCTGGGCGAATCGTCGAGCACGATCACTGCATCTTCCTGAGGCCGCCCGCTGCCAAGCGCGAGAGCCGAATCGGGGCGGAAGGGACGTGCGAACGCCAGTGCAATAAGAATGCAGGCCAGGCAGCGCAGCAGCAGCAGGATGAGCTCGCGCAGTTTCAGCCGCTTGGATTCTTTCAAGACCGACTGCTGCAGAAAGCGCAGCGACGAGAACACGACGCGGCGCTTGCGCATTCGGAAGATCAGATGAATCACCACGGGGATGGTGAAAGTGGCGGTACCGGCGAGAAAGGCAGCGTGCCAGAATTCCATGTTGGCCTAGTTGTCAGCGTTGCGTGAGTGAATGTCAACAGCAACGACTTGTTTAAACCACGAAGCTCACGAAGGACACGAAGAACAGCCCTTTTAGGCTAAACCGCTGAGGGCGCCGTAAGGCACATTTTTATGTGGCGCGAGCTTTAGCTCGCGCAGTTCTGAACCGCCAAGGCGCCAAGGCACCAAGAAGAGATATAATGAGAACCGTACCCACTCGGCGGACACGACGGTAGCCTCCTTCGGCACGACGGTAGCCTGCTTCAGCAGGCTTTGACGCTGTTGCTTGCCACCACCTTCAGGTGGTGGGCACAGGTCGAATTTTTCTTTCGTCAGCCGGGCTTCAGCCGGCTTGCTCGAAGGATTAAGGGCTTCAGCCCTCGAAGTGACATTTCAGTTAATCCCGCAAGGCTGAAGCCCTTGAAGGCATACGGCCAAGCCGGCTAAAGCCGGCTATTCAAAATCAAATTTAGAGCCTGAAACCACCACCTGAAGGTGGTGGCAAGCAACGGCTGAAATCCGGCTGAAGCCGGATGGACCAATCACTCCAAAAACTTCACGTCCTTCGTTTCTCCGTGGTTCAAAAATTCGTTCTTGGCGTCTTGGTGCCTTGGCGGTTCACTCGATTTGGCTTCGCCTTTGCGCCTGAGCCGGGCGTATGTCAAAGACTGTCACTCCCGCATTCCAATATTCGATCAAAGATCTGCTCTGCACGCTTGGGCTGACGTTTTTGGGTATGCAGATTTTTGTCGCGCTGGCCCCGCGCGCGCCCAGGCTGAGCATCAGCCTTGCGATCATTTCCACGTGGGTTGGCGCTATTCTGATTTTCCGTCTTTACGCAGATGTCCAGCGCCGCACACCGCAACTGATCGCCGCTATCCTGATGAGTTGGTTGTTTCTTGATGTTTCTCCGAGATTATCCGAGCGTAATGGTCCTCATTCCGCACGTTATTGTTTACACAGCTTTTGGAACGTGGATCAGTTGGAGGCGCGCCAAACGACAGGGCATTATTCCAGAAGCCGACAGTGTCGCCGGGCATGTATTCGTTGTGTGGATCGTCAGCATCTTATCGGGCGCAACTGTTCTGCCCGAGATTCTGCGAAGCAGCGGTCCATGCCATCAGCATCCCGCCGCCGCCGCATGCAAAATGTATGTGGAGGCGCAAGAAATCTACCATCGCACCGACTACAACGGCGACGGCGTGCTCGAGTACGCCCAGCGATTCTCCGGTAAGGACAGTTTGATTGAAAAAACGTCAGGCGCTTTCGATCTGGCGCTTGTCGACCGGAGCTTCGCTGCGGCCGAGGATACGCAAAGCAATCCACAGCCTAAAGCCGGCTATCTTTTTAGAATTCTCACCGCGCAGTCGAAGCACGCAAACGGCGGAGCGAAATCGTACATCGCGGAGGGCCGCATGACGCAAGGGTACGCGCTCGTCGCGTATCCTGCGTTATACGATGGCACCGGGCGCGACACGTTCATCATCAGCCACCACGGCACGATCTATCAAGCCGATCTGGGCCGCGACACCCAGTCGATTGTCGATGCGATGACGGAGTTCGATCCCGACCCGAAGATCTGGGTGCCGACGGAGTAATTCACAAATCGCTTCAGAAGCGACAAGCTACTACTTGCGCTACAAAGTAAAACCTTGGCGTCTTGGCGGTTTCCCCTAACGCAAGTACGACGTATTGTCGAAAATTTTCCAAAAATCCTGTGGCATATCTTATAGCTTAGGGCTATATTAACCTAGGTTAGGGAGCTGAACGGCTAACATTAATTTATAGGAGACGCGCCGTGAGACAATTTACTGACAAGCAGCTGGAAGTGCTTCGTGCTGCGGCCGCCGAAGTCGAGCGCGCTGTTGGAGCGATGAACTACACACCCAAGCAGCTTCAGCTCCTGCAGCTCATTTATGACTACCAGGAAGAACACGGCTATTCGCCCACGTATGCTGAACTGGCGAAGATGCTGAACGTCTCAACGATTACGGTCTTCGAGCATCTCGAAGCGCTGGAGAAAAAGTACGCGATCCGCCGGCGCCGCCACGAAGCGCGTTCGGTCGAGATCACCGCCCCGCATTTCCTGCTTGAGCAGAGCAAGAAAGACACGCTGCCGGTCAGCCAGCTTCCGTTGAAGGGTTCGATCGCGGCCGGCAAGCCGATCGAAGCGATCGAAGAAGGCGATTCGGTCGCGGTGATCGGCGATGTGTTTAACTGCAAAGCCAATTACTACGCCCTGAAGGTCAAAGGCGATTCGATGATCGATGATCACATCTGCGATGGCGATTACATCGTCGTCGAGCGGCGCGATGAAGCCAAGGATGGCGAGATCGTGGTGGCTCTGGATAACGAAGGCCAGGCGACGCTCAAGCGTTTCTACCGCGAGAACGGCAAAATCCGCCTGCAGCCCAGCAATCCCAACATGCCGCCGATTATCGTCGACAACATCAAAGTGCAAGGCGTCTTCAAAGGACTGCTCCGCAAAGCGTAATGTGGCGCAAGCTTTCAGCTTGCGCACCGCTGACGTGCAGAACAAAGGTGCAATTTTTTATAAAAACGCGGGCGGCAACGCCTGCGTTTCTCATGTAGCGCGAACTTCAGTTCGCGAAGGCATTATTCAGAACGTGCAAAAGGTTTTCAGAAAAACGCGGGTGTTCCAGCCTGGTTCCGAGTAGATGGACCGAAGTTCAACATGTGCGTTCGTGGACAGAATTGGGGGCGACTCCGTAGCAACGGGCGTCTCGCCCATGCCCCCGTTGGGATCGGCATTGCGATGCTCAACTTTACGGGCGAGACGCCCGTACTACGAAGACTTAACGCGAGTGTTTGGACAACTTTTTAGGTCGGCCAACAGATTGTATATGTGCGTTCGTGGACAGAATTGCGGCCAGCTCCGTAGCATGGGCGTCTCGCCCATGCCGCCGTTGGATTCGGCATGGCATCGCACAACTGCACGGGCGAGACGCCCTTACTACGAAAGTTCAACGCGAGTGCTTGGACAACTTTTCTAGATTGTGTCGTTGAATGCTGCTGAAGATGAGCAAGCTAAAGCTTGCTCTACATCAGGCTTTCGGATGCGCCGTCGCATAGACCTCTTTGAGGCGCGAGGGCGTAACGTGCGTGTAGATCTGCGTCGTTGACAGGCTCGCGTGGCCGAGAAGTTCCTGAACACTGCGCAGGTCGGCGCCACGTTCGAGAAGGTGCGTGGCGTAGCTGTGCCGCAATGTATGAGGAGTGGCTCCGGGAGGCAGTCCCGCTTCGGCCAGTCGCTTGCCGAGAATGCGCCGAACGCTGCGCACATCCAGACGCGTGCCGAAGCGGTTAACGAAAATTGGAGCGGTCGGAATCTGCAGCGAAGCGGGCAAATCCATGCGTCCGTGAGCGGCTTCGGGTCGGCGTACCAGCCAGCCCGTCAGGCAGGTCGTCGCGCACGTGCCGACCGGCAGCATGCGTTCTTTTTTGCCTTTGCCGCGGACCAGGAGGAGCCCGCGTTCGGCATCGAAATCTTCGAGGTTGGATCCGACGAGCTCCGAAACGCGCACGCCGGCGCCGTAGAGAAGTTCCAGCAGCGCGCGGTCGCGGACGTCCATCCAGCCGCTGCCTTTCACGGATTCCACGAGCGTGCGGACTTCGCTTTCGGTGAGATACTTTGGCAGCGACTTCGGCGTTTTGGGATTGTGAATCCCGTCCATCGGCGATGTGGCTGCCAGCTTGCGCTTGATCAGGAATTTGTAAAAGCTCCGCAGACCCGACAGCCGGCGGCTGAGCGTGCGCTTGCTGGTTCCCTTTTCGGTCTGGTCGGCCAGAAAAGCGCGCAGCAGCAGGCGGTCGATCTGATGCGGAAAAAGCGAAAGTTCACTGCGCACTTCCAGGAAGGTCAGGAAAGACGAGAGATCTTCGGAATAGGCTTTGATGGTGTGCGGTGAGCAACCGCGTTCATCAGAAAGATGGGTGAGGAAGAGATCCACTAACTGCTGCTCGGACCCGTTTCCCCCCCGGGACGGTTCGCGTGCGATCATGTGTTATGAATCGGACTTCGCGCCTCTCGGCTGAAATGAAAAACGGGAACAGAACACGACTTCAACACGGAGGCACGGAGGACACGGAGCGCACGGAGGAGGACGCGGGAGAAATTCGAAGCACGAAATTCGAAATCCAAGCAAATTCAAAATTCGAATTTTGGAATGCGCGAAACGAGTTGGCGCCGTGCAGTTTCGAACATTTGAGTTAAGGATTTGAAGAATTGTTTCGGATTTCGAGATTCGGATTTCGAATTTTTTCGAATTTTCAGCAGGGTAGCTGCCGAGCAACAGATCGCTTTCGAATCCTGCGCTCACGCAGCACCGTGCCTGTTTCGCGCGAAGCGGCGGGCAGCAGAGTCGAATAGCGTCGCTGCAGAAGAGTCTATACAGCAGAGGCTTTCGCTGGAAAAATGGCACGCGGAGGGTGTAATTCAGCGTATGAAAAACAAACTGACGACCCTGGCAGTACTGTACGCTTTCGCGGCGGGCTTCTCCTATGCAGGAGACGCGGCGGTGAAGCTGACTAAAGAAGAAGGCAAGATCAGCGTCGAGCTGAACGGCAAGCCGTTCACGACGTATTACGTTTCAGAAGCCTTCGGCGCGCCGTACGTGCGGCCGTTCTTCTATCCGGTTCTCGCGGCCGATGGTACGCCCGTCACCGATGACCAGATCCAGACCAGGGGCGATCATCCACACCACCGCTCCCTCTGGGTGGCGCACGGCGAAGTCAACGACGCTGATCACTGGTCGCTTAAAGGCGACAAGATGCCCAAGCAGCGCCATGTTGCGTTCACCAAAGTAGAGGGCGATACGATCGAGCAGCAGCTTGAATGGGAAGGCAAGGACGGCCAGCCCATGCTCAAAGAGACGCGGACCTGGCGCTTCTCTGCTTATTCCGACGGTACGCCCGCGATCGATCTGACCTCCGTGTACGATCCAGTTGTCGACAAAGTAACCTTCCGCGATACGAAGGAAGCGGGACTCATTTCGGTGCGCGTTGTCAAACCCCTGGCCATGACCGCGCTGGTCACTAATGCAGCCGGCGGCAAAGGCGAAAAGGAATGCTGGGGCAAGCCGGCGGCCTGGTGCGATATCTCCGGTAAAGTGAAGGGCAACGTGTACGGAATCGCTATGTTCGATCATCCCTCTAACCCGCGCCATCCGTCGACATGGCACGTACGCGAATACGGGCTGATGGGCGCGAACATTTTCGGGCTGAGCTACTTCGATAAGAAAAACGCGAAGGGCGCCGGCGACTTCACCATCGAGAAGGGCAAGCCGGTGACGTTCAAATACCGCGTCGTGATTCACCAGGGCGATGCGACGGCAGCGGGACTCGATGCGAAATATAAGGAGTGGGCGAAGTAAGATTCCCTCTCCAGAGGGAGAGGGCCGACGTGAGCGAAGCGAACGCGGGGTGAGGGGAAACGCCTGACCGCGATTAGCGTCTTCCCTCACCCGGCACTCGCTGCGCTCGTGTCCGCCCTCTCCCAGAGGGAGAGGGAAAAAAGCGGATTTAGCCTTGACCTTCGAGAATAGAAAGGTACTGTAATTGGCATGAGGAGTGCAGTAGAGGGCTCCGATTGATAACAGAAGAGCGGTTTAGGGAGCTTTAGTCCGGAGTCAGGCCCCATGATACGAGGGGGGATGAACCTGGTCAGGGCGAAAGCAGCAGCCATAAGTCTTTTTACTCGTGTTCGTGGGTCTCCTGACTCTGGGTTAAAGCTCCCTAAGTGCTCTTGAAGTAAGAAGTTAGACGTACACCAACCGCGTACCTGCGACCCAAAGAAAGCTGTTTTGCAGAGCGCAAAACACAGCGTGCTGTGCTTTGCAGGTGGTGTTTTGTCTCCGGATGGATCGTTTAAAGGCACAGGCCATGGCTAAGCGCAGCACACCCGAGCGCAAATCAGCGGAGAAACCGGCTAAAAACGCACCGGATGAACCTGCTGTAAAGTCAGAACCTGAAAAGACCTATGTTGTCTTCGCGCGGCGTTTTCGGCCGCGCAGCTTCAGCGACGTGGTCGGCCAGGGACCAACCACCGGTGCCTTGCGGCAAGCGTTGACCTCCGGCCGTCTCGCCCAGGCCTACCTTTTCTGTGGCCCGCGCGGTGTGGGCAAGACCAGCCTCGCCCGTATCGTTGCCAAGGCGCTTAACTGCCTCAACGGTAAAGGCCCGGGCGGCGTCTCCGAAGAGCCCTGCAACAAATGCGCTGCGTGCGAGTCCATTCAGGAAGGCAGTTCGCTCGATGTCATTGAAATGGACGCGGCAACCAACCGCGGCATTGAAGAGGTCCGTTCGTTGCGGGATCAGGTCGGCATTTCACCGGCCGAGCTGCGCTACAAAGTTTACATCATCGACGAAGTTCACATGCTTACGAAGGAAGCATGGAACGCGTTCCTGAAGACGCTCGAAGAACCCCCCGCGCACGTCAAATTCATCTTCGCCACGACAGATCCGAACAACGTTCCCGAAACAATTCTCAGCCGCTGCCAGCGCTATGACCTGCGCCGCATCGGTCCGGCGGACATCGTCACGCGCCTGAAGCAGATCTGCGAGCTCGACAAGATTCCGTTCGAAGACGCCGCGCTTTCACGCATCGCCAGCCTCGCCAAGGGCGGCTTGCGAGACGCCGAAGGTCTACTTGATCAGGCGGTCAATCTCGGGCAGGGCAAAGTCACCGACGCGACGGTGCGCGATCTCTCCGGAGCCGCGCCCGACGAACTGGTTTCAGAAATCCTGAAGAACTGCGCGCAAGGCAACAGCGCAGCCGTGCTGCTGAAAACGCACGAGGCCCTTGAAGCCGGCGCCGATCCGGAAGATCTGCTCAGCTCAATTACCGAGCGCCTCCGCGGCACGATGCTCAGCAAGGTCTGCGGCGTTGATTCAGCGCTGCTTGAAGGCCAGTCGCACTTGAAAGAAGCCTATGGCGAGCTCGGCGCGCTGTTGAGCGAAGACCAGATCCTGATGCTCCTGCAGCTCTTTTCGTCTGCGCGGCGGCAGATGAAAGACGCATCGCAAACGAGGCTGCCACTGGAGATGGCTCTCGTCCGCGCGGCGCGTGCAAAAGACCTCGTGGACCTCGGAAAAATCGTCAGTGCCCTGGAATCGGGCGCCGGAACGCCGGCGCGCGCGGCCAATCCGCCCAACAGTTCCGCGACCACCGCGAAGGAGGGCTACCGCCCAAATTCGCCCGGCCGCCCGGTGGTCAGCGATAACGCGCACCCGGCGGCCAGCAGCGGAGCCCCTTCCGGCAGCAGCGGGCTCATCCGGACGGAGACCACGTCGTCCGCGGCAGGCGCAGGCGCCAGCCACGGCGTCGCGCAGCCGGAACTCTGGTCCAAGGTTCTTGCGGCAATTACCGGACAGAAAGGCGGAGCTCTCCTGGCCAGCGCCCTGAGTCATGCGCAGAGCGTCGCCCTCGATGAGGCAAAGGGAACGCTGACTCTCGGCTTTACGGCCGACCAGCTGTTTTACCGCGACGCGCTTGAAAAGCAGCACAACCAGACGCTGCTGATCGACGTGCTGCGGCAGCTTGGCAAGGAGGTGCGGATTGAAGTGCAGCGCGTGAGCGGCAGCGGCTCGGCCCCGGCGCTCAGCGGACTGGGCTCACCCAGTGAGATCAAAAAAAATGAGCCGGTTCGGCCGCGCATGGTCCGTTCGGCTCCCCCGCCCTCTACTCCACCCGCGCAGGCACGCAGCGCGGCGCAGTCTGCCGCCCGGCCAATGGCGAGCGCACAGCAGGGGGATATCGATGAGATTGTCTGCGACACTGACGAGGCGGATGTTGAGTTTGATGCCGCCGGTGAGCTTCCGCTGAATACTGCGTTGCCGGCGGGTGACGAGAGCGACACCGCCGGCGGAGCAGACGTGACGGAAGAGGGTGAAGTGCTCGCCGCGCCTTCACGGGCACCGGTGAATGTCCCCGTGGTGCGGCCGGTGACGGTGCAGCGCAACGCCAGCGATGCAAAAGCGTTTGAATCGAATTCGGCTGTGAAAATGCTTTTGAAGGAAGTGAACGGCGTCATCGTTGGCGTCACCCGCAAATAATCCAGATTGAAAGGAAACAGACATGTTCGGCGGAATGAAGGGAATGGGAGACATCATGAAGCTGATGGGTCAGCTTCCCAAGATGAAAGAAAACCTCGTGCAAGCACAGGAGCGCGCTAAAAATCGCGTCGTCACCGGGGAATCCGGGGGCGGACTGGTGAAAGTTGACTCCAACGGTGTCGGCGAAATCCTTGACGTGCGCATCGACCCGGAAGCGCTTAAAGACCCCGAAACTGTTGGGCCGCTTGTGGCCGCCGCTACCAATCTGGCACTACGCAAAAGCAAGGAAGTGATGGCGGAAGAAGCCAAGTCGGCAATGGGCGGAATGGATATGCCACCGGGATTGATCTGATTCGAGGAAGTGGACCTGACACTCTTGTCAGGGCAGAGAGGTGTGGATCGCCGGAGTTCACTCGCGTTAGGAGCTGAATCTCCCTGGGGACAGGAGTGTCCCCGCCACCGATAAAGGAACGCAGTGATGGCCAGGGCGGGTGATAACAATAAAGAGAAGAGCGTGCCGCCGCCCAGCGATAGTTTCGAGCGGCTGATCCGGGAGCTTGAGCAGCTTCCGGGAGTCGGCCGCCGCTCTGCGGAGCGCATGGCGTATTACCTGCTCGGAGCGTCGAAAGAAGAAGCGATGCGGCTGGCCATTGCGATACGAGATGTGAAGACCAATCTGCACCCGTGCGCGGTCTGCGGAGACCTCACCGAGAAAGCACGCTGCTCGATCTGTGAAGATCCGCGTCGGGATAGCAGCGTGATCTGTGTTGTGGAATGGCCGCGTGAAATTCGCGCGGTCGAAAAGTCCGCTCAGTTTTTCGGGCGCTATCACGTGCTGATGGGCCGGCTCTCACCGCTGTCGGGTGTCGAACCGGGAGACTTGCGGATACAAGCTCTGCTGGAACGGATCAAATCGGGAGAGGTAAAGGAACTTGTGCTTGCGACGAGCCCTACCGTAGAGGGCGATGCGACAGCGACTTACATCGCTCAACAGGCAAAAGCAGCGAGTTCTGCCATAAAGGCAACGCGACTGGCACGCGGCGTGCCTGAGGGAAGTGACCTGAGTTTTGCACAGAGCAGTACAATTGGCGAGGCGTTGAAAGGTCGACGGGAATTATCCGCTCCGCAGCAATAAGCCGCGGAATGTGGTTAACTGACCTTAAAGCGTAGACATGAAATCGGGCCGCGAGCGCGGTCTGCTGAAGAACAGAAACGGGGTGGTACATGCAGATTTCACAAAACTTCTCGCAGCGGATGGAACAGAAGCTGGTGATGACTCGCCAGATGATCCAATCCATCGAAATGCTGCAGCTGCCGCTGATGGACCTGGAGCAGAATATCAACCAGGAGCTCAACGGCAACCCCTGGCTCGAACGCCAGGAAGGCGAGGCCATCCCCGAGATAGATGAAAACAAACGGAAGACCGCTGCCGAGGAAAAAGCTGCATTGCAGCAGAACGGCAACGAGACCGACGCACGCGTCAAGCGGCTCGAAACGCTGATGAACGAGTGGAACGATCCGAACACCCGTTCCAGCAGCGGCCTGGTCCGGCGCGCGGGCGAAGACGATGCAAAGATGGAAGCCATGCAGAACACCGCGGCGCCCACGGTTTCGCTTGAAGAACATCTGCTCGGACAGCTTCACCTTTCCAAAGAAGAACCACACCTGAAAAAACTGGCCGAAGTCATCGTGGGTTCGCTTGATGAGAACGGCTACCTCAAGGTCCCGCTGATGGATCTGTTCTACAAAACAGAAGGCGGCATCCGCCAGGAGCTTGTTGAAGGCGGTGCGACCGAAGACGATGCGGAGATGGCGCTGGAGCTCGTGCAGAGCCTCGAGCCGGCCGGCGTTGGCGCGCGCGACGTTAAAGAATGCCTGATCCTGCAGCTGCGCCGCACGCCGGGCGTCACCGAGTTCGAAGAGCAGCTCATCGAAAAACATCTCGACGACTTGAGCCACAACCGCCTGCCGAAGATCGCCAAGGAAATGGCCTGCAGCGTCGACCGCGTCAAGGAAGGCCTCTCGAATATCGCCCATCTGAACCCCAAGCCGGGAAGAGGATTCGGCGGCGCGCGCCCGCAATACGTCGTTCCCGACGTTCACGTTGAGGAGATCGACGGCCAGAACGTCATCCGCATTAACGAACATTTCCTGCCGACGCTGCGCATCTCCGGCGATTCGCTGCAGCTGCTGAAGAAAGAAGCCAAGGACGCCGCGGTGCGCGACTACATCATGGGCAAGCTCGGCTCGGCGGTGTGGCTGATGGAATCGGTGATTCAGCGACGCAACACGCTTTACCGCATCACGCAGCAGATTGTCGAAATCCAGAAGGACTTTTTCGAGCACGGCCCGTCGCACCTCAAGCCGCTGATGATGCAGGAAGTCGCGGAGCGCATCGGCATGCATGTTTCCACTGTCTCGCGCGCGCTGGCCGGCAAATACATCCAGACGCCGCAGGGCCTCTTCCCGATGAAGTATTTCTTCACCGGCGGCTTCTCGACCGGAGACGGCGAAGCTGAATCGAACCGCGCGATCATGTTGAAGATCAGCGAGATGGTGAAAGGTGAAGACAAGAAGAATCCGCTGAGCGACCAGGAGATCGTCGCGCGACTGCAGGCCGAAGGCGTCGACATTGCGCGACGCACTGTCGCAAAGTACCGCGAAAAGCTGAACATCCCCAGCAGTCGCCAGCGCAAGGAATACTAGCGTTCAAGTTTGAAACGCTCGTTTCTCTTTTCGCCGCTCGAGCCCGCTTCGAGCGGCGTTTTCTTTGCCGCCAAAAGATTGTGCTGAAGCGTTATTTTACACTGTTTTCCATGCGCATGCGCAATGCTTCGGAATGAACCGCCAAAGGTGAAGCTGAGCCCGCCTGTCGCAGCTATTTTTGCGCGGTTTACGGCGAAAAACTCCTCATACATTTTTCACGCGCTCTCGGCTTCCGTTTTGCACCTTAGGCATGGCGGGGTTTCCTCTCGGAGGAACAAAATGAACCCGGCTCTTGATCAGCACGGCATCATTGCCTATCTCGAACACGAAAAGCGCGCTATCGTCACCGATTGGCTCCGTCGTTCCACCACCGATCTGCGCCTGGCACGGGCCGGACATCTTCCCGACCGTCAGATCGTCGCAAGCATTCGCGAACTCGTCGATTTTCTCGTCAGCTCCATGAATCCTGGATCAGAATTCTCGCTCGAGCGCATCGCGTCGATCGCCGAAAGCTTTGCCAGGGTTCTCTGGCAGCAGAGCTACTCAGCGCGGCACATCGTCCTTGAATTCGGGCATATGCGCGGATCGTTTCAGACGGCGCTGCATAACTGGATGAATAAAGATGAGCGGCAGGATATCGAAGAACACCTGTCCATCATGTCGGATATTCTCCTCGCGCAAGCCATCAGTGTTTTCTTCGAGCTGCAGGGCGCTACGCACGCGGCCGAGCGCGCCGTCGTTGAAGATGAGAACGCCAAACGCAAATTCATCGTTAATGTGGTCGGCCACGAACTGCGTTCATTGCTGACGCCGATTATCACGTGGATCGATCTGCTCGTGCGGCAAGTAAAAACCGGCGGTCCGGACACGCTCCATTACGTGGAACACGCCAGCTTCGGACTACAGCGCTCCGCCCGCGCGCTTAAGCGTCTCATCGACGATCTCAACGATTACGCCGCGCTTTCGAAAGGCCGGCTCACCATCAAGCACGTTCCCCTGGATCTTCGCGCGCTCGTCGGCGACTGCATGGAATCTTTCCAGCCGCAAGCCGACAAGGCGCACATCGCTCTAAAAGGCGAGATCATCGCTCAGCCGGTTATGGTGTTTGCAGATGAAACACGGCTTCAGCAATGCCTGCTCAATCTGCTGAACAACACGCTGAAGTTCACGCCGCAGGGAGGCATCGTCTGCGTACGCCTGAGCGTACACGGCGCAAGCGCGCAGCTCGAGGTCTGCGACAGCGGATCGGGTATTGCGCCGTCGGAGATTCACCTCATTTTCGAGCCTTTTCAGCAGCTCGAATCGGGGCGCGCGGCGGGCGGAATGGGGCTCGGGCTTGCCATTGTCAAATCAATCGTGGATTTGCATGGCGGAAATGTCGTGGCCGAAAGCGAGGGGGCTGGCCGCGGCACGACATTCCGGATCACACTGCCGCTGTTTTCAGGTGATTCGAATCTGCGGAGCTCGGAAGGCTCTATCGTCCGCGCGCAGGCCACGTTTCAGCAACCTGAACCGCTTGTTCCGCAACGCAAAGGTGAAAGCAACACGCATCAGGGCCCGATACGAATTCCGTAAATGTCCAGGTCGCGTTCGATACCATCGAGGTCGGCGATGCGCGGCAGTTTTCCCCAGAGCGTAAAGCCGCGCTTGCGAAAAAGATGAAGGCTCGGCTCGTTATGGCCGAAGATAAAGGCGAGGACAGACTTGATTTCCAGTTCAGGACAGCGCCGGAGCAGTTCATCGGCTAGCGCGCCGCCGACACCGGCGCGTGAACTCTCCGGCGCCACATAAATCGAAATCTCGGCGGTAAAGCGGTACGAAGCGCGCCCGTAAAAAGCATTCAAGCTCCCCCACCCCAGAATTTTTCCATCGCCATTTTGCGCCAGAAGCAGCGGGTATTTGTCGCGCCGGTGCGCGTTGAACCAGGCTTCGCGCGATTCGACGCTGACAGGCTCGAGATCGCCTGTCGCCAGCCGCGCCGGGATTGAAGCATTATAGATTTCAACGATGCGCGGCAGATCGCGGCGTTCGGCGAAACGAAAAGTGAACTTCACGTTTTTAAAAACTCCTCTTTATCCTTTCACTGCACCGGACGTCAAACCGGCGATGAATTCCTGCTGCAGAATAAAGAACAGGACCGCCGGCGGCATCACACCCAGCAGGGTTCCGGCCATGAGCAGTCCGTACTGATTGTCGCCCGTCAGGCCGATCGTCTGGCTCAGCGCGATTGGCACCGTGAACAGTGAGTCGGACTGCAGAACGATCATGGGCATTAGAAAGTTATTCCAGTTCGCCATGAACGCCATCAGGCAGAAAGCGCCCGACATCGGCCGCACAACCGGCATAATCACGTTCCAATAAATGCCGAATTCGCTGCAGCCATCCAGCCGCGCCGCCTCGATCAGATCATCCGGCACGCTCAGCATCGCCTGCCGGAAGAGCATCATGCCAAACGCGCCAACGGCGCCAGGCAACAGAATGCCCCAGTACGTGTTCATCAGCCCCATGTTGACCAGCAGTTCGTAGCTGGGCGCCAGCAGAACGGAACTGGGGATCATCATCGTCGCGAGCATTACGAACATCAGCGGCTTCTTGCCGGCAAACTCGTACTTCGCCAGCGCAAATCCGCCCAGGGACGCGAGCACCAGCGAAACGGTTGTAGCGGTACATGTGAGGAAGAAACTGTTGAGGAGGTTGCGGCCGAATTTGTACTTTATGAAAAGATCGACAAAGTTCTGCGTCGTGGGCTGTGAATCGCCATACGGCAGAAATGTGTAGGCGAACATGTCCTTCTGCGTCTTGAATGCAGCGCAGACCATCCACAGCAGCGGCGCGAGCATGAATAACGACAGGCCGATCAGCACCACGTAAAGCAGCGCGCGCGCCGGCGTGAGCGCGCCAGCATTGTAGCCGACAGGCTCGCCCGAGATGCGCATGCTGATGGCGTTTGGCCGCTCATTCATTGCCGCGCACCGCTCCCGAAACGCGGCGCTGAACCAGGCTCAGTGCCATGAGGATGAGCGTCAGCGTCCAGCCAATCGTCGACGCGTACCCGAGATTGCCGACTTCAAAACCGCTTTGGTAAAGGTACATGACGAGCGTCAGGCCCGCCTTGTTCGGTCCTCCTGTTCCTTCCAGCAGCGTGAACGGCAGTTCGAAAAGCTGAAACGATCCGATGGTGCTCATGATGACGACGATCAGAATCACCGGCTTGATGGCTGGGACCGTCACGTGCCAGAACTGCTGCCACGGGCTTGCGCCATCGACAGCGGCGGCCTCATGCAATTCGTTGTCTACCGACTGAAGTGCGGCCAGAAAGTAAATCGAATTGTAGCCGACGTACATCCACAGCGAGAGCAGCACGAGTGTCGGCATGATGTAACTTTCGTCGCCGAGCCACTTTATTCCCGGATCAACTCCTGCGACGAAATTCAAAAAACGCGGAAACAGACCGTATCTTGGCGCAAAGATGACTAATCCCAGGAAACCGACGAACACCTGCCCCACCAGGTTCGGCGCGAAAAAGATAAAGCGGAAAACGTTTCGTCCTCGCAGCCACGTGCTATTGAGCAGCATTGCCAGGCCCAGGGCGAGCGGCAGTTGGAGAAAAACCGAGAAGAACGCAAACGTTGCGGTGTTCTTCAACGCCGTGCGGAAATCCGGATCGGAAATCAGGAACAAAAAATTATCCAGGCCCATAAACACGACGGAGCGCGGACCATTCGTGCAGTGAAACGCCAGGTACAGGCTCTTCAGGATTGGATAAATCCCGAAGACAGTGAAGAGAATCACAAACGGCGAGACAAACAGGTATGGCGCCAGACGCTGCTGCTTGCGCCACGCGGCGTATGACTTCTGCGGGGCGATATCGGCGACTGGATTTTCCAGCATTTCAGGCATTTAGCGCAGTCCCGGGGCGCACGCCACTGCAGCGGGCAATGCTGTTTACCCCGTGAACGCCGCGACTGCCAGAGCGAAAGTCGGCTTACTTCTTCGGATGATTCTTGCGTTCGAGTACGTCGTAGGCGGCCTTAACGATATCTTCGGCCAGCAGTCCGTATTCGCGGAAAAGTTCATCCGGCGTGCCGGATTCGCCGAAGCGGTCTTTAACACCTACGCGCTTCATCGGACAGGGATGGTTCTCAACGAGCACTTCCGCGACCGCGCTGCCCAGGCCGCCGAAATACTGATGCTCTTCGGCCGTGACGATCGCGCCGGTCTCGCGCGCGGCGGCGATGACCGCTTCATTATCCAGCGGCTTGATCGTATGCATGTTCATGACACGCGCCTGGATACCTTTTGCGGAGAGCTCTTCAGCGGCGATAAGGGCCTGCCAGAGCATCGCGCCCATCGTGAAGATCGTAACGTCCTTGCCGTCGCGGTAAAGATTGCCGCGGCCGATCACGAATGGATCTTCTTTCTTTGTGACCACCGGCATCGGCGCGCGTCCGAAGCGGATGTAACACGGCCCATAAATCTCAGCGCAGGCTTTGACCGCCTTGACCGTATCGTGGTAGTCGGCCGGCACGATCACCGTCATGCCCGGAAGGCACCGCGTCCAGGCGACTTCTTCGAGCGCCTGATGCGTGGCACCGTCAGCGCCGACGGAAACTCCCGCGTGCGCGCCGCCGAGTTTTACATTCAGGTGCGTGTAGCAGACGGTCACGCGCAGCTGGTCCATCGCGCGGCCGAGCAGAAAGACGCCATAATCTGTTGCGAACGGAATATCGCCGGCGACAGACATACCTGCCGCAACGGTCATCATATTCTGCTCGCAGATGCCCATCTGAAAGAAGCGATCCGGAAATTTCTTCTGAAATTTTTCAGTGGTCGTCGAGCGTGACAGGTCGGCATCGAGAACGACGACTCGATCGTTGGTCGCGCCGATCTCGAGCAAGCCATCGCTGTAGCCAAATCGCGTCGGAATCATCTCGGGCATGGGGAATCAATTCCTAAAATTCTTCTTTGTGTCTTTGAGTCTTAATGTCTTTGTGTTGAGCCGTTCACTTGATCAAACAGTGAGCTTGTCCGTCGCGTGACCCTTGTAGACTTCGACGTTCGCGTGGCTCTTGTCGAAGCCGAGCTCTTCCACCGACGGGCCGAGCTTCTCTTTGCTGATCGGCGTCCCGTGCCATTTCTCGTCGTTTTCCATCCATTTCACGCCCTTGCCCATCACCGTCTTGGCGATGACCATGGTCGGCTTGCCTTTGACCATCTCTGCCGTGTCGAGAGCGTTGACGCAGCTCTGCATGTCATGGCCGTCGATCTCGATCACGTGGAAGTTGAACGCGCGGTACTTATCGGCGAGCGGCTCGATGTTCAGGACATCCTGCGTTTTGCCGTCGATCTGCAGGCCGTTGAGGTCCACCATCGCGACGAGATTGTCGAGCTTGTAGTGTGCCGCGCACATCGCGGCTTCCCAGATGCTGCCTTCCTGCTGCTCACCGTCGCCCATCATGACGAAGACGCGATTGGGCTTTTTCTGGCGCTTCATTGCGATGGCTACTCCGCACGCGACGCCGAAGCCCTGGCCGAGCGAACCCGAGCAAACTTCGATCCCGGGGCAGTGATGCGCCGACGGATGGCCCTGGAACTTGCTGCGGAATTTGCGCAGCGTCGTAAGGTACTCTTCGCGGTTCACGTACCCGGCATGCGCAAGCAGCGCGTAGATCAGCGGATTGATATGGCCGTGAGAGAAGAAGACGTAATCGCGCTTATCCCAGCGCGGGTTCGTCGGGTCGTGGCGCAGCTTGTAGAAGTAGAGCGCCGTCGCGTAATCGCAGGTGCTCATGGAGCCGCCGGGATGTCCCGAGCCCGCCGTCGTGGTCGCGATTAGAACGTCGCGGCGGATTTCAGCGGCCTTTTTCTTCAATGCGTTGATGTCAGGTCGACCCATGGATTCCTCGTGCGGTACGTTGACTGATGTCAGGGCAAGTGCGGGTGATCGTTGCGGTTTGCGGATCGGATTGGCGCATCCACGCGCCAATCCGAAATCCGCAATCCGAAATCCGCAATCGAGTTATTTCCACCGGTCCATGTTCGCACCGCGCAGATCCTTCACGCGGCTGATCGCTTCGAGGGCCGTGAGGCGTTCCTGAACGATCAGGTGGATGGCCTGCGCGATCACCGCCGGGTCATCATCGCCCGGGAAGATGACATTGCGGCCGACCAGCGCGCCGCGCACGTTCGGGCCAGCGCCCATTCCACGGACGAAGTTTTCCAGCGTGCCGGCCGGACGTCCGGTGCTCGGGCCGCCCAGCATGAGTACCGGCAGCGTGCTCGCCTTCACCACGCGGTCGTACTGCGGGCAGTACGGGATCTTCAGCCACGTATACGCGCTGCTGTGAGCCAGTCCTGCAGCGACGCCCATCACCTTGATCAGCGCATCCGGCGTCTCGAGGACGTGGTAGCCTCCTTCGGGCTTCCGCTCGACAGCGAGCGGCTCCATAAACATGGGGATCTGCAGATCGACGCACTCGGCCGTGACCTTTGCGCAGCGCTCCATCGTTTCCACGGCGAAGCGGTCGGTCTTGTCGGCCTTGGCGGGAATTCGCAACAGCATCTTGGCCGCGTCGAGGTTCATCTCCTTGATCTTCTTTGCCGACATGTAAGCCGATTCGCGATCCATCAGCTCGTGCTCGAGTCCCGAGAGGCCCGTGCGGTTGACGCAGGCCATCAGGATCTTGTCGTCGAGGAAGCTCTTGCCCTTGTTGCGCTGCTTGAAGATGTAATTGGCCAGGACGATGTCTTCGATCACGTCGGCGGTCGCCATCAGGCCGTCGATGTCGGTCTCGGCCAGGCAGCGGACGATGCGGCCGGCATAATCGAGACGACTGCCCATCTCCGTCGGGTTGACGATGTAGCGCGCCGGGTGGTCAGCGGCAAGCACGGTGAGGTAGCCGGTCGGCGCAATCGTCTTGCGGCGCTTGCGGCTGGTCAGTTCCTTCTTGATCAGATCGGGTTCTTCAACGCGCAGACGCGCAATTTCTTCGAAGACCTCTTCCGTGAAGTACGCGTGGCTGCGGAAGCAGTAGTTGTTGCGGCGCACAAACGCGACGTCGATCGTGTTGCGGGCGCTGTCGAAGGTGACTTTCGTGTGCGAAAGAACGTCTTCGGGCGTCTCGCTGCCGATGGGCTTCACTTCGAAACCGATCGGGCCGCTATAGCCGACTTCGACCAGCGCCTTGATGAACTCCTCGAGGACTTCCGCTGTGACTTCGCTGTCCGGCACGCCGAATTTCGGATGCGCATCGCCGTAGCGCGGCAGTCCGCCTGGATTGTTGCGATTCAAAACCGTGTTCGCGACGTGGAAGAAGCCAATATAAGGAGCGGCCTGGCGAATCGCGTTGGAGCACTCGCCCATGATGACGTGGTGGCAGAGGTCCAGCATGAGCGCGAAGTTCGCGTTGCCCATGTCGCGGCGGACGTACTCGGCGACCTGGATTGCTTCGGGCGTCGGTCCGATGAGGCAGGTCTTGAACGCCTTCTCGCCGGAAGCGTTGCCGCGGCGGTCGAAAGGCTCGAGCAGCACCTGGATATTTTTCTTCGCGGCAGCCTTGCAGATTTCATCCAGCGACTGGACGAGCTGACGCTTGCCCATTTCGCGGAGCTGCGCCTGGCGCGATTCGGTGTGCGGTCCGCCGATCTGCGCGGGATCTACGCCGGAGTACAGCGCGAAGCGGTTACAGCCCAGTTCGGCGGCTTCCTCGAGCAGTTCGAGGATGCGCGTCAGAGCTTTGCGGCGTTCGTTCTCATCGATGGAGCTGATGTCCGACGCCTCGATGATCTGCTCTTCGTTGATGATCTGCACCGGCTGGCAGCCAAAGGTCGCTTCCTTCTTGGACTTCTTGATCGCCTCGGCGACTTTCTTGCGCAGCTTCGAATTCTTAATGTGTGTGATTTCGATGTTGCCGAAATACGGATCATCGAGAATTTTCTGGATCGATGACAGAAGGTAGGACTCATCCGGCTCGCTGCGCAGGACTGAATCGGTGTTGCCGGGCCCCGTGTACAGCATGAAGTGCACGACGGACTTCACGTTCGCCTGCAGCTCCATGGTCCCCTCTCGCTTCAAAACGGCGCCCGGCTTGACCGCGTTGCCGCTTTCCTGAACAGCACCCTTCGTTGTCATTGTTTTCTCCTATGGTCTGGAAACGACGATCTCGACATTGGCTCTCTGCAACGCTTCGACAGCCGTGCGGCTGAGCGGCGCGTCGGTGATGACACAATCCACTTCTTTGGGACTGCAGAACGGAGCGAACGCGCTCCGGTCGAATTTGCTGTGATCGACGAGCAGGACTGCTTCATGCGCGGAATGAACCATCGCGCGCTTGGTCTCTGCTTCGATTAAATTCTGGCACGAAAATCCGGCTTTCGGATCGAAACCACTGGCGCCCAGGAACGCGCGGTCCACATGCAGCGTCTTGAGCTGCTCGAGCGCCAGCGCGCCCATCAGCGCAAAGGAGCTGCGGCGCAGCGTGCCGCCCAGGACGATGATGCTGATCTGCTCGTCGGCGGCCAGCTCGGTGGCGATCAAAACGGAATTGGTGACAACATTGAGGTTTCGCCCGCGCAACTCGCGCGCAAGAGACAGAGTCGTCGATCCCGTGTCGAGCAGGATGGACTCGCCGTCCTTAATGCGCGCGGCTGCTGCCTTGGCGATGAGATTCTTTTCACTGACCTGCTCGGTCGAGCGGCGGTGCATTGGCACAACCAGCTCGGGCTTTTCCGCGAGCACTGCGCCGCCGTGCGTGCGCAGGAGAACGCCGCGGTTTTCCAGTTCAGTGAGGTCTTTGCGAATCGTGACTTCGCTGACTCCGAAACGCTGCGAAAGGTCTTCCACCAGCACCTTGCGCTCGGTCTGCAGAACGGTCTCGATATCGCGCTGTCGTTCGACGTGGCCCATGGTTTGGATGCTTTCGTTTTGTTTCGATTAAACTTTCGTTTCGAAAGTGAATACCCTGCTGAGCTCGATTCGTCAACACAAATCCGAAAGAATTTGAAAGCGGTCTCTTGCGATTCTCTGCAACCTCATCCGCGAACGGCAGTTGACGGGCTTTCGAATACTAAATGCTGTTCTCCCTTTTTTTTGCCCGAAACGCCGGGCAAAGATTTGAACACGACTTCAACACAGAGACGCAGAGGACACAGAGAGCACAGAGAACAGAGAAAAGAGAACAGATTCTTTATAAGAACAGCTCGCGCTTGCGGCGTCTTTTTATAAGAAGCCGTTCTCTGTGTCCTCCGTGATCTCTGTGCCTCTGTGTTGAAGTCGTGTTCTAACCGTGGTAGACCAGACGCCGTGCACTATCCGCCCGGCAAAGCTCCGCTTGCTATCCTGATCCTCGCGGTGATCAGTTCCGCGCTGCTGCTTCTGTTTCCGCCGGCAAAGAAGCCGGAAAACAAGCTGCAGGTCTGGACGTTTGCCAAGGCCCACTACGACGCCTACTCGAAAGCTATTCCCGAATTTGAACGCACCAATCCTGGCACACAGGTGGACGTCCAGTACGTTCATCTGCGCGCCGTGACCACCCGCATGCGCTCGGCGTTTGCCTCGGATTTGCCCGTTCCGGACCTGCTTGAAACCGAGATCAGCAAAGCCGGCTCGTTTTTCCTGGGTCCGGTGCAGGACATCGGCTTTGTCGATCTCAGCGAAGAACTGCACAAGCCGCAACCGGATGGCCCGCCGTGGATCGATCGCATCGTCCGCTCGCGCTTTGCGCCATACACCTCCCGGCGCGTGATCGACGGTGTCGAAAAAGATTTCATTTTCGGCCTGCCTCATGATGTCCACCCGGTGCTGCTCGCTTACCGGCGCGACATCTTTGAAGCGCACGGCGTCGATGCGGAGAAACTCACGACTTGGGACGCATTTCTGACCGAAGGCAGAAAGATCATGAAGGCCATGAATGGTGACGGGCCGAAGAACCATTTCCTCATCGAACTTAACGACAGCAGTTTCGAGCACTTCGAAGTTCTGCTGTTTCAGAACGGTGGCGGCCTGTTCCATGCCGATGGCACCCTGCGCATTGACGACGAAGAAGCTGTTCAGACGATGCTCTGGTTTGTGCCACTGGTTGCCGGCCCGGACCGCGTGGCCTACTCTCTGGGCTGGAATTTCGAACTCATGAACCGTTCGCAGGAGAACAAACTTCTGCTTTCGGTCCTGATGCCGGACTGGTTCAGCGGCTACTACCAGAAATATGTGCCGGCGGCGAGCGGCAAGATGGCGCTGATGCCACTGCCCGCATTCAAGCCCGGTGGCCGGCGCACCAGCACGCGCGGCGGAACGATGCTCGGATTCCCAAAACGCGCGCCGCACTTCAAAAAAGCCTGGGAACTTGGCTTAAAACTTTACTTTGATACCGAATCCCGCATCGAACAGTTCAAAGAGTTTAACATTCTACCGCCGACCCGCGAGGCTTGGAGGCATCCGGCGCTCAGCGAACCAAGCCCTTACTGGAGTGGTCAGCCGATCGGCAAGCTCTATGCCGAGCAGGCAGACAACACCCCGCCGCAATATACCAGCCCCTATATCATTCTGGCGAAGTCGAAAATCGGGGAAGCGTTGAGCGATTGCGTCAAATATTACAATGCAAAGGGAGCCACAGGCTTTGAGCAGTATGTACGTGAACGACTAAAGCGTTCCGGCGATGAAGTCCGCGCTATGAAGACATTGAATCCCTATCAATGATATGCGCCCTGCGTATCTGGATCTGAACTCTTGAAATAAGTTGAAGCAGCAGGTACATTCATCCTTTATGAGGAGTGCATGCACGTTCGTTCTGGCAGTCTCAGCGCTAGCGGCAAACCTGTTGCTGCCGCAGAAGCTGATCAGCTATGCCGAATGCTGCTATGATTCCAACGGCCATCTCACGGCCTGCTGCCTGAATTACCAGGCTCAAAAGGCTTCCATCCGCAACGTGTGCTGCGAGCCGGTCGAGCGCCAGTTGCGAACCGGCGCCGCTCCCGAGATCATCGAATCGGCAAAAGCACAGCTCGCCGCCGGCGCGATTGTCGTTCTTCCACCCGTGCATACCACGGTGCTTGGGTTGAGTGAAACAAACGTGCACCGGCTTGCTGATTGCACCGGTCCGCCGCAGACAGTCGAACTGATTCATCGCTATTCCCGCCTGAATATTTGAACTTTCGCCTCGCAACTGAAATGGCGCGAAACCACTTGTCTTCGCGTCTGCGAACTGCCATCCCGTCGTGTCGTGACTGCGCGGCCGATCTCGTGATGGAGCAACATTCAAGGCGGAGTTTATGCAAAATCAACGAATCGATCTCAGCGTCCTGGCTCGCGACCACAGTGTCTTGAACAGCAGCGTGCCGGAGCCAAACTCAAAGTGGAAGACCCGCGTGCTGTTGCCGGCAGCAATCATTCTCGCATTTGCCGGCGCTCTGGGCTATGCCGCACGCGAAGCTCTCTGGCCGGCTAAAGCTGTCACGATCGTGCCGGTCGTTGTGAAAAGCACGGCGGGAGTGTCGAGCAGCGGAGTTGCCTTCCAGGCTGCCGGTTGGATTGAGCCGGATCCCTTCCCTTCATACGTCTCGGCGCTGACGGACGGTATCGTCAAAGAGGTGCTTGTTCTCGAAGGCCAGCCGATCAAGGCTGGACAGGTCGTCGCACGACTGATCGACGATGAAGCACGATTAGGCGCCGCGCGCGCACGCGCGGAGCATCTGCAGATGGAAGCCGAGGTGCGCGCCGCTGAGGCGGCATTGAAAGCCGCCGAACGCCAATGGGAAAACCCGTTCGAGCAGATCAAGGACGTCGCCGTGGCCGAAGGCGCGCTGGCCGAGACAAAAGCGATGCAGGCGCAGCTTGAATCTGAAATAGAAGTCGAGTCCGCGCGCTTGCTTGAGCTCGAAGAGCAATTGCGGCGCGAAGACATCGCCAGCAAAGCCAACGCGATTCCTGAATTTCAAAAGATCCAGACGCGCCTGCGCATGAAGACGCAGCAGGCGTTGCTGCAGGTAGCGAGATCCAGGAAACCGGCGCTCGATGCAAAAATCAAACAGCAGGAAGCCGAACTTCTTGCCGCTCAGCAGGATCGCAAGCTGCGCATAAAGGAAACGAAGGAACTTGAGGAAGCGCGCGCGTCACTGGCACGCGCCAAGGCTCAGTTCGAGAAAGCCGTCGCTGACTGTGACATGTCCGAACTGCGCCTGCAGCGCATGGAAGTGCGCGCGCCGGCTGACGGCGTGGTCATGGCGCGACTGACTGAGCCCGGCGCCAAGCTGATGATGAGCGGCCAGGAGATGAACTCGGCGCGCGCGCTGCGCTTTTACGATCCTAAAAAACAGCAGGTGCGCGTGGATGTGCCGCTGGCTGAGGCCGGCCGCGTGACAGTAGGCCAGGATGCGCTGATCGTCGTCGAAGTGCTGCGTGACCAGACGTTCAAAGGCAAAGTCACGCGCATTCTGCACGAAGCCGATCTGCAGAAGAACACGCTGCAGGTGAAAGTCGCGATCGAAAATCCAGCGCCCGAGCTGAAGCCGGAGATGCTCGCGCGCGTGCAGTTTGTTTCCGTTTCAAAAACGGATTCCAAGGAGGCGTCGGCGCCCGTGCTGCGCGTGTTTGCGCCGGAGAATCTGATTCACAAAGACAGCAATGGCGCGCACGCGTGGATCGTCGACAAAGGCCGCCGCGTTGCAACCAAGCGCGGTGTTTTGCTTGGTAGCGCAAAGCAGGACGGCTGGATTGAAATTGCACGGGGTTTGCAAGCCGGCGATGCGTTGATCGTGGCTGAAGATGCGGACCTGCGCGAAGGCATGAAGGTCAAGGCGGCGGAAAGTAGCACCGAAGGGGGCAATAAGCATGGCGCTCATTGAGTGTCGCAGACTGACACGCTCGTTTAAAAAAGGCGAGACGTTGATCACGCCCCTGAAAGATCTGGACCTGGACGTCGCGGCCGGCACGTTTCTGGCACTGATGGGCCCGTCTGGTAGCGGCAAAACCACGCTGCTGAACCTTATTGCCGGAATCGACCGCGCGACCTCGGGAAGCCTGAAGATCGATGGACGTGAACTTAATACGATGAGCCGGTCACAACTGGCAGTCTGGCGATCAGAATACATTGGCTACATTTTTCAGCTCTACAACCTCGTCCCGGTGCTCACGGCATACGAGAACGTGGAACTGCCGCTGCTGCTTCACAATTACTCAAAAAAAGAGCGGCACGCGAAAGTTTCGCTTGCGCTGGAAATGGTAGGGCTTGCGGACAGGTATGACCACTTCCCGCGACAGCTCAGCGGCGGTCAGGAGCAGCGTGTAGCGATCGCGCGTGCGATCGTCGCCGATCCGAAAATTCTAGTCGCCGACGAGCCCACGGGCGACTTGGACGCTGAGGCTGCTGCTGCGACGATGACATTTCTGAAGCGTCTGAATACAGAATTCAACAAAACGATCATCATGGTCACACACGATCCGAAAACAGCGGCGGTGGCACAGCAGACGCTGCATCTGGAAAAAGGCCGGCTGGAAACAGCGGTCACTGCTTAAAGGTGAGGTGGTATGATTGCGCCAAAGTTCTTGCCGTTCGTTCTCAAACAGGTGTACCGCAATCCCACGCGCAGCCTGTTGACCGTGGGCGGCGTCGCGACGGCAATGTTTCTGTTCTGTTCGATTGAGGCCATGCAGAGCGGCATGCGCGAAGCGACTGAAGCGAACGCGGCAGATACGACACTGATCGTCTACCGCGAGAATCGCTTCTGTCCGTTCACCAGCAGATTGCCACAGCGCTACCACGAACGCATCGAGAAGATTCCGGGCGTCAAGAGCGTTGTTCCGATGAAGATCGTGGTAAGCAACTGCCGCACGAGCCTGGATGTGGTCACGTTCCGCGGCGTGCCCGCTGACATTTTTTCGAGCGCGCACGCGCCTGGCCTTCAGGTCATCAGCGGCTCGATCGAAGACTGGAAGCAGCGCTCCGACGCCGCTCTAGTCGGTTTGACGCTGGCTTCGCGGCGCGGCCTGAAAGCCGGAGACC
>DASPJR010000188.1:0-52290 GCA_035628505.1 Planctomycetota bacterium | reverse complement strand
AGAAGGACATTCCGGTGCGGCTGGAGATCGGCACGCGCAGCTTTGAGGTGCTTGTGCCGTCCGAATTCAAGTTCAACGCCGCCGGACAGAAGGCGCGCGGGGAAGGAGATTCATAGGCATTGCGGATTTCGGATTGCGGATTGCGGATTTCGGATTTCGGATTGCGGATTGCGGATTGCGGATTGGCTGTCCGGCGCCAAGCCTGCACCCGGATGGCGCGGCTCCCTCTCCCCTTGCGGGAGAGGGTTGGGGTGAGGGGTTAGCCGGGGCCGAAGTAAGCGCGTTATCTTAACAGAACGGCGAACAGAATTTTAAAGTTGAGATTTGAAGATTTAAATTTGAAATTGAAAAGCACTGAAGAGCTCGCCGTTCGCTTAATTATTTAAACTCTAAACTTTCAAATGAAAAGTTCTGTTCTGTTGAGGCACCGCGCACACATGAGCCGCGACTAACCCCTCCCCCTACCCCCTCCCGCAACGGGAGGGGAATACAACGGCGGATTAGGCAACGCGCATTCCCCAATCGGCAATCCGCAATTCGAAATCCGCAATTAAATGGATCTCCGTGGGCTTCGTGATCTCTGTGCCTCCGTGTTGAAGTCGTGTTCTGTTTCCGTTGTTCCTTCAACTTTCGTCTTGTTCAGAGCGGCGGCAGGCAGGACAATCGCGCGCATGCGCGTCACGGTTCTGCTCGCGATTCTCTGCTGCTCACTGCATGCGTTTCAGGCACCCACTGAGCCGGCGGAAAAAATTCCGGGGGCGCTGGTAATCCACGGCGGGGGGAGGCTGGATGCGCAGGTTCTCGATGCGTTCGTGAAAATTGCCGGCGGCGAGAACGCCAGACTCCTCATCATCCCCACGGCGGCAGAAGACAAGGAGATCAAGCCGGAAGAAGAATCCGTCAGGCCGCTCAAAGAAAAGTTCACTGTCGCCTCCATCGCTCAGTTACATACGCGCTCCCGGGAACAGGCCAATGACGCGGCGTTTTGTGAACCGCTTCGCACCGCCACCGGCGTGTGGTTCGGCGGCGGGCTGCAGCAGCGCCTGGAAGAGGCTTACGTCGGGACGCAGGTCGAACGCGAGCTCCATGCGCTGCTCGCGCGCGGCGGCGTGATCGGCGGCACGTCGGCGGGCGCGGCGGTGATGTCGAAGCTGATGATCCGCCGCGGGAACCCAAAGGCGGAACTCGGCACGGGCTTTGGCTTTTTGCCGCACGCCGTTGTCGATCAGCATTTTTTAAAACGCGAGCGCAAAGCGCGGCTTCTCGAGGTTCTCGATAATCATCCGGGACTGTATGGACTGGGCATCGATGAAGACACAGCGCTGATCGTCAGCGGCCGGAACATGATCGTGCTCGGCAGTTCTACGGTGAGCGTCTGTTTTCGCGCGTCGGAGAACCGGGCGCAGCGAATCGATGAGCTCAGAGCGCGCGATCCGGCGGACCTGATCGCCCTGAGCCGCGCGGCGCTTGCGCGAACGCAGCCTGCCTTTCCGCCGAAAACGCTGCCGCCTCCGGAAGTCGCGGGCAAGGGCACGCTGATCATCGATGGCGGCGGCTGCCCGACATCGGTCGTGAAAAAGTTTGTCGAGGCGGCGGGCGGACCTGACGCGCTGATTGTGATCATCCCGACGGCTCTGGATGAGACTCTGCCGCCGCGCATCTTCGATACGGAACTGCTCGAACGCGGCGGTGCGAAGAACCTGCGCGTGCTGCATGCAAAAAACCGCGCTGAAGCGTCCGAGCCAGCCTTCCTGGAAAAGCTGCGCGAAGCAAAGGGTATCTGGTTTACCGGAGGCCGGCAGTGGCGGCTGGTGGATGCGTATCTCGGCACGCCGGCGGAAAAGCTGATGCATGAAATTTTGCAGAACGGCGGTGCGATTGGCGGATCGTCGGCGGGCGCGACGATTCAGGGCGAGTATCTCGTGCGCGGAAATCCGCTTGGCAACCGCGAAATGATGAGCGAAGGCTATGAGCGGGGGCTGGCGTTCTTAAAAGGCGTCGCGATCGATCAGCACTTCATCAAGCGCGACCGCTTCGCCGACATGAGCGCGCTGAAGAAGACGTTTCCGCAGCTGCTCGGTCTGGGCATTGACGAGGGCGCGGCGGTGCTGGTGCGCGGGCAGAGCCTGGAAGTGATCGGGCGCGCCAGCGTGGCGATTTACGACCGTTCAGAGCCCGCGCCCCAAGGTCAGAAAGAGTACCTGCTGCTGGCGCCGGGCGAGAAGTACGATTTGAGCACGCTTAAGAAGAAGGAATGAGCCGTCGCTATGCTCTGACAACGTTTTCTTTTAACGCCAAGTACGCCAAGAACGCCAAGGGCGCCAAGAAAGAACATGAGGACAACCTTGGCGATCTTGGCGTTCTCGGCGTTCTTGGCGTTGAGAAGTTTAGGGCATCTCTACAAAGCACCGTCGCCACTCACGCATTCAGGCGCGCGATGATCTCAGCGATCTGCTTTTCGGCATTTGCAGGCTTGAGCTGCGCGGTGCCGGCGCCCTTGTGGCCGCCGCCGCCGTACTCGGCCAGCATCTGTCCGATGTTCACTTTGCAGCTGCGATTGAAGATGCTCGCGCCAACGGCCGCGACGACGGCTCCTTCGTGGCCATTGAAGAGACGCACCTCAACGTTGGCGTCGCGGAACATCGAGAAAACCAGGAAGCGGTTGCCGACGGGCTTGTCCTTCACGCCGCGGAAGTCGGTGAGGATGACGTTGCCTTCCTTGCGCGCGTGCTTGGCGAGCAGGATTTCGTGATCCTCCTGCTCTTCCCGGACGCGTTCGGTGCGCTTCATCACTTCAGGATGTTTCAGCACTTTTTCAAGCGGCACTTCCTTGATGTATTCGGCCAGCCAGCGGAAGTATTTCTGGAATTCAGGGCCAAGGCCCGTGCGCGGATCAAGCGTCAGGCCCAGGAGAATCCAGCCTTCTGGCGTGGTGACGTCGGTGGTGGAAAGCTGCGCGCTGTCGAGCTTGTCCGTGGCTTCGAGAAGCTCTGTAAAGCGGTCGAACTTGGGCGACTGGTAGTGGTTGGCAATCACGCGCGCGCAACTGGGAGCCACTTCGAAGCGCCCTTTGAACGCGCCCTGCTTGTCGAGCTTGACTTCTTCTGAGACGTGGTGGTCGAACCACAGTCCGCAGCCGGGAATGTACGGCAGGTTGACGACGATGTCTTCGGCATCGGCCTTCACTTTTCCATCCTGCGCGTCCTTGGGATGGACCATCTTGATTTCGCCGATCTTCTCCACTTCGGTAAGCAGCACCGTGCTGGAAAGGCCATCGAAATCGCCGCGGGTGATGATGCGCATGGTGACGCTCCTTGTTCAGTCCGCCTGTGGAGAGATGCCAACGGGTTGTTTGTAGTCGTTCCAGCTTCGAGCGTCAAGAGAGGCGCGCGAACACGCTAACACCTCCGAGATGAAACAGGACCGATCACTTCCGCAGGGCTTTGAGTTTCTTCTCCAGCATCGGACGGATGACCGCGGGGTCGCCTTTGCCTTTGAACTCTTTCATGCAGTTGCCAAAGATGGCGTTCACCACGGCGTCCTTGCCTTTGACGTAGTCGTCGACGAGCTTGGGGAACTTGGCGAGAACGTCGTCGATGACCTTCTCCGTCGCGCCGCTGTCGGCAACGATGATCAGGTTTTCGTCCTGCGCGATTTTCAGCGCGCTGTTTTTTGTGTCGAGCATCTTCGGGAAGATCACTTCCTTCGCAGCGGTGCGGTTGACCTTCTTGTGTTTCTCGACCAGGTCGATCAGCTCGACGACCTGAGCCGGCTCGATGCCACTGGTATCAATGGTAAGATTGCGTTCTTTCAGGATTCCCTGCAGGTCGGCGGTGATCCAGTTGGCGGCGACCTTGGGCGCGACGCCGAGCTTCAAAACGGCTTCGAAGTAGTCGCCCATGGGCTTGAAATCGGTGAGCACTTTCGCGTCGTACTCGCTGAGCTTGAGCTCGGTGATGTAACGCTGCTTGCGCTGTTCGGGCAGCTCGTCCTGGTTGCTCTTCAGGGCGTCGAGCATCTCCTTGGTAATGGTGATAGGCGGCAGATCGGGCTCGGGGAAGTAGCGGTAATCCTGCGCGTCTTCCTTGCTGCGCATGGTCTTGATCACGCCGGTATCGCCGTTGAAGAGGCGCGTTTCCTGGTTGATCTTTCCGCCGCTGTTGTAGATGGCAGTCTGTTCGGCGATTTCGGTATTGATCGCCGCTTCGACGTAGCGGAATGAATTCATGTTCTTGATTTCGCGGCGCGTGTTGAACTTCGCCTGGCCGACAGGACGAATCGAGACGTTGGCATCGCATCGCAGCGAGCCTTCCTGCATGTTGCAGTCGCACACGCCAAGGAATTCGAGGATATGCGCGAGCGCTTCCATGTAGGCGCGCGCTTCGGCGGCCGAACGGATGTCCGGTTCGCTGACGATCTCGATCAGCGGTGTGCCGGCGCGGTTTAAGTCCACGCCCGAGCCGCCGCCGTCATCGCTGTGAACGAGCTTGCCGGCATCTTCTTCCATGTGGATGCGCGTGATGCCAATGCGCTTGGGCACGCCGTCGACCGTGATGTCGAGATAACCCTTGGTCGCGAAGGGCAGATCGTACTGGCTGATCTGGTAGTTCTTCGGAAGGTCGGGGTAGTAGTAGTTCTTGCGGTCGAACTTGGTGAAGCTGGCCACGTCGCAGTGCAGCGCGACCGCGGTCTTTAGGGCGAAGTCGAAGGCCTGGGCGTTGGGGACCGGCAGGGAGCCGGGCAGGCCCAGGCAGACCGGGCAGACCTGCGTGTTGGGCGGCTCGCCGAAACTGGTGGGGCAGCCGCAGAACATCTTCGTGTTCGTCTTCAGCTGCGCGTGAACTTCAAGGCCGATGACCGGTTCGTAAGTAGTTGCCATGTTGCTTTGCTCTCACACTGTCTCAAATGAATCAACGTGATTGGTAAGCGTACCGATTGAAAGCATAAATCAAATCGCAAAATGACGGTTTACAGAGGGTGAAACAAAATCACTGCCAGCACGGGTGAAAAGGCTTGACCTGAGTCACCGATCAACTACAAGTAGGCCTTCCGAATCGGCTGCATGTCAAGGTCGTCGGAATCAGAACGCAAGGTGCGCGGGATTGATTCGAAAATACACAGGCAGCCGCTTACTCATTCTCCATGAGTAAATTGCGGACCGGTCCTAAAGTCATTTTACCAAATTCTTCAATCTGGATGCATCTTAAGTCCTATAATGGCTGAGTTCGCGTGAACTTGGCTGGTTGGCTTTTCAATTGCAACAAACAGGGCGATTTGAAAACCAGCAGCTTCCCACGATTGCGAGCAGAACAGACCGAGTCTGAAGGTGAATGTTCGCAAATGTGGCAGGCTCAGGTTCATGGGTGACGGGTTGACTCAGTCTCGAATTGCCTTATAAGTGCTGGCTTATCAAAGCCTTATTAACGGGGGAGAGAGAAGAATGCGAATCGCGTTGTATGCGTGGGAATCCCTGCATTCCATTCCGGTTGGCGGTGTGGGTGTGCACGTGACGGAATTGGCCGCTGCGCTCGAACGGCGCAAGCACGAGGTTCACGTGTTTACACGCATTGGCGGAGGCCAGAGTCACTACGACAACATTCACGGTGTGCACTACCACCGTTGCGGCTTCCCCCTCAGCAACAACTTCGTCGATGAAATCAACAACATGTGTCGCGCGTTTGTGAAGTGCACCTTCGACGTCGAGGCGACCTGCGGTAAGTTCGACATCGTCCACGCACACGACTGGCTGACGTCCAATGCCGCCGTCTGGGTGAAGGAAGGTCGCGGACACAAAGCCATCTTGACCATGCACTCCACTGAATACGGCCGCAACGGCAACAAGTTCTTCGGCGGCCAGGCCCAGCGCGTCCAAGATCACGAACGCCACGGCACCTATGTCGCCGATAAGGTGATCACGGTCTCCAACCAGCTTAAAGATGAAGTGAAGTGGCTATATCAGCTGCCCGATGAGAAGACCCGCGTCATTTACAACGGTGTGAACGCTCAGAACTTTGACCACGAGATCGATGCCGGCGCGATCAAGAAGATGTACGCGATCGGCCCGCTCGATCCGACTGTGCTTTTCGTCGGCCGCATGGTGGTACAGAAAGGCCCGGACATCCTCGTTCGCGCTATGCCCTCCGTCTTGAGATTCTACCCCAACACGAAGTTCGTATTTGTGGGCGATGGCCACATGCGCAATGAAGTCGCCGGGCTGGCCCACCACATGGGCTGCGCCGGGGCGCTGCGATTGCTCGGCGCCAAGCAGGGCCGCGAGGTCATCGATCTCTTTAAAGCCTGCGACGTTCTCGCCGTTCCCAGCCGCAACGAGCCGTTCGGCATTGTGATTCTGGAAGGCTGGAGCGCCGGAAAACCCGTGGTCAGCACCAAGCGCGGTGGTCCGGCCGAGTTCGTCTGGCATGGCGTTAACGGTCTGCAGGTCGACGACACGCCGGACTCGGTGGCCTGGGGCCTGGGGACGCTGCTGGCCGATCACAACCGCTGCCGCTGGATGGGCCGCAATGGCCGGGCAGCCGTCGAGGCGGCGTTCAGCTGGGACAGCATCGCCGAGCAGACTGAGCAGGTGTACAACGGCGTCGCGTAACTACCGACGATAAAGCCGGAGCCCGCGCGAAGCAGATAGCTCCGTGCGGGTGAAATCCTGGAGCGGCGGCGTGCCGCTGTATCGATTTTCCAAGCGTGTTGACTGGAACGAAATGCTAAAAGTATCGAGTGCGAAAAAAGCCAGGAGCCGTCACGGTGAGCCCGATTCGCCCGGGTCTCCTGCCAAGAATGAAAATGGATCGAAGCCGGCCCGCGAGCCAGCCGTCATCGCCCCCGAACCGGTGCTGGCCGCGCCCTCACAGGAAGAGCTCCGCGCCGCCTTCTGGAAAATCGGCGAAGGCAAGGCAGGCGACAAGTTCGTGCCGGCCGCCAATCACATCGCCATGGCCATGGTCAATCCCGGACAGGGCTTTGCGCACTGGCGAATTCATCAATCGTGGATCGACCAGACGGCCAAAGCAAAAGGCGGCGCCTGGCACAATTGCCGCCTGATCGTGCGGCTCTACGACGTGACCTGCATCGAGTTCAACGGCTTCAATGCGCACCAGGTCATCAACATGCCCGTGCACACGATCTGCGGGCATATGCTCTTCAATCTGCACAAGCCGGGAACTAATCTCATTGCCGAAGTCGGATTCGAGCTCACCAATCGCGAGTTCATCCCCGCGGCGCGCTCGGCCGTCGTCGCTATGCCGCCTACCGGTGCTTCGGCCCGCGGCAGCCATGCTGGGCTGCTGGTCGATGAGAAGCTGCGCATCAAGGAAGTGGCCAACGTCTGGGAGCACGAGAAGGTGCTCGCCGACGTCAAGAAACCGCGCCTGAAAAAGCGCCTGCGCGTGGCCAAGTTCGCATTTGAGTCGGCTGCCTGCGGCAACACGGGCGTGCTGGCGACCTTTGTGGCGGAGCTGGGTACGGGACTGAAGCAGGCCGGGCACGACGTTCACGTCTTTCTTCCCAAGAGCGAGCAGCTTTCTGAAGACCGCGAGATCAACGGCGTTACCTACCATCCGCTGGATATCGCGCCGGCCAATGGGCCGGTTGAGCTGGCGCTCAACTATGCCCGCGCGGCTGAAAACCTCCTCAGTGAAATGGATCAGTTCGACTTGTTCCATCTGCATGAATGGATGACCGGGCTGGCGCCGTGGATCGGCACGTGCCCGACTGTGCTTTCGCTCACCTCGACGGAAAAGACGCGGTTGAACGGCGGCGAACCGAGCGCGCTGTCGCTTGAAGTTCAGAAAATCGAACACGAGCTGGTGCAGGTCGTCGAGTGCGTCTTGACGCCGCAGTGGCTGCGCGAAAAAGCCATCGCCGAGTTTGGCGTTGAAGCGCAGAAGATTCGCGATTTTCCGATGGAAGGGCGCATTCCCAACGAATGGGACTGCGAGCTGGACATCGGCAAGGTCAAACAGGAATTCGGATTCGGCGTCTTCGACCGGCTGCTGCTGTACATCGGACCGCTCAACTACGAGTCGGGTCTCGATGTCCTGGTTGAAGCGCTGCCGGTTGCAGCCGGTCGCGTACCGGATCTGCGCATTGCCGTCGTGGGCACCGGGCCAATGCATGATTCACTCCTGCGCCGCGCCTGGGACTTGGGCAAGGGCCACTGCGTGAAGATGCTCGGCGAAGTGGGCGGACCCCGACTGACGAAGCTGCTGCGCGCCAGCGAAGCGTTGATCCTGCCGTCGCGCCGCCGCGTGCATGGAGACGAAGCGGTGGTCGATCTGGCGCGCCGGGCCGGACGGGCGGTGGTCACGACTCACGGCGGGCCGGGCCATCTCGTGCGGCATGAAGAGAACGGGATTATCACGTACGACAATCCAGGTTCGATGGTCTGGGCGCTGGACCGCGTGCTCGGTGACGCCAATCACACCAAGAAGATGGGGCAGAATGGCCGGCGCAACGACAGCGGCGGCTACAGCTGGAAGGAAGTGGCGGCGCTTTATCTTGACGTTTGCGCCGAGCGCTTCCCGGAACTGACGACACGAGGTGAATAAAGTTTAACAGCGCAGGCGATGGCCTGCCGTAGCGGGATGATGAGTTGTGGGGCGAAAAAAGGACAGAGATATGAAGGCCCGAAAAAATAACGTGACTGAACCCAAGCACGGCGTCGCGGACGATTTGATCCGCCAGGTTAGTGAGAGCGTCGTTGCGCGCAGCGCGGGAACGCGCCGTGGCAGAAGCAGGACCGGCAGCCCGCCGCCGCAGAACATTCCGGCACCGGCAGCCGAGAAAAGCCCGCCCGGCAATACGCTCACCGAGGTTGCGCCCAAGTCTGCGCCGGTGGAGCCTCCGGTAATGAAAGCGGAGCCGGCGCGCTCACCGGAACCACAACCTGCGCCGGCCGCTCCGCCAGCCTCTGAAGCTCCGGTCGCACAGGCGCAGCCCGAAGCAAAAAAGCCGGCCGAGCCGCCGGTGCTGAAGGTGACTCCGCCGGTGCTCGAGGAAGTCATGAAAGGCAGCGGCACTAAGCCGGTGCTGGCGATGTTTACGTACCTTGAGCCAGATTGCGCTATTGGGCAGTACATTGCTCAGACCGTTCCGCTGCTGGCCGCCCGCGGCACGACCGTTCACCTGTTCGCGCGCCATCGCTTCGATATACAGGGCGAAGGCATTCACCAGCACGAACTGGGTCTCTGCGAAGCCGGCGACATTCTCGGCTCAGTGGAAGAATTCACGCTGCGCGCGCTCAAGGCCTTCGAAGAAGAATTCAAAGATGGCAGCACCGGCGTGACGGTGATGTCCTTTGAATGGTGCGCTTCCCGTGTGCTGCTGGAGCTTTCCCGCAGCAAGAAGGCCGCCGTGATCCTGTCGCTACATTCGCTTGAGTCCCAGCGCAGCGACCTGACAAGCGAGCTCAGCCGAAAGATCTTTGAAACCGAGCTCGATGCGATGCGCGTGGCCAGCTCGATTCTGATTCACAACGGAGCTGTCGGAACGGCCGCGACCACGCGCATGCCTGAAGTGCGCGAACGGCTGATCCACGTCGAGAGCGCCTTTCCCGTCCAGGAATTTGAATCGAAGCTCGACCCCGGCGAGGTGAAGGGCCGTTTCCAGATCGGGCCGGTTGATCCGACGATTCTCTACATCGGCGATTTCGATGACCGGCACGGACCGGACCTGTTGATGAAGGCGGCCGCGGCAATCCTGAAGAATCACAAGCAGGCGCGCTTTGTGTTCGTGGGCGATGGCACGCTGCAGTGGCCGATGCGCGTTCATTCGCGTTACCTGCTGCTCGACTATGCCGTGCGTTTCGTCGGGCACCTGGAAGGCAAGCCGCTGCAGGAACTCGTCGCTGCCTGCGATGTCGTTTGCGCCCCGAGCCGCTCGAAGACCGAAGAATGGCCGGTGCTCGCGGCCTGGGCGGCCAAGCGTCCGCTGGTGACGACGCATCAGATGGCCGGATCGTTCCTGCAGCACGAGCAGGACAGTGTGCTCTGCTATGCCAACGAGAACAGCATTGTGTGGGGCATCGAGCGCGTGCTCTTCGACGAAGGCCTGCGCAAGAGGATGGGCGAGAACGGCTACAAGAAAGTCGTCGAGAACTACGGCTACAACAAAGTTGCCGGACAGCTCGAGCAGCTCATGCTGCTCAAGCGCGCAGAGGCAACGGCATCCTGAAGTGGCGCGGGCGTCCCGCCCGTACCTTCGGGATTGTGGATGTAAAGTGCGGGCGAGGCGCCCGCATCCATTGAGTCGACGAACACGTGCGGGCGGGACGCCCGCGCTCCATACGGGCAACGGACTGAGCGTATAAGAAATGGCGAAGGGTTATCTGGCTTTTGTACTGCATGCGCATTTGCCGTATGTCCGTCACCCGGAGTACGACAGGTTTCTGGAAGAACGCTGGTTTTTCGAGGCGGTCACCGACACCTACATTCCGTTGATTAAGTTTCTCGACAAGCTGCGCGCGGACAAGATCACGGCAAAGCTGACGCTCAGCGTCTCGCCGTCGCTGGCCAACATGATGGAAGACCCCCTGCTGCAGCAGCGCTACCTGCGGCACCTGGATCTTTCCATCGGGCTCGCGCAGAAGGAACTGGAGCGCACGAAGCACTGGCCGGATGTGAACTTCCTGGCCAGCGTGTACAAGAATCTGTTTGAAGAAGCGCGCCGCGTGTTCAGCGAACGCTGCGGATTGCGCCTGGTCAAAGCTTTCAAGGAATTTGCTGACGCTGGACTGCTGGAGTTAATGACATGCGCCGCCACCCATGGCTTCCTTCCCGCGTTATGCGCGGAACCCACGGCTGTGCGCGCGCAGATATTTACAGCGATCAGCGAGCACGAACGCATCTTCGGCGTTAAACCTAAAGGGCTGTGGCTGCCCGAATGCGGTTACTATCCGGGCCTTGATGCCATCCTGGCCGAGGCCGGCATTCGCTACTTTTTCGTCGATTCGCACGGTATCGAGCATTCCGATCCGCGTCCGGTTTCCGGCGTGTACGCGCCCCTTTACTGTTCTTCCGGAGTCGCCGCATTCGGGCGCTGCCCGTCGACCTCGCGCCTCGTGTGGAGCAGCAAAGTCGGCTATCCGGGCGATCCCAATTACCGCGAGTACCACCGCGATATCGGCTACGATTTGGACCAGAACTATCTTCAGGAGTTCCAGTACGCGCCGGGCGTGCGCACGCACACGGGGATCAAGTACCACCGCATCACCGGCCCGCACAACGACAAGCACCTCTACAACTTCGACAAAGGCCGCGAAACCGCCGAGCGCCATGCGCATGATTTCGTGAACCGCTGCCGCGACCAGGTTCATCGCCTGCAGAGCCGCATGCCGTATCCGGGCGTGATCACTTCGCCGTACGATGCCGAACTGTTCGGGCATTGGTGGTTTGAAGGCCCGCAGTGGCTCTATTACGTGCTGCGCGAAGTTGCCACGCGCGGCGGCGACCTGGGGCTCACCACGCCCAGCGAGTACCTGAAAAAATTCCCGATTCAGCAGAAAGCCACGCCGGCACCGAGCACCTGGGGCCGCAATGGCTACGCTGAGCACTGGATCAACCCGAAGACCGATTGGATGTGGCGCCCGCTGCATGAAGGCGCCGCGCGCATGACGCAGACGGTCACGAATGCGCTTAAGCAGCCGCGCGGGAAACTTGAGGATCGCGTGCTGCGCCAGGCCGGGCGTGAACTGTTGCTCGCGCAGAGCAGCGACTGGCCGTTCATCATCACGGATGGAACGACCGAAGAGTACGCCAAGCGGCGCTTCAACGACCACATTCACCGCTTTCACCATCTGCTGAATGAATACGACGCAAAGACCGTGAACGAAGAGACGCTGCGGGTTTTGGAGCACAGCGACTCGATTTTCCCAGAACTGGACTACACGCTGTTTGCACCGAAGTGATTCAAAAACGTGAGGGGCGGGCAGATGCCCGCGGATGTTGGCCGTGACTACCAGAAGGAGCGAATGCTAAGATGAGCATGCCAGAGATTGTGAACGGTCTGCCGAATATCTGCGGTAATGACGCACAGGTTGAAGAGGTGACGCGACGACAGCGTCCGGTGTACCTGCACGAGACCAACCTGCGTCTGGACAAGCTGCAGTCCTGCTTTGCCATTGCGCTTCACATGCAGCAGCCGCTCATTCCCGCCGGCGGCGGCGACATCAAGACCGCCGACATGATCAGCAATCTTGACCACATGTTCCGCAACCAGGGCACCGGCGACAACCACAACGCAAGCGTCTTTGCGGATTGCTACGGCCGCATCGGCGACATCGTTCCCGAACTGGTTTCGCAGGGCCGCAACCCGCGCGTGATGCTGGATTACTCGGGCGAGCTCTTCTACGGCCTGCGCAAGATGGGCCGCGGCGACGTGCTCGAACGCCTGCGCCGCGTGACCTGCGACCCGCACCTGCGCAAGTATGTCGAATGGCTTGGAACGATGTGGGGACACGCGGTTGCCTCGTCGACGCCATTGCCGGACTTGAAGCTTCACATGCGCGCCTGGCAGCACAATTTTGCCGCCGTTTACGGCTGGGATGCACTTGAACGCGTGCGCGGCTTCTCGCCGCCGGAAATGCACATGCCCAATCATCCGGACGCGTGCTTTGAATACGTTAAAGCGCTGCGCGAATGCGGCTACAACTGGCTGCTGGTGCAGGAGCACACCGTCGAGGACATGAACGGGCACGGCCTGCGCGAAAAGCATTTGCCGTACCGCATGGTCGCGCGTAACTCGTGCGGTGAAGAAGTATCCATCATCGCGCTGATCAAAACGCAGGGCTCGGACACCAAGCTCGTCGCCCAGATGCAGCCGTTCTTCGAAGCGCAGACGCTGCAGCGCCGCGAAATCGGCGGCATTTCGGTTCCGCCCATCGTCACGCAGATCGGCGACGGCGAAAACGGCGGCGTGATGATGAACGAGTTCCCGCAGTGTTACCGCCAGACCACCGCGCGTTTCGGCACAGAAGGCGTCGTGTCCGTAAACGGCACCGAATACCTGGAAATGCTCGAGCAGGCCGGCGTCACGCTCTCGATGCTGCCCTCGCTGCGCCCGATCCACCAGGGCAAGGTCTTCGAGCGCATCAAGAAGTGGGAGCCGGGCGCGGCCGACAAGGCGATCGCGGACATCAAGAAAGAGAATTCGAACTTCTGCATGGACGGCGGTTCGTGGACCAACAACATCAGCTGGACCAACGGCTACGAAAACGTGCTTGAGCCCATGAACAAGCTCAGCGCGCAGTTCCATGAGAAGCTCGACAGCCGCAACGTGGACACGAACAGCCACGAATACCGCAACGCGCTCTTCCATCTGCTGGTTTCGCAGACGAGCTGTTTCCGCTACTGGGGCCAGGGCGTCTGGACCGATTACGCACGCGAGATCAGCCGCCGCGGGAGTGATATACTGACGTATGATTTCAAATAACGACGGCGGGCTTACCTCGGCGCCAGAGTCCGAAAAGAACCGGCTGAAAAACGTTCCGGCTCTGGCTGCATCGTACCAGTCGAAACCGCTGTTCGTCACGGCGCGCGGTGACGCGCGCCCATTTGGGGCGACGTTGCGCGTGGGCGGAGTCAACTTCGCCGTCTTCTCGCGCAACGCTCAGAAGGTGGCGCTGGTGCTCTTCAAGCCCGGCAAGGAAGAGCCCTTTGCTGAGATCCAGCTCGACCCGACGCTGAACAAGACCGGCGACGTGTGGCACATCTTCGTCTACGATCTGCCGCTCGACAGCCTCTACGGTTACCGCCTCGACGGCCCCTTCGCGCCCAAGGCCGGACATCGTTTTAATCCCAAGGCGATCGTGCTCGACCCTTATGCGCGCTCGATCAGCGGCGGAAGCAAGTGGGGCGTGCCGGATATCCCGCACGGCGCCGCAGATGGCCGGCTGACGCGTCGTTGCCGCCTGGATCTGGACGAGTTCGACTGGGAAGGCGACGTGCCGCTCTCGACGCCCATGGGCCAGACGGTCATCTACGAGCTTCACGTTCGGGGCTTCACGCGCCATCCCTCGTCCGGGGTGCGCTATCCCGGCACGTATCTGGGATTGTGCGAAAAGATCCCGTATTTGAAGGCGCTCGGCGTCACGGCCGTGCAGCTGATGCCCGTGCTCGAATTCGACGAACTGGAGCAGACGCACAAGAATCCGCTGACCGGCGAGCAGCTCAAAAATTACTGGGGCTATTCGCCGCTCTCGTTCTTTTCGCCGAAGGCCTCGTACGCCACGTCTCCCGGGGCGCAGGTTCGTGAATTCAAGCAGATGGTCAAGAATTTTCACGAAGCGGGCATCGAAGTCATTCTCGACGTGGTCTACAACCACACGGCTGAAGGCAACGAGAACGGTCCGACGATCAGCTTCCGCGGGCTCGACAACGCCATCTATTACATGCTCGACAAGCAGGGCCGCTACTACAACTTTTCGGGCTGCGGCAACACGCTCAACTGCAACCACCCGCTCGTGCGCGATCTGATTATCGACAGCCTCACGTACCTTGTCGCCGAGATGCATGTCGACGGCTTCCGTTTCGACCTGGCCTCGATTTTAGGCCGCGGCCCGAACGGACAGGTGCTGCAGGATCCGCCGCTGATTCAGCACATCGCCGAACATCCGCTGCTGGCGGGAACCAAGCTCGTGGCCGAAGCGTGGGACGCGGCCGGACTTTCGCAGCTCGGAAAATTCCCGGTCTGGGGCCGCTGGGCCGAGCTCAACGGCATGTTCCGTGACGACACGCGTCGCTTTATCCGCAGTGAAGCGGGCTCGGCGTCGGCGATGGCCAAGCGCATCTGCGGAAGCCTGGATATTTACGGCGATTCATCGCGGCACCCGTACCATTCGATTAACTTCGTCACGTCGCACGACGGCTTTACCCTGCATGACCTCTGCGCGTACACAACCAAGCAGAACATCGCCAACGGCGAGAACAACAAGGACGGCTGGGACGACAACATCAGTTACAACTGCGGCCATGAAGGGCCGACCAGCAACCCTGAAGTGCTCGCGCTGCGCCAGCGCCAGATGCGCAACTTCCTCACGATGCTCCTGATCTCGCAGGGCGTCCCGCTGCTCTCGCAGGGCGATGAATTCGGGCGCACGCAGCTGGGCAACAACAATGCGTACTGCCAGGACAACGAGATTTCGTGGATGGACTGGTCGCTGGCGGAAAAGAACGCCGGCCTGCTGCGCTTTGCCACCATGATGATCAAGCTGCGCAAGAAACAGTTTGCGCTCAGCCGCGAACAGTTCTGCAACCGCGTGAGCTGGCATGGCACAAAAGTCGGCGATCCGGACTGGACGGGCCAGCAGCGCACGCTCGCCTTCCAGATGCACGGCTGGCATTCGCAGCCAGACATCTATGTGATGTTCAATGCGCACTGGGAGCACAAGAAGTTCGCCATCCCGCCGCACGAAGGACGATGGGTGTGGAAACGCCTGGTCGACACGAGCCTCCCGTCGCCTGATGATATCGTGGATGAGAAGGATGCCATACCGCTGAAACCCGCGGATCATTATGTGCTTTCGCCGCGGTCCGCTGTAATTTTAATTTCGCAACCGAACGCCTGATGACGCTAAACGGAGAAGACAATGGCCCTGCGTGATGCAAACAAGAAGTCCAAGCTTAAGAAAAAGGGCCCGGCCACCGAGCCGGTTGCCGCGGCGGAGAAGCCCGCGCTGGCCGCTTCGTCGGTCATGGTTACCGAGCCGCCCAAGCCCGCTGCGAAAGCTTCCGCGGACGAAGATCATCAGAAGCCCGGTGGCGCGGCGCGCGAGAGCCAGGTGCTGGAATCCGTGCGCACCGAGGATCCCCTCGTGATCATGCGCGCGTCAGTGGAAAGCACGCCCAAGGAAGAGATTGAGGCGATCGACGTCAAGATCCTGCATCACGAACCCTACATCAACGAGCAGTACAACCAGACCTACCTGTACGCTCTGCCGCGCGGGCCGCGTGCGATTTATGTCTTCTGGGAAGTTGGGCAGGGGACCAAGGACCACCTGCAGCAGAAGTTCGGCAACAACTTCCTGGAAAACAACTACCTTGTGATGCGCGTGCGGCGAGGCGACGGACACACCTGGGAGATCGAGGATTACCTCGACTCAAAGAATAATTACTGGCTCAACGTCGATCCCAACTGCGAATACGACGTGGAACTCGGCTACCGCGCGAAGGGCACGAAATTTTTCGAGCGCGTCGCGGTCGCCAACAAGGCGCGCACGCAGCCGGAGAGCGAGAACAAGCACGAATCCCAGAACGAGTGGCGCGAAATCAAGCTCCAGAATTACAGCAAGGAACACCCCGTCAGCGAGAAAGAGTGGCGCTGGAACCTGTACGAATACTGGAAGCGCGGCAAGGCTCACCGGGCTGAAGAGAATGGTTACTGGGCGCTGGTGCTGCACATGCATCTGCCGCTGGTGCGCCATCTGGAGTACGACGTTGCGCTTGAAGAACAGTGGCTTTTCGAAGCGATCACCAGCTGCTACGCGCCGCTGCTGAACATGATGTGGCAGCTTGAGAAGGACAAGATCGACTTCCGCCTCACGGTTTCGATCTCCCCGCCGCTGATCACCATGCTCGAAGATCCCGATCTGCAGCAGCGTTACCGCCGCTTCCTGGATGAGTCGCTCACGCTGGCGGCGCGCGAATACCACACGCACAAGAACGGCGCATTCGGCCACACGATCCAGACGATCATCAACCGGCTCGATACGGCCAAGCGCGTGTTCAACTCGTACAACGGAAACATCCTGCACGGCTTCCGCGATTTCCAGAATCTCGAGAAGCTCGAAATCATGTGCTGCGCCGGCACGCATCCGATTCTGCCGTACTACATGCACTATCCGGAGATCGTCCGCGGGCACATTCAAATGGCCTGCCGGCAGTATCAGCGTGTGTTCGGCCGCTGGCCGCGGGGCATGTGGCTGCCTGAGAACGCGTTCGTTCCGGGGCTCGATCACTTCCTCGCCGCTGAAGGCATCAAGTGGACGCTCGTGAACGCCACCGGCATCACCCGCGGCAACACGCGCGTGTGGTACAACACCGCCCGTCCGGTGATCACGCATAACAACCTCGCGGTCTTCGGCATCGACGAAGACACGCGCGCGCAGGTCTGGAGCCGCGAAGCGGGCTATCCGGGCGATGCGCGCTACAAGGAGTGGTACCGCGATCTAGGTTACGACGCAGGCTGGGACTATCTCCCCGATTACTGGAAAGTCGGCAACACGCGCCGCAACACGGGGCTGAAGTATTACCGCATCACCGGCAAGAACGTCGCCCTGCACCAGAAGGCGCCGTACAACCCCGACTGGGCGCATCAGGCCGCCGCCGACCAGGCCGGACAGTTCGTCTGTCATCGCGGCGCACAGGCCTGGCACCAGCGCCAGCGCTATCAGACCAAGCCGATGACCGTGTCGGCCTACGACGCCGAACTTTTCGGCCATTGGTGGGAAGAAGGTCCGCTGTGGATCGAAATGGTCATGCGCAAGATGGCCTTCGACCAGCAGACCGTGCGTCCCGTAACCCCGTCAGAATTCCTCTGCGAGCAGCCGCGCCATCAGCTGATGACGCCCGGCATGTCGACCTGGGGCGCCAAGGCGACATTTGAAACGTGGCTGGACGGCCGCGCCTACCGCCCGAACGTATGGGTCTACCGACATCTGTTCCGGCTCAGCGAGCAGATGATGCAGCTGGCCACGGAGCGCAAGGGCGCCGAAGGCATCGAAAAGCGGGCGCTCAACCAGGCCGCGCGCGAGCTGATGCTGGCGCAGGCCAGCGACTGGACATTCCTGATTTCGATGGACCAGTCGTCGCGGTACGCCGAGGTGCGATTGATCAAGCACATCGACCGCTGCAAAGAGCTGCTGCGGCAGATTCAGTGCAACCAGATCGATCCGAAGTACCTGAAGACTGTCGAGAGCACGGACATCCTGCTCAAGGAAGACATGGACTTCCGGGTTTTCTGCAAAGCGTGAGTCCCGCGCGAGAGCGCTCAGGGAAACTTATCTGAAGGCAAGAACCCGTGGCGGGATCGGTATCGCCACGGTGCGCCCGCGGGGAACTCCACCTCTCCCCTCACTCTTACTAAGACGATTTGCGTTTTCGATTTGTCCGGACATTTTCGAAAAAATTTATTCCAGCCATGCATTTGGCAGAGTCCACAAGTGCAACGGACTCTGGTATAATAACTTCCATGAATCTACCCGCGTCCGATCTCGTGCGTGCCGCCGACGCCATCCGGCGCGCTGAAGCGCTACTGATCTGCGCGGGCGCCGGGATGGGCGTGGACTCGGGGCTGCCGGACTTCCGCGGCGATCAGGGCTTCTGGAAGGCGTATCCGCTTTACGCGAAGCTCAAACTCAACTTTGCCGATATGGCAAACCCGGATTGGTTCGAACGCGATCCAGAGATGGCTTGGGGCTTTTACGGCCATCGCCTGAATCTCTACCGCGCCACACAGCCGCACGCCGGGTTTTCCATTCTGAAGAAATGGGCCGAGTCAAAGCCGATGGGCCATTTCATCTTTACCTCGAATGTAGACGGCCAGTTTCAGTGTGCGGGCTTCGCCGCCGACCGCGTTGTCGAGGCACACGGAAGCATTCATTTTCTGCAATGCCTGAACGCGTGTGGCGCCGGCATTTTCGCCGCTGATGCGTTTACGCCTGAAGTCGACATCGCGACGATGCGCGCGCGCGCACCGTTGCCGTGCTGCCCGCGCTGCGGAGGGCTGGCGCGGCCCAATATCCTGATGTTCGGCGACGGCGGATGGGACAATACGCGCTCGAAAGCCGTCTCAAGCGGACTGAACGCGTGGTTGCGCGAAATGCCTCTGAAAAAAGTGGCCATTGTCGAATGCGGAGCGGGCGGCGCCATTCCGACAGTGCGCTTCTTCAGTGAGCAGATTGCTCAACTTCGGGAGGCGATTCTGGTGCGCATCAATCCCCGCGAGAGCGATGTTCCCGAGGCGCGGCACGTGTCGCTGGAGGCTGGCGCTTTGCACGCGCTGAGCGCGCTGGATCTTCTGCTGAGCACAAAATAAAAGGCCGTTTCTCCTGCGAGAAACGGCCTTCGGTGTGGCGGATGTTGAAAATACGCCTTCTTAATCCAACTTCACTCGTATACGGTCCAACGTTCAATATTTTTTACGGCACTGGCTGATACGGGCCATACTTTTTATAAACGGACAGTGCTTTGATAAAAAATCTGGTTTTCGATATCACACGTTTCGTGCGATCCGCCCCCCCATTTAAGTTGCCTGCCGCTTTTGATTTCGCCGCTCGCGGATGCTCTTGCGTGCGACCTCTGGAAGGGAGCAAGACTTAAACCAAAGTCAAAAAAGAGGGGAATGAAACGTTTCCCTCGCTTCTGCCGGTCACAAGAGGAACAGTTCCGGTGTCAAAGCACCTTGAGGCTGAAATGTGGTTACGGTTGAAGTCACAGCCGGTCCATCTCTGGACATGCGCGGCGAGCGTGTTTGCGCGATTGGTTTAACATGGCGCAAAAATGGTCCGCTCGCGTGCTTCGCGTGCCAATCGAAAAAAGTTTCAGCCTGTCGCACGCCTCAGACTGCAACACGCCGGCTGTTGCAGCGCGCGGCACAGAATTAAAGCTCGATGACGAGCCCGTCGTAGGCCAGGCGAATGTGCTGCGGAAGCTTTGCCTCGAGCGTGCGATGATCAACTTCGTGTGCGATATGGGCAAAAAACGCGCGCTGCGGATTTACGCGTGCCACTGCCGCGAGCGCTTCTTCCAGATTCATGTGAGTTGGGTGCGACTTTTCGCGCAGCATGTCCAGGATCAGCGTGTGCGAGCACTGCAGCTTCGCAAACGATTCATCTGGAATGCGTTTCACGTCCAGGCAGTACGCCAGCGCAGGGCCGCTGCCGCAGGAAATCCGCAGCCCCGTGTTGAGCATCACCTGGTGGTCCAGCACGAACGGCTCGAAGCGCAGAGCGCCGATTGTAAACGCTTCACCAAAAGCAAACGGCCGCGGCGTCAGACAGGGCAGCCCCCAGCGAACGTTGTTGTCCTCAACAAAGACATAGCCGAAGCTTTGCTTAAGGCTGGCCAGCGTCTCCGGGCGCGCCCAGCAATCGATGGCGCGGTTCTGCATGTGGTTGAAACGGCGCACGTCGTCGATGCCGACCACGTGATCCGCGTGATAGTGTGAGATAATGACGGCATCGAGCTGCTTCACTTTCGCGCGCAGCATCTGCTGGCGGAAATCGGGCGACGTGTCGATGAGCACGGTCGTCTGGAGCGCCCCCGCGTCGTCCCACGCGCGGATCAGCACCGACGAGCGCAGGCGCTTGTTCAGGCTGTCGCTGGATTGGCACACGGCGCACTCGCACCCGATGACCGGCACGCCCACCGATGTTCCGCTGCCGAGAAATTCGAGAGTGAGTTTCATGGTTTGATTTCACCGCAGAGACTTTGAGGCGCGGAAAACGTTTTCACCCTTCGCTTTGCGCAACGCGAGCCGGACGGCGGTTCCCTCTCCCCTTGCGGGAGAGGGTTAGGGAGAGGGGTTAGCCGTCCAATGCAGGCGGCGCGCACACTTTTGCGAATGGCTAACCCCTCCCCCTACCCCCTCCCGCAAGGGGAGGGGAATACAACAGATTCAGTTCTCAGCGTCTCCGCGCCTCTGCTGTGAAAAAAGAATTACCACCCCGCCAGCTCATTGATGTCGAAGACCGGCCCGTCCTGGCAAACGGTGCGGCGCAGCAGACCGGTTTTCTTGTGCGGCGAAACTCCATCGACCACGCACGCGCGGCACACGCCCACGCCGCAGGCCATGCGCTGCTCCAGTGACACCATGCAGGGCAGATTCAGCGCGCGTGACTGCTTTGCGGCCGCCATCATCATCGGTTCAGGCCCGGCGGCGTAAATGCCCGCTTTCGCGCCTTTCAGCTCGCCCGAGAGCAGTGAATTCATGGCGTCGATGGCCGTCCCGCGCACGCCGGCACTGCCGTCGTCGGTCGCCTTATGCAGGCGGCCGGGGCAGGCGACGACATCTTCGCGCGCAAGCTGATCGGACGAACGCGCTGCGAGAACCAGGTGCCAGTTTTTCTGCGATTTGGCAAAGCGCCGGTAGAAGAACACAAGCGGCGCCACGCCGCTGCCACCTCCCAGCGCGATATGGACATCCACGCCGGGAATGGGCTCAAAGCCGCGGCCGAGGGGGCCGATGATGCGTAGCGGCGTACCCGTCTGGCTGCCGCTCTGCCTTAAGATGGAGGTGCCATATCCGCTGACAAAGTAGAGCAGCTCGATTTCGTCTCCGCGCGCATCCAGGATAGCCAGCGGACGAGGCAGCAGCGGCTCGCTGATTCCGCCGATATCCTGAGCGCAGGCGATCATGACGAATTGCCCGGGTAGCGCCGTACGCGCGATGCTTTCACAGCGCAGCCGCAGGAGCAGGTAGCGCGAGGAAACACGTTCCTGGTGGGTTACAACAGCCTGGGTCTGGACGAAGGGGACGGAACAGTCGGCGGTGCAGGTTTCAGTCATGCCGCCATAATAGCAGGGAGCGTCGGGGAAGTGCAAATGAACGTGGGTGTTGGCGAGGCCCTCATTTTGCTTTTGCGGCGCGCAAAACGTCGCTACCATTGTTTGCAACAGGAGGCCTCCTCATATGAGTCGCGCTGTTGTCAGCCCCTCAAAGAGAATTCTGCCCAAGCTTGATCCTCTCGCGCCGAATCTGAACTTCATCGCCGGCCAGTGGGCCCCCGCGGCCGGCGGCGAAACGTTCGAAAGCCGCAGCCCCTCCAATAAGGAGGAGTTGATTGGCCACTTTCCACGTTCGCGAGAGGTGGATGTCAACAATGCCGTAACAGCGGCGGCCGAAGCATTCAAGAGCTGGCGGCTCGTGCCGGCGCCGCAGCGTGGAAACCTGCTGCGGCGTTGCGGCGAAATTCTGCGCGAGCGCAAGGAAGCCATCGCATTGCTGATGTCGCGCGAGATGGGCAAGCCCCTTGTCGAGGCGCGCGGCGATGTTCAGGAAGCCATCGACTGCGCCAATCTCTACGCCGGACTGGGACGCCGCCTTGCCGGTGAAACTGTTCCCAGCGAACTTCCCGACAAATTTGCGATGACGGTGCGGCGTCCAGTGGGTGTGTGCGGACTGATTACGCCGTGGAATTTCCCCGTCGCCATTCCGAGCTGGAAAATTTTTCCGGCGATCCTGTGTGGAAACACGGTTGTTCTCAAGCCGGCCGAGGACAGCCCGGCGTGTGGTGCCGCTTTCGTCAAAGCACTCCAGGACGCGGGCGTACCCGATGGAGTTGTGAATCTGGTCCAGGGGGTTGGCGAGGAAGCAGGGGCCGCGCTGGTGGCTCACCCGAATGTGGCGCTGATCAGCTTTACCGGCTCGAGCGAGGTCGGCGCGCACATCGCATCTGTGTGCGGCGCCACGCACAAGCGCTGCGCGCTTGAGATGGGCGGCAAAAACGCGCAGATCGTGATGGACGACGCCGACGTTGAACTGGCACTGGAAGGTGCAGTGTGGGGCGCGTTCGCCACCGCCGGGCAACGCTGCACGGCGACCAGCCGGCTGCTGCTCCATAAGAAGATCTACAAGCCTTTTCTCGCGCGGCTGGTGAAGGCCGCGCAAGATGTGCGCGTCGGCGATCCGCTGGACCCGAACATGCAGATCGGTCCGCTCGTCAACGAGAAGCAGCGTGCGCGCGTGCAGGAATACATCCGCATCGGCATTGACGAAGGCGCCACGCTGCTCTGCGGCGGCAAGCCGATCAGCGACGCGCCGCACTCGCGCGGCTGGTATTTTGAGCCGACCGTCTTCAGCGCTGTCAAACCGGAGATGCGCATCGCCCAGGAAGAAATCTTCGGCCCGGTGCTCTCGGTGATAAAGATCGAAGACTTCGACGAAGCCGTGGCGATTCTCAACAATACGAAATACGGACTCTCGAGCAGCGTTTACACGAAGAACATCGACCGCGCGTTTCGCGCCATGCGCGATTTCGACGCAGGCATCACGTACATCAACGGTCCCACCATTGGCGCCGAGGTGCATCTGCCGTTCGGCGGCATCAAGCAGACGGGCAACGGCCACCGCGAAGCCGGCGAAACGGTGCTCGACATCTTTACGGAATGGAAGAGCGTCTACGTTGATTATTCAGGCAAGCTGCAGCGCGCGCAGATCGACGTCACGGCCGGCTGAACGTTACTCCAGGCGTGTTGCCACGCGGTACGTCTTCACGCGCCATTTTCCGTCGGGAGTCTTCTCCGCCAGCGCAGTAATCTGCGCCGTGGCCTGAGAATTCTGGATATCGGCAGCGGCAGCAGGCGCCCTGCCCGTTGAAAGGATTCTGATCTGGCGCACCGATCCGGCATTTTCAGTGCCGGCTTCCGCTGAAATGCCGGCACCCAGCGAGATGCTCGCCGCCGGCGGCTTCCCTGCATCCAGGTTCGCCAGCGACATCTGCAACGCGCCTTCGGCTGCCAGTTGTGCCTGCTGAAGTGCGCTGTGAATATCTGCCGCCTGGCCTGCCGGTTTTTGCAGGATCAATGCTCCGGCGGCAAAGCTGATGAGCATGCAGACGAGCATGAGCGCGATCAGAATGTGGCCACGCGGTCTGTGTGGATTCATTCGCGCTGAACCTCCTCAAGCGAACGCAGGCTGGTGTCGAGCACCAGCGTATGCGGCGCTTGATTCTGCGCTTCACGCGATTGCGGATCGGCCGGCCCCCAGCAGTACCAGCTTGCGTGCAGTAGACGCGTGGCCGGCGCAAGCGCGAAGTGAACGCTCTGTACGGCTGGACCCGTATCGACTTCACTGGCGATAAGGTCGGTCTTGACGCGCAGCCTGCTCCTTTCAATGCGGCCTGTGCTGCCTTTGGCGTATATCACGCAGTGGTCGGTGAAGATCAGGGTGAGGGTGCTGCCGTCCCGCGAAACCTCGACGCTGCTGGCCTGCCGCACATCGTTGCGGAAGCGCTCGGCCATGCGTACGGCGCCAGCCAGCTCGGCCGATCCGCGTGCGGATTCAGAGGAAGACACGCTGAGCGACCGGATTGAGGCCCAAATGGTAAGCATAAAAATCGACATCAGGATGACAGAAAAAATCAATTCGATCATCGTGAAACCACGGGAGAGCGACGTCTTCATGGCTTCGCCCTCCTGAGACTGATGCGCTCCACGCTGCGGTCCGTACTTTCTCCACTATCAGCGCACGTCCAGCTGACCACCGCGCGTATGTGCAGCAGATCGGTCCGGCCGGCGAGTGCCGTGACATGAAGCACGGCACGTACGCCCGGCAGCACCTCCGAAGAATTGGCACGGCCAGGAGGCTGAATCGTGATCGCTTTTCCAGCCACCGGGGTGGGCTGCAGATCAGGGTCGGCAAGAGCCTTCTCAAGTGTGGACGTGGCCAGCTCGGCAGCAATCGCATCCTGCCAGACCAGCCGTTGATGGCGTCCGGCGGCATGAATCAGCACCGATGCGGCGATCAATGCGGTCAGCAGGACGCCCAGCGCGATGCCCATCTCGAGCAGGGTGAAGCCGCGGCAAGGCCCTGCTGCATGGCGGATGAGTGCCTTGATACGCCTGTTCGGCATAAAACGCCTCGTCGGAAGTCTTGATAGCGTAGCGCCGTTCCACTGAATCAAACATGCTGCGGCCTTGCTTGGCAAGCAGGAAAGCTTCGAAATCACAAAAGTGCGAAGCTGGACTAGCCGAATACAGGCTGACTCCTTATGTTATAGGAAATTTTACAACCCAGGGCCTCTCGACGCGTGTCACAAACGGAAGAAGCTGACATTGATACGAAACACGCCGCTGCAGTGACCGGCGTCGCGCACCGCAGTTCGGAAGAGCTGCGCAAGGATATCTTTGCAGCCAGCGGCATCTTTCTCTTCGCTTTCGCTCTCTATCTTCTTCCAGCCGTTCAAAGCCGTCCGCTGAAAGAAACGCCCGAAGCGCGCGTGGCTGTTGTCGCCCGCGAAATGATCGAGCGCGACAATTACATCGTTCCGACCATGGGCGGCGAAGTGCGGCTCAACAAGCCGCCGCTGCCGTACTGGCTGGTGGCCAGCGCGGCCAAGCTGCTCAAAGGCGAGGACGGCCTGACGCTGCGCGTGATGACCAACGCCACGTTGCTGCCGCCGGCTCTGCTGGTCGCGTGCGCGCTTTTCATTGTGGTGCTCTATGGCTCGCTGGTATTCGGCCGCACGGGCGGAGTTGTCGCGGGGCTGCTGCTGGGGCTGGGCCAGCTCGTCGCGGTTCACGCGCAGCTGGGCTACGGCGACTCGGTGCTGCTCTTCACGACATGCTGGATGTACTGCTCGGCCGCATGGCTTGTAACCACGCCGCGACCGGGGATGCTGACAGCCTTAAGCCTGGGCGCCAGCCTTGGGCTTGGCATCCTTACCAAAGGGCATATCCCCGTCGTCCTGTTAGTCAGCGCAGTCGCACTTGCGGCTGTGCGTTACCGGCGGTTGAACACCCGCAAGGTGATCCTGTTTATCGCGGCGCTGGCAATCAGCTCGGCTTCGCTGTGGTGGTTCGTGAGCGTCAAGCAGGCCGAGCCGCAGGCATGGGCGATCTTCATGAAGGAGGCCAGCGAAGGTTTCAGCGACGCCAATTCAGGACACATTCAGAATGACCCTTGGACCAAGTATATCTATACGCTCGCCGGTGGCATGCTGCCGTGGACACCTCTGCTGCTTCTGGCTTTTGTCATCTATCTCACGCGTCCAAAGCCCAAAGAACCTGAGGATTCATCCGGCATCATCCTGACCGCGCGCGAGAACATGCTTTTCTTCGCTGGCGCATTCCTCACGGGATTCCTGTGCTTTTACATTTACCCCAAGCAGCAGCCGCACTACCTGCTGCCGATCATTCCGCCCCTCGCGCTTGCCGGAGGATACCTGCTGAGCCAGTTCAAGGCGCCGGGCGGGTTCTGCGAGGAGCGGCTGGCGTGGACACAGTTGATATTCGGCGTTCTGGCCGCTGCCGCCGTCGGCAGCTTTCCTTTCTGGCCGCCCGCACAAAAAGTGGCGATGCTGGCGGGCGTAAACGGCCTGATGTTCAGCGTCCCGCTGGCTGTGGCGGTTTTCGCAGCTTACTTCTATTCAGCACGGCAATGGGTCGAAGGGAAGCCCCTGGTGGGCGTGGCGACACTGGCTGTTGCAGCCTATGTGGGGCTGGGCGGCTGGAGCATTTACATGGCGCGCCAGTCGCGTGAAAACATGCTGCTGAGCCGCCATGCGGAAAAGGTGCGGCAGGAACTGGAGAATCTGGCGAAAGATCCGGAGATCGGCGCGAACTTCAACGTGTACGCCCTGAGCGGCAATCTGCCGCTGAACTGCTTCTATCTGCAGCGCCCGGTCAAGTCGGAAAAGATGCTTGCCGAAGAGCCCGCCGACAAAAGCAAACCGGACACAGCGCGTCGGGTCCTTGTCTTTGAACGTTCCGAAATGGACAAAATTCTCAACGAGTACGACATCGCGGTGAAGGGCAGTGTCTATAAAGGCGAGGATAAAATCGTCGTGCTGGCACTTCCATCCGATCGCAACTGGCCCGCCCACGTGGAACAGATTCGCAAGTCGCGCAAACAAAAACGCGAAAGCGACGAATAAGCCCGCTGCTTCAACGCATTTTAGTTAAAACGAAGAGCGAAAACGCCGCAAAGCCGAGCGCCAGCGCGTATACCCATGCCTGCGCATAAACCAGATAGCCCACGCTAGACAACAGCTTCAGCAGGTCTTCGCGCTTGTCGTTATCGGCACGCGTGATCTGCCCGCAGGCGCGGGATACGCTGAGGAACAGTATTCCCAAGAGAAGATAAAAAGCGGCGAATGCCATTTCCCAATTCGCGCGCGCGATGCCCGTAAGAGAAATCACGTAGGCGTAGTAGCCGGTCGCCAAAAAAGAGCCGATGCCGCAGACGATGCATGAACTGCTGATCCTGGCAATCGCCATCCGCTCCTTCTCGGAAAAGGCAAAAACGTCGGCATCCTTGGGCGTCTCACTAAGAGGCCGCGTCCGGTGTGCCGGCGCGGGAGCAGGAGCAGGAGCTGGGGCCGGAGCGGGAGCATGATAAGCCGGCGCGGGCGCAGGAGCAGGCGCGGGCCTTGGGGCCGGTGCCGGAGCGGGGGCCGGCCGCTGCGCGTGATGCATCGGCGGCGGCTCGGGAGTTGAAATCAGCCCGGGCAGATCGCGTGCGGGAATCCAGTCAGCCATGCCGGCGCGCCAGATCAGCGTATCGGCTGTGATCACGTGGTCCCGCGCGAGGCGGCGCATGGTGCTGATGTCGACCGGGCCCTTCTGTTCATTCTCGATGGCGTAAAACCAGAGCTCATAGGCGTCCGTGACATTTTCCGGATTATGAGCGCTTGCGGGGCGCTGCAGTGGAGCGGGCTCGGGGATGCTCGAAGGGTGAACTTTGTTGGCCGGAAGGCTCTCGCCTGTGCTGGGAAAGTCACGCGGAGACTTTGCGGCGACCGGCGCGTTGTCGCCGTTAAAACGCAGCTCGTATTTTCCGATGATCACCATGTCGTTGTGATTCAGAAAATGCTCGGTGGTCTTGCGCCCGTTGACGTAGGTGCCGTTGGCTGAGTTCAAGTCCTGGATGAGGAAGCCGCCATCCTTCTGAATGAAGGCGCAGTGCTGGCGCGAGATACTGCGGTTATCGATGTGAATCTGGCAGGAGTCTTCTCGCCCGACGATAATCATTGGCTTATCGAGAGGGTACGTAGCCTGCTCGTGTCCGCCGAAGAATACCGTCACTGAAGCCATGCGCTTTCCCGCGAGTGCTCACTGTTAGAATAGCAATGATTTGGGTGTTATCGTCTAAAATGCACAATTTGTAAAGCTCCGGGTTTCCCCCATGGGTTCAGCCCGGAATAAAAACGCGGCGGAGTCCCTTCGGGAACTCCGCCGCGTATGACGTCACTTCCTGAGCGGATTAATACAGCGTGAACGTTGGCAGCTTGACGATTTCGCCACCCTTGAGCGCCGACTGATGCGCGCACAGGCCCACGCAGGTCCAGTTTGCGGACTGAACCGCGTTCGGGAACGGATCGCGGTTTTTCACCAGCGCGTCGACGAACTCATGCGCCAGGTGCGGATGCGAGCCGCCGTGGCCGGCTCCCTGCGTGAACGACAGATGCGTGTTGCTGGCCTCGTCGTAAACGCCCTTGGTAGTGAACGACGCGATTTCTTTGGGCAACCGGTGTGCGAAGTCCGGCACCTTGATCTTCTGCGGAATTTCCGGTTCGGGCTTCTTGGCCGTATGCAGGACGGGATCTTCGTGCTCAATCAGCGGCCACTCGAAGCTCTTCTTGGAGCCGTACACGTCGATGCTTTCGCGGTACTGGCGGGCGGTGTCGAACAGCGAGCGGATGATACGTGCCGACACATCCGAATTGCGCAGCTTGATGTGGCAGGTTTCAACCGCGAAAGGTGAATTGTATTTTCCGACGAGCTCTTCGCGGATCGTGCCGGAGCCGAAGCAGGAAACATACTCCGCGGACTTTCCAGCCAGCGCGAGGACCGGTCCTACGCAGTGTGTCGCATACCACATCGGCGGAAGGCCCGGCCAGTAGTTGGGCCAGCCGTCCATGTCCTGCTGATGGGAAGCCTGCAGGAACTGCAGCTTGCCGAGTTCGCCTTTGTCGTAGAGCTCTTTGACGTACAGGTATTCGCGGGCGTAAACGACGGTCTCGGCCATCATGTACTTCAAGCCCGTCTTCTTCACGAGTTCAACGATCTGCTGGCAGTCTTCGATGCTCGTGGCCATCGGCACGGTGCACATGACATGCTTGCCGGCTTTCAGCGCGGCGATCGACATCGGGCCGTGATCGGGGATTGGCGTATTGATGTGGACGAAGTCGACGTTCTTGTCGGCCAGCACTTCTTCGTATTTCTGGTAACGCTTGGAAATGCCAAACGCGTCGCCGATGGCTTTCAGCTTTGCCGGATCGCGCTGGCAGATGGCGTACATCTCTGCGTTGGGATGCTTCTTGTAGATGGGAATGAACTCGGCACCAAAGCCCAGTCCAATGATTGCCACTCGCACTCTCGACATGGATTGCCCTCCTTCAGAAAGGATTGTTTTTACCGGAGCAAGCCGTCTGCCTGCTCGTGCGCTTATCAGAAGCAGGATTTAGAGCGTGCGCCAGATACTGCAAGTGCTTGCGCTGCGCGGAAAAGGGTGAATGAAGGCCTCTTTTCGGTGTCGTTCCTTCGAGGAAAGGAAGGCTGCTCTTAAAAACGATCTTTGTTCTCCGGTTTTCGCAACTTGAAACTTTTTTCAGCAGGCCTTCAAATGCCTGCGTTCCTCCCTCTCTGGAGCTGGCGTGATGCGAAAAAAGCTGGGGCGCTCGACCAATCTCGTGCGCGCAGGCGATCCGCCGCTCCCCGAAGGCGAGCTGATCTTCGAGCACTCGTTCGCGGCCGACACCGAACTCAAGAATGAATCGTTGAACCTGCTGCTCGCCGTGCTTCGCAGGCAGGGCGCGCTGAAAAGCGATTCCGCTGAAGCTCGGTACCGGCTGTGCCTGGATGAGGCGCTGGTGAACGCAGTCATGCACGGATCAAAATACGACCACACAAAGAATGTTCACGTTCGGGCATGGCTGAGCAGCACGACCTGGACGGTGATTGTCAGTGATGAAGGTTCCGGCTTCCGCGAAGAAGATCTGCCCGATCCAGATGCGGCGGAGAATCTGCTGGAAGAAAGCGGCCGCGGCGTACACTTGATTCGCAGCATTATGAATACTGTCAGTTACTGGCGCGGCGGGCGGACACTGCTGATTGCAGCAACTGTCGAGGCCGCGCCGCCGGCATCCTGAGATCTGCCCGGGAACACGCCACGAAGGAATTGCCATGTTGCCTTCTGAATCCCAGCGGCTTGCAAGCGTCGCGGCCGACGTGCCGCTGCAGCAGCGCCTGCGTGATCTCGAAGCGGTGCTGGCGATTACGCGCAGCATGGCCGCAGAGAGCGACCTGACGCGCCTGCTGATCCTGCTCGCCGCCGCGTGTTCGAAGGTGCTTCACGTTGAGCGAACCAGCATCTGGCTGGTTGATCCGACCACCGGAGAACTGTTCACGCGCGTGGCGGAGGGCGTTGACGCCATCCGCGTGCCGAAAGGTCGGGGCATCGTTGGCGCGGTCGCCGAGCAGGGCGAGACGGTCCTGATTGCCGATGCCTACGCCGACGCTCGTTTCAACCCCGAGGTCGATCTCAAAACAGGCTTTCGCACACGTAACATTCTCTGCGTTCCGCTGCGGGATATTGATGGCACGCGCGTTGTCGGCGTGGTGCAGAGTCTCAATAAAGCGAGCGGCGAGGCCTTCTCGCCCTATGACGTTGAACTTGCAAAAATTATCGCTGCACAGGCTGGCGTCGTGCTCGAGCAGGCGGCGCTGCGTGAATCGGCGCTTGAACGAAAGCGCCTGCAGGCCGAGATGGATCTGGCACGCCACATACAGCAGCGCCTGCTCCCGCGTGAGAGTCCGCAACTAAGCGGGCTGGATATTGCGGGCGTCAACATTCCAGCGACCGAGACGGGTGGCGACTATTTCGATTACATACCCTTGCCGGACGGAAGGCTGGCCGTTGTCGTCGCGGATGTCACCGGCCATGGACTGGGCGCTGCACTGATCATGACCGCGGCACGCGCGTTTTTGCGCGGCGTGTGCTGCCGGCAGAGCGATCCGGCAGTGCTGCTGGAGACGTGCAACGATTTGCTGGAGAAGGATCTGGAGGCGGGCAATTTCCTCTCGCTGTGCCTTGCAGCCTTCGATAACGGTGATTGTACGCTGCAGTATTCATCTGCCGGGCACGACCCGCCGCTGGTCTACCGCCCTGCGGAGGATACGTTTGTTGAGCTGGAGTCTACCGGCCCGCTGCTTGGGATCGTGCCGGGAAGCTCATTTGAAGTCAGCCCCCGGCTGCCGCTGCAGCAGGGCGACGTGCTGCTGTTTATGACCGACGGGCTCTTTGAGTGTATGAGCCTGGAACAGGAGACATTTGGCAAGGATCGCCTGAAAGATGTTGTTCGGCGTAGTGTCGCGCAGAGCTCAAAGGTCATCCTCTCGGAACTGCTGGCAGCAACATCGCAATGGACGGGCGGGCAGCCGCAGCGGGACGATATCACGGCGGTGGTCGTGAAAGTCGTTCCGCCAGGCTGAAGGTTGCCAAACTGGTGCATTAATTTCTTGCTTAGATGAGTTGAAACACAGGCAATCTCATCTACAATCCGTGCCGGTTCAACTCTGAACGGTTTTTCAGTCTACCCAGTCAGGAAATGTGCGTGATGGGAACCCCGGACACACAAGGAAACGCCGATTCCGCGTCCGATGCGCCGAACGACGGAATGACGCTCGTTTCGTCTAAACCGGTGGGTGCCCAGAACCCTGCAGCCCAGGCTGGCACAAGAGAAACAGTCATCAAGCCCAAAGAAGAACTCGCCATAGGCAAAACCGTTGTCAGCCGCAAGCCGGCTGAACCCATTAAAGCGACCACGTCCGCAGACGAAATGACGATGATCCAGACGCCAACGGGCGGCTCGGATCGACCCTCTAAACCCCCGTCGCGCACGCCATCTTCTCACGGCGGATCGAGTTCCAGCAATTACTCCGGAGTGGGCAAGGCCGTTTCGCTCTCAGTCGCCGAGCAGGACCTGTCCGGTGAAGGCCTTCTGCAGCAGGCCCCGCGGATCGATTTCAACGGTCGCCCGGTTCCCTCACTCGGCGGAATACCGCTGATTGCCAAGCTCGGCCAGGGCGGCATGGGCGCCGTGTATTACGGTATTCACCCCGGCCTTCAGATCGAAGTCGCCGTTAAGGTTCTGCCGCTGGCGCTCGCGCAGCCAGAGGCCATTCAACGCTTCTATCGCGAAGCCCAGATCGCCGCCAAAATTCAGTCGCCGCACCTCGTTGCCGTCCGTGACGTGAACCAGGAGCACGGGCTGTACTACCTGGTCATGGAATACATCAACGGCATGACCTCCGGCGGCTACATGAAGAAGCTCAAGGAGCAGGGCACGGTAGGCCTGCCTGAGCGCGACGCCTTGAGCATCTGTATCGCAGCGACAGAAGGTCTGGCAGTCGCTCATAACGCGGCCATCATTCACCGCGACATCAAGCCGGACAACATTCTTGTTCCCACGTACCGCGGTAAACCAGAGCTCGACTTTGACAGCGCGCGATTGAGCGACCTGGGGCTTGCGCGCCAGGAGCAGGGCGAAGGACTGACTGTCACCGCCGTTGGGCTGGGAACAGCCGGCTACATGGCGCCCGAACAGGCCATGAACGCCCGGACGGTCGGAAAAGCCGCGGACATCTGGAGCATGGGTGCGACGCTCTATGCGCTTCTGGCCGGACGCGCTCCGTTTAAGGGCGACACGCCCGTCAACACGATCGTGGCATCGGTGCAGGATCCGCACGAACCGATCACGAACATGCGCAACGATGTTTCGGAAGTGACTTCGGCGCTGATCGATTGCTGTCTGGATAAGAAGCCCGAAGGCCGTTTCCCCGACGGTTCAGCGCTGCTCGAAGGCCTCAAGATCTGCCGCGATGTGCTCGGCCAGCCTGAATCGGTGCAGAAGGAAGCGCTGCAGGCGCTGGCGCAGCTCCAGAAGGCATCGGAAAAGGGCGAGAAAGTCGTCGGTGTTGAACCGGTTGGCGCCAGCAAGCACTTCAATTTCCAGAAGAAAAAAGACACAGGTTCCTCAAAAACGCTGATCATCGTCGGCGCAGCGGCCGTTGTTGTCCTGGTGCTCGGCATCGTCGGCATGGTTGTGCTCGGCAAAAAGGGTGGCGGCAACGGCGAAGCCGAATCGGCGATGATGAAGAAGCTCGCCGAAATGGAAGCCAAGCTCCAGGCTCGCGAGCAGGAACTGGCCACGCAGGCCAAGAAGCGTGAAGAAGAACTCGAGCGCATGATGAAGCTGCAGGAAGAGGCAATCGCCAAACGCCTCGCCGACAGCAAGAAGCAGCTGGAAGAAGAGAAGGAAAAGCTCAAGAACGATCCCAAGGCCAAGGAAAAGGAACTGGCGATCGAATCGCTCGGCTTTGCGGGCGCGATGGCATCCGAAGGCAAGCTGGAGGATGCGCAGAAACATCTCGACGAGGCGGCCAAGGTGCTGAACGCGGACTATCCACTCGTGGTGGCGATGCGCCAGACCATCGAGCAGAAGCGTGAGGCAGTAGCGAAGGCAGCCGCCGAGGCCAAGCGCAAGCAGCTTGTGGATGAACTGCGTGCGGCGATGGCGTCCCTGGACAAGGGCGGTGATCTTTCCGAGGTCAGTGTGAAAGTGGCAGCGGGCCTGAAGGCCTACCCGCAGGACCCTGAAATGATTTCGCTGAACGAAAGACTGGATCGCAAGCGCTCCGATATCGAGAAGAACCAGCAGCAGCAGAAGGCCGCCGGTGAAAGGGCGACAGCCCTCGCCAAGGCGAACGAATTCATCAATAAAGCGGACTTCGCCAGCGCCGAGAAGAAGATTGCCGAGCTTGAGCAGAAATTCGGCGTGGATACACAGACGCAGAATCTGCACCGGGCACTGGAAGCCAAAAAGCAGGAAGAAGGACGCAAAGCCGCCGAAGAGGCAAAGCGCATCGCCGAGGAAAAGAAGGCGGTTGAACGTACATCGCTCCTGAAAGACATTGAGACGCTGCTGGATACGAAAGCAAACGAAGTCACTGACGCCGAAAAGAAGCTGGCCGAGTTCGACAGCAAGTTTCCGGGTGACGCTGCCGCCAAGCCTGTGCGGGATCGATTCGCAGCCCGCAAGAAGGAGATTGAGCAGCGTATAGCCGAGCAGAAGAAGGCCGAGAACCTCGCCATTGCCATCCAGGATATTGACGCGGCATTCAAGTCCAACGCGGATCTGCCGACGCTGCAGAACAAAATCGCCGCGGCGGAAAAGTTTGGAACGAACGATGCCCTTGCTGCTTTTAAGCAGAAGGTTGCAGCCAAAGCCGCCGACCTGGCCGCTCAGCAGCAGGCCGAGAAGAAGCGGCTTGAAGAAGAGGCGCAGAAGAAGCGTGCCGAAGAGGAGAAGCTGAGGCTGCAGCAGGAACAGCGCGCGTCGTTTGACGGATACATCCGCGGTGCCGAAGCCATCATCGCGAAGGGCGACTTCTCAAAGAACAATATTCAGAAGATTGAAGACAGCCTCAAGGCCGCCGAACGCCTCTTCCCGACCGATCCGGCCGTGGCGGAGCTTAAGCAGAAGTTCGAATCCGCTCGCCATAAGTCCAAGCCCAAGGATGAGTCGTCGGCCGATACGCCCAAGAGCACCACCCCCGCCAAGAAGAAGCGCATCGGCGAAGAGAACGTGGACTAAAACTGAGCGTTGCGTTGGCATTCCGCCTACGAATTTGTTTGCGGGCGAGCCGCCCGAGCCACGACGTTGAGCAGCTTTACTTCGCTCTGCTTAATCCTAACCCGTCCGCGTCTGGCAGCAGCAGTTTTGCCTTGCGGTCGATCTTCACGCCCGAGAAAGGATCGTCGCTGATCAGCAGATTGCCATCGAGGTCCGCGTAATCGACCAGCGGCGCCAGCTGTGCCGCCGCGGTGATCAGCACGCTGGACTCGATCATGCAGCCAAGCATGATTTTCAGCCCGCAGGCACGCGCGATGTGAATCATCTTCAAGCCTTCACGGATGCCACCGCATTTGACGAGCTTGATGTTGATGCCGTCAACGCATCCGCGCAGCGCCGGGATATCTTCAGGCACAAGACTGGATTCATCCGTCATCAGCGGCAGTCCGATTTTATTGCGGATGCGCTTGAAGTCGGCATTTCTGCCGGGCGGCAGCGGCTGCTCGATGAACTCGACGCCGAGCCTCTCCAGCTTGCGCGCTTTTTCAATCGTTTCCCGTACGCTCCAGCCGCAGTTTGCATCCACGCGCAGAAATTTCTTCGGCGCCAGCCGCCGGACTTCGCGCATGATTTCGACGTCTCCCGGCACGCCGACCTTGATTTTCAATACGGGGTACTTTTCAGCTTCCCCCACCTTTGCGACGACTTTGTCGAACGTGTCTATGCCTATCGTAAATGAAGTCTGCGGCGTGCGAGTGGGGTCCAGTCCAAACAGTTTCCACACCGGAAGGCGCAGGTGTTTCCCCATCAGATCATGCAGCGCCAGGTCGACTGCCGCGATCGCGCTTGGCTCCTTCGGGAAGCGGCGGCGCAGGTCCTGCAGGATTGCTTCGATTTCGAACGGCTCCCGTCCGGCGAGGTGCCGGGCAATTCTCTGCAGCGCCTTGAGGCAGCTCTGCTGCGACTGGCCGTAATAGCGGATTGGGGCCGCTTCGCCCAGGCCGCTGTGTTTTCCCCAGCGCAGCGTCAGCAGGACATTGTGTGCAATTGAAGATGACGAGCGCGACGTTGAAAACGTGTGGCGCAGCGTCAGATCGAGTGGTTCTGCCGATAGTTTCATAGGTGCCGCCTGAACGCTCCAGTGTTGTGCGATGTTTTACACTGGAGCAGGCATCGTCAAGCAGCCGGCGGGGGTACAGCGATTATTGGAGTTTCTCTTTGGCCTTGTCCACGTTCTTGGCCTGCGCGTCGAACTTCGTTGAAATGGTTTTGAGCTTGGATTGGATGTCCTTGAACTCGGCATCGATCTTGGTTTTCTCTTTCGTCCGGCGGTCGAGCGTTTCGGCGGCTGACGCTTCGTCGCGTTCGCGGCGCGCCAGTTCATTGCGCAGCTTGCCCAATTCAATTTCCTGCAGCCGTGCATTGTGCTTGAAAGTAGAGCGGTTTCCTTCGATCTCCTTTATGCGCGCTTTGACATCTGCAATTTCGTTCTTGGACTTTTCGGAGGCGGCCTTCGCATTGTCGTACTCTTTCAGCGCGATTTTCAATTTTTTCTCGATCTTTCCGGCCTGCTTCTCCAGTGCCTGTGCTTCCAGGCCAATCTGATCCAGTGCAAACTTGGCTTTGTAATATTCCTGCGCCGCGACCGCGCGCGGGCTGGCGTCCGTCATCAGCTTCAGCAGCGTCGGCTCGTATTCTTTTGATTCCACCAGCGCGGCGTTCTCAGGCGTGCGTTCGGCGAGCTGAATAAAAACGGCAAGGTCCTGTTTGCCGAGCTTCGTGGCGAACTGCGCACAGTACATTGGCGTGTTCGGCGGCAGTTCAAAGAACCAGGTGTTGGCCGTCTTGATCTGCGGATTGACGGCGGCTTTTCCGCCCGTCAGCGTCTGCTTCGAGGATTTGTACAGCCGCTTCTCATGATCGAGCAGGCTGACTTCAATCTGCGGAAGCGCCATGGGCTGGTCGGTCGCATTCACCAGGTAACCGCTCAGTGCCGCATAAGCCGGGCCCTTCTGCGAGCTGTCGTCGATCCAGAAATTTTCCACTTCAACGGCCACCGTACCCAGTGCGACCGGCTGTCCGATGATTCCAACAGCGGGATCAGCGACGGCCGGTTCTTCAACGACAGGTTCCTCGGGCAGCGGAGCGAGCTGAACTTTTGGAGCTTCAGGCAGCTTGCCGTCGCGGATCACCTGCTGAATCGTGTTCTCATTCCGGATCGCCGCCAGCTGCTCTTCAGTAACCACGGGCGTACTTTCCGCTGTTTCCGGAGTAGCGGCCGCGACCGGCTGAACAGGAGGTGCCGGTGGCGGAACATAGAAGTGGCGATAGGCGAAGACCCCGCCAATGGCGAGCAGGCCGACGACGAGAGCGTACTTGGCTGGAGCCAGGCTGCCGCCTGCGGGTGCGGCAGTCGTGGCGAGAATGCGGCGTTCCTTCGCGGAATCAACCCGCGTTGTGAGTTGTTCGAAATCTCGTGCTGACGGCCCTACCGGTGAATCGTCGCCCCGCTCCATATTGTCCCCTCTGCGCCACCACGAACCTGAATACTTCAAGCGTGCCTGATACCTTCCTACCCCTCACTCCATTTAGAGCCCGCAGCGGCGTATCGGTTCTGCAGTATTTGCCCGTCCGCTCAGGCTGTCCGAATTACATTGTCAAAGCTGGCTCCACGGCGTCTACTAACTTTTGCACCCCGTGGCGAATGGGATCCGCCGCTGGCAGTCCCGTCTCATCTTCGATGCGACGTGCGTCCTCGCTGGCCTGTTCGTCCGTCCTGCCCACCGTGTTAAGGGCCACCGCGGCTACGCGCGCAAACTGCAGCGGCCGCGTGAGATCCTCGACGAGTTGAATGGCCTGCTTAAGAGGCGGCAATTTATACTGTTCGTAATGGCTGATCTGCGTGCGTGCGGTCGCGTGCGTGAAGAGCATCACGTGCGGCATGGCCCCGTGCAGCAGCCCAACCGTGACGCCGCTGTAAGCCGGATGGTAGACGCTGCCCTGTCCTTCGATCACCAGGACTTCCCGTTTACGCCGCTCCCAGCACAACCGTTCGGCGGCGCCGTTCACGTAATCGCTGAGCACATGATCGACGGCGATGCCTGAGCCGGCGATCATGATTCCCGTCTGCCCCGTTGCCACGAATTCGCTGTCCCAGTCGCGCGCGCGCAGTCCCTTATCAACTTCGATGGCCGTGACCATCTTCCCCACGCTGCAATCTGATCCCACGACTGAGATGCGGCGCTGCTTGAGCGCGCGCAAGCGGTCCTCCGCCACGCCGATGTCACCGGGCGGAATGCGCACATCAAACAGCCGCGCTCTGCTCTTCTTTGCTGCCTTCACCAGTTCCGCGTCCTCATTGAGCGCCTGGTGCAGGCCGCTGACGATGTCCAGCTTCGCCGCCAGTGCCTGCAGAATAATTTTTCGCCACGGGGCGGGAAGTTCACCGCCAACTGGAGCGATGCCGATCAGGAGTTCCGTCGGCTTGTATGCCAGTCCCTCCTTTACGGAGGCCACAAGCGGAATGCCATGGCCAATGCCGATAAAGGATTCAAGCGGCCGGCCCGAGCGGGCAGCCTTAGAATCCAGCACGCAGACGACCTCATCGGTGCAATAGCGGATGACCGAGGTGCCAGTCTTCGAAGAGAAGACGCCCAGCTTGCCTTCGGTTAGAACCATGATGCGGCGCTTTTGCTTTTTCATTTTTCCCGTTGATGCAGATTGACCTTTAGCAAACACGGCAGTCACCAGCTGCTCCTTTTAACACGGCGGGCCCAGCTATAAAATATCGAAAATAAAAGTCGCCTTTGCGGTGAGAATCTTCACAATACAGCGACTATACACTCACGGAGGCGAAACTATGCGCACTCGCGCGCTGCTTTTCTGTTTTTTTTCAACGTTGAGTGCGCTGTATGCAGGCGAAGCAGTGCCGCCGCCGTGCCCGTGCCCACCGTTGGCGATCTCAGTTCGCGGGGCGGGGAACCGTGCAACATCTCCCGTGGATATTCAAGGCTTTTCATTTGGTTCTACTGTTACGATTGCTTTGAACGACACCGTTACCTGGACGAATAAAGACGGCGCACCGCACACGACAACAAGCAACAACGGGCAGGTGGAGAGTTGGGATTCAGGTTCCTTATCGACGAACGCAAGCTTTTCCAAAACGTTCACAAATTACGGTTCGTTCGGATATCGCTGCACAATCCATCCGTCCATGACGGGTACCGTCCTCGTCCCACCGCCGCAACTGGTGATCAGCGGAACCACGACGGTCAAAGCCGGCGGCACGCTGAATCTCAGCGTGAGTCCCGTCGCCGGCGCAGCAGTTTCATGGACCGGCCCGAACGGGTTCAGTGCGACGACAAATGCCATTTCGGTTACTGGCATGGATGCGTCGAAGGCCGGCAGCTACTCTGTCACGCAGAGCATTAATGGTGCGACATCGCAGCCGGCTAGTGTTTCAGTCGTAGTGGTCTCGCCGCCCACAGCTTCCAACGATGGTCCTGTCTGCGTCGGGGGAACGCTGCAGCTCTCGGCGTCAACCGTGGCCAATGCAACCTACGCCTGGACCGGACCGAACTCCTTCTCGAGCACGATACAGAATCCGAGCATCACGAGTATCACCGCTGCCGCTGCCGGTACCTACAACGTTACCGTTACCGTTAATGGAGTCGTTTCCGATCCCGGCACAACCGTTGTTGGAGTCAATTCCCCGCCGGCGGCACCCACTGCGGGAAGCAACAGCCCTGTCTGCGAAAACGGCACGCTGAATCTGACTGCGACAACGATCGCCAACGCGACGTATTCCTGGAGCGGCCCAAATGGTTTTACATCGACGCAGCAGAACCCAAGCCTAACGGGGATCACGCCCGCCGGTGCTGGCACCTATAGCGTTACGGCAACCGTCAACGGTTGCACATCCTCTGCGGGTACGGTGAATGTCACAGTCACCGCCGCGCCGGCTGCTCCAACACTATCGAGCAACAGCCCCATTATTGAGACGCAGACGCTGAATCTTGCAGCATCGACAGTCGTGGGCGCGGCGTATTCGTGGACTGGGCCAAACGGCTTTACGTCTTCGCAGCAGAATCCTGTGATCGCTAACGCGACCACCGCGGCAACAGGAACGTACAGCGTCACCGTCACGCTCGGCTGCACGTCCCAGGCCGCCACGCTGAACGTGCAAGTCGTGGCGAATGCCGCTCCTTCGGTGTCGAGCAACAGTCCGGTGTGTGTGGGGCAGACGCTCAATCTTTCCTGTGCGCAGAGCGGCGGAACGTACGCGTGGTCAGGCCCCGCAGGATTTACATCGACGCTGCAGAATCCCAGCATTCCAGATGTGCCGGTCACCGCGTCGGGAACCTATAGCGTCGACGTGACGATCAATGGTTTTCAGCTGCCGCGGGCTTCGCTCAACGTCACTGTCGATCCAGTTCCCGCAGCGCCGGTTGCCGGAAACAACGGACCGGTCACCGAGGGCGGTACGCTTGAATTGACGGCTTCGTTGCTCGCCGGCGGGAGCTATCAATGGAGCGGCCCGAATAATTTTTCTTCAACGCTGCAGAACCCGACAATTACTAACGTGGGCAAGGTGAACGAGGGCGTCTATAGCGTCACCGTAACGCTGGGTGGCTGCACTTCCGCTGCGGGAACCACTGCGGTCGTGATTACGCCTGTTGCGCCCGCGCTGGTGAGCGGCCCGACTGCCACGCCCAATCCGGCTCGCGTTAACGAAGCCGTGCAGCTGAGCGCCGATTTTACCGATCGCGATGCCTTTACGATCACCTGGGATTTCGGCGATGGCCAGACGGCCACCGGCGGAACAGTAACGCACGCCTTTTCGCCTGCAAAAACCTATGATGTGATCGTAACAGCGACGGATGCGAACAACCTGTCCACCGCCAAAACAATCTCCGTCACGATCGAACCAGTTCTGCTGCCGGGAAACACCTCCGAAAATTCGCGCAAGGATTCCGACGGCGACGGCTTCAGTGACGAGACGGAACTCGCCGCCGGAAGTTCTGCGACCAGCGCGGGCAGCACGCCCTTTGGCAGTGCTCCGGCCGGTGAGACGCAGCTTCTGGTGACAACCAAACTGATGATCTCGCTCAATTTCGTTAAAGACTTCGCCGATGTCATCGGCCTGAGCGGCACGCTGCCCGTTCAAGCAGGCTTCAAGCTGGAAGATTCTGTCGTTGTCGTGAACGTCGGCGGCGTGGCGCGGCGCTTCAAACTGGACGAAAAAGGTTCCGCTGTCGATCGCGATGCCACATTCAAGCTTTCAGTGAAAACCGTGACAGGCAATGTCGCGGCGCAGACAGCAAAGTTTACGTTCAAGACAAAGAAGGGCTTGCACGGCCCAGATCTGCTCGACGACGGATACGTTGAGACCGAAGTGAAAAAAGAAAAGCGCACTGTAGATGTGACGGTCCTTTTCGATAACGCGCAGTATCGCGTCCCGGTGCAGCAGGAGTACACGGCGAAAGCTGGAAAGTCCGGCAGGAGCAAAGACCTGCGTTAAGCGTGTAACGGCTGACGCTTGAAATTCCCGCCCGTCGCGTCACGATGCCTGCGGTACCGAGGATTCCTGCATGTCCCAGCCACTGCCGCTCGATGCTTTTTTTGCTTCTCCTGATCCGTCCGCTGCCCGCGTGCCGCACCTGATTACGGCTTTTGACGCTGAACTTCTAAATGCGCTCGTCCGTATCAACGGCGCCAAGCCCGGCGTCTGGAATGCCGCGCCGCCCTATGATGAAAATGATCTCTACCAGCCGTTTCGCGAAGACCTTCCGTTCGAATCGTGGTCGCTGGCGTACAACCAGGGCGAACTGCTCGAGCTCAGCGGATACAGCAACACGCTGGTGTTCGGTAACGACACGATGATTGTCGACAGCTCCGCCGACAAGGAAGCGCTTAAAAACGCCGAGCAGAGTAAAGGCGAAGGCGGCTACCATGATCTGCCGGATTTCGCTGAGTTGCTTTCGCGCATCGGCTGGGCGCTGATGACCGTCGGGCCCGAGCGGCAGTACGGCCTGCTGGTCGTGCACGAATCAAAGCGCTCGTACCTGGAAATGCTGCAGAGCTGGTGTCTCGACCGCGGGCGAAACACGTACAGCCTCTCCAGGAGCGACGCCGGTTTGTCGCTGCGAATGCGCCAGGCTCCGCCGGATGCGCGCGCCAGCGCCATTCAGCAGCACGGGCTGCAGTTTGTCGCAAAGATGTCGCTTTTCGGCATCGACCCGCAGGAGATCCGGCAGAGCTTCGACGAGATGATGAAACACATCATCGAATCGCAAAAACAGAATTAACCACGAAGATCACGAAGGACACGAAGAACAGCGGGAGGAAAGAATGAAATTCACGAGACGATTATTTTTCATCATACCTCTGCTGATCGCTTCCGTTGCCAGCGCTGAAGAGAATGCGCCGGCAAAACTCAGCGCGACGGGCTTCATTGAACGCTTCCGCCGCTTAAAGATTAACGTCATCGCGCCAGCCGAATGGAACGGCAAAACAGTCAAGCTGCAGGATGGAGATAAGACGCTGGCCAAAGAAAAACTGATGGAACAGGGAGCGGCCTGCGCGGCGAAATTGACCGTGCCGCTCACGCCGGAGACGACATTTGGTAAGCTGACGATCGAAGCCAATGGCGAGAAGGCAAACGTTAAAGTTCCGAATATCACTACCACGCGAAAAGATACTTTCGCTGCCGCGCCGCTGCTCTTCAGACCTTTCGTGTTCTCCGGCGGCAAGTTTCCTTCGTGCGAGTTTGACGAGCCGTCGCTGGTCGAAGACCTCATCGGCGAGTACACGCTGCATCCTGTTTTCTATGACGCTGAGTACAACGAGGTCAAAACGCCGTCGAAGCCCGGCCGTTACGGCGCCGTCGTGGAGATTCGCACGGCTGCCGGCGTCGCCGGCCGCCGCTTTGCGACGCTCTATAAGCAGCCGGAAGAATTCCGTTTCCGCCGTGCTGAAATTCCGTTCACCGTTGAGCTGCCGAAGCAGCTGGGAATCGATCCGGCAGTTGTGAAAGAGCAGAGCGGCCTCGTGAACGACTACTTCACGACTCTTCTCGCCGTCAGCACGGGCAAGTCCGGCGAATCAGCCATCTTTCTTGCCGGCCTGAACGAGATGAAACCCGGCAGCGGCAAGGCCAAACAGCGCGAAAGTGCCGCCGAGCGAAACCGGCATTGGTGGTTTGGCCTGAAGAAGAAGCTGGGCATGGTTGAGCATCGCTATCTCAGTTTCGTGCCTGACGAAGCGAAGAGGGATCCAGCGAAGAAATTCCCGCTCATCCTTTTCCTGCATGGTAGCGGCGAGCGCGGCACTGATTTGAACCTGGTGAAAGTTCACGGCCCTCCGAAAATTGTTGAGACGGAAAAAGGTAAGACATTTCCGTTCATCGTTATCTCTCCGCAGTGCCCTCCCGGCGAATGGTGGCTCGCCGCGGATCTTAACGACCTGCTCGATGAGGTCTGCGCGAAACTTCCCGTCGACAGCGAACGCATTTATCTCACCGGCCTGAGCATGGGCGGCTTCGGTTCGTGGAACCTTGCCGCGCAATATCCGGATCGCTTTGCCGCGGTCGTGCCGATCTGCGGCGGCGGCGATCCCGAAGATGTCGAGCGCATCAAAAACCTGCCGATCTGGGTCTTCCACGGGGCGAAGGACATCGCCGTGCCGCTCAAAATGAGCGAGGACATGATTGCCTCACTGAAGAAAGTGGGGAGCTCGGCAAAGCTGACGGTCTACCCTAATGCCGGACACGATTCCTGGACAGAGACGTACAACAACGACGAACTCTACCAGTGGCTGCTCAAACAGAAGCGCGGCCAGCCCCCGCAGTGGTAAAGAAAACGACTTCAACACGGAGACACGGAGTTTCTCTTCTATAAAGGAGAGACTCTGCCGCGCTCGTTCTTGTCATGAACAAATAAACCAATCTAGACATCTCGACACGCCACGAACTTTCGCGCGATTTCACGTTGATTCAAAAACTCTCGCGGTTTGCGGGGTATACAGACGCAACGGTGAGGAAATCGCATATGCGCAACAATCTGGTTTTCAGCTTAATTCTGATTACATCCGCCGCTTTTGCTCAGAATGTGAAGGTTCTTCAAGACTTCGAGACCGACGCGGACTTGAAGATCTGGGAGTTCAAAAAGAAAAGCGCGGTGCTCAGCGACAAGAACGTGACTCACGGAAAGAAGTCGCTGCAGATTTCCGCTAATGAGTACATGGTCTCGTTCCGCTTCGAAAAGAACTGGAGCGCCTACGATGCTCTTGAAATCGACATTTTCAACACAGGAAAAGATCCTGTTGCCGGCTCGCTGCTGATCGGCGACGCCGACTTCATGAAGAAGAACTCATACTGGAACCGGCACAACGGCACGTTCACGCTCAAGCCCGGCGCCAACACGCTTTCGCTTCCGGTAAATGGCCTCTTCCGCGGAGAGGCCGGCAGCCGCGGGCACGACCTGAAAACGAACATCGATCCGGCGCAGATCGCGCGTCTTGACATTGGTTTTCAGACCAAAGAAGAAAGCGTCAATCTGTTCATGGATTACGTGAGGCTCGTTAAAGAGTCGCGCCCGGATGGCATCCTCGCATTCGATTTCGGTCCCGAGAGCCAGTCGATTTTCCCGGGATTCGCGGCCATCACGTGGAACACCGTTCACGGAAAGAATGGCGCCGCTGCCGGACTACGCCATCCGAAGTGGGGCCCGAACGCCGCACGCGACGATACGTTTCCAACGCGACTCTTTCAGGACGCCGTGCAGATGCAAGACGATGAATTCATCGCCACGGTGCCCAACGGAAATTACAGCGTCTGGCTCGTATTCAGCGATCTCGGCTACTGGGGTGGCGAACAGGCGTTTTTCCGCAAGCGCTGGATCGAGTCGGACGGAAAGCAGGTCTGGAGCGAGGACCGCGGCGAAGCGGGCCCGACTGATTACCTCTATCGCTTCGAAAAAGTGGAACCGATGCCTGGCGACAGCATCTGGGACCTCTACATGAAGCCGCTTGTGGAACCCAAACGTTTCGAGGTGGAAGTCGCGGACGGCACGCTCAACTTGCGCTTTAGAGCCGATGGGTGGAATGCTTGCCGTGTTGCCGGGCTTGTCCTTTATCCGCTCACAAAAAAGGCCGAATCCGAAAAGTGGCTCGCGGAAGTGGAAGCAAAAAACCGCAGCGAGTTCGAAAAACGGGCCGTCTACATGGGCAAGCCCAAGCAGGCGTTTGGCATTATCGGCTTTCCCTCACTTGAAGATGAAATCCTGCCCGACGGCGAGCCCGGCCCCGCTGAGGGCAAGCTCGCGCGCACTGGCGCGCGCGGCCAGCGTCTGTCGTACACGTTCGCCGTTCGGCCGAAAAAAGATCAGGAAGGAGAGGTGCGCGTCAGCGTTACAGACCTCACCGGCCCGGCCGGTTCTATCCCTGCGGCCAACATAGAAACGCGCTACGTCCATTACGCCACGCACCGCGGTTACAATGACATTGCGTACACAATCCAGCCTGAGTCGCTTCGCAAGCTGCCGGGTTCGCTGCGGATGCAGGCAAATGTGACGCGGCAATTCTGGCTCACCGTGAAGGTGCCGGCAGACGCCAAACCCGGGACGTACAGCGGCCAGATCACTCTCTCGGCGTGGCTCGACGAAAAGAAAATTCCGATCAGCCTCGAAGTGCTCGATCTCTCGCTCGATGAACCGGATTTCCGCATGGGCTTTTACGGCACTCATATTCCCTCGCAGTTTTCAAAGGAACAGCGCACGGAGGCCATGCGCAAGCTTTTCATGCTCATTAAAGACTACGGCATGAACTGCCTGTCGGGCGGGCCGAACATTCCATTCAGCGGCTTCGATGCGGATGGAAAGCCCAAGCTCGATTTCGCGGCATGCGATGAATACTTCCGCATCGCGCGTGAATGCGGATTCACGAAAGAGTTCGTCTCGTACGGCGGCCCGGCGATGATCCAGGGGCTGCATGACGGCTACAAGGTCGGCAACACCGGCCGCGAATGGGAGAAGAAAACTGGCAAGCCGTTGGGCGAGCTTCTGAAAATTGTCTGGGGCGCGGTGAAGGAGCATGCTGAAAAGGAAAACTGGCCGCCGGTGCTTTACGGCATGACCGACGAGCCGCGCGTGATCGAGCATGCCAAAGCCGAGCTTGAATTGATGAAGATTTATCGCGAAGCCGTGCCGTTCGTGCGCATCGGCGGCTCGTACTCCGTGCATTGGAAAGACGATCCGTTCGAAAACGTCGTTCAGGAAATTTTCAAGACGCTCACGTGGTCGGCGTTGAACCTGCACACGCAGACGGACGTGGACAAAGCAAAAGAATTCGGCCGCGAACTGTGGATCTACAACCAGGGCCGCTCGCGGTTCAGCTTCGGCGCGTACCAGTGGGCCGAATCGCGGAAGGGCGTTCGCGGGCGTTTGCAGTGGCATCTGCTCTGCCTGCACGGCTGCCAGTTCTTCGATCTCGACGGCCGCGAGCCGGACACGGCGATGATCAACTGGGGCCGCGACGAGATCATCCCAACGATTCACTTTGCGCGTGCACGCGAAGGCGCTGACGATCTGCGCTTCGCGGTCACCCTCTGGAATCTGGCGCAGAAGAAAAAGGATTCGCCCGAAGCTCAGGCGGCGCTGGCGTGGCTCGAGGATGTGAATCAGAAAATCGGTGTTCAGGTACGAGAGCGTCCGGCCGGGTTCATGGATGACGAGACGTTCCGCAATACCTGCATTCAGCACATTAAAAAGCTGCAGGGGAAGTAATCACTTCAGCATCGGTATCAGCGCATCCACGGCGACCTGCACGCCGCGCGGCGACCAGTGCGTGTCGTCGAACAGGAAGAGCAGCTCTGGCGCGCTCTCGCGGGCGTTCTCGAAGGCTTCCTGCATGGGAACGAACGGTACGCCGAGTTCTTTCAAACGCTGCTGCAGCGCTGGAAGGTAGACCGGCTTTCTGCCGTCTCCGAATTTCGCATGATACACATTGGCCTTCTCCGGGATCGGCAGAAAAATAAAGCGGCTGCCGCGCGCTTCAATCAGCTGACGCAGGGTGACGATGTTCTGCGCCGCACGCTCCACTTCTCCTGGGCCAAGCTCGCGGTAGCCGGAGCCGTGGATGAAAATCATGGAGCGGTCGTTGGCCCAGACGCTGCCGTATGGCAAGGCCGATTCATTCGTGCTTTTTCCAAGCATTGTATCGATGCCATCACGCAGGAGTTCCCGGGTGCGCGCACGCGAATAATGGAACACAGGCATTTTTGCGCAGCGATCGATGCCGCGCAGCAAGCTGACCGTGGCCGCACCGTACAGTGGATGCTCGCGCACCTCGGCACTCGCTACACCCGCATTCAGCGAACCGATCATCCGTTCAACACACTGCAGCACGACGATGCGCGGCGGCGCATCGCGGAAGCGCTTTTCGGCCAGGAACGGAACGACGGCGTTGTTGGAGCTGGCATACGTGTAAACACGCAGCCCGCTCTCGCGCGCGAGCACCTCGCTCAGCGTCTCGCTCTGCGTTAGCCCTGTTCCGACTCCGTTCGAATCGCCGACGATAACAACATCGAACACCGGATTGGAATCGTCCTGATTCCGGAAGCCATAGCGGTCTGTCTGCCAGACGACTTCTTTCTTCACTGCGTACGGCGTGTAATACGCCAGATCGCCCTGCTCGGTTTTCTGCATGCGCGTGAGCGGATAAAACGGACCCGGCATAAAGCGCGCGACTCGCCAGCTCGGCGACATTGCTTCCCAGCAGCGGAAGCAGAAGTAATCCGGCGGCAGCACGAACTGCTGGACCAGCAGAAGCGCGAAGAACGGCGCCAGGAACAGCAGAAGTTTTGTCGCGAACGTTCTCAATCCACGCACCTGCTAAAAACGGAAATAAATGAATTCTTTTGATTGCCACTCGCCCAGCAGCAGGATGCACAGCACCAGCGCGTAGTACATCGCCCAGCGCACGGCTGCCGGCCGTTCGCTGAACATGAAACGCATGCCCTTGTGCTGCTGCGATCCCTCAACCCATTCCATGAACGCGATTGAGGCACAGCCCACCACGAAGTCCACAGGACTTCCGACCATCACCAGTTTCTCGAACGCCAGTGCCGAATCGATCTCGCCCCAGCCCGAAAAAAGATGCGATGCGATATAGAGCGCCTGATTGATGTTCTGAGCGCGGAAGAAAATCCAGCCGAAGCAAACCAGGCTGAAGGTGAAGGCAATATTCAGTCCGCTCTGAAGCGCGGGAAATCTGGGCAGCCCGATGCGCTCGCTGATCTGCTGCCGCGCGGGCGCGAAGATGATTTCGGCAATCAGGTAAAGACCATGCAGAAAGCCCCAGATAATGAACGTGACATTCGCCCCATGCCACAGCCCGCTGGCCAGGAACACGATCAGCAAATTCAAAAACCAGCGCGAGCGTCCCACGCGGTTACCGCCGAGAGGAATGTAGAGGTAATCGCGAAACCACGTCGAAAGGGAAATGTGCCAGCGCTTCCAGAATTCGCCAATGGACTGCGAATAGTACGGCCGCCGGAAATTGTCCATGAGCCGGTAACCGAGTACCTGCGCCGCGCCAATGGCCACATCGCAATAACCGGAGAAATCGCAGTAGATCTGAAAGGCAAAGAAGACTGTGGCAGTAACCAGGCTGGGGCCGCTGTAGCTTTCCGGATCTCCATAGACGTTAATGACGATGCGGGCGATGTTGTCGGCGATCACCATCTTTTTGAAAAGACCCCACAGCATCAGGCGCAGCCCGGCGGTCACGCGCAGCTCGTCGAAGTGCTTCTCTTCATCAAACTGCGGCTTCAAATTCTCGCTGCGTTCAATCGGGCCGGCGACAAGCTGCGGGAAAAAGGAAATGAAGAGCGCGAGCTTGATGAAGCAAGGTTCAGCCTTTTCACGCCGGTTGTATACGTCGATCATGTAACTGACAGACTGGAAGACATAGAAGGAAATCCCGATTGGCAGAAGTAGGCTGAGCGTCGGCAGGGGAAGGGTAGTTTGAAACAGCTCGGCAACATCCCGCAGCCAGCTCTTGAAGAAATTGAAATATTTAAACGTGAACAGAATCCCGAAGTTCGACGCCAGGCTCAGCAGGAGCAAAGCGCGCCGCGTTAAGATTGAGCCGGATTTTTCGATCCGCAGCGCGCAGTACCAGTCCAGAACCGTTATCGCCAGCAGCAGCACGCCATAAACCGGCACGGCCCAGCAATAAAAGAAGTAGCTTGCCAGCAGCAGAAAGAGTGCGCGGTGGCGGTGCGGCAGCAGGAAAAACGTAGTGGCGACAAGCGGAAAGAAGATCAGGAACTCTAGCGAGTTAAAAACCATGCAGCGCTCGACCCTGAGATCGGCGCCAATCCTAACGGAGCAGCCCGCTTTTAAATAGTGGATAAGGCTCTGTCGCGTCCTATGCTGACGGCACCTTAAAGGCGGGGAGGGGCCGAGAACGCCTTTGAGATTCACTTCTGATTGCCGATACCGTCTGAGGCATTCTGGAGAAAGTTGAATGGCACTCGACGGGCCTTACACGCTGGATGACTTGCTCGTGATGACCGGGCACAAAAAAAAGAAACGCCTTGAGCCGCCGGTGCTCGTCAGCAGTTCGGCGAAGCAGACGCGCAGCCTGCGGCTGCTCGGCATCGACCCAGGCACGCGCTGCGTAGGCTGGGGGATGATTGAGCGGCGCATGGACAATTCGCTGCGCTTGATCGAATGCGGATGCGTCCGTCCGGGTGACAAACTGGAGCTTAAAGACCGCCTCTGCGGCATTTTTTCGGAACTCGAAGAGATCATCGCGCGCCTCAAGCCGGACGCGGCGGCCTTGGAAGAGACATTTGCCGGCATCAATATGAAATCAGCCATTGCGATGGGCGAAGGCCGCGGCATCGCCTTGCTGTGCCTGGCTCGCGCAAAGCTGGATATCCTCGAACTCGCTCCGCGCTCAATCAAGCAGTCCGTCACCGGCAACGGTGCCTCCAGTAAAGAGGCGGTGGCTCAGATGGTTGTGGCTCAGCTGGGTCTTTCGAAGACGCCGGAACCTGAAGACGTCACGGACGCGCTCGCCGCCGCCATCGCTTTAGCCCGGCGCGTTTGAGGAACGAGTCAGGATGCGAAGGCGATAAGGGCCTGTGTGGCTAATAAGGAGAGGGCTTGGGCGGGCACCAGACGCCACGATGTGCGTTTCTGGACAAAATATCCGAGCCTCGGAATTTCTCTGCAGAGCCAGCTATAAGCTGCTATAAAGCCAGCGTTTACAAGAAAGAAGAAATTTCGGCACGTGTGCTGCAAGTTCCCAGCGGACCATCCGTTATTTGATCAGGGGCTTAAGAGCAGTGCCGATCAGCTTAGAGAGCGGATTGAGCATTTCGACGATAACACCAGGCCCCTCTGCGGGTGAAGATGACGCACAGGTGAATCTGCGGCAGTTTGCGCAGTTCGCCCGCGAGCACGAGGCGAGCATCTTTACTTACGTCTTACGGATGGTTTCAAGCCGCGAAGACGCTGAGGACATCACGCAGGAGGCTCTGTATCAGGCCTGGCGCACGTGGAACCAGGTGGATCCGGAGGCGGCGGGCGGTTACGTCAAGTGGTGCTACCGCATCGCGCACAATCTATCGATCGACACGCTGCGCAAGAAGAAACCGCGCGCTGCGGACGACGAAGAGATGGAGCGCGCGGCGGACACGAAGTCGCTCAGGCCGGAAGAAGTATACGAGCACCGGGTGCAGGCAGGACAGGTTCAGGACTGCATTCAGTCGCTCGACGAAAAGTACCGCGAAGTGCTGATCCTGCGGTACCAGGAAGAACTGAGCTACGAAAAGATTGCTGAAATTCTGGAGTTGCCGGTATCTACGATCGAAACGCGCATTCATCGAGCCAAGAAGATGCTGCGCGAGAAACTGGAGCGGAAGGGTTGAGTTGCGCGGCTGTGCGCGCGCTGAATTGAGACGAAGATGAATATCGAATCCAACAACCCTATCCCTCCTGACGCTCACGCGCATCCAGTGTCGCCCGACCCGATCGATGAGCTTCAGCTCATGCGTTATCTGGACGGCCGGCTGGAAGGCGCTGAAAAATCTGCTGTCGAAGAGCTCCTCCGCACCAGCGCACCGGCGCGCCGCCGTCTGGATGCGTTGCGGGAAGAGAACCACCTCCTGCGCGAAGCGCTTGAGAATATCAGCGAGCCCAGCCGGCGCCTGAGCGACAAGGTTGTCGCGGCGCTGCATAACGAAGAACGGTTCCGGCAGCAGGCTCTGCGCAGCCACCGCATGCGCCGCAACATCCTGTGGGGCGTGGGCATCGCCGCGTCATTCTTCTTCTGCGTGTTCCTGATGAAGCCGCGAGAAGCGATGGGTACGGCGCTATCCGGCACTGGCGGCACGCTGGTCATGTCCAGCGGCGAACGCCAGCCGCTGGCCAAGAACATGAATATTTACGAGCACGATGAGATTACGACGGCCCAGGGACAGTTCTCCCGTATCCGCCTCGGCGCTGAGACGCTGATCGATATCGATGAACGCAGCCGCATCGCCATTGAAAAGAGCAAGCCCGAGCCGAGCTTCCGCATGCACCAGGGACACCTGGGCATTGCGACGGCGCAGCAGGAAGTGACGTTGCGCGCTCCCCAGGGCACTGTTCGCATTGCGGCGAACTCCGTCGTTGACCTCTGGCTGCCGCAGCCTTCGAAAGCCGAGTGGCCCGCGTGGCTGATGACGCAGCCAGCCGCCGCTGAGGGCGCTGCATCGGCCGAGCCTCCGATGGTTGCGACCGTCATCTCCGGCAGCATCTCTATCGCTAACGAAAAAATGCCCGAAGGCATTGCCATCTCGCAGGGTAACCGGGTGACGTTCACCGCCAAAGAACGCCGCACGCGAAAGGTCGACCTGGCAGGCTCGCGCGTGATCGAAACTCGCCGCAGCACGAGCTGGCACACCTCCGAAGGCATCCTGCCGCAGGACCGCACCATTATCGGCCTGCTTGAGAAACCGGATTTCCAAGACCTTGGCGAGCGCCTGGGTATGAATCGCAACACGCCCGGTGCAATCGCAGCCGCGCTGGCTCAATTGCAGGACGGCATGCGCGCCAGCAGCGCCGCCGAACGCGCTGAGAGACTCGCGGCCGGCCAGCAGGCGCTGCGCGTGGCGTATGAACCATTGCACGCCAGCGACGAGCGCCGCGACTTCGGCCGCATGCTCGAGGGTCTTGCGCATCTGGAACGCGGCCGCGCGCTGATGGAACGGGTAGCCGCCGGCAAAGAAGAATTGTCCACTGCCTACGCAGCCTTCGATGCCGCTCGTGTGGCGTTCGATGAAGCCCTGAAAGTCGATGTCGAGGCGGCACCGGCCCCTGCTGCAGAGAAGCCTGAGTGGGCGCGCCAGATCGCCGCGGGAATCGGCGTGACGCTGCGCGATCTGACTCCGGCCAATCAGTCGGCTTTGCTGGCCTCGTTTAATCATGCTGTTGCGCAACATTGGATGCTGACGACAGAGAGCGTCATCGGTGAACGCCCTACCGTTGCCGCCAGGGAATTTGAAGGGCTGCGCAACTGGCTGAGCCGCTCCGTCGAAGGCATGGCCGCGCGGCTGGCTCACGGTCTGGTTCTGCAGCGCGCCGGAAGCGAGAAAACTCAGAAAGCGATCGACGCCTATTCTGAAATCCTGGCCGTTTCGACAGCCGGCTGGGGCGAGCCTTCACGCCGCCTTGCAGACGGGCTCAAGCAGGCGGCGCTGGTTTCGCTGACGCGGCTGTATGCCGAGATTCAGCAGAGCGACAAAGCGCGGGCCGCCGCCGAAGATTTCTGGCTGCTCTACCCGCTTGATTCAAACACCCCTGCCGCGCAGGAGATTAAATCGATTATTGATCGCAGCCAGTTGAAAGATGCCGCGCACGCGCTGCAACTCGGACGTTTCGAACTTGCCGTTGAGAACTATGACAAATGGCTCACGGCGCATACGCCCGCGGGGGCGGCCA
>DASPJR010000187.1:0-38860 GCA_035628505.1 Planctomycetota bacterium | reverse complement strand
GTCCCTGTTAAAATCGGCGGCAGCCAGGGAGTATGTGCCTGAGTCGACGGCGTAAGTGACGGCGGGGGCAAATGTGCCTGTGCCTGAACCCAGGTAAACACCGATGGTGTTACTGCCCGTGTTCACAACTGCCAGATCGGTGTGACCGTCGTTATTGAAATCGGCCACAACAACCTGACCGGGATCTGTACCCGTCGTCAGCGAAGAGGGTGCACGGAACGTTCCGTTTCCATTGCCGAGGAAAATGCTGAGAGTGGACGTGCCATTCGTGACGGCGAGGTCTAGGTTTCCGCCAGCGTCTTCGTCGAAATTCCCGACGGCAATCCAGTCGGCACCAGCGAGCGCATAGCTTGAGCCCACTCCGAACGTGCCATCGCCGCTGCCATAGAGCATGGTGAAGTCACCGCTCTTTAAACAAATCAAATCGAGAAATCCATCTTTGTTGAAGTCGCCGCTGGCCACGGTGATTGGGGAGTCGCTTTGTCCGACGAGTGCGGCAGTCGAAAAATTGAACTGCGCGCCTCCGAGAACAACGAAAACATTGTCGTTGAGACTTTCCGTGCAGGCGATATCCAACTTGCCATCGTTGTTGAAATCACCGGCTACATGCGGTCTCGAGTACGCTGGCAGACGATCGGCGATCTGCGCTGGCGTTGAAAAGCTTAAAGTCGCTGAAAATGCGGACGCACTCAGAAGAGTCGCTAATGTACTGAGTATCCGAAGCTTTGTGCGCAGTGGGAACGTCATAGTGAACTTCCCTTTGAAGTTGCAGAGTTCGTCGCAGACTAGTACAAGCAGCGCAATGTTCATATTGTTTCAAAAGCTGAGCTCGGTATACCTCCCAAAGTTGAACTTCGCAATGTGCAATCTATCCATGAAGATGACTCAACGCCCCTGCTCGAAGTTTATCACGTAAGCGATCCAGCCGTTCGGGCGAAACTGAGGTGAAGCGCGTAGTTTGATAATCGATAGCTAAAGAAAAGCTCCCCAATAGGGGAGCTCTCCACTTACTTGCGATTGTTCTTCATCACCTCTTCAGCGATGAGCCCGGCTGCGGTCGTCAAAACGACGACCAGCGCCTTTCCGATCCAGGGAGCCATAACGGCGTCCTCCTTTTGTGCGAGTCGCCTGTCCGACTTGAGTAACTGCACTAGCAGTCACGATCAGCGGTTCAGAACAGGCCTCGCAGATTTTCATGAGCTCGACAGCAGTCCCGCTCCAAGGGCTACTTTCCAGGAGCTTCCAGCGCTGCCGAGCTTGCTGCAGCACATGGCTGACGTTTACGACAGCGGAGACCCTCACAAACCTGTCTCGGTTGCCACATGTCGGGCACGTTAGCAGGCCCTTCTGTTTAGGCATAATCCTCCTTTTCCAGGCAAATTGCACGCTGAGTAGAACGTTGCTCAGAACAGCCGAGCTTGAATAAATGTAGGCAGCTTCAGCGGTGCCGGTTTTGTGCGCGCACTGAGCTGGCCATATAAGCGCCACGCCGGAGTTTTCGCCGGGACGCAGCAGTACGCTCAGGAGCACGGCTGGGAATCGATTGTCGATGAGTTCGCCGATGATCGGCTGCCTGCCGCTCCAGGCTCGCCCATTCCCTACGACGGCGTAATCGCCAGGGCTACGCCCAAGCTGGCTTTGCGGGCGGCCCGGTTGAAGATACCGGTTGTGAACGTCTGGCTGAGTTCCCCCGCACGGAAGAACTTGCCCGGCGTGTATCCTGATTATTCCGACATAGGGCGCATGCGCGCCGAGCATCTTCTGGCTCGGGGCTTTCGCCGCTTTGCCACGCTGACGTCAAAACATAATCGCGGGCACGCTGTGGAAATGCAGGCTTTCTCCGCCGAGGTATCCGAGGCGGGCTGTTCGTGCCTATCTGAAACCATTCCGTTGAGCATCTCGGCGACCCTCAAACAGGCGCGAACGGCAGAGCGGAAGATTGCGGCGTGGATGAACGCATGGAATCCACCCGTTGGGGTTTTCGTCGGCGACGAAGCGTATGGCCGAATCGTCGCACAGATGTGCCGTTATCGCGGCTGGCGCGTACCCCAGGACGTTGCCATCATCGCAGGGGCAAACGAGGAGACGATTTGCGAGCATCTCCGGCCCACGTTGACCAGCGTCGAAATCGGATTTGAGCGCATCGGTTACGAAGCCGCTCGATTGCTGGACCGCCTGATGGCCGGCGGATCGCCGCCTGCTGAACCGATCCTGCTCCCCGCGCAAAGCCTGGTTGTTCGTGAATCGACAGATTTCTTTGCCGTGGACGACGAATTGATCGCGAAGGCACTGGCCTACATTGCGACCAGGAGCCATCAGGAAATCGGCCCGGACGATGTGGCCGACGCTGTCAATATGCACACGCGAACGCTGCAACGACACTTCCACAAATTATTGGGACGTCCAATCGCCACCGAGATCCGGCGGGTGAGAATAGAGCGAGCCAAACGGGAACTCTCACAGAGCAACCGTCCTCTGGCCCAGATCGCCCGTGATGTGCCCGCGGCCGCCGGAAAAGGTCACGCTGGAGCCCATCGCAGGCGATGGCGATGACCCGGGCGCGTATCCAGAAGGCGGCTGGAGTATTGGGTTGCGGGGCCTAACGCGTTTCTGGACTGTCGCTCTGAAAATCCGCAGGCTGTAAAGCGGCTGCCACCAGCGCTACGCGACAGCGACGCTATTTGATAATGTCGAGACCGGCAGATTCAGTGTCGTAAACCGGGGCGACAGCGGCTCGGGGCACGGGTGGGCCGGCGCGCAGACGGTGTTCTGGAACTGCAAAGCGAGCTCAATGAATGTGCAGCAACCGCCGACGGCACAGAACTTTGCGATCGGCTGTGTCGTGGGTAAAAAGATGGGCAACGGTTACTGGGAATCGCAGAACGTGCCGGTTGCGCCGCGCAGCCTCTACCTGCAGCAGCTTGAAGAACGGCTCGGGCCCGACGCTGTTAAAAACCTTAAACTGTGATCTGGCCAGGTAAAGAGGTGCCGATGAGAGATGATCAATTCCCAGCGCCTGTGCGAGCTGCGCGCGATTGTCAGAGGAAGTCGCCTTCTTCGTGCCTTGGAATTTACGTCGTAGCGTGGATTCTTTTTGGAATGTCCACGGCCGCGTCAGCCGGCGAGACGGCCAGGCCCAACATCGTCTTTGTGATCGCCGACCAATGGCGTGCGCAGGCTTTCGGGTTCGCGGGAGATCCCAACGTCAAGACGCCGGCTCTGGATGCATTTGAAAAGAGCTGCGTCAATTTCACGCAGGCGGTCTCCGGCATGCCGGTCTGCTCGCCCTGCCGCGCGTCGTTGTTGACGGGCCAGCGTCCGCAGACGCACGGCGTCTTTATAAATGATGTCCCGCTCGATCCAAATGCCACGACTCTTCCGAAGGAACTGAAGCGCGCAGGCTACGACACAGCCTGCATCGGCAAATGGCACCTCAACGCGAATGGCCGGTCGAACTTCATTCCACGGGAGAGGCGGCAGGGTTTTGATTACTGGAAAGTTCTCGAATGCACCCACGCGTATAACAACTCACCGTATTTTGCCGACGGTCCGGAAAAGTTGAAGTGGGACGGTTACGACGCCATCGCGCAAACGCACGACGCGGCACGTTACATCCGCGAACATACGAATACGGGGAAGCCCTTCCTGCTCTGGCTGGCATGGGGGCCGCCGCACAATCCGTACGAAACCGCACCGATGAAATACCGCGAGATGTACCAGGCGGACAAGATTCAATTGCGCCCGAACGTGCCGCCTGAAGCTCGAGCCGCCGCGCGCGCGTATCTGGCCGGTTATTACGCCCACTGCACCGCACTCGATGAGTGTTTCGCCGAATTGTTGAAGGCGCTGGACGATGCAAAATTATCCGAGAATACGATCGTGGTGTTCACCTCCGATCATGGCGACATGCTTGGCTCTCACAACCAGCAGCGCAAGCAGCGTCCTTACGAAGAGTCCGCACGCGTGCCGATGCTGTTCAGGTTGCCGCCGGCGCTGAACATCAAGGCTGGACGCGTCGCGGGAACGATCAATACCGAAGACGTGATGCCCACGTTGCTGAATCTTTGCGGGCTGCCTGTTCCAGCGAGCGTACAGGGGTTTGATTTCAGCGGATACATGCGCGGCGCCGCGGACCCCTCGGGCGGCGCCGCGTTGATTCAATGTGTCTCGCCATTCGGAGAATACACACGCGCCAACGGCGGTCGCGAGTACCGCGCCATCCGCACGGCGGAATATACCTATGTACGCGCGCTCGACGGTCCGTGGCTGCTGTTCGACAACCAGAACGATCCGTACCAGCTGAAAAACCTGGTAGGCCTGCCCGAGTACGCCAGGCTTCAAGCCACGGCAGAGGAGCGCCTGACTCTCAAGCTGGCTGCGCAAAAGGATGAATTCCTGCCCGGGCCGGAGTACATCGCGAAATGGAAGTACAAAGTAAGTGCTGATGGTACTGCGCCCTATGCGCCTTAATTCACCTTTCATTCCGAAGTGAGGTTTTAAGGCGATTCGGGAGATTCATCCCTGGCCACCTCGTGAGAGGCAATGCGGCAAGGCGCTCCATCATTTTTTGCAGCACGGGGCGCTGCGAGCGGATGTGGTGCGCCAGCGCGCGCTGCGCCAGCGTCCAATTCTGCTTCAGCAGCGCTTTCAGCACCGCGCGATGCTGCGCGGCCATTTCAACTGTCACGGATGCGCCCAGCGCGGCGTAATCAAAAAGTGTCGTGAAATAAGTGCCGTGCCGCTGGAAGAAATCCTGAATAAAGCGGTTGCCGGATTTCTCAATCAAGTACCCATGCAGTTCGTTGTCCAGCCGCGCCCAAGTGCCGCTGGAGTCCGGGACGTTGCCGGCCAGCATGCGCTCGAGGTCGGCTCGCGCGAGGTGTGGCCGGGCCAGGTCGAGCGCTTTTAGTTCCATGATTTCTCGAACCTCGAGGTAGGCGTCCAGTTCCTCCTCGCGAAAAGGCCGAATGCGCCAGCCGTGGCGTGGGACGTGCTCCAGCAAACCCGCGCCAACAAGCTGGCCGAAGGTCTGGCGCACGACCGTTCGCCCCACGCCGTACTTCGCGGCGGTGATCTCCTCGCGGAGGTAACCACTTTCGGCCTTCAGACTGCGGCGGAGAACATCGGCGGCCAGCGTGCGCGTCCAATCTTGCCGTGCGCCGGGTACTTCAGGATGGAGTTTTCCCTTTGCGCGCCGTTTTCGTGAGACCGCCTCCAACCGGCCGCTGGCGAACTTGCGAATCAGCCTCTGCCGCGTCAGCGCGCTCAATGCCGCGCGAACCGGCGTAATGCTGACACCGTAATGGGCAGCGAGCCCGTGCAGTGTAAGTCTGGCAGGCAGCTCAGCGCCCGATCGAATGCGAGCGCCCAGATCTTCTTCGATGTAACGCGACATTTTCATTTCAGCCAATTTAACGGTCTCAACGAGCTAGTAAAGAATAAAGTTGACATTGTGTACAAAGTAAAATACAGTCCGCTTCAAAGGACATCCTCAATGCCGCTACAAGAAAACAAACGCAACCTGTACCAGTCCGATTTCCCGCCCGCTGAATTCGCTTCCAGGCGCGCCGTGCTTTTCGACCGGATCGGGCCGGATGCCTGCGCGCTTGTGCAGGGGGCCGGTCCCAGCGGTCGTTCTGAGCTTTTCCGCCAGAGCAATGAGTTCTACTACTTATGCGGTATCGAAAGTCCCCAGGCTTATCTGCTGCTCGACGGGCGCACCCGCACCACCACCCTCTTTTTGAGGCACCGTGACGAACGCCAGGAGCGCAGCGAAGGGCCGACACTTTCCGCCGAAGATGCGGCCGATGTCATCGAATTGAGCGGCGTCGATGCGGTACGCCCGAGCGAAGAAATAGAGTCTTGCTTGAAGAGTCCGGTTCTTTACACGCCGCATAGTCCCGCCGAAGGGCGTGCTACGTACCGCGACGAGGCGCTTCATGCTCAGAAGTTAATTGCGGAGGACGCCTGGCAAGCTCACACAAGCCGCGAACAGCGTTTCATCAGCCTGTTGCGCAAGCGTTATCCGGGAATTGAAATCCGGGACGTGTCGCCGCTGCTCGATGAAATGCGCCTCTACAAGAGCCCCGCCGAAATTGCAGTGTTGCGGCGCGCCGGACGATTGACGGCGCTTGCGGCCTGCGAAGCCATGCGCTGCACACGCCCGGGAATGTTCGAATACCAGCTTGGAGCGAAGGCAGAGTACATCTGCCGCATGAACGGTGCCGGCGGCGAAGGCTATCGCGCGATCATTGCCAGCGGTGATAACATCTGGTTCCCGCATTACGGACGAAACAAAAGCGTGCTGCAGGAAGGCGATGTTGTCCTGTTCGATTGGGCGCCGGACTTTGGCTACTACACCAGTGACATTGGGCGCACCTGGCCTGTCGCTGGCCGCTTCACGGCTCAGCAGCGCGAGCTTTACGGGTTCATTACCCGCTATCACAAGGAACTTCTGCGGCGCCTGCGCCCTGGCGTGCTGCCGCAGCAGATTCTCGACGAGACGGCACTCGAGATGAAGGCGGTTATCGAGGCTACGGCGTTCTCAAAACCCATCTACGAGCAGGCGGCGCGCAGGGCTCTGGAATACAAGGGGCACCTCTCCCATCCCGTCGGCATGGCCGTTCACGACGTTGGGAAATATTGGGAGCGCCCCCTGCAACACGGACTGGTCATTGCAATCGATCCGCAGATGTGGATTCCCGAAGAGAAGCTGTATGTCCGGGTGGAGGACACCGTCGCGGTGACCAAAACTGGAATTGAAAATCTGACCGCGATGGCACCGATCGAATTGGATGCCATCGAAGCGCTGGTTGGGAACCGGAGCGGTTCCGTCACCGAGAGCGGTCTCTTGACAAGGAGCTGGTAAAGCATGCACGTAAACTGGAAGGGCGTTTTCCCCGCGGTCACGACGCAGTTCAAGAAAGACCAATCCCTCGATCTGGATGGAACGGCGCGCCACATCGATGCACTGATCGGCTCCGGCGTGACGGGCCTGGTCATGCTTGGCTCACTTGGTGAGAACGCCGCACTCGAACCGGAAGAAAAGCGCCGCGTCATGCAGGCCGCGATCAAAGCGGCCGCCGGGCGCGTGCCGGTCCTGAGCGGCATTGCCGAGTGCAGCACGGCGGCGGCCTGCCGCTACGCACGCGACATGGAACTGCTCGGCGCAAACGGCTTGATGGTGCTGCCGGCAATGGTTTACAAATCCGATGCGCGCGAAACAATCGCGCATTTCCGCGCGGTCGCGAATGCCAGTGACCTGCCCATCATCTGCTACAACAATCCGCTCGCCTACGGCGTGGATATCACGCCGGAAATGTTTGCGGAACTCGCCGATCAGAAGACGCTCGTCGCGATCAAAGAATCTTCCGGCAATGTGCGGCGCATCACCGATATCATTAATCTGGTCGGCAAGCGCTACATTCTTTTCACTGGCGTTGACGACCTGGCGCTCGAAAGCATTCTGCTCGGCGCCGATGGCTGGATCGCCGGTGTCGGCCTCGCCTTTCCGCGCGAAAACCAGCACCTTTGGGATCTGGCGGCCGCCGGAGAATGGGAGAAGGCGCGCGAACTTTACCGCTGGTACATGCCGCTGCTGCATCTGGATATTCCACTCAAGTTCGTACAGTACATCAAGCTGGCAATTCAGGAGTGCGGACTGGGCTCCGAATGGGTCCGCGCTCCGCGCCTTCCGTTGATCGGGCCTGAGCGTGAGGAGATCTTGAGAATCATCCGGCGCGGCATTGAGACGCGTCCGAACATTCCGGCAAGATTCTCTCGTTAAGAAAGGCCTGCTGATGCCAAGCCAAGGTATCCGGCGCGTGCAGGTAGTTGATTCGCATACCGGCGGCGAGCCCACCCGCGTCGTGATTGCAGGCGGCCCGGACCTCGGCAACGGCAGCGTGGCCGAAAAACAAAAGCGTTTCAGCGAGCATCACGATGCCTTCCGTTGCGCCGTAGTCAACGAGCCGCGCGGCTCCGACGTGATGGTCGGCGCGCTGCTCACCGAGCCTCAGGATCGCGACTGTGCTGCCGGCGTCATCTTTTTCAATAACGTCGGCTTTCTGGGAATGTGCGGACATGGCACCATTGGCCTGATCGCTACGCTGGCGCACCTGGGACGCCTGAAACCCGGCGAGCACCGCATCGAGACAAGCGTGGGCGTGGTCAGCGCGCAGTTGCATGAGTCCGGAGCTGTTTCGGTGAAGAACGTACCGTGCTACCGGCACGCAAAGGATGTGCGGGTTGCTATTGATGGCTCCGGTACGCTAAACGGAGATATCGCGTGGGGCGGCAACTGGTTTTTCCTGGTCAGCGAGCATGGACAGGACCTGTCGCTGCGCAACGTTGAACAGCTTACGGCGATGACCTGGCGCATCCGCCAGGCTCTTGAAAAGCACGGCATCACCGGGCACGACGGGGGCGTCATTGATCACATCGAACTGTTTTCACCCTCGGACAAGCCAGGCGTGCAGAGCAAGAATTTTGTTCTATGCCCGGGCAAAGCATACGACCGCTCACCGTGTGGAACGGGAACGAGCGCCAAGCTCGCCTGCCTCTATGCCGACGGCAAACTGAAAGAAGGCGAGGTCTGGCGGCAGGAGAGCATCGCCGGCAGCGTGTTTGAAGGAACAGTCCAGGTCGTCGATGGCAAACTGATTCCGACAATTACCGGCAGTGCGTTTGTAATGGCCGAATCATCGCTCCTGCTCAATCCGGGCGATCCTTTCTGCTGGGGCATGCGCTGAAAAACGAGGCCGCCCGGACATGTCGAAAAGAAAATCCATCGTGGTCATCGGCGGTGGCGTCATCGGGCTTTGCACCGCGTTTTATGCCATGCGCAAGGGCCATCGCGTCACGCTTGTCGAGCGCGGCCCGGCCGTTCACGATTCCTGTTCCGCACAAAATGCCGGGATGATTGTGCCCAGCCACTTCGTCCCTCTGGCGGCGCCTGGAATCATCGCGCTCGGCCTTCGCATGATGCTCAACCCGGAGGGCCCCTTTTGCATTCAGCCGCGCTTGAGCGGCAGCTTGCTGAACTGGGTGTGGAATTTTTTTTGCGCCGCCAATGCCCGCCACGTCGAACGCTCCGCGCCGCTGCTGCGCGACCTGAGTCTCGCCAGCCGGCGGTGTTTTGAGGAGCTTGCGGAAGGCAACGACTTTGGCCTCATAAAAAAAGGCCTGCTCATGCTTTGCAAACGCAAGGCGACGCTGGAGGCCGAAGCGCGGCTCGCGAAACAGGCCAACGCGCTGGGCGTGAACGCTGACGTTCTCACGCCCCAAGAAACCGCGAAGCTTGAACCTGGAATCCAGATGGATATCGCCGGCGCGGTCTATTTCCGGCAGGACTGCCACCTGGTGCCGCATCTGTTTCTTGCACATCTCACGAAGGAACTGGAGCGCGGTGGCGTGAGCTTTTCATACGGGAGCGAGGTTCTCGATTGGCGCGTGAGTGGCTCGCGCATCGAGGGCGTGAGAACATCGCGCGAGGAAATTCAAGCGGATGAGTTCGTGCTGGCGTGCGGTGCCTGGTCTCCGCAAACCGTTCGCACGCTGCGCCTGAAGCTGCCGATGCAGGCCGGCAAGGGTTACAGCATCACCCTTCCGAAGCCAAAGCAGTTGCCCGCGATCTGCTCGATCCTGACCGAGGCGCGCGTTGCAGTTACGCCCATGGCTTACGCGCTGCGATTTGCCGGTACCATGGAAATCACAGGCTTGGACGAGTCGATCAACAGGCGGCGCGTGAATGGAATTCTAAAATCCGTGCCGAATTATTTTCCGGCATTCAGCCCGGAGGATTTCCACGGCCTGCCCGTCTGGCGCGGCCTGCGCCCGTGTTCGCCTGACGGGTTGCCCTACGTCGGCCGCTTCGCACGCTATAGCAATCTTTCGGCCGCCACGGGACACGCCATGATGGGACTGAGCCTCGGTCCGATCACCGGCAAACTCATGGCCGAGATCCTTTCGGATGAAAAGCCGTCGCTCGAGATTGCCGCGTTAAGCCCGGATCGATTCGCATAGCATTAGATGGAAAGCCCGTGTGACTCTTTCACTGGAGCACGTCCCATGTTGAGAAAAGCCGGAGAGAGATTCAAGATAGCAGTCGTGATCGACAGCTCTTTTGATGGAACGAGAATTTTCTCGTGCGAGCGGGATTTCTCGAACAGCAGAGCTTGTCGCAAAACGACAACAGTATGTCGCAATACGCTTGGCAAGTATGCTGTATACAGGGAGCCCGGACAACAAGAGAGGTCCTTAAAAATGACGACCGCTTCATGGATATCGCAGTTTCAGATCAGCGCACTGTTCATGCTGATGCTTTCGTTGGCCGTTGCTGCAGAAGAATTAAAGCCGGACAGCACGGGGAACGGCAAGGAAAGCGCGGTCAAGAAGCCCAGTTACAAAACGCAACGTCTTGAGGGCTGGACCGTCCACGTCAACGACCTGCTCATGCAAGACGAGAAAGCAGACACTGAAAAGGCATTGGAGCTTATAACGGCACAACTCAAAGAAATTGTTCACGTCGTGCCTGCGGGTGCCGTCACGCATCTCCGCAAGGTCACGCTGTGGCTCAATCCGAGTTATCCCGGAATTAAGCCGAGCGCGGAATATCACCCCTCCGCAGGCTGGCTTAAAGCTCAGAAGCGAAATGCTGAGATGGCGCGGTGTGTCGAATTCACGAACATCCGCAACTTCGAGGCAGAAATCAAACGAATGCCAGCCCTCATCCTGCATGAACTCGCCCACGCCTATCATGATCAGGTGCTCGGCTTCGAACAACCTGAGATCGTCGCTGCGTACAAAACGGCAGTGGAGAGCAAGAGCTACGATAAGGTTCAGCGCTGGCATGGAGTCTCCGGCCGCATCACGACGGAGCGCGCTTACGCGATGTCCAACCATAAAGAATACTTCGCTGAATGCTCCGAAGCCTTCTTCGGACGCAACGACTTTTTTCCTTTTACGCGCGATGAATTGGAGAAGCATGATCCGGAAATGTTCAAGCTGCTGCAGCGGCTTTGGAATTTAACCGCCCGAGAGAACTCAAAATGAAGATTACTCGAATCCTCGCCTATCGCGTCGAGCTGCCACTGGTCGAGACCAACTACAAGTGGTCCGGCGGCAAATCAGTGACGGTCTTTGACAGCACCATCGTTCGTGTCGAAACCGATGCCGGAATCTCCGGCCATGGCGAAGTATGCCCGCTGGGCCCGTTCTATCTGCCGGCCTACGCCGAAGGTGTGAGAACGGGATTGCGCGAGCTGTGTCCTCATTTACTCGGACAAGATCCGCGCCAGCTTTCGAAATTGAACCGCACGATGGACACTGCACTGAAAGGGCATCCCTACGTCAAGAGCGGCGTCGACATTGCCTGCTGGGATATTCTCGGCCAGGCCACCGGTCTTCCCGTGTGCGAGCTACTTGGCGGACGCTACGGCGACGAGATAGAACTCTACCGCGCCATCTCCCAGGAAACTCCGGACGCCATGGCTGCGCGTGTCGCAGGCTACCGCGAGGAGGGGTACCGGCGTTTTCAACTTAAGGTCGGCGGCGATCCCGATGTGGACATCGCCCGCATCCGCGCCGTTGCGGCGAAACTGCAGAAAGGCGACCGGCTCGTCGCGGACGCTAATACGGGATGGCTTCCCCATGAAGCCATGCGCGTCGTTCGCGCCGTCCGGGACGTGGATGTGTACATCGAGCAGCCCTGCCTGACCTATGAAGAATGCCTGTCGGTGCGGCGCCATTGCGATCATCCATTCGTTCTGGATGAAAATATTGACGGGATCGACGTGCTCTTGCGTGCCAAAGCCGACTTGGCAATGGATGTCGTAAATTTGAAAATCAGCAAGCTCGGCGGATTGACCAAAACACGGCAAGTGCGCGATCTTTGCGTCAGCATGGGCATTGCGATGACGCTCGAGGATTCCTGGGGCGGCGATATCGCCACAGCGGCCATCGCCCACCTTGCGCACAGTACGCCGGCGGAATTTCGTTTCACCAGCACAGACTTTAACAGCTATGTCACGGTCAGCACCGCCGAGGGTGCGCCGAAACGAGTGAATGGAAAAATGGCCGCGTCCAGGGAACCCGGACTCGGTATTCGACCAAAAATGAATGTCCTGGGCGAGCCGTTAGTCTGCTGCAAATAAGTGTTCGGGAAAGTTTGGAATACGACGCTGTGAAGGGAACGAATTCATGTCACGCACTCGCATTCCAATCGGAGTCGTGCTTCTCACTGTCCTGCTGGCGCAGCTGCTCGCTGCGGAAGAACCGTATCAGGGCTGGCGCCATTCAGGCTCCATTTTCATCCTGACGACTCCAGAAGGCGCAAATCTTCCCGCGTCAGCGTCGGAAGAGGGCTTTCCACTGCTGGTGCGGCTGCACAAGGATTTCTTCAATTTCACGCAGGCGAAAGCGAACGGCGAGGACATCCGCTTTTCCTCGAACGGTACGCCCCTGCCCTTTCAGTTGGACGACTGGGACGCGGCCAGCGGAACGGCCAGCGTGTGGGTGCGCATTCCGACAATCAAAGGCAACGCGCGCCAGGAAATAAAAATGCATTGGGGAAAAGCCGACGCGGCCAGTGAATCGAGTGGCGCCACGGTTTTCAACGCCTCGAACGGGTACCTGAGCGTCTGGCACATGAACGATCCGGTGAAGGATGACGCGGGCGCGCTTGAATCCAAAAATGCCGGCACGACCGCGACTGCAGGGATGATCGGCGCGGCGCGGCACTTTGCAGGCAAGCAGGGAATTTCCTGCGGCGAAAACATCGCCGGCTATCCCGTGGGATCTGCGTCGCACAGCACCGAAGCGTGGTTTCGAGCGGAGCAGCCGAACGCGACAATCATCGGCTGGGGCAACGAACACGCACAGGGCAAGGTCGTTTTGCAGTTTGTCAGTCCACCTCATATCCGCGCGGACTGCTATTTCTCGAACGGAAACGTCGAAAGCGCAAACCGGCTTGCCGCCTCGGAATGGGTCCACGTTGTCCATGCGTACCAGAACGGCGATACGCGAATCTATGTGAATGGCCGGCTCGATGGCACAAACGGTTCAAAGGGGTCGCCACAGGCCATCAAGAGTCCCGCCCGTTTATGGATAGGCGGATGGTACAACAATTACAGCTTTGTCGGCGACATCGATGAAGTGCGCCTGTCCAACGTTGCGCGCTCCGCCGACTGGGTGCGGCTGCAATATGAAAATCAGAAACGGTTGCAGACGTTGACTGGGCCGCTCGTGCAGGCAGGAACCGCGTTCTCCGTGTCCAAAGACAATCTCTCCCTCATGGAGGGGTCGAGCACGACAATCACAGCCGAAGCCGGCGGCGCGCAGAAAGTGTACTGGACGCTCAAACGCCATGGCAACGAAACGATTGCCGCGGTGGACCGGTTTACTTTCACTTTCGACGCCGGACGCGTGAGTGGAGATCAGGCGGTCACGCTGGAATTCAAAGCGATCTATGCAAACGAAGTCAAGAAGCGCGACATCGCCATCCAGATCAAGGAGGCGATTCCGGACCCGGCGTTCACGCTAAAAGCTCCGTCATCATGGGATGGGCGCGAGACGATCGAGATTTCGCCGCAGTTTTCAAATATGATCGAATTGCAGGCAAAGGGCGCGGCCCCTCTCAATTATTCATGGTCGGTTTCAAACATAGCCGTGATCAAAAACATTGCTCCAGGGAAACTCATTCTGGAACGCGCGCAGAACAGCGGCACGATGACGGTGACGGCGACGATCAGCAACGGTGGCAAGCCAGTCACGCAAAGCGCGCTCATCGTGGTGACGGAACCGAAGAGCGACCCGTGGGTGGAACGAACGCCCGCGAAAGATGAGAAACCGGAAGACGGCCAGTTTTACGCACGCAACGACAAGAACGAGGGGACCCTTTACTACAACGGCACGCTGAACGACGCAGCCGACTCGGTCTTTCTCAAAGTTTACGCAGACGAACAACCTTACAAGACCGAAAGCAGCAAACTCACGGCAGAGAAAGCGTATTCTCTCTCCGTGAAGCTGAAACCGGGTTTGATTAAGTACAAAGTCGAGTTCGGCGCCAGTATTGGCGGTAAGGAGACTGTGCTGCAAACGGTGAACAATATTGTTTGCGGCGATGCCTACCTGATTAACGGCCAATCCAACGCACTGGCGACTGATACAAGGGAGATATCCCCTCCCGAAACCAACGAATGGATTCGCAGCTACGGCCGACCGCCGGCCAATACAAAAGAGAAGGTCGGCAACCTGTGGTGCAACCCGGTCTGGAAGGCGCAGAAAGGCGAGAAGGAGGAGCTGGGCTGGTGGGGCATGGAACTGGCCAAGCGGCTGCTCGAAAGCCAGAAGGTTCCCATTTTCATCATCAATGCCGCCGTCGGCGGCACGCGCATCGACCAGCACCAGCGCAACGAAACCGATCCGGTGGACCTCTCCACGATCTACGGCCGCATGCTCTGGCGCGTGCAGCAAGCCAGGCTCACCCATGGCATACGCGGCATTCTCTGGCACCAGGGTGAGAACAACCAGGGTACCGCAGGGCCGACTGGCGACTTCGACTGGAAATCGTACGAAGACTACTTTGTGAATATGTCCGCGGGGTGGAAACGGGATTTCCCCAATGTCCAGCACTACTATGTCTTTCAGATCTGGCCCAACGCCTGCGGCATGGCTGGGAAGACCGGCGCCGGAGACATGATCCGCGAAATCCAGCGCAGCCTCCCGCGGCTGTATTCCCACATGAGCGTCATGTCGACGCTGGGCGTCAAACCCGCAGATGGGTGCCATTTTCCGTTGGCGGGCTGGGCGGAATTTGCGCGTCTGATTCAGCCGCTGATCGAACGGGACCACTACGGCAAAGTCCCGGCAGTTTCCATCACACCGCCCAATCTTCGAAATGCGGCCTACGCGAGCAATACGAAAGACACGATAGTCCTTGAGTTTGATCAACCGGTCGTGTGGGCGGACTCACTGGCGGGACAATTCTATCTGGATGGAGAAAAGGACAAAATTGCCTCGGGCAGCGTCTCCGGAAACGTGCTTACGCTGAAATTAAGAGAAGTCAGCGCAGCAAAGAAGATCACGTATCTCAAAGAGATCGCGTGGAATCAGGACACTTTACTCAAAGGCGCGAATGGAATCGCTGCACTGACGTTTTCCAATGTGCCGATCAGCTTCTTCAAGTAAGGCATGAGTTCGTCAAGGGTCCAGCAACACTATCCAGGGGTTGGGATTGACTGGGACGTCCCAGCCCGGAGAGCGGTACTTCACACGCATGCCATGATTCGTATGACCATGCTGTCAACTGGCGGGAACGCCACCGCCTTTCACTCGCTACCGCATGTAATTCCCTGAGTTGCTGCAGCGTTTCCCATGCCCGTCTAAACTGTTGCTGCAGCAGCAGCACCTTGAACGAGACGTCGAAGATAAGCGAAGCGTCCTTCATTCGTTTCATTCTCGCCGGTCGCCGCCCCTCCCCCGAGCTTTCTTCAAACACGTGTATCTCTCGCGTGCAGGTCCTGCATATGCCGATAATTTCGCGTCGTGAGTGCTCTGTCGCCGGCAGAATTTCACAGGTCATTTCATCGTCGATGTGAGCGTGGTCGGCCGGACAAAAGAGAAATGAATCATATACCTTAAACTGGGCATCAAGGTCCAGCATTTCGGCGAGAGTATACTGCGCTGGCAGGTCGTCCATCAGGGTGCCGATCATGTTCTGAGTAACTCCACGTGTTCAGTGTACCTCCTAATGAAGCACCGTTGCTGTTAATAAAAATCTTTTGAATCTCACGCATGTATAGTTTTTGCACACCCATGATTCCTTAATCATTTTGAATGAAATCCAATCAAATCCAGTTAGCGTCTGTGATTCACGTCCGCGCCCCCTACAATATAAGGAAGCAGGTTGGAATGGATGTTCTAGAATGCGAAAGACATTATGAAAAGCAAGAAGACGGGGAGAAAACCTCCCAATCAAAATCCCACTGGCACTCAACGGTCTGCAAAGCCTTTTTTGATCGTGGGAGTAGGCGCGTCGGCTGGCGGCCTGGAAGCATTTTCGCTTTTGCTCAGGCACCTGCCTGCAGACACTGGTATGGGATTCGTTTTAGTGCAGCATCTGGACCCTCAGCACGAAAGCGTGCTGGCGAGTCTGCTTGCTCGAACGACCAGCCTGACTGTCGTTGAGGCCAAGCATCAAACACCCGTCGAGCCCAACCATGTCTATGTGATCCCGCCGAATACCAACATGTGTATCGCCAAAGGCGTGCTTCAGTTGCAGCCCAGAGAAGCGGGCCGGGGTCCTCATCTCGCCATTAACTTTTTTCTTCAATCCCTCGCGCACGATCAGCAGGAGCGCGCGATCGGCATCGTTCTATCCGGAACTGGCACGGATGGCACCCTTGGACTGCTGGCTATAAAGGCCGAAGGCGGGATCGCTTTCGCCCAGGACGAGTCCGCAAAATACGATTCGATGCCGCGCAGCGCGGTGGCGGCCGGTTGCGTCGATCGGGTTCTTTCTCCGGAAGACATTGCCGGTGAACTTGCGCGCATCGCTTCGCACCCGTTCGCCGTGCACGCGTTCGGCAAAGATTTGCACACTCAGCCGGAGAAGGATCGGGAAGATGCGCAGTCCGCAGGGCCTGACGCCCCATTGCCCTCCGGGGGCAGCGGCACGCCGTCAGATGGCGCTGAGAAAGCGCGGGCTGAAGCGGATGCCTACGGCGAGAGGGCCCTTCTCGACGATGGTGGTTTCAAGAAAATACTCCTGCTCCTTCGCAGCCACTCCGGCGTCGACTTTCTGTTGTACAAATCCAGTACAATTCAACGACGCGTAGCGCGGCGCGTCATGCTCAACAAGCTTGAATCGCTGCAGGCGTACGCGGACTTTCTTCGGGGAAACGACGCGGAGCTCGACGCGCTTTATTCGGACGTGTTAATCAGCGTGACCAGCTTCTTCCGCAACCCCGAATCATTTGAGATGCTCAAGAAAAAGGTATTTCCAAGGCTGGCTGCCCAGGGGAAAAACGATCCCGTGCGCGTCTGGGTGCTGGGATGTTCGACGGGGCAGGAAGCATACTCTATTGCGATGGCGTTTCTCGAATACACCGAGCACGAGAAGAACGCCCCGAAGGCTCAGGTCTTCGCCACGGACGTGAATGACAAACTGCTGGAAAAGGCGCGGCACGGCCTTTACGCCAAGACGCTCAACTTAGAAATTTCGCCCGAGCGTCTGCGTCGTTTCTTTATTGAAGAAGATGGGGGATATCGCATCTCCAAGGCACTGCGTGAGATGTGCGTCTTTGCGAAGCAGAATCTGATAGTCGATCCGCCTTTCTCCCGCATGGATCTGATCAGTTGCCGGAATATGCTGATCTATCTGGATCAGAGCGTGCAGCGGAAAGGCAATTCCAACCTTTCACTATGCTCTCAAGCCCACCGGCTTTCTGTTTCTCGGCCAATCAGAGTCCCTGGGGCAGTTCGCGGACCTTTTCGAACCTGTCGATAAAAAGAACCGGATTTACTCGCGCAAGGCCGGACCCACGCCATTGTCGAACCAGAAGTATTCTGACGCGCCTGCTTACCATATGAAAAAGGAAGCCAAGTCATCAGCGGAAAGTTCCGTTCGACTTCCGATTGAGCTCACGGCGCAGCGTGAGGCAGACCGGGTAACGCTGAATCAGTTCGCGCCTCCATCCGTTTTGATCAACGACGATTTTCAGATTCTGCAGTTTCGTGGTTCCACCGGTCCCTACCTGGAACCTCCGACCGGCGCGGCGAGCTTTAACGTTCTGAAGATGGCGCGGCAGGGGCTGATGCTGCCTTTGCGTGCCGCCCTCGGCGAAGCGAAACAGCACAACAAAACCGTTGTGCGTGACAAGATATTCATTGGCGAGCATGATCAGCGTCACGAGATCAGCATCAACGTCATTCCGCTCAAAAATCTCAAAGCACGCTGCTATCTTATTCTTTTTATAAGCGCCAGCGATGGCAAGGCCATCAGGCCACCGAAACACGGCCTCAACAGGCAGCCGCAATCAACTCGCAGCCCACAAGACAGGAAGGAGACGACGAGAATCGCCTTATCGAGCTTGAGCGGGATCTTGCCGAGGCGCGCGATTACGCGGTGGCGATGGAAGAGCAGTACGCCGCGGCCAACGAGGAACTGCAGGCCTCCGCAGAAGAAATTCAATCTGCCAACGAAGAACTACAGAGTATTAATGAGGAATTGCAGACATCCAAAGAAGAGCTGGAATCGAACAATGAAGAATTAACCACCATCAACGACGAGATGGCCAATCGCAACCAGGAATTGACGATCCTTAATGACGACCTTCACAATTTGCACTCCAGCGTCGAGATGCCCATCGTAGTCCTCGGCCGGGATCTGACGATCCGGCGATTCACTCCCCAGGCAAAGCTTGCGTTCAATTTTCAGAGCTCCGATGTGGGGCGATTCGTCGGCAACGTGAGACACAACCTGGATCTGCCCGATCTGGAGCAATTGCTCAAAGAAGTTCTTGATACTGTCAGCGTACGGGAGCGCGAGGTCCGGGATAAATCAGGCCGTTGGCACTACCTGCGCATACGGCCCTATATGACTTTGGACCGCAGAATCGACGGTGCCGTGCTGGTGCTGGTCGATATTGACCAATTGAAACGGACGCAGGAGGCGCAGCGCGTATCGGAGGTCCGCTACCGGCGCCTGTTTGAAACAGCTAACGATGGAATTCTTGTCCTTGATCCGGATACGAACAAGATTACCGACGCCAATCAACAGGCGTTGGAATATCTGGCGTTTTCCAAGGACGAATTGGTCGGCAAAGAACTCTTCCAGATCGGATTGCTCGACGATGAGAGAGCGAACAAACTCGCCTTTCAGGAGCTTAAGGAAAAAGGCCAGATCCGTTACGAGAATCTGCCGCTCAGGACCAAGACGGGTATCCGCCGCGAAGTTGAGTTCGTCGGCCGCGTTTACCACGAGAACGACCGCCAGGTCGTACAATGCAATATCCGCGACGTCAGCGAGCGCAGGAAGGAGCAGGCTGCCAAGTTCCTCCTGGCGGCCATCGTCGAATCGTCCCAGGACTCGATCATCAGCATCGACTTTCACCGCACGATCACCAGTTGGAACAGGGGCGCCGAGGTTCTTTACGGATATTCCGCGAGTGAGGCCATTGGAAAACCTCTGACGACGCTGACTCTTCCGGAGGACTTCCAGGAAGTTCTGGCGCGAATCGATAAAGTCCGCGAGGGCAACAAAATAGAGGAGTTTGAAACGGAAAGAGTCCACAAGGACGGACGCTCGCTGGTTCTGACCATCACGCTCTCACCGATCAAGGATGCGCTCGGACGGACCATCGGCGTATCCACGATTGCTCGCGACGTCACGCAAAGAAAGCGAGCCATGGACGCCATGCGCTACCTGGGCGAGGCCAGTATGTCCTTGTTTACCTCTCTGGATCAGGGAAGGATACTCCATGCGCTGACGCGCTTGCTGGTGCCTCATTTAGCGGACTGGGCTTTCATCGATCTGATTCGCGGCGAGGGCGTCGAGCGCATTGCCGTAGCGCACGCTAATCCCGGGCACGCCGATTTGGCCGAGCAGATGAAGCTGCATGCGCCGGATCGAGAAGCCATAGAGCATCCAGCGGCCAGATCGCTTTTTTCGGGAAAGGCGGTGCTCATCGCCGAGTTCTCGGAAGAGATGTTAGTGAAAGCCTCTAACAGCCCGGCTCATGAGGCCGCACTTCGTAAAGTGAATCCAAGATCATTGATTGTCGTTCCATTAATCAGCCGCCACAAAATACTGGGTGCGTTGACGCTGGCGACAAGTGAATCCGGACGCCGCTTTGATCAGCAGGATCTGGCCTTCGTGGAGGAACTGGCGCGCCGCGCCGGCACCGCGATCGATAATTCGCTCCTGTACTCCGACGCTGAAGAGGCAGCGAAACGGCTGGCGTATGCCGATCGAAGCAAGGATGAATTCCTGGCCATGCTGGCGCATGAACTGCGCAACCCGCTGGCGCCCATCAAGAGCGCTGCCGAAGTGTTGCGGCTGAGAAAGTACGACGATCCGGTCATCACCCGGGTACAGACCATCCTCGAACGCCAGGCAGATCATATGATCCGGCTGGTCGACGATCTGCTCGATACGTCGCGAATTCAGCACAGGAAAGTGAAACTCAACAAGGTCCCGCTCGATCTGAACAGTACGATTCTCAGTGTCATCGACGCGGTAGATGATTCTGTCAAGCAGAACGAGCACACGTTGACGATGGATATCAAAAACGATCCGCCGCTTTATGTCGACGCGGATCCCTCGCGAATGTCCCAAATCATCAGCAATCTGCTGGTCAATGCCATCAAGTACACACCGAAGCGAGGCGCCATTCATGTGTCCACGGCGCCAGAGCGGGGCAATGTCATTCTTCGGGTGCGTGATAACGGCATCGGCATTGAACCGCATATGCTGCAAGCCATTTTCGATCTTTTCACACAGGAAGAAGTTTCGCTGGAGCGCAGCCGGGGCGGCCTTGGGCTGGGATTGAAGCTGGTGAAAGAGCTCGTGGAACTGCAAGGCGGCACGGTGGAAGCCAGGAGCGAGGGCAAAGGAAAGGGATCTGAATTTATCGTGTGCTTTCCGGAATCATTGAGATCGAAAGCCGCCTCACCGGCAGTGAAAGACATGGTTCCGGGCCCCCGTCGGCGCATCCTTCTCATGGACGACAACATAGATATTCTCGACTCAATGAACCTGATGCTGACCATGTCCGGTCACACTGTTGAAATGGCCGAGGACGGTCAGAAAGGAGTTGAGAAAGCCCTGCTTGAAAAATTCGACGTGGCATTGGTGGACATCGGCATGCCCAAGATGAACGGTTACGAGGTCGCAAAACAACTCAGGTCCAACCCTGCCACCTCTCGCATGGTTCTCATAGCGCTCACCGGTTATGGTCAGAACAAAGACAAACACCGTGCTCGCGACGTCGGTTTCAACGAACATCTGACGAAACCTGTCGATGCTTCGACGTTAACGAAACTCCTGAATGAGTTGGAGAATTATCGGGCGTAAAAGATCCCTGACAGCGTTTCACCGAGTGCTGCAGGACCGTTTCGATATGACCTTCGACCGTCTGCACGAGAACACCAGAGACCTGTCGCGCCCACCGCACAAAGCACCGCGAAAAGCCCGCCGATATCCCAACTGGAGCGGCGGGATGGATGAAGACCAAAACACACCCTGCTTCGCTGCTAAGACACTTTCACTCGCTCTATAGACAGATGAGTGCGCTGCTGAGGATTGAAGCTCGGCATGTCTCGTGCTGTGTCAATCTTCACTTAATTTCAGCGCCTTAGCTGGCAGATCAGGAGCAACCTGAATGAACCTTAAGCATCTTTTTGCGATTTTACTTATTGCCTGCACATTTCAGCTCAGAGTGTTCGCGTTTCAGTTCTTCGCTCCATCAAATGGTCGTTACCCGGCCTGGCCAGTAGCCCAGCATCAAGCGAATCCAATTCACTGGGACATACAACCTTGCGCGCCGGAGATTTTCAGAGAATCCGTACAAGCTTGTTTGCAGCAGTGGGCCGATGCGAGTGCGCATAAGCTCAAATTTCAGGAAGGCAGCGGAGGCATACGTTTTATCTGGGACGAAGATCTGACTTACTGCCCGGACGAACTTTTTTTGGGATACACCTATTTCGGCGCAGACTCGATGATGAATATAAGGAACGCTGTCGTGATCATTAACGCCAGGAATTACGAGTGGCATCGGGGCGGCGAATCGGGAATTGGCCCACTTACTCCGAGTAACAAACGGATCGCTGAGTTAGACGGCGTGGTGCTTCATGAAATTGGACACTCATTAGGTTTGAACCACGCTGATTTTGACCCAAACGCCATTGTGGGCGAAATCTCGGCAAGTGAATTGCCTACGATGTTCTCACGCATTTACCCAGGCGCAGAAAGTCTTCATCAGGATGACAAACATGGAATTCTCACTCTCTACTCTACGCAGACTCAGCTGGCACAGGACTTCACCATCGAAGCGTGCCCGAACCTCGTCGAAGCACGCAAAAAAGTGTGCTTTAGCCAGCTGAACGGTAGCAAGGATACGAACTGGAACTTTGGTGACGGAACATTCGCAAAAGGAGATCATCCAACTCACAAGTATGTTGCTCCCGGAGCTTATCTTGTTACCGCGACGTGCAACGGCAAGTCGGCAAGTGTAGTAATCGAGGTTGGCCCTAGAAAGAAATTAAAAAATAAAGGCCGCTAGCCACCACTAATATTCGCCTTGCGAAACAGGAAGCCAATAACTCATGCACCGCTTGAGCTATTGCCCTTTAACGGCTGCGTGCACACGTGCACGCATCAGCCCAACATTTCCAATAAGTTTTTTGAGAAACAAGTGACTGAAGTGCTACTCGTTGGTACAGAATGATGATTCCGTGTGTTGTACCTCAAGAGTGTCATTGCCGGTCAGCACCGAGGCAAACGTCCAATGAACTCTTCGTCCGCGCATCGCTGTTGTGGGCCCGTCTCGCGCCGGAGTTTTCTTGAAATTGGCGCTCTGAGCGTGCTCGGCATGGGCATGAGCGATTTTCTGCGCGCAGAAGAGGTTGCCAAGAGTACAGGCCGCAAACTGAAAGAGAAATCGGTTATCTTCATCTGGCTTCCAGGCGGTCCCGGCCACATGGAAACCTACGACATGAAGCCGGACGCGCCGCTTGAGTACCGCGGCGCCTTCAGCCCCATCAAAACCAACGTGCCCGGTATTGATGTCTGCGAACTGCTGCCAATGCACGCCAAGTGTGCGGACAAATACACGCTCATCCGCAGCGTGCATCATGAATTTGCCGACCATGGCGGCGGCCACAAGCGTTTTCTCACCGGCCGCATTCCCGCGACTCCGACTGAAACCGTGAACGATGCGCCGGGCATCATGGGCGTCGTTAATAAGATGCTCTCCAATCCGCAGCAGGCCATGCCGGTGTGTGTCGCTGGCGTGGACAGCGGCCGACAGGGGATTGACACGTTCGCTTTCGGTTCAGCGTATCTCGGACCGGCGACTACGCCCTTCATGGTGGCCGGCGATCCAAGTGCACCCAATTTTAAGGTGCAGAATATCGGCCTGACCCCCGATATGGAGACGCGCCTCGACGACCGTCTGCATCTTCTCTCGGGCATGGACAAAATGCGCCGCGACGTGGACCAGAGCGGCCTGATGGATGCGATGGACAAGTTCAGCCAGCGCGCCATGCAGATGCTCACCTCACCCAAGGTCCGCGAGGCGTTTGACCTCAGCCGGGAATCCGACAAACTCCGCGATCGTTACGGGCGCCATGCGTACGGCCAGCGCGCACTGATGGCGCGAAGGCTGGTCGAGGCCGGTTCGCGTTTCGTGACGATGGTCTGGGAGAATCCGCTTCCGGGCAAGACCATCCCGAAGAACTGCTGCTACAACTGGGATTCGCACGCGGTGAACTGCGACATGTTCGCCGATTCGCGCTGGCGCTTCCCGTATTACGACCAGGCACTGACGGCATTGATTGAGGATCTGTATGCCCGCGGGCTGGATAAGGATGTCCTGCTCGTCTCCACGGGCGAATTTGGCCGCACGCCGAAAGTCAGCACAGCCGTGGGCACACAGACCGGTGTCGTTCAGCCCGGACGGGATCATTGGCCGCAGGCCATGTCGATTCTCGTCAGCGGCGGTGGGATGCGCACGGGCCAGGTCATCGGCGCGACGAATGGCAAGGGCGAATATCCCGTCGAGCGCCCGCTCACCCCGAATGACCTGTGGGCAAACGTGTACAGTCATCTGGGTATCAATTACGACGAGAGCTTCCCGGATTATCAGGGGCGGCCGAACCCGATTCTGCCTTTCGGCGAGCCGATTAGAGAACTACTGCCAGTTTAAAGCAGCTGGCGCGAAGTCGTTCGTTCGTATGGTGTAAACCACGCAACGCGAGCAACCCGGAGGAATGTCAATGAGGCCGACGTCCGGTACCCGCTGCTGCTCCGGTCCAGTCTCGCGACGGAGCTTTCTTGAAATTGGTGCGCTGAGCGTGCTCGGGATGGGCATGAGTGATCTGCTGCGCGCAGAGGAAGCGTCCAAACACAGCAGCCGCAAATCCAAGGAAAAGTCGGTCATTTTCATCTGGCTCCACGGCGGCGCCAGCCAGATGGAAACCTATGACATGAAACCGGAAGCGCCGCTGGAGTACCGCGGGCCCCTCGCGCCCATCAAGACCAATGTGAACGGCATCGAGGTCTGCGAATTGATGCCGCTGCACGCCAAGTGCGCCGACAAATACAGCTTGATCCGCAGCATTCACCATGAATTCAACGATCACGGCGGCGGCGGCAAGCGTTTCATGACCGGGCGTATCCCGGCCTCGCCTGTGGGCTCGGAGAATGACGCACCGTCAGTCATCTGCATCGCAAACAAGATGCTGGCCAATCCGAATCAGGCTATGCCGCCTTGCGTCGTGGAAATGAATGGCACGAACCTCGGTGGGTACTCGTTCGATGCGGCGTATCTCGGCCCCTCGACCAGCCCCTTCATCGTCTCGGGTGATCCGAGCCAGCCCACGTTTAAAGTTCAAAACATCGGTTTGAACCCGGAAATGGAAACGCGGCTCGAGGACAGGCTGCGCCTGCTATCGGGCATGGACAAACTGCGCCGCGACGTGGACCAGAGTGGCCTGATGGATGCAATGGATCACTTCAGCCAGCGCGCCATGCAGATGCTGACATCGCCAAAAGTGCGTGAAGCGTTTGATCTGAGCAAGGAACCGGACGCGATCAAGAACCGCTACGGGCGCCACCTCTGGGGCCAGCGGGCTCTATTGGGCCGCCGCCTTGTGGAAGCCGGCTCGCGCTTTGTGACGATGAACTGGGAGCGGCCCACAGAAAAAACGCCCAAGGATTGCTGTGGTAATTGGGATCAGCACGCCGTGAACTGCGATCTGTTTGCCGACGCGCGCTGGCGCATGCCCTATTACGACCAGGCACTCACGGCGCTGATTGAAGACATTCACGCGCGCAACATGCAGGATGACGTGATGATCATCTGCACCGGCGAATTCGGCCGCACCCCGAAGATCTCCACAGCCGTTGGTACTCAGACCGGGCGTGTGCAGCCGGGGCGCGATCACTATCCGCAGGCCATGTCCCTGCTCGTCAGCGGCGGCGGTTCGCGCGGCGGACAGATCATTGGCGCGACGAATGGCAAGGGCGAGTATCCCGTCGAGCGCCCGCTTTCGCCGAATGATCTTTGGGCGACGGTCTATCGCCATCTCGGCATTGACTACGAAATCAGTTTTCCGGATTACCAGGGCCGCCCCATGCCGATTCTTCCTTTCGGCGAACCGATCACGGAGTTGTTGCCGGCGCAATCATAAACGAGATTTCACGCAACATGAGCACTCGCGCATCTCTCCATTTCGTGCTTCCGGCAATTGGCCTGGCCTTGCTGTCTGTTTCTGCGCCGGCTTCCGACGCTGCGAAGAAGAAGAGCTCAAAAGACGGCAGGGACAAGAATGCGGAGACGGTTCACTTCGCCAACGATATCGTGCCCATTCTATCCAAGTACAGTTGCAACACCGGCGGCTGCCACGGGCGATTCAACGGGCAAAATGGCTTCAAGCTCTCCCTTTTCGGCTATGAACCCTTGGAAGACTACGAGCACATCGTTAAGGAGGCCCGCGGGCGGCGCGTTTCTCCTGCCGCGCCGGAGCAGAGTCTGCTGCTGCTGAAAGGCACAAATACGGTGCCTCACACCGGCGGAAAGCGGCTCGATCCAGAGTCCAAGGATTATGCACTGATTGTAAAATGGATCCGGCAGGGGATGCCGGAGCAATCGCTCAATCCGGCACTGACCGCCATCGAGGTCGAACCCCGTGAAACGGTCCTGAAAAAAGGGGCGACAAAGCAGCTGAAAGTCATCGCCACTTATAGCGATGGCACCCGGCGTGACGTTACCCGGACGGCGATCTACGATCCCGTGGACAAGGCGATGGCCACCGTCAGCAGTGAGGGACTGGTCTCCCTGACGGACATTCCAGGCGACGCCGCCGTGATGGTGCGCTATCAGGGACAAGTCACCGTTTTCCGGGCAACGGTGCCCATGGGAAAGGCGTTGAATAAGCTGCCGGCGGCTCAGAATTTCGTAGACGAGCACGTCTTCAGGAAACTGAAAATACTTGGCCTGCCGCCCTCGCCTTTGTGCGAGGACGGTCCGTTCCTGCGCCGCTTATCTCTCGACATCGCCGGCCGCCTGCCAACGCTCGAGGAGACCAGAGCGTTTCTAGCCGATTCCTCGCCGGACAAGCGCGATCGCGCAATCGATCGCCTTCTGGATAGCATGGACTACGCCGAATTCTTTGCCGGAAAATGGAGCGGACTGCTGCGCAACAAGCGCGTCGAGGCAACTTACGAGCGCGGCTGCGTACTCTTCTGGCAGTGGATCCGGGACAGCCTGCTCGCCAACAAGCCCTACAACGAATTTGTGCGGGAAATACTCACCGCGAGCGGCGACATAGAACACTCGCCTCCGGTGGCGTGGTATCGTTCCTTCAAGGAACCACACGTACAGATGGAGGACGTCGCGCAACTGTTTCTCGGCACGCGCATGCAGTGCGCGCAGTGCCATCATCATCCGTATGAAAAATGGAGCCAGCACGATTACCTGGCGCTTTCCGCGTTCTTCAGCCAGATCGCGCGCAAGCCATCCGGAATCATCGGCGAAGATATTGTCGTGCGTAAACGCGGTGATGCGCAGATTCTGAATAAGAAGACGAAGGAGCAGGTCAAACCCGCGGCGCTGGGCGAGAAGCCGGCTCCGCTGACCGCCAACGACGACCCGCGCCAGGCACTCGCGGCGTGGATGGTGGCTGATGAGAATCCCTACTTTGCCAGGACGCTGGTCAACCGGTACTGGAAGCACTTCTTTGGGCGCGGCATTGTCGAGGCGGAGGATGACATCCGCGACACAAATCCACCCTCGAATCCCGAACTCCTGGATGCGCTGACGAAAGATTTCATTGCGAGCAAATATGATTTGAAAAAGCTGATCCGGACGATCACGCGCAGCCGCACGTATCAATTGAGTTCTACGCCCAACGAATACAATGTGGCTGACAGGCAGAATTTTTCGCGCTATTACCCCAAGCGTCTCATGGCCGAAGTGCTCTTTGATGCCGTAAACACCAGCTTGAAATCAGATACAAACTTTAAAAATCTGGCCGTCAACACGCGTGCCGTCGCGCTGCCTGACAACAGCTTTAATGCGAACAGTTACTTTCTCACCGTCTTCGGCCGGCCGGAATCATCCTCCGCGTGCGAATGCGAGCGCACCATGGAAGCCAGTCTGGCTCAGAGCCTGCATCTGTTGAATGCCGATGAGATTCAACAGAAGCTGGGCAACAGCAGAGGCCGCGCTGCCGCACTGTCGGCGGATGCACGCAGCGATGAGGAGAAACTTAAGGAGATCTACCTGCTCGCGCTGAGCCGCGAACCCAGCTCCGATGAACTGGCGCAGATGCAGGGTCATATCGCCGCAAAAATTGCAAAGGTCACAGCGCCCCCTGCGCCGCCCGCGCCGCCACTCCAGGGACCGCCCGCGCCGGCACCGGATAAGAAGAAAATTGCCGAGGACATCAACAAAGCGCGGCGGCAGGCATGGGAAGACATTTTGTGGGCGCTCATCAATACGAAAGAATTCCTGTTCAATCACTAGATGAAGGTCACCTAACGGACCAGCGGAATGCGCATGAAACTGGATTTTGCCTGCCTTGCCACCGTTCTGCTCGCCGCATCGTTCCTGCACGCCAACGAACAGGTCCCTGCCATCGAGCTCACTCATCTTTTTCCGCAGGGCGGTCAGGCCGGCACCGCCGTCGAAGTCACCGTCGTTGGAGTTCATCTGGATAAAATCAAAGGCCTTGTCTTCAACGACCCGTCAATTACCTGCGTTCCTCAACTGAACGCGCATGGCAAACCGGTTCCCAACGTCATGCTCGTTACTTTGCCGGCGAATTTAAAGCCCGGCAGGTACGAAGTGCGTGCGCAGGGCAGATTCGGACAATCCAATCCACGCTGGTTCTGTGTCGGCACATGGCCCGAGACTCTCCTGGCCGGCGCCGGCACCACGCAGGACAAAGCTACACCAATCGCGTTGAACAGCGTCATCAATTCGGCCACATCCCCCAGCGCAAGGTCCTGGTTCAAGTTTCAAGCCACGGCAAAAGAGCGCATCTATATCACACTGCAGCTGCCGGATACCAAGCTCGAACCCCAGCTCGCGGTCTTCGATTCAGAAGCGCGCTGCCTGCTGCGTGGCAATCCGAAAGCGCCGATAGAATTCATCGCTCCGGCAGGAGCGGATTACTTTATCGAGCTGCATGATCTGTTGTACCGCGGCGGCAAGGACTGCCGGTACCGCCTGATCTTGTCGAGCGAACCGCCGCCGCAGGAGCGCAGCGATGAGATGGCTACCTGTTACACCGACCCCGCCGAACTGCAGCGCATCACCAGCCTTGCGCAGAAATCCAGCGACGCCATTCCGCGCGACATGGCCTTGTCGCCGCCGTGCGAGTACATCTCAGTTTTCCCGCCCAGCGGTGCGCCGGCGACGTTCACGTTCTCCGCCAAAAAGGGCACGGTTCAATGGATTGAGGTCGTATCGCACCGCCTGGGCGTCTCATCCGATCCGGAACTGGTGCTGGAAAAAATCGAGAAGCAGGGCAGCGATGAAAAAACCACTTTCATTGCCGAAGCGCCGGACATGACGCTTTCCAAGTGCGCCGAGGGTTTCAGCATGAACATCCGCGACGGCCTGATGCGCTTCGAAGCCAAAGAAGACGGCGACTTCCGGCTTCTGCTTCGCGACCTCTTCAATACCGCTCCTAGCAGTCCCCGACTGCCGTATAAGCTCAGTATTCGCAGCGAAACGCCGGACTTTCAACTGCTCGCCGTGCGCGACGACTTTCCACACCCTGGCCCGGGCGGTCCGGGCCTGGTCACCATTCTCATGACGCCGACTCTGTGGCGCGGCGGTAATGCCTCTATGCGCGTTTTTGTGCAGCGGCAGGATGGCTTTGCCGGCAACATACACCTGAACGCCGAAGGACTGCCGCCAGGTGTGACCTGTCTTGGAGCAGTGCTCGGACCTGGCGATGAGGCCGCATCGCTTGTTTTCCAGGCCAAGGACAATGCCGCGCCCTGGGCCGGCCTGGTGAAGGTTACGGGCACCGCAAAAATGAATGGCCAGGACGTCACGCGTGTGGCGCGCACGGCCACCCCCATCTGGAATGTGCAGGATATGCGCATCATTCCGATTTATTCCCGGCTGAGCGAATCCATCGGGCTTTCAGTCATCGACCAGGAAGCGCCGATGCTGGTCGAACCTGAAAACCCGCTGATTGAAACGACACCCAAAGGCAAATTCTCTGTGAAGTACAAAGTCACGCGCCGAGGCGGCTATGAACCCCTGGTGAAAGTCCGGGCGTTTGTACTGGGCCAGTTCGACCGTTCGTTCCAGCGGGAACTGGAAATTCCCGCGAAGGCCACAGAAGTAACGTTTGACTTCGATCTTGCAGCACTTAGTCCGAACGCGCCCATGAGCGGTGAACACACGTTTATTCTGCAAGGCTGCGTTGAGCGCGTGAAATTCAGTAAGAACGCCGATCTGATTCCGTCCGCAGAAGAGGATGCAAAAAAATGCGCAGAGCACGCAACGGCTGCTGCGGAAATCTTGAAGAAAGCCCAGGAGGTGCTGTCTGCCGCAAAGCAAAAAGCACAGGAGGCTGACAGCAAACTCAAGCAGGCTCCAGAGCCCGAAAAGGCCGCGCTGGAAGTCGCGGCAAAGGCCGCCAACGATGCGCTGGCCACGGCGGACAAAGCATTCAAAGAGGCGGATGCAAAATCAAAAGCTGCGGCGCAGGCCAAAGCCGAGGCTGAGAAATACAAGACGGAACTCGCCAAACAGGCGGAGCCCAAGGAAATGACATACGTGCTGTACTCGAGTCCGGTGCGCGTGAAAATCAATCCCGAGCCTGCCAAGGAGCCCGCTAAGAAATGAAGCCGGCTTTCTCACGCTCGCGCCGGGCACAGAAGTGCCCCAGCCACTTGGTCTTCCTTGCCGCCGCCGGACTGGCGTTTTTGGCGAATGAGGCCTTTGGGGCGTCCAGGGGACCCATCGAAATCAAGAAGGTTAAACACAATGGGCCGGTGGATTTTGATAAAGAAATTCTGCCGTTCCTGAAGGCCAACTGCGTTTCCTGCCACAACAAGACAACCAGCAAAGGCGAATTGAATCTGGAATCTCCTGAGGCCATCAGCAAAGGCGGCGAGAGCGGCAAGGCGATCATTCCGGGCAAAGGCAAGGAGAGCCTGCTGGTGCGTTACGCTGCGCATCTGGAAGAATCACCGATGCCGCCAAAGGACAACAAAGTAAAGGCGGTGAACCTCACTCCAGAAGAACTTGGATTGCTGTGCCTGTGGATCGATCAGGGTGCCAAAGCTTCGCCCAAAAAAGAGCGCACCATCGCGTGGGAGCCGGTACCGGAAGCGATCAAAAGTATTTACACGGCGGCGCTCACGGCGGACGGCCACTATGCCGCGTGTTCCCGCGGCGGACAGATCTATGTCTATCATCTGCCTACCCGGCAGCTGATGACGCGACTGGCAGACGATACGCTTGTGGGACGCCGCGCGCACCGCGACCTCATCCCAGCTCTCGCGTTCAGTCCCGACGGAAAACGGCTGGCCAGTGGCAGCTTTGAAGAAATTAAAATCTGGCAGCGCGAGGATCAGATCAGCACGAAGAACTATCCTGCTGATGCATCGCGCGCTTTGCAGTCACCTCCAAACAGCCTGGACGTCGATATCGCTACGACGAAGCAGCATCTGAGCGGCAGTAAGGATGGTACGGCCATCCTGTGGGACGCGGAGAAGAAGAATAAACTGAAGGAATTCAAGCACGGCGCGGAACTGATTGCGATGGCGGCCAGCCCCGACGGCTCGCGCGTCGCCACGTCCGGTGCGGACAAGAGCGTCAAAATATGGGATGCCGCCAGCGGCGTACTGGTGGCAGAACTGAAAGGAAATCGTGCCGCAAACGATGCCGCTGCGGCCGCGGCCCGCATCGCGGCGTATCGCCAATCCGAAGTGACGTACCGTACGAATGCGCTCAAAGCAGGCGAAGGTGAATTAAGCAAGCTGCAAAAACGCGTGACCACGGTCACTGGCGATCTGAAAACCGCACAGGATGGTGTTGAGCCGAAAGTGAAAGCGCGCGAGGCTGCAGCCAAGGTCAAGAGCGACCTGGAGGCCGCCTTGCCGCCGGCCGCTGCCAGCGGTGACGCGGCCGCCGCGAAAAAGCGCAAGGAAGCCGACGATAAGCTTGCCGAAGCGGTCAAAAAACTCTCTGAGGCCGAGGGCGACGTGAGTCGCGCTCATGAGGCCGTTGCGCACCAGGAACTGGAATTGAAACTGGCTAACGAGCATGTTGCGAAGAAGACGAAAGAAATCGCGGATTTTAAGACCGCCATCGCGGAAGCTGAGCAGTTGCAGAAAACCGCCGATGGCGACTTGAAATCAAAGCAGGAAGCGGCTGCCGCGCAGCAGCGACTCGTTCGCGTGATAGCCTTCTCGTCCGAAAGTTTGCGGCTCGCGACCGCGTCGGATGACGGAAAGTTGCACCTCTGGAGCGCCATCGACGGCGCCGCCTTGCAGACGCTTCCCGGCGCATCGAGCACTGGAGTTCCTCCGCATCCACCAGGCGCTGCAGTACCGCCGCCATCGACCCTGCAATGGGACGGCGACACGCTGAGTGCCACCTTCGCCGACGGAAGCCGGGTCATTCATCGGCTCACGGCTCAGTGGAAACTGGAGCGAACCTTGAGCGGCGGCAGTTCGTCGATGAAGGATCGCGTCAACGCGTTGCGGTTCTCGCCCGACGGAAAAACGCTGGCCGCCGGCAGCGGAGAATTTTCGCGCGGCGGTGAATTGACGCTGTGGAGTGTCGAGACTGGCGCGCTGGAGAAAGTTCTGGCGGATTTGCACAAGGACACCATCCTTGCTCTGAGTTTCACCGCCGACGGACGACATCTCGCCACGGGCAGCGCTGACAAGGCCGTCAAAGTACTCGACACAAAGACATGGACTACGCTGAAGTCAATCGAGGGTCATACGAGCCATGTGCTGAGCGTGGCGTGGCGCGCCGAGGGCCGCACGCTGGCCACCGCGAGTGCCGACAACTCCGTGAAGATCTGGGATTTTCAAAGCGGCGACCGCAAGAAAAACATTGAGAGTTGGGACGCCGAGGTGACATCTGTTCAGTTCGTGGGCATGACCGGCAACTTACTTGCAGCCTGCGGAGACAAACGCGTTCGTCTGCTTAACGACAGCGGTGGCGAAGTCCGCGCCTTTCCAGACTGCAAGGATTTCATGCAGTACGCCGCCGCCAGCGACGATGGCAATATAATTATCGCCGGAGGCCATGATGGCATTCTGCTGCTCTGGAATGGCGTGACAGGCAAAGTACTCGCAAAATTCCCTGCGCCCTAGCCGACACTATCTGGATATTCACCAGGAATCAAGAGGACCAATGGGATGAGCCCGATTTCGCGCCGTGAATTCATGTGCCGGTGCGCTGTCGCCGGCGGGGCGGCCGTGGCTGGAGCGTCAGTGCGGGCGGACGAGCCGCCCTCGAAAGCCATAGTCGATTGCCATACACATTTTTACGATCCGTCCCGGCCGCAGGGAGTTCCCTGGCCCGGAAAGAACGACAAAATTCTTTACCGGCGCATCATGCCTGACACCTTCATGGCCTTCGCGAAGAAGCTCGGCGTTACGGGCACGTTAGTCGTCGAAGCCAGCCCGTGGGTGGAAGATAACCAATGGGTGCTCGATCTCTGCAAGGCCGAGCCGTTTCTGGTTGGCCTGGTCGGCAACTTGACGCCCGGAGGCGCGGATTTCGGGACGCAACTTACGCGATTTTCAGCGGACAAACACTTCCGCGGCATTCGCATTAACGGTGGCGCGCTTGTGAAAGGCCTGGCCGATGAAAAGTATCTCGACGACATCAAGCGGCTCTCCGACAAGGACCTCGAACTGGATATCAACGGCGGCCCCAACATGTTGCCGAACATCGTGAAGCTCGCCGAAAAGCTTCCCGAGCTGCGCATCGTTATCAATCACTGCGCCAATGTCCGGATCGATGGAAAGGCACCGCCACCAGACTGGGTGCGGGACATGCAGGCGTGCGCGAAGTACAGGAACGTCTTCGTCAAGGTCTCCGCGCTGGTGGAAGGCACGGGCATGAGCGATGGGTCTGCGCCGGCTGACGCGGGGTTCTACGAACCAGTGCTTGAGACGCTCTGGAATGCCTTTGGCGAAGACAGGCTCATCTACGGCAGTAACTGGCCGGTGAGTGAACGCTTCGCGCCGTACGAGCGCGTGCAATCCATCGTAGCGCAGTACTTCAAGCACAAAGGCCAGTTGGCGGCGGATAGGTATTTTTCATTGAATGCAAAGAAGGCTTACAAGTGGGAGTAACGACACCTGCTGTAGCAAAAACTTTTTTTCCTGCTACTACACAAACTCAAAACGAAAGCATTCCCGAGCAGGCGTCTGCGCAGCATTCTGCGTGGAACCACCCTGAATCGAAAGTAGCTGCATGGCTGTAAAAACGTCGAAAGCGAAACAAAGTGCTAGACACCCTGCATTTTGTTTGTCCAATTTACCTGCTTAACGGCTAATAAGAGATGAGGGCGTGTGCATCGGCAGGGCCCGCTTCAGTGCAGCGCCTTACCGGGCGGAATTCTCTAGAAAGGCGGAATTGAGATGAGCTCGAAAGATTCAAAGCAGAAGGAGTCTTCCCGTCGCAGCTTTTTGACCGGCTCAGGACAGGCAGCGTTGCTGGCCATGTTTGCAGCCTCCAAAGCGCACGCGGGACCTGAGAATTCCGCCGGAGGTGAGCGCGAGGTGCGCGGCGACAAGTACAGGAAGAAGCTGCTTGCCTGCCTTGGCGGAGAGTGGCCCGACCACGGTCCTCTGGATGTAAAAGTCGAAAGTGTCGTGCAGAAAGACGGCTACCGTCTTGAACGCATAAACTACCTGGTTGAACCTGAAGAGCGCATCGCCGCGTACCTGCTTGTTCCAGATGGCATATCCAAAAAAAGCAAGGCGCCGGCGATCTGCGTCTGGCATCAGCACAACGGCGCCTGGCCGATCGGCAAAGATGAGCCCGCCGGATTGAAGCTCGGCCCCATGCATCACACCGGCGTCGCGCTTGCCAAAGAAGGCTATGTCGTCATTTGCCCGGATGCGGCGGGCTTCGGCGAGCGAAACAAGCGCGGCGGCCTGGACGGGCGGCGGCTTGAGCATTATCTGTTCGCCATGTACGTCGTGGCAGGAAAGTGCCTGGCCTGGAAAAACATCTCAGACATGCGCCGCGCCGTCGACGTTCTCTGCTCGCGCGAAGAGGTCGACAAGGACCGCATCGGATGCTACGGCCATTCGATGGGCTCAACGCACACCTGGCTGGTCGGCCCGTGGGAACCGCGCATTAAAGCGCTGGTCGGCAACTGCTGCATGCCGACGTATGCGGCCATGGAGCGCACGAATATTATCCACTGCTTCCCGAATTACATCCCGGGCTGGCGGCAATACGGAGACATCCCGGATATCGTCGGAATGATCGCGCCCAAAGCACTGCATTTGAATTTCGGCGAGACGGATTCGGGTAGTCCGATCGAAGAAGTGAAATCCGGGATGGAAATTATCGAGCGGGCGTACGCCGCAAAGAAAGCGTCGAGCCGCTTCACCTATTTCATCGAAGCCGGCGCAGGCCACGATCTCACTGAGGAAATGTCGAAGCGGATGAAGGCGCACTTCAAGAAATACCTGGGATGATGGCAGCAACTTGATTGGCGACTGCGAGGTCCAGCATGGCCGAACCAATGTCACGCCGTACGCTTTTAAAAGGACTTGGCGTCACGCTCGCGCTTCCGTTCCTCGATGCCATGCTTTCGCGCTCAGCGTTGGCCGGCGAAGCCGACAAGTATCCGCGCCGCTTTCTTACAGTGGGAACAGAGGGCGGAATCTGGACTGGCGAGGACGGCTTCTTCCCGTACGCCCAGGGACTGGACGTGGAACGCGCAAAAAATTGGGGCCGCAAAGGAATTCTGCCGGGCGGCCACGTTGCGGATACAGGTCCCAACTTCAAGCTGACGTCGACGCTTGAACCTCTCGCCGAGCACCGCAAGGACATCCTCCTTCTCAGCGGGCTGCACCATAAGAATGACGCCGTTCCCAGTCCTGCGTTCAACGCACACGGCCAGGATCTTGGAACGCTGCTGACCGGCTGCAACGTGTCGGGAACGCCAGGCGTTTCGGTAAAGAACTCCATTTCTCTGGATCAGTATATCGCTGAGAAAATTGGCCATCACACGCGCGTGCCGTCCCTGGCGCTGACGGTCGGCGACAGCAGTTACAACACGAAAGAAGCGACGGCCCTGGGCTACATGGGCTTCCTGAGCTACGACGCCGACGGCTATGCGTTACCGACCGAAGGCGAGGCGGCCCAGCTGTTCGACCGCCTTTTTACCGACGGCAGCCCGCGGCAGAGTGGCGAACGCGAAAGGCAGCGCCAGCAGCAGAAGAGCATCCTGGACAGCGTGCTGAGCGATATCAAGCGGCTGAACCAGCGCGTGGCTGCTCCAGACCGCGTGAAGCTCGATGAGTACTTCACGAACATCCGCGAGCTTGAGAATCGCATCGAGCGCGCAAAGAAGTGGGAAAAAGTTCCGATCAATCTTCCGCCGGGCACGAAGCGTCCTCCGGAGGCAAAACGAAAAGGCGGTGTCTACCTGGGAGACGGCAGTCCGCGTGTCGAACAGATGCGCCAGATGATCGATACACTGGTTCTGACGCTGCAGACAGACGTCACGCGTATCGCGACGCTTCGTCTTGGCGGCTATTACGGCAAATTCTCTTTCCTCGGCTTCCCCGAAGAAGCGCACGCAGTTTACGCACACAACGGCGGCGCGCCTGCCAAGGTCGCCGGCGCCAAGGCCATCGACCGCCTGCACGTGGAACAGTTTGCGTACCTGATCTCACGCATGAAATCCATTAAGGAAGGCGGCAAGACGCTCTTCGACAACAGCATCTTGCTTTACGCCGGCGGTCTGACCAACGGACCGGCACCGAAAGTTCACGGAACTAACATCGCTTTTGATGCGCATGGCCAGTTCAACACGCCAGTCATGCTCGCCGGCGGCGGTGGCCGGCTGAAAACAGGCCAGCACCTGAATTTTGATCACGGAACGCCGCTGGCCAATCTCTTCGTCAACATTCTGGAAGGGATGGGCCTTCCGGACGAACAGTTTGTCGACAGCAAGGGTCCGCTCCCGGGGTTGGCTTGATGTCTGCGCCACGATCATTGAAGCGCTGCCGGCTCTTTGGACTCTGCGCGCTGCTGTTTGCCTGTCTTGCGTCCGCTCACGGTGCGGACATGACCCGCGGAGCGTTCGATCAGTTCCTCAATAAGTATTGCATCAGCTGCCATGGCGCCGAGAAGCCGAAGGGCGATTACAGTCTTGTGCCGCTGCTGAACAAGCCCTTGAAGGATAATCTGCCCGACTGGCACAGCGTGCTGGAGCGTCTGACCGAGCAGGACATGCCGCCGCGCAAAGAGAAGACAAACCAGCGGCCAAGCACGGCGGAATACGACGCCGCCAGCAGCTGGCTGCAGCATGAACTGCTCGTCGCCGCAGGCAACACAGGGCGGCTGATGCGGCGTTTGAACCGCTCCGAATACAACAACACGATGCGCGATCTGCTGCTCGTCGACGTGCGTCCCGCGGACATGTTTCCGCAGGACCTTGGGCGGGAGGGCTTCGACAACATCGCCGAAGCACAAAGCACCTCGCCGCTGCTGATCGAAAAATACATGAAAGCTGCGCAACACGTGCTGAGCGTCGCTATAGCGCCGGATGCTGAACCCAGACGCGTCGATCTCCAGTTTTTCCCGCTCAACAGAAATCAAGTCGAAGCGAAATCGCCTGTAAAGCCCACGCCGGCAGGCGTCGAGAAGCTGATTGGAAAAAAGCCGGAAGAGCTCGAAGGTTCCAGCGTTCGCCTGATGAGTATGGACAACTACTCCTTTGTCGGAGGTGCAGGCAACGGCACGGTGCGCGAAGGCAAGGGGCTGCACGGTTACGAAGTCGTCCTGCCGAACGACGGCCGCAACAGGCGTGCGCAGATGGATTTCAAAAACGAGCTGCCCGTGGGCAGATACAAGGTGGTCGTGCAGGCCTATGCCGAGCAGACCAGGGACTGGCGCAAGAAGGAACTTCCGCGCACGGGCGCGTGCATCATGGGCCTGGACGTCAACGGCCAGCGCGTCGCTGAATGCAATGTGGATATTGCCACTGAGCCGCGCACGTACGAATTTGAAATCCAGACGATGGTCGAACGTAGTGCGGTCACAATTGTGCCGGCCAGCATGCCGAACAAGCAGGACATGCCCGGTATTCCAAGCCTGGTGCTCTGCTCGGCACGCCTGACCGGTCCGCTTTATGACAAATGGCCGCCGGCAAGCCATCGCGCGGTGTTCGGCGAAGATCCGCGTGCAACGATGGATCAGCAACTCGACAGCTTTATCTCGCGTGCTTTCCGCCGGCCTGCGCTGCCCGAAGAAGTTGCTTATTACAAATCCATCGCGCAGGCAGAAATAAAAAACGGCGTCAAGCCGCAGGCGGCACTCGCACTGGCACTGCAGGCGGTGCTGGTCTCTCCGAATTTTCTTTTCATCATCGAAGAAAGCCGGCCAAACGGCGAGCTGAACGACTACGAAATTGCTGCACGGTTGTCCTATTTTCTCTGGAGCAGCATGCCCGATCAGCGATTGTTCAAGATCGCGGCGGGCAAACAGCTGAAGAAGCCGGACGTGCTGCGCGCGCAGGTCGCGATCATGCTGAAAGACCCCAAGGCTGAAGCTCTGGTCGACAACTTCGCCGCACAATGGACAAACATCCGCCGGCTGCTGGAGGTCGCTCCCGATCCGACCGTATTTAAGAACTGGGACGATGATCTGCGGAATTCCATGCGCGAAGAGACCGAGCACTTTTTCCGCCACGTGATGCGCGAGAACTTAAGCCTGCTTAATTTTATCGATTCAAACTTCACGTTCTTGAATGAACGCCTGGCGCGGCATTATGGAATCTCCGGTGTACAGGGCAGCCATTTGCAGAAGGTCGAGCTGAAGCCGGAATACCGTCGCGGTGGAATTCTGACGCAAGCCAGCGTGCTGACCCTCAATTCGCAGCCAACCCGCTCATCGCCGATCTTCCGCGGCAAATTTGTAGTCGATAAGCTCTTCAACCGTCCTCCGCCAAACCCGCCCGCAGACGTGCCGGCGCTGCAGGAAGATCTCGCCAGCAAAACGCCGAAGAATCTTCGCGAACAGCTCGCGCTGCATGCGGCCGACGCAAACTGCAAATCGTGCCATCAGAAAATCGACCCGTGGGGCGTGCCGATGGAATCTTACGACGGCATCGGCGCGTGGCGGGAACTGGCGGCGGATGATCTCACCGCCACGCTGGAGAACGGCAAGACGATCGCGGGCCCGGCAGGAATCAAGGCAGCCCTGCTTGAACGCAAAAATGAATTCCTGCGCGGCATCTCAGAAAAGATGCTGCTCTATGCGCTCGGACGCAACCTGGACATTCGCGATAAGAAACATCTGACGACAATCATTGAGCAGGTCGCCAAACGGGATTACCTGTTCCAGGAACTCATCCAGGCAATCGTTACCTCTCCACCTTTTCTGACGCGGTGACGAAA
>DASPJR010000186.1:0-5237 GCA_035628505.1 Planctomycetota bacterium | reverse complement strand
CCCGACAACTTTGCCGATTCTTCCTGAGTACTCATCGCAGTCCTCCTCCTGACCGTGGTTTAAGTCGACAACTTCACCATCGGCCTGGTCGAGGACTGCCTTTACTCATTCAAATTGTGCGAAAGAATTCGTACCTTATCTCTAAATACGCGCCGGCAGGAAATCCCAAGCTAATCTGACGTGTTGCGCGATCGCGATATACAATATCCGGTTCGGTAAACTCCCAGATGCAATTGATCTCCCGTGTGTTGTCGGTGTGAAGTTTAACCGCCCAATTGTACCAGAACATATCAACAAACGCTGGGTCGCTTAATGTTGCAATACGTTTGCCCTTAAGCTCCACATACCATTTAGGTTCTGTAACGAAGAATAGTAACCGCCGAAGTTCCAGCATTCTCACGCGCCACCACCCTTTTCCAGCCTTGGAGTTGTGTTTCGCTACCGATCGAAAAAACTGGTGCCACCAGACCACCGGTTCCAAGACAGTGCCACTAGCCTTTCTTGATTTTTGAAATTGCCTTGACTATTTCGTCCTTTTTCTCCCCCTTAGCAGTTACCAGCGTTTTAGTGAGATCGCTTAGCGCGGACTTGGCTCTAAGCGTGCCGAGCCCCCGAATCGCTGACAAGGATACCGCTTCGCTATCGTCAAACATCAGTTCAACTAAAAGATCAATGACCGCCGCATCTTTCTTGCTTCTTGCAAGCCAAGGGATAAACGGCCATCGAGAATCCCCATGCTGTTTATCCGCTGCCATTCTGAGAATTTCATCTTTCCACCGCCGGTCGCAGACGGTCGAAATCGCATTTGCCAGAGCCCACTTTACGCCTTGTTCGATGTGGGACTTTGGCCTGAAATTGGTAAATTCACTAATCAGCACACGGATTACATCGTCCTCCACTCCCTTTACTGTAAGGGCACGAGCAATTCCTTCTTTTACCCTTGGGGACTTCATCTTTGTTAAAAGAGTTGCCAATGATGGAATAGCTTGCATGTAATCATTCGGAGCATTGACCAAATTCCAAACAGACGTTACGTCAATACCAACCCTGCGTAATTCGTTAGAAACCTTTTGATCTTCTTCTAACTCAGAAATTACGGTGCGCACTGCTTCGTCGATACCTACATTCTCGGACAATAGAATTACGCGTATTAACCTCAAACGATTCAGAAAAGGAGGAGCGGGAAAGTGTCGAATGATTATTCTATTCCATGCCTCTTCTGCCGACTTCCATGCACTTATGGAGTCGATTACCAATAGTTCCTTCAATGAAGATATGCTAAAGCCCGCTTCACTAAGTTCCGACAGGGATTCACTTTCTAAATCTGCATTCATTCTAGAACTCACCAAGTTATAGAGACAGTTCACGCATTTAATTTGATAAACCTCTGCGCCCTCCGCGCCCTCTGCGCCTCTGCGGTGAAGTCGTTAAACGTCAGTTCTTCGCCTTGGCGAGCTCTGGAACTTTGGATGCGTCGTACTTTGCACCCTTTGAAACCTGGATCATCGAGATGCGGATTTTTGTGGGGAAGAACTTGGAGAGATCGGGCTGCAGGTGGGCGTGGTTTTTTCCTTTCACGCCGGCGGCTTTGATCACCAGCGTCATTTCCTTGATGCCTTCGCTCCAGATAATCGAATCGTTCTCCCAGAATTCATTCATCTTCTCGTCTTTTTCATACACGCCGGTTTTGGTGTAAACCGGCGAGCTGGCACAGCCATAATTGTTTTTCTGGCCTTTGACTGGAATGTAGCACAGACTCCAGATGGTCGGGACATCGCCGGCGGGTTTTTCGAGCACCTCAAAGCGGATGTGGACGGTTCCGTTGCGGTAATCGACCGGCTGGGTCCAGTCCTTTGGCGTGTCTTTTCCAAATTGCGCACGCTTGACGCGCAGATGCGACTGCGTCGGCACCGCGTCTTTTTCCTCGAACGTAAAGACCTCGTCGAAAAGCAGGAATTGTTCGGCGTGCACGGCGCTGATCAAACACAGGCTCGCGAATACCGGCAGCGCTACTGTTTTCATCTTTAACATGAGCAACCTCTAGCGGCGGAACTTGGGGCGCAGGTGCGTGGGGCGCGTGGATTTTCGCGGAGACATGCGGCCTTGACGCGGGCCGCCGAGATTCTCGCCTTCGTTGGGCATCAAGGTGAGTTCGTCGTCGACGGTGATCTGGCGTTTGTCCACGTCGCGCGTGGCGTTGGCCTCGCACGTGTAGCACTGCCGAATCTTGGGATTCTCGCCCGGTTTGAGCGCGTTCATGAAAGGCGTGCCGCACAGGGGGCATTTGTCTAAGGAGTCGAGGCTCATGGTTACATAGTATACACCGGGGACGATGAGCAAACGGCGGAAAGCGGGAAGGCTGAAAGAGTGCGGCAGCAAAGTTCCGCGGGGTGGCACGGCCCGACGGGCCATGTGCCGAAGGCACAAGAAGCCGCAGAACAGGCGCTGTCCGGGAGTGGCGTAAGGCCAAACAGTGTGCGTGAGCGAGTCCTGGGGCTTCTTGTCGCTGCGCGCCCCGGCCCGAAGGGCCGGGCCACCCGGCGGATTTTCGTTTGTGGGTGGCACGCCCACGGGGCCGTACCGAACTCTGAACTAATGCGCAGCTTCGGCCGGCGATTTTTCCGGCGGCGCGGGCGTTTCTTTCAGCTGCGCGGCGGCGATCTGCGCGCGGCGGCGGGCGGCGTAGCGGCGGATCAGCTCGTCGGCGATGACTCCAGCGAGAATCACCATGCCGATAATCGCGAACTCCAGTTGCGTGGGAATGCCCATGCTATTGATTGCGCTGTAAAGCGAACGCATCACCGCCGCGCCGATAATTACGCCCAGAATCGAGCCCTCACCGCCCCGCAGGCTGCACCCGCCCAGCACCGCCGCCGCAATCGCGTACAGTTCGTAGAAGCTTCCCTGCGCCGAAGGCTGCACCGAATTGAGATCCAGCGCGAAGAGAATTCCACCGACGCCTGCCAGCGTCGAACAGATCACGTACGACAGAATGATCATGCGGTCGGTGTTGATGCCGCTGTAGCGCGCGGCTTCCTCATTGCGGCCCAGCGCCAGCAGGTAGCGGCCGTAAACCGTGTCGTTGAGAAAACGCGCCGCGACAAAACCGATCACAGCCATAATGATGAACGGCTTGGGCAGCGTGAAATCGCCAAACGTAATTTTCCCAATGGCGATCTGGCGCAGCGATTCGAAGCCTTCGCCGAAACCCTGCGTCTGATCGCCCGTAAACCAGCGTGCAAAGCCGCGGTAAAACAGCAGGCCGCACAACGTCACCACGAATGGCTGCAGCTTCATTTTTGTGATTAAAAGACCGTGCAGCAGGCCAATGCAGATTGAAAGCGCGAGCACCGCAGCGATCCCCGCGCCCGCGCTCCAGCCACTTTTGACAATCAGGTACGGCAGCAGGCAGCCGGTCAGGCCAATGACCGAGCCGATCGACAGATCGATTCCGCCAGTGATGATAACAAACGCGACGCCAATCGAAATGATGCCGAACAGCGACGTCCAGCGGATGATGTTCTGCAGATTGTACATCGTCGCAAACTTGGGCTCGACAAGCGACGTGAACACGCAGACGAACACAAGCAGCGCCGAGATCCCGATTATCTTTTTCATTTCATTCCTTACGCGACGCGTACAACCGGATCATGCCCGCCCGTCGCCAGGCGCATGACCGCTTCTTCGCTCAGTTCGCTGCGCTGCAGCTCGCCGGTAATGCTCCCTTCATGCATCACGAGCGTGCGATCGGACATGCCGAGCACCTCTTCCATATCGCTGCTGGCGAACAGGATGGCCATGCCTTTTTCGGCCAGGCTCTCCATCAACTTGTAAATCTCCTGGCGCGCGCCTATGTCCACGCCGCGCGTCGGTTCATCCAGCAGAAAAATTTTCGGATGCAGCGCCAGCCACTTGCCAACGACGATCTTCTGCTGGTTGCCGCCTGAAAGAAACTGCGCGGCCTGCTCGGGGGTGGGCGTTTTGATGCGCAGCTTTTCGATCAGGCTGATGGCGTCCTGCTGTTCCCAGCTCTTGTTCAGAAACCCGGCTGCCCGCTGGTTGCGCTGCAATCCCGGAAGCGTGAGGTTTTCGCGCACGGCCATCTCCAGCACGAGGCCCTGCTGCTTGCGGTCCTCGGGCACCAGCGCGACGCCGGAGCGGATCGCATCCATGGGGTTCTTCAGCTCAACGGCTTTGCCATCAATGAGAATGCTGCCGCCCAGCGCGCGGTCCACGCCGAAGAGCACCCGCAGCAGTTCTGTTCTTCCGGCTCCGACCAGCCCGGCCAGTCCGACGACCTCCCCGGCGCGGATGCTGAAATTCAGAGCATGTTTCGGCCACGCCGGCGTGACCAGGTTGCGAACTTCGAGCACAGGCTTGCCCGGGGCGTGCTGGGTGCGCGCGTAGAACTGCGAGAGGTCGCGCCCGACCATCAGCCGCACCATCGCATCATGGCAGATCTCAGCACGCTGAAGCTCGCCAGCGTTCTGCCCGTCGCGCAGAACAGTGACGCGGTCGGCGAGCTCTTTGACTTCGCCCAGGCGGTGCGAAATGTAAACGATGCTCACGCCTTTGCTGCGCAAGTCCTTCACGACGCGGAAGAGCGCTTCCGTTTCGCCGCTGGACAGGCTGGAGGTGGGCTCGTCCATGATCAGCACGCGCGCGTTGGCCGAGAGCGCCTTGGCGATTTCGACCATCTGCTGCTGCCCGATCGAAAGCGTCTCGACGATGGTGTCAGGCGATACGTCGAGCCCCACGCGCGCGAGCACTTCCTTCGATCGGCTGTAGATCTCTTTTTTATCGACGAAGCCCATCTTACGCGGCTCGCGGCCGAGAAAAATATTGGCGCCGACGTCGAGATTGTCGGCGAGATTGAGTTCCTGGTGGATCAACGCGATGCCGAAACTGGCGGCCGCGCGGCAGGAATTGATCGAGACGGGTACTCCATCGATCAGAATGCGGCCGGTGTCGGGCGTCTGCACGCCGGCGAGAATTTTCATCAGCGTGCTTTTGCCCGCGCCGTTTTCGCCGACGACGGCGAGCACTTCACCGCGTCCCAGCGTGAGGCTCACCCCGCGCAGCGCCAGCACGCCGGGGAAACGCTTGGTGACAGTCTGAACTTCAAGCAGAGGTGAATTCATGGGCAGCTCGCGGCGTATTGTACCGCAGGCCCGCGGCCTGCTTGGAATACCCAAACTTCTTAACGCCAAGAACGCGGAGAGCGCCAAGATCGCCAA
>DASPJR010000185.1:0-27820 GCA_035628505.1 Planctomycetota bacterium | reverse complement strand
GTGCGCGCGTAACGGCGCGGTGTCGCTCGCGCGGCTGTGTGAGAAACTCGGATTGAGCGCGGCGAAGCTGACACAGCTCACGCAGGAGATTCAGAATGTCTCCGGCGGCGAATTGCTGGATGGCCTGAAACTGCGGCGGCTGCGCGGGGTGCTGCTTGAGCAATTTAAAGCGGCGGCGTTTTCGATCTGGGGCTCGCCGGGGGCGCTTTCGCAGCAGCGCTGTTTTGTATTGCCGCATGATCGCGCACAAAACGCCCGCGCGACGAAGGGCCGGCGAGACGCCGGCGATCCCAGCCGGCGGGACGCCGGCGGTCCCAGCGGGCTGGACTGCTGGGCGGAGCAAGAGGAGACGCCCGCGGCGGAACTCGCGCGGCGCACGCAGGAACTTCTCGACGCGTGGGATCAGCGCCAGCGCGGCGGCAGCGATACGCCGCTTTTTCTGCGGATGAATTTTGCCTCGCGAGCAAAGTTCGACCGCGCGTGCGTCATCGTGTTCGGCAAAACACTGCGACAGACGCTTACGAAAGCAGCGCGAGAGGTCGTCGAATTCTATCTCTGCGCCGAAGACAAAGTGCTGCGCGACCTGGCGTGCAAAGACGAAGAACTTCCCGGCGTGCTGCGAGCGCGCTGGCTATATCACCGATGCGACGAAGCGCCGGAAGAACCGTTTCTTGACCGCTGGTCGTGCATGAAGAAGTTCCGCACGCAATGGCTCATCGCGATGGCGAAAGGCTTCGGCTAACGGCAACGGCTTTTTCACCACAGAGAACACAGAGGAAGGAATTAGGAACCTCAGATGAACGCAGATTGGCGCAGATGTTTTGATTCAAAGGAAATATCTGCGTTTATCCGGGTTGATCTGCGGTTTCAAAATCCGTCCTGAAGACAGAACAGAATTTTAGAATTGAGATTTTAAAGTTTAAATTTGAAAGTGGACGGCAAAGTTGGGCGCTGTTCGATCTAAAATTTAAAATCTGAATTTTCAACTTTAAAATTCCGTTCCGTCGCGCAGTTGCTCGGTGCTCCCCGTGGTGAGAAGCAGTGCTCCTTGTCCACGCCAGCCTCACGCGCTAACATGACCTCGTGGCGCGGCCGTGAGAAAGGACCCTGTCTTGAATACGCTCACTGTACTGTTCTTCGGAGATGTCGTCGGCCGGCCGGGCCGAAATGTGCTCGCCTACGCCATTCCCGTGTTAAAGCAGCAGTACGATGCCGCGTTCATCGTCGTCAACGGCGAGAACGCGGCCTCTGGATCGGGACTCACGCCGGCGACGCTGCATAAGATTCTCAGCTCGGGCGCCGACGTCGTCACCACCGGCGATCACATCTTCCGAAACAAAGAATATCCCGGCGTGATCAACGAACTACGCGTGCTGCGGCCGGGCAACTACCCGAAGAGCGCTGACGGGCGCGGCTGGGGGCTGTACACGACCAAGGACGGGACACGCATCGTTGTGATGAACATGATGGGGCGCGTCTTCATGGAGCCGCTCCGCTGTCCGTTTGAGATCGTCGATGAATTCCTGACGGTTGCGGCTGGACAGGCCAAGATCATCCTGCTCGACATGCACGCCGAAGCGACCAGTGAGAAAATCGCGATGGGCTGGCACCTGGACGGCAAAGTTTCCGCCGTCGTCGGCACGCACACGCATGTTCAGACCGCCGACGAGCGCATTCTGCCGAACGGCACCGCATACATTTCGGACTTGGGAATGACAGGACCGTACGATTCGGTGCTTGGCCGCGAAAAGCAGCCGGTGCTCAAAAAGTTCCGCACGGCCATGCCGGCGCGTTTCGATGTGGCCGAAGGCGAGCCCAAAGCGTGCGGCGTCGCGGTGAAAATTGACAAAGACAGCGGCCGCGCGGTGAAGATCGAACGCTTCCAGCTCCCGCTGCCGACAGGAACGAGTTTCATCGATGCGTCGTAACTGCTGTGACGGGTGACGAGTGACGGGTGACGAGTGGAAACGAAATCGTCACCCGTCACCCGCCACCCGTCACAGAGCATCGCAACAGTGAGTGACGATTCACGTGAGTAACCTATGCGACGCGGTTTCTTAGACACTGGCCTCACCCGCCCGCCGCAGCCTGAGCGCGATCCGAAAACCGGAAAGCAGAAGGCGTGGACGGTCACGGCCATCACGAAGCACATCAAGGACTGCATCGAACGCGGTTACACGAACATCTGGGTCGAAGGCGAAGTTTCCAATTTCAAATGTTACGGCTCGGGGCACTGCTATTTCACGCTGAAAGACGACGGGGCGCAGCTTCCGGCGGTGATGTGGCGCACGGCCGCCGAGCGTCTCAAGTTTGTTCCGCAGGACGGCACGAAAGTGCTCGCGCAAGGGCGGCTGTCGGTTTACGAACCGCGCGGCGCGTACCAGATGGTCGTCGAGCGGATGGAACCGCTCGGCATCGGCGACCTTGCGGCCGCCTTCGAGCAGCTCAAGAAAAAGCTGGCGGCGGAAGGACTGTTTGAAACCAGTCGCAAACGCCCGATACCGCGTTTTCCGCAGCGCATCGGCATCGTCACGAGTCCCTCCGGCGCGGCGATCCAGGATCTGCTGAAAGTCATTTACGCGCGCTGGCCGGCAGACATCATTCTGGCCGGCGTGAAAGTCCAGGGCGAGGGCGCGGCCGAAGAGATTGCTCACGCTATCGGGCAGATGAACATTCTGCGCGGTGACAAGCGTCCGGACGTCCTGATCGTCGGTCGCGGCGGCGGGTCGCTGGAAGACCTGTGGTGCTTCAACGAGGAGATTGTCGCCCGCGCGATCTTTGATTCAGAAATTCCGGTGATCAGCGCCGTCGGGCACGAAGTCGATTTCACGATTGCTGATTTCGTCGCCGACGTCCGCGCCGCGACGCCCAGCCACGCTGGTGAAATGGTCGTGCCCAGGTTAGACGACGTCATCGATCAGCTGGACGCATTGCGCTCTGCGCTACCGCAGGCACTGCTGCGGCGCGTAGAAATCGCGCGCAGGCGGCTGGAGGGCATTGAACAGAGTTACGCGCTGCGCCACCCGGAAGAGCGCATCGCGGTGCTGCGCCAGCGCCTTGACGATATTTCCTCGCGCCTGATCCCCGCAGGGGAACGCCGCGTCTGCGCCGCGCGCGAGGCCATGGCACAGCTTGCGGGCCGGCTGGAATCGCTCTCGCCCCTGCGCGTGCTCGACCGCGGTTATTCGGTGACGCTGCGCACGAAAGACGGAAAGGTGGTGCGCTCGATTAGTGACGTTGCTGACGGCGAAGAAATTCGCACGCGTGTAAAGGACGGCGAGTTACTCTCGCGCGTCATAGGTCGGGAATCTCAGGGGCGCTGACAGGCGCGCCCAATCGGCAAGAATGCGTGTGACAGCCGACCAAATAAGAAAAGCAATAATCAGCATGCCCATAAATGGCGGACTGAACAATGAAGGAAGAATCAGAAAGCTGAAAATGAAGGCCATGACGTAAGCTGCCGGAATTGTCACGAACAAACTGATAGCGCGCGGAATAATCTGCTGAACACCCGCACGCGAAAGCATACCGACTCCGATCAGCCACAGCACACCCAGCAGAGCCCACGTTGACGCGAGGATCGCGAAAAAGGCGGTCTGTTCGTAGTCTGAAATGCGCGACTTTGCCAGCAGCAAGCCCGGTAGAGCCATCTGAACGACGAGGACGTAAATATCATAAATCGTGAACTGAGTTCGCGCCTTCGGATCAACTTCATCCAGCAACGGACGAAGCATCCAGCGCGCCAGGAAACTGGTGGCTAAGCCAGCCAAGCCGATCACCACTAGCGTTACAATTACATTGCCGATTAAGTTGCTCATGCGTCGCGTTCCATATGTGAGGTTACGCATAAAGAGAAACTTCGTTTGACGCTATTTCGTCCAGTCCGCGATTTTCAATCCCGGTACGTCGCGAAAGTGCCGCAGGTTGCGCGTAATGAGCGTGGCGTCCTGCGCGAGCGCGATAGCGGCAATCTTCAAATCCATGCTGCCGATGCGAATTCCTGCTTTCTGCAACCGCTGAAAGTGCCAGGAAGCGTGTTGGTCGAAAGAAAGGACTCGAACGTATCGGTAGGTTTCTATGTGCTTAGACAATAAACGATACGCATTTATTTCATCAGCAGGCGACTTAGCACGACCAATATAACTCAGCCAGCCTCGTGTTTGTTCTTCGTATGTAATGATTGACGTACACACATTGTCGATGCCGGCCAACATCATATGGCCACGCACCTTTTCACTTAATGTGCCAGTATGGTCCAGGATGCTAAACAGATCGGTGTCTAGTACGTACATTCCTCTTCTTTGTCGGCTTGCGCCGCTGCGCCTCGCGGTATTCGCGGCCTAACCGCATTGCCTCTTTAAATTCCTTCGGTGCATCGTTAAATGCGCCCCATACGCTGTCCAGCCAGGTGCCTGTCGGACCTTGTTGATCTGGTGCCTTGATCAGTTGCTGCTTTGCAGCAATGGCCTTCAGAAGTGCGACTTCCCGCTCCAATTCTTGGACACGCTTTCTCAGTTTTGTGTTGGCCATTCGACTGGTCCTCATACTGCACCCAATATACCAGCTATGATCTCTGGCCGCCAACCTTACTTCCCCTGCTCAATCGCCTGGCGATACTGCGCCAGCGCCATCAGCGGGAAGTAGTGCCGGTAGTAATGATACTTCATGTAGAACACACGCGGAAAGCCGGTGCCGGTCCAGGGAACTTCTTCCCAGGTGCCCTCGGGCGTCATCGTGTCGAGCAGATAACGCACGCCGCGCCGCACACTGAGGCTGTGCGCCTGGCCGGCGCTGATCAGGCCCATCAGCGCCCAGGCAGTCTGGCTCTTGGTCGATTCGCCTTTGCCTTTCAGGCTGATGTCGTCGTAGCTGCCGATCGTTTCGCCCCAGCCGCCATCGGGATTCTGGATGCGCTTGAACCACTCGACGCCGCGGCGCAGGTAGCCCTTGTTCATGTCTTCGCCGATCAGTTTCATGCCGCGCAGCACCTGCCACGTGCCGTAAATGTAATTCACGCCCCAGCGGCCGAACCACGAGCCATCCGGGCACTGGTCTTTCTTGATGAACGCGATCGCGCGGCGCACGATCTCCTGCGCTTTCTCGACTTTTTCTTTGTCCGCGACGTTCTGGCAGCGGATCAGGTGGTATTCGTCCTGGTAGCTGAGGCTTTCCAGCACGCGCGACGTAATATCGGCGGTGCTCGGATCGATCATCGCGTTGTGGTCGGCGAATGGAACTTTCGTGAGCCACTCCTTATCATTGCCGCGGTCGAAGCTGGCCCAGCCGCCGTCGTCGTTCTGCATGCCGAGCATCCAGATCACGCCGCGCTCGATGGCCTTGCGCTGGTCTTCTTCCGTATAAATCTTCGAAGGCGCTTCGGCGCCGAGGAAGCCGCGCTTGACGCCGTTGACCGGCAGCTTGTTCTGCGGAATGCCTGGGAGCTTTCCGGCAGCATTGGCGAAGCGCAGCGCCATCAGCGTCATGCAGGTGTCGTCGACGTCAGGATAGAATTCGTTCAGGAATTCAAAGTACCAGCCGCCTGGTGGCATCGGGTTGTGAACCTGCCAGTCGCCATAGTCGGTGCACTGCTTGGAAAGCAGCCACGCCGAGGCCTGCTTCATTGCCGGGTGGTTGGGATCCATGCCGCTCTGGCCAAGGGCGTACGTGGCGATACAGGTATCCCACACGGGCGAAACGCAGGGCTGGCATTCGATGCGTTCGGCATCGCGTTCCATCTCGAGCATTTCAAGTTCATGGATGCCGTACTTCACCCATTCATGGTCTTCGGTGTAACCCATACACTTGAGAGCCAGGATGGAGTTCTGCATCGCGGGCAGAATGGCGCTTAAGCCGCCCGACTTGGGCATGCGCTCGATGATCCACTTCTCCGCTTTTTTCAGCGCGATGCTGCGCGCGATGCCGATCGGAAGTTTCTCGGCGGCTTTCAAGCCGCGGTCGGCGAAGAGGAACAGATTTTTCCAGGTAACCGTCTCTTTGTCTTTCTGAAGCGCAAGGTCGGACTTTTCACGGCCGCCGACGAAGAGTTCATCGACGCCCATTTCTTTGGGAACTTCGATAGTCGGCTTGTGCGCGTAAATGACTGAAAGCGAAACGAAAATCGTGCGCGACCAGCTGGACATGTCGTAGACATGAAACGGGCTGACCGTTGGGACGAGAATCATCTCCGGCGGAATCGCCGGCACGTGGTTCCAGTCGTACTGTCCGAAAAAGGCGAGGTGGTACTTGGTGTACGTATTCGCCTTCGTCGCGCCGCCCAGTTTCAGGATTGCGTTCTTCGCGCGAATCATATCCGGATGCTTCGACGAATAGCCTGCAAGCTTCAGCGCCAGGTAACTGAGCACCGAAACAGAAATTTCCGTCGGCCCGCCTTCGTAAGTGCTCCAGCCGCCCTGCGGCAGCTGTGCTTCCATGATAACGCGCGCGTACTTCGGGATCTTGGGATGGTTGCGATGGCCCCACATCCATTTGAAGATGATGAAGTAGCTTTCGAGTGTCGTGTCCGCTTCGAATTCGGCGCACCAATAGCCTTCCGGATTCTGCTGCGAAAGCATCCACTGCTGTGAAGCAGCGATTGCGCTGGCAACGGCCTTTTCGTCGACGTGAACATCGCTGATGACCGCGGGGAGTTGCGCACCGGATTCGATGGCCTGAACTTCAGCGGTACGCGCAATTTTCATTTTTCGGCTCTCAAATTTGCTTTTGCTCATGCGTTGCTCCCCACAGGTGATCACAACTTCAACACGGAGGCATTGAGAGCACGGAGATCACGGAGCTTTATTATTACTCTCCGTGGTCTGCGTGTCCTCAGTGCCTCCGTGTTGAATCGTTTCAATGAAGCGCTTGATTACTTCTCCGCCGGCAGCTTGCGCGCTTTGACGTCTTCGATGGTTTTCAGCACCGTGTCGAATTCAGCGAGAACTTTCTTGAACGACTCGGCGTCGCCGCGGTGATACGACGTGCCGAAGCGCGGGTCGGTTCCGATCACCGCAAGAATCATGGGAGCGCCGTCGACTTCGCGCGAGAGCCTGAAATGCTTCTGACTGGAGTCTGTGCTGAAGACGCCGGTCTTCGCCGCGTTTGTTTCGATCAGGTTTGCGAATTCGTCGCGCAGCGCTTTGGCGCCCTCGGCATCGATCTGCTTGCCTGATTTGTCCGAAAAGCCGAACGAGCCGCAGGTGTAGCCGCGGTCGTTGGAATAGAATTTCAGGACCACGTTCTTGCCGTCCGGCGTGGTGTAGCCGTTGATGACGTCACCCTCAAAGACGGTGTTTCCCGATCCGGTGGGGGCCAGAAAAACTTTAAATGGCATGCGTACTCCTTGTCCTGCAAAGCAATTCTCAATGTACCTGCGGAAAGATACCCGTTCGCGCAGGCGTTTCCAGTTCTTCTGTGCATGTCATTTGAGGATTAAAGAATGTGCCTTTACACATGCGGAGATATACTTGGAAACAGAGCAGGAGAACCGCATGGCAGACTCATCCAGGATAGAGCAGTCACCGCAGAGCGACAGCGCCTGGAAATTTTTCAAACGCGGCCTGAAGTTGCGCTGCCCCGAATGCGGGGAGACGCCCATTTTTGCGCGTGAGATCCACAGCCTCAAAGACTGGGTCTGCCCGCTCGAAGGCTGTCCACGCTGCGGCTACAAGTACGAGCGCGAGCCGGGCTATTTCCTGATTTCAACCTGGGCCATCAACTACGGCGTGATCGGAGCTCTCGGGCTGGCAACGGTGTTCCTGATCAACAATCTGACAGTCGCTCTGGCCATCGTGCTCGTGCTGCTGCCGATCCTGAATTTCTTGTTTATCCGCCACTCGAAAGCGCTCTACCTGGCAATGGATCATTACCTCGATCCGGTTGTCAAAAAGTGCTGAGTGCGTTCCGGCGATGCTGTAGCTGACTCTTCCCTCCCGCAAGAAGAGGGTAATACAACAGGAACCCGAGGCTGAGTTTCACTTCGTCTGTATTTTTTGAATGATTTCCTGCAGCGCGGATTTCAGGCGCTTGTCGTCGAGCACTTCGGCGGCGCCTTTGAGATCCTCCAGCGCGGGCTTTCCGATCGTCACCAAAGCATCCTCGGCCAGAGTGCGGACGCGCTCGTTGCTGTCCTGCACCAGCTTGATCAGGTCCGGCACGATCTCCGCCGAAGGCTGAATTTTCGCCAACGAAGTAGCGGCCACGCCCCGCACGATACCGGCTTCATCAGAAAGTGCTGCACGCAGATTTGGCACAGCGTCTTTCGCCGCAGCTTCGAACTTTCCAAGCGCAGCGGCCGAATGCATCCTCACCCAGGCGTTCTCGTCTTTGAGCATTTTTATAATTTCAGGAATCGTCGGACGGGCAGCTTCGCCCATGTAGGCGAAGGTGAGAATAACTGTCGAACGTACTTTCATAAAAGGGTCCTGCAGCGCTGGCAGCAGCAGCGGGATGTGCTCTCCAGTCGGACCAATCTGCTTGATCGCGGTGGCTGCCGCTGCGCGAACGTCGCGGTTTTCGTGCTTGAGTGTCTCGATCAGCGCCGGGAGCACGTCGCTGACGCCCTGCCCCATCACGCCCAGCGCGACAGCGGCATCGTTGGCTGCATTGGCATCGCTGGATTTGAGCAGCTTTACCAGCGAAGGCACAGCAGGTTTGGCCGCCTCACCAAGCTCCGTGAGCGCCCAGGACGCGCGTGCGCGAACGTCGGGCAAGTCCAGCGCTTCGATGAGCGGCACGACGGCTTCGGAGCCCATCTTCACCAGCACCGTTCCGGCATTGGGACGCTTGTTGTTGTCGTCTTCTTTCATGGCCCCGACGAGCGCGTGAATCACCGTTTTGCGTTCGGAATGTTCAAGCAGCGCTTTAACGGCGCTCTCACGCGTGGGCACGTCGTTGTCGGTCAGTTTTGCCACATGAACGGAAATATCCGCCGGAACCTTACGCGCGGCCATGATGGCCATGACGCGTTCGCGCGCCTCAATGGACATGCGCATCATCTCGTCTTCAGCAACAACAGCAAAGGCGAGCGTCCAGGCCAGCATTACAGAAAGTCGCATCATCATTCGATTGGTCCCAGGAAGACTCATGGCGCATGAATGACGAGTCTGCCTAACCAATATAAGGAAGAATCCGTAAACGATCAACAACCATGAGGCTTAACGGTAACGAGACGCCAGATCGGCGACGACGCTCGCCAGTTCGGATGGTTCGACCGGCTTGGGCATGTGTGCCTGGAAGCCCGCGGAGAGCGCCTGTTCGCGGTCTTCTTCCTTGGCGAAAGCCGTGAGCGCGGCTGCCGGAAGCGTCTCGCCGCGCGTGCGCAGTTCGCGTATCAGGTCATAGCCATCGCGCTGCGGCATGGCGATGTCGCTGATCAGAACGTCCGGATGTGCTTTCTCGATCAGCATTAATGCTTCATCCACAGAGGTTGCTGGAGTAACGCGAGCTCCGCGTTGTTCAAGGACCATGCGGATGACATCCAGCGAATCCGGCTCGTCTTCCACGACCAGGATATGCAGGCCTTCGAGCGTGCTGTTGCCGAACTGGCCTTCAGTGTTTGCGTTCACCGGTGTCAATCGCTCCGGACGTGGCGAAAGCGTGTGCGCGACCGGCAATGAAACAGTGAACGTCGCGCCCTGACCCACGCCTTTACTTTCGGCAGTAATCGTGCCGCCGTGTGCTTCCACCAGGTATCGCACGATCGCCAGTCCGATGCCCAAGCCGCCCTTGGCGCGCGTGCTGGAGCTGTCTGCCTGGCGGAAACGATCAAAAACGTACGGAAGAAATTCACGCGCGATGCCCTGTCCTGTGTCGCTGACCTGAATTTCAATGTGGTCATTCACTTCGCTCATGCGCACTTCAATCGACCCGCCGCGCGGAGTGAATTTCACCGCGTTGGAGAGCAGGTTCCAGATAACCTGCTGCAGTCGGCTGGGATCGCCAAGAACGCGGCGGTTGGACGAGACAATCATCGAGCGCAATCGAATGCCTTTGGCTTCCGCGCTGGGGCGAACGGCTTCAAGAGAGGCGTTAATCACCGGAGACAGCATGATCTGGCGCAGGTTCAGATTCAGCTTGCCGGTAACAATGCGCGAAACGTCAAGAAGATCTTCGATCAGGTCCGCCTGAATTTTCGTGCTTTTCTCGATGACATCCAGGCCGTGCTCCATTTTTTCATAAGGCAGCTTGCCTGAGCGGATCAGGCGCACCCAGCCGAGAATCGCCGTTAACGGCGTGCGCAGTTCATGCGAAAGCGTCGCGAGGAACTCGTCTTTCGCACGGTTGGCATGCAGCGCCTCACGCTCGGCATTCTCGGCGGCCGCGCGCGCCGTTTTCTCGCGCTGCAGCAGACGCGCGCGCTCGGCTTCGGCCTTCACGCGATCGGATACATCCCGGATAATCAGGGCCAGCAGATTGTCCCCGCCCGCCGCAGTGCGGGAGAGCGTCGCTTCGACAGGAAACCGTTCACCGTTGTTGCGGACTGCCAGCATGACGCGCTGGGAGCCGCTTGCCTCTGCGCTCTTCGCGGCTTCAACAGGCCGGCTGAGGGGAATCGAGGGCATAAACTTTTCGACGCGTTGTCCCAGGGCGTCTGCCGCAGCGCAGCCGAACATGCGCTCGGCAGCCTGGTTGAAAATACGGATGCTGTGATCGGCAGCGCTGAAAGAGATGATCGCATCCATTGCGGAATTGATCAGGCTCTTGAGCTGTTCTTCGCTTTCGTGCAGAGCAATGCGGCTGGCGTTCAGTTCTTGTGCTTTCTGCCGCGTCTGCTGCAACGCCCGGGTATATTCGCCGGCCAGATTGATGATCGAACGCCGGGCAAAGAGTGCCAGCGCAATTCCCAGCAGGATCGCCAGCAGCACCGTGCTGACAATCAGGTTCATAGCGGCCGTGCGCGCTCGAGCACTGCGAAGATCGCGCAAGGCCTGTTCTTGGGCCACAAAACGGCCCAGTTCCGTGCGAATGGAATTCATGATGCGCCGGCCTTCGAGGAGCCGCGGAAGGTACTCACGGCCCTCGCGCCGTGCTGCGATCTGCGCGACCGAGAACACGCTCCACTGTTGATGGAGTTTCTCGACGCGCTGCAAATGGCCGCGTTCGTCACCGTCTTCCAATGAATTGCGGAGCAGTGCAAGTGAGTTGGAAATTTTTGACGCTGCGTCGTTATAGGGCTCCAGAAACCGCGGGTCCCCCGTGAGCAGATAGCCGCGCATCCCGTTCTGGGATTCGCTGAAGAGACGCTGGGTGTCGTAAGCCTGGGCGACGGTACGGTCGGTGCGCTCGACCCAGTCATTCAGCTCCAGTAATTCGGTCACCTGCCAGTAAAAGAAACCTGTCAACGATAGCGTCAGCAGCAGGGGCAGGATTACTGCGTTGCGCAGCATCGCCCGGAAGGTCTTGCTGGTCGCCTTGCCGTCTGGAGAAATGGGAAGCAGAAACTCATTAAGCCGTCTCATTCTTTAGAAAATTAGCCAACATCGTGCCACGCAAGATTCAAAGGGCCTTTGCGCCGGAAAAAGATTAAAGTAGCCAGACAAACCGCTATGCTCCTCCTGTCAATAAATGGAAACGCAATCTCTTTTTGGAGAACTTGATTTATGCCGGCACACGCAGACGATTTCGTGCATCCCTCTGACAAAGCCGCCCTCGAAAAACTTAGAGCAGTGCCGCTGTTTTCGTCGGCCGTGCAGGCGTTCATGAAGTTTTTTCCTGAGCGCGTGTGGCATGGCTTGAATATGGCCAACAAGATTCGCCTCAGCCCCCGACAGCTCCCCGAACTGTACCGGCATTTGCCGCCTGTGTGCTCACGACTGGGCATTGACGAACCGGAGCTGTACCTCGAGATGAATCCGTTTCCCAACGCGTACACGTACGGTGATAAAAAAGTCTTCATTACGCTCACATCGGGCCTCATCGACCATCTGACTGAAACCGAAGTACGCGCCGTGATCGCGCACGAATGCGGCCACATTGCCTGCCAGCACGTGCTCTATCACACGATGGCCAGCGTGTTCATTCGCTATGGTCCAGTGGTCTTCGGGCCGCTCTCCGCCGTTTCGCTGCCGCTGCAGTATGCGCTCCTCTTCTGGATGCGCCGCAGCGAACTATCCTCTGATCGCGCCGCGGCGGTGGCAATGGGGGGAGCCAAACCGGTCGTCGAGACGATGGTGCGCCTGGCTGGCGGACCCAAGTCCATCACGCAGAACGTGGACCTGGCGCTGTACGCAAAGCAGGCTGAAGCGTACGACAAGCTGATGGAATCGGACTGGGATAACTTTTTAATCGGCACGGTCGCAGTTCATCAGCAGCATCCATTCCACACCGTCCGCACGCGCGAGATCATCCGCTGGTGCAACACCGACCATTTCAAGAAAGTGATGCGGCGCCTTGCCGACGCCAGAGAGCCGGCGCGTTGCGAAGAGTGCGGACATGCATTCAACGGCAAGCGCGCTTGCGTGCACTGCGGCAAAGGACATAAACCGGTGCGGCGACGCAAGGCAGTGGCGCGGTGAGCCTTCAACCCCGTGACACAAGGCTGATCATGCTACTGGCCATTGCATGTTTGCAGCACTGAGAGTAAGGTCTCTCTTTCCATGACCACTGAAAACGGCGTTCAGAATGGCAGAGTTCCTCTCGGGAAAGCTCGCGTTCCCGTGCAGTTCGGCGAACAAGTCATCGTCAGCATCCTTTATAATCACGACGCCAATCCGGTTCACCACCGCCCCGATCACGCGATTCAATGGATGCTTGGCCTTCTCGCCGCGCAGGGCGTCGGCGGCACCGAAGGGGGTCTGGAAAAGGCCGGTCCGGCTGAACGCACGTACACGCTCGGGACCAAGCTGCTGGCACGGCAGGACGTCGTGGTTATGCCCGGAATCGTGCTCGCGGCGATCTGCTTTGAACGGTTCATCGCGCCTGAAGAAATCACCGTCAGCATAACGACCAGCTTCACCTATCCTCTGCTTGTGCCGACGAAGGGAGCAGTCGATGTCACCGTTGAAGCTTACGAGGTTCCCCCGACAGAGAATCAGAGCGGAAAACTTCCCGGCTGCCGCAGCATCCAGATTGAAGCCTTTGGCCCTGGCATCACGAATCAACAGGTCCGCTTGCTGAAGATGGAAGCGACGGTCTTTCGCGCCGACGCTTCGCCCGATGCCGTCTACGAAAAAGTTGTCGCGCCGCAGTTTGCCGAACTTTCAAAGATGGTCGGCAAGCTCCCGGGCTTTCCGGCACTGATGCATCCCTCATCGATCAGCAGCGAAGACCGCCGCCGCTATTCGCGCATCGTGGAACCCGGCCAGCAGATCCACGCCAAGCCGATCACCGAGAGCGCCTGGCAGTGCAAAATTCCGCGCGTGCTGACCGAGGTGATCGAGCATCTGCGCCACAACGACGCGTACCAGAAAGAAGTCACGTCGTACTATTCCGCGCGCCCGGAAGAAGCCGAACGGCGCGAAGCCATCCGGCGCTACGTGGCCAAAGAAATCAAATACGGCTGGCTCAAAGAAAGCGACGAAGCCGCGCGCGTGGAGGCGCTCGCTGAGACCGCCCAGCACCTGTACGCCCGGCAGCACACTGTCTTCGATCCACGCAAATTCCGCAAAGGCGGAGCCGCCACGGCGCCCGGAGCGCAGATGCATCTGGATCTGAACCTATCGGACATGAAGCTGCGGCGCAGCATTCATCGCTTCTACACGGCCGGCAGGCTGAAAGACGATCCAGTCTTCATGGGTGAAGCCACGGTGATGTCAGCGCCGCTGGTCACGCGCGACCTTGCCAATTTCCTCGTCGAGATCAACCATTCATTCTCGACGCTCAAGCTTTTCGAGTACGCGCATTAAACTGGTCGTGCTTATCGCCGTCCAAAACCCGGTCCGGGAATGGTCCCGCCTGGTCCAGGCCGATTGCCGCCTTTCTGCATCTGAGCGGCCATCTGGCGCTGCACTTCGTTGGTGATTTCAACGTAGCGCATCTTTAATTCCTGGATCGTAGCCGTCAGAGACTGCTCCTCTTCGCTGCTGAGATTGCCTTTGGTCTTGACGGCAATTGTGTTGAGCAGTTCGATGGTGTAGCGCGCGCCCTGCAGATCCAGTTCAGCCTGGCCAGTATAGGGATTTTCCATCTCGCCCAGCTGCATCAACGCCTGCTGAGCAAGCCCGGTGAGGAAAGTCATAAATATCTTTGTCTGCTGCTGTTCCTGCGGCGAACCGGACGCTTTGGGTTTTTCCTGCGCTTCAGCAGCTTTTTTCGCAGCTGCCGGGGCTGCCGGGGCTTCCGGGGCTTCCGGGGCTTCGGGAGGTGCTTCCGGTTGCGGGGCAGGAGCGCGCGGTGTTGCGGCAGCGGCTTTGGCGGCGGCTGCCTCGCGTTCGCGGCGAACCTCTTCTTTCCAGCTGTCGTCGACCTTCTTCTCAACAAAGCGGAAGGCGGGAATCTCTTCGGACTGGTCGGCCATTCTCAACATACTCCTTAATAGTTCTTCAGCTAACACACTACTCAGCGGCCGCGACTTGGCAATGCCACTTCTTTTTAATGGGGATTGCTGCCAAGAGGCGCTACATATCAAGGGTCAAACAGCCGATAACATGGGAGAATTGCCTCATTTTGCGTCTTAGGAGCAGATTAGTGCTGGCGAACGCGAATAAATGTGGCATACATTGACGCCGATAGAAGAATTCGGTAAGGGTTGTTGAGGCTGGCATAATCAGTCATGTTGGATACCGTCGACACGGAACCAACTGTCATTGTGCGTTGCACTTCGTCCTGGAGGCCCCTCTGGCTTATGCACACGTTTAAGCATACGCTTAGTTTCAGCCTGATTCTGGCTGCCGTAGCGTGCTGTTTGCGCGCGGAAGAACCTAAAAAAGAGGAGCCCGCCAAGCCGGTACGCCAGCAGCTGAAGGCGGACCGTCTCGTCTCCGACAACGCATTCCTTTATTTCTCCACACCGGATTTTAAGAAAGCGCGCGCGGCGTTCGAACGCAGTGCTTTCCGCAGCCTGCTGCGTGAAGAGGAAGTGGCCAAACCGCTGCTGGATACGTATGCCACCCTGCGAGATGCGTACGTTCGCGGCGATGGCACCCGCACCGAGTCGGAAGTGCGCCGCCGTGGCGACGAAGTCGATCTGCTGATGCGCCTGGCGCCGCTGCTGGACGGCCAGGTCGCTGTCGCGCTGGAAGGCGATGCTTCGATGATCAGCAGCCTCGCACACGGCACGTTGCCGAAGTTCCTGCTGATCGCCAGCCTTCCTCTTGGCGAAGAAGGCGACAAGCGCCAGCAGTTGATCGAAGCGGTGATGGAAAAGCATCGCAGTGCACAGGGTGTCGATGGACGTTTCAAGGATACGGATGATCGCGTCGGCAATTACGACGTGGTACGCATCGAAAATTCCGAGCTCAAGCTGTTCGAAGGCTGGGCCTTTGTTGAAAATCTGTTCATCTACGGCAGCGGCAAGCGCATGGTCGAAGACGCCATCGAGCGCTTCAACAAGAACAGCGCCGGCGCCCTGGCGCGGCATGAAGGTTATCAGAGCATCTACGATCAGGTCGGGCGCGATGACAACAAGGATGCCGCCGTCTACCTGCAGATCGACGTCCGCCCGCTGCTGAGTTCCTTCTCCTCCGCCTATCCGGCCCTTAAGGCCGTGCTCGATCCCAAACTGGGCGCCATGGAAGCGAACCGGCCTCATTTCGGAATGGGCGTGTTCGTAGGCGAAGGCGACAACGCAGCAATCCGTGAAAAGATGTTCGTTCGCATGGCCAAGGATGCGATGCCCAAAAAGTACGGCCCCTGTGCGAACGTTACGGCGCGCTTTGCCCAGAGCGACACCGTCTTCTACAGTGGCATGCAGACGAGCCTGGTGGACATCTACAACGACGTGCTGGCAAGCCTGAAAGCGCAGGGTGGCGAGAACCGCGATGTGGCCCTGCAGGAGAAACTCAAGCAGGCATTCGCCGTGCAGAATGCCGCCGAAATTCAGGCCAAGCTGGAACTGTTCAAGGGCGAAGCTGGCGTACTGCTCTCCTACGTGCCCAAGCCGGACCTTAAGATGGACCACATCCTGGACTACTTCGATGTGCTCCAGCCGGTCTTCATTTTTGAACTCGATCCCGACAATGCGGTGGCTGATACGACTTTGAAGACGCTGCTCAAGAGCATCGAGACCGCGACCGGCCATGAGTACATCCAGACGACGGCCGGAACGACGCCCGTGTTCTACCAGCGCGGCGCCGCTCCTCGTGAAGAAAAGGCCGCGAACATGCCCAACGGCCTTGCCGAGAATCTGTTCGCGGAAAGCGAAGGGGCAAAAGTTCCATTCTTTGCAGCCTATGCTCGCGTCGACGTGGACCTTGAAGCCGGCCGCCAGCGCAAGTTCCTGCTGGTCTCCGACCACCTGAACGCGCTGCGCAAAGCGGTGCAGCAGTCCCAAGCACAGCACAGCCGCACGACGCTGGCTGAAGAGAAGAAATTCAAGGATCTGGCCAAGCTCTTCCGCGAATCGCGCTCGTCCATCAGCTACCTGGAGCTCAGCAAGCTGCTTGAAGTTTACGCGGTCGAAATGCCCAAGCTCTCAAAGTCAGGGATCATCGGCCGCGACACGCTTCAGGATCTGCCGAGCCCCAACGCCCTTCGCGATCATCTCTTCCCGATGGCCTGGGCATCATCGGTCATTAATGATCCCGGCGGTGTGCTGATCGAATGCTCCTCGCCGCTTGGCAACCTGCCGCTGGTAGGCGTCATGGGCACCGTGGCCTGGCCGGCGATTGTCTCGCGAAGGCAGCAGGCGATCTCTGACGAAGTAGATGAAAACTTCAAACGGATCATGCTGGGGCTGCACCTGTACGCAGCGGATTTCGACCGCTTTCCACCGCAGCTTTCGGACCTGTATAATTATGTCAAGAAGGATCTGAAGGTTTTCGAATCACCCTTCAAGCGCGGCGCGCTCAAGGGACCTCAGGATATCGACAACCCCGACCTGACAAACATCATCTATGTGCCTTCGCGGGCGTGGAACGATCTGGGCGAAGACATCATTCTTTACGAAAAAGACCCGACAAAGCTGGTTAAGACGCGTGACGGCTACAAGCTCTTCCATCATGTGCTGACGTTGGACGGCAAAAACCGGCCGAAGCCGAAAGCTTCGCTCGAGCGCGCGCTCGCTGGCAAGGTCGATCTGCCCAGTATCAACAGCGGCGATCCGGCGGTACAGGGCAGCAAGAAGAAATAAGTCCTCACCTTTTCAATTGCATCACGACAACGGCCTCGCAAGGGGCCGTTGTCGTTGCATTTTGACCGCAGTTTGAAATGGCATCAATTCACCGCCCTCAACGGACGATACTGAGTCTCGCGGCTGTTTCCCGCTTGCTACTTAATTATCGCATGACTGTGAGGCCACCGATGAATTCGCCGGCATCCGTTAACAAGACGACCACGACATTCCGCGCACTGGATACCACGACGACGTTGCGGCCCACGCGGCTGCTCTGTCCGTCCTGCGCCCGTAAAGCGCCAGACGCTCCGGTGCTCGCCTGCACCGAGGCCGATAAGATCGATTTTTTCAGCTGCCACGGCTGCGGCGGCGCGTGGTTTCATGAAAAAGACATGGATGCCGTGCTGCGCGCGACGGGGGCACGCGATTGGCCGAGGCCGCCGGCGAGCGAAGCCAAACCGGGGCAGGTCATCACCGAATCCGGCTGGGCCTGCCCGTGCTGCGCCGGAACGCTGGTTGGCGTGCGGGACCGCCGCGGCAGCGGCGCGACCGTCCGTCGCTGCCTGGTTTGTTACGGCGGCTGGATGGAGCACGAAGACCTGGTCGTGGCCGCCGACGCCTCGCGGGGCGTACTTACCCGGCTGGGGCAGATGATCCGCACGCTCCTGCCGCAATAAAATACTTCTGGTGCTGAGATGCCTGAATGCCGATACACATCCCAGGCATGCCCATCAAAAAAGGAGCTTATAAAAATGTCGACCACCGAAATGATGCAGACCGTTGAAACCGCCCCCGCGGGCCTACAAAAACTGGGTGCCCCGACTGCCACAGCACCAAAGGGCTCCAATAAAGTAGTCTTCCGGGCCGCGGCAAAATCCGCTGAGTTTTTTGATCACCTGCGCGCGCATTACCGCGAGACACGCCGCACGCACGTCGAGATTCCCTGTGACATCAAGATCCTGGCGCTGGACGGGTCGCTTTTCGACACCGGCACCGCGACGGTAAGGGATGTGTCGCCTTCGGGCGCGCTGCTGGGCTCGCTGAAACTGAGTAAAGGCTGCTTTCCGGCCTGCGGCTTCAAAGTCGTGATGACGCTCAAGAGCGATGACTACAAGGGCATCGGCATCGAAGCCAGCCCGGTGCGCATCGTCACGGAATCAGCGGGGCTGGGCGTGAAGTTCGACGAAATTTTCGTCACCGTCTAAAGTCCACTTTTTCGAATCGGAGCAAGATCTCTGATCGGGGCAGACGCTTTTGCCGCGCTGGAAACATGTGCGCGGTAGAGATGTCTGCCCCGCTCTTCTTGTTTTCTTCCGCTGCGTGGGAGAGAATGACGCCAACGACCGTTAAGCGCAGATCGCCAGCGGCATCGGTACTCTCTTTGCGTTCCCGGAGTTGGGTTAGTCGGCGAATGTCATTTTCTGTCACTCCGGAATGCAAATGAAGACGCTTATCCTATCCGACCTTCACCTCGGAACAGACGCATCCAGTGCGACACGCTACCTGGACGGCATCCGCGCCGTCGCACGGCATTGCGACCGAGTTATCCTTAATGGCGACACGCTTGACCGCTATGAAGCCCGCAATTGCACGCCGGACGCAGAGCGCCTGCTTAAGGATGCACTCGAAGCTTGCGCGAGCCGCAACGGTCCTCCGGAGCTGATCAGCGGGAATCATGATCCAGCCGTTTCCGGCGAGCAGTGGATTTATGATGCTGAGTCTGCCACGCTGGTTTTTCATGGCGACTGCATCGCCGACTGCACGCACCCGACGCGGCTGACCGACCAGATGCTGATGGCGCGCCTGCAGCAGCATTGGAAAGAAATCGGCGGAAGGCCACAGAAGTTTACGGATCTGATCAGCGTTTACCGCCGCATCCAGGCGGAGTTTGCAATCGAGAACCCGCCCGGACGAGTGAGCCGCACGGCGCTCGAATATGTGCTCAGCATTTTTTATCCGCCGCAGAAGCCCTTTCATATTCTGCGCTACTGGGCAGGGGCACCCCGGCTGGCGGCAGCACTCGGTGAAACCTTCGACAAACCCCTTCGCCACCTCGTGGTCGGACACACTCATCGCGCCGGCTGCTGGAAAGTAAAGAATTTTCAGGTCATCAACACGGGCAGCTTCATGCCTCTCTCGACAGCCAATGCCGCCGTAATTGTCGACAGCAAAGTCAATTTTGTGCCGATTGAAACACTAGTGGTCAGCGGCCGGACAGTGTCCATGCCGGCCCCAGCCTTGGCGCGGCGCATTGACGAGGTTCAGGCTTGACGTTTGACCTGAAGCAGCCTAAACTGTTGTGATTCATATAGATCGCTGCGCAGTCAAGATAAGCCGTGCAGTAAATACGCAGTTTCGCAGCATTCGGTGCAGTTGGGGGCGGGTCCGTTTTGGGAACAGTCGTAGCCAAGCTGTGCTGTCTCTGGTTAGTGGCCGCTGTCGCGGCGCTGGCTTTTGTGTCGCCTGCCGCACGCGCCGAAACCCTGCCGGAAGAACCGATCCGGGCGCCAAAAGCTCCCGTTGAACGCGATCGCCAGAATCTTTCCCGCATCGAACGTCCCGTTTCGATTCCACAGCTCGAGCCCGCCAGTTTAGACCTGAAGCTGGGCGAGCGGCTGGATTATGACATCCGTGTCAGTGGCGTGCCGGCCGGCAAGGCTTTCATGGAAGTGCGCAAGAAGCAGCGCGCCGGAGATGACGAGAAGGGCCCGGAAGTCTGGACCGTGGCGCTTGAAGCGCGCTCTAACCGCGCCGTTTCGATGTTCATGTACAACGTTCAGAACATGGCCAAGTCTCTGATTGATGTAAAATCCGGCTTCAGCCGCTTCTATTCTATCGATAACAAGGAAGGCAAGTCGAAGATCAAGGAACGCATCTCGTTCAACTACGAGATCGACAAGATGCAGGCGACCTACGAAGCGCCTCGGCCGACTGACGGCGAGTGGCGAAAGTACATGGTTCCACTGCCCGGAAAAGTTCTCGATCCGCTGGCCGCAGTGTTTTACCTGCGTTCGATGAATCTGCAGAACTTGAAGGACGAATCTTTCTTTCTGCCGATCTGCACGGACCGTCGCGTGTGGAACACAAAGATCAAGATTGTCGGCCGCGGACTTGAAAGCGTGGCCGGCCTGAAAGACCGCGAGTGCCTGATCCTCGAGCCCGAGGCCGAGTTCAAAGGCCTCTTCGAGCGCAAAGGCAAGATGCGTATCTGGGTCGATTCAGAGACCGGCATCCCGCTGAAGATGAACGTCGAAATCCCGATCGGTCCGGCCGAAGTGATCCTGACCGAGCAGTCCAACTCGCCTCTGCAATCAAAATAAACTGCGCCTTTTTGCGGCGACAAACGAGCCAACTCGAAGCCACTCAAATGAGACTCAGCATTGCCGATGAGTTCCGCGCCTTTGTGTTGATGTCGTTTATGAAACTGCGTGTGACGTTCAGCGCGGAGCGGAGGCGCTGGGGCGCGAAGAGGGCGTGCGCGTGGGCGGAAAAGGCGCTTCCGGGGGCGGTTCTGTGTGTTCCGTCGCGGGCGCTGTTTCAGGGGCGCTTTCGTGACGGGCGGAGATCGAGCTTTCCGGCTGCGTTTCCTGCACGGGTACAGCCGCAAGTGCTTCGGCGCTGGATTGCGCCAGATCAACTGACAGCGGCTTTCCCGCCGCGGCCTGCTCAATCGACATCTCATGTTTGATGGCAATTTTCCTCAGGCGGCGGCCATCGCGCTTGACGATCTTGAACGACAATCCTCCGTGCTTCAGCACGTCTGACTCGCGCGGAACGCGGCCGGCAAGCTGGAATACAAGCCCGGCGATCGTCTCATACGAGCCTTCGGGCATTTCGAAGCCCGGAAAGAGCTCTTTAAAGCGGTCGAGATCGGTCTTGCCGTCGAAGATGACCACGCCGTCTTTGCCGCGCTCGATCTGCGCAGGCTCGTAGTCGTATTCGTCCTGGATTTCGCCGACGATCTCTTCAATAACGTCTTCGAGCGTGACCAGGCCGGCCGTGTCGCCGAATTCATCGACCACGATGGCCATGTGCACGCGCGCTTTTTGAAATTCGCGCAACAGCGAAGCAACTTCCTTGCTCTCAGGAACAAAAATACATTCACGCAAAAGGTCGATTAGCTTAATCAGCTTCGGATCCTGCAGCGTATAGATCAGGTCCTTGACGTAAACAATGCCTTTGACGTTATTCAACGTGCCGTCGTAAACGGGCATGCGCGAATAGCCCTGCCTGAACGCTTCTGAAATCTGGTTCTCATCTGCACGCAGGTCGAGTGCGATCACATCAGGGCGCGGAATCATGATCTCGCGAACCGTCTTGTCGTGGAACTTGAAGACGCGCTGCAGCATTTTCTGCTCGTCTTCAGATACAACGCCGGCCTTCTTGCTTTCAGAGAGCAGCATCAGCAGCTCTTCTTCGGAAAGAGCCAGCGAGTGTGCATGCGCCGGCGTGACGCCGAGCATCTTCATGATGCGATTGGATGAGCCGTTCAGCAACCAGATCAGCGGTGCGAAAACAATTTTGCAGAAGCGCATGGGACGGGCAACGTAGAGCGACATCTTCTCGGGAAACTGAAGCGCCAGGCTCTTGGGCAGCAGTTCGCCGATGACGACATGCAGGTACGTGATCATGAAGAACGCGATGCCGATAGAAATTCCGTGCGCCGTGGCTGAAACGGTGCCTCCTTCGACGCTTCCCGAAAAAGCCATAACGAGCAAGGGCTCAATAATACTGTGCGCCAGGAACGATTCGCCCACCCAGCCGAGTGCCAGGCTGGCCAGCGTGATCCCAACTTGCGTCGCGGAAATATAGTCATCCAGCTGGTCGATCGCCTCTTTAACCACCAGAGCGGTCGTGTTTCCCGCTGCGACTAATTCCTGGATTCGCGTGCGCCGCACGCGCACGAGCGCAAACTCGGCTGCAACGAAGAACGCATTGGCCAGGACCAGGAATGCGATGACCAGTAGATTGATGACTGTTTCGCTACTCATTACCGCGAGTAGTTCTAGCACAGCGAGAGCAAATTAAAAGCAACGACTTTAAAACCGGTTAAAGCGAATGCACCATGTGAATATCTCTTTGAAAACGAATTTCACTTTCGCTCATATTTTGCGGTTTTCAGCACCGTTGGAGACATCGTCGCCAGATCATTCTTGAAGCGCGGAGCGTCGTCCTTGTCGCAGTTCAGCGTGAGCGTGCCTCCATCTAACGATGCTCGGAAACGACGGATCACTTCGTTTGCCGTGAGAACCAGCACGCCGTTGTCAAACGTGACCGTTCCCGAGGCTGCCGAAGCATTTGAGTCCGCATACTTGAACGAGCCGTCCTCGGCAAGCGTGATCGTCTCTGAAATGAACGGATTCGGCTTATGCACAAACGTTCCGACAATCTGTCTTAGCTCCGTAACGGGCGTTTGCGCTACAGGCCTTAGCTCCGGCGGGTTTGGCGGAGTTACCACTGCCGGCGGCGGTACTGGCGTGACGGCAGGAGGCGGCGACGGCGGAGTCGGTTGCGGCGTGACGGGGATAGGCTGCGAAGTTGGCGGCGGTACAACCGCGACCGCGCCCCCCTCGCGTTTGTAGAGAATGCCCTGCTGATCCTGCGGGGGCATGCGCCCGAGCGCATCAGAAGCTTTCAGTGTATCCGTCGAGCGCCGCTTCAGTACCAGGCCCGTGTCGACCGGCGTGATCGAAAACTGCCGGCGGTGCCCAGTGCCGACCAGGGTGAGTTCATCGTCGACCCGCAGGACCGTGCCCGAGGCCTTCCCGCCGTCGTTTGCTGTAAATGTGAAACTGCCGTCAGCAGCGATTACCAGCGTTTCGCGCCCAAACGCGTAATGCCCGGCAACGTCCCGCAGTTCGCCCGCGGGCGTCACCGGCGCAACAGGCGTGACGGGGGCGACAGGCGCAACGCCCGGAGGAGGCGGAGCGGGACGGCCGCCATCTCGTAAATTCAGCACAGGCCGGCCGCTGCGCCGCCAGTTCTCTTCGGCAACGAATAGGACACGGCTGTCAGTTGTGGGCGGCATGGTGCCGAGCAGATTGCCTTTGACGAGTCTGTCGTTTTCGCGGCGGCCGAGTTTCAAATCGCGGTCACGGTTGTCGAAGTGGAAGAAACGCTTCACATCTCCAGAGGTCAGGGTGACGTGTTCGTTGCTGGCGCGTACGCTGCCGCTGACTTTTCCACCTTCCGGGCCATAGAGATCGAATGTCTTGTCTTCGCGTAATACCAGGACGTAACTGATGCGCTCGCCATCCAGGTAGAATGTATTGAAGAGTCGAGACTTATCGTCATCCGCCGCGCGAGCTGCGCCGCAGAGGGCGGCGACAAGCAAGACGGTCCCGGCGAGGCGGTAGTTTGACATGAGATTTCCTTTTTTCGCAGGCGCGGCGTCAGCCTTGTGTTTTAACGTTCAAGTCGCCGAGAACTTCGATCTGGCAGGCCAGGCGCAGATTGGGCGCGTCTTTCAGCTTGGCTTCTTCGATGGCGTTACGCGGCTTGATACCGTTACCTTGCAGTTCTACCTGGCAGGTACCGCAGCGGCCGTTGCCCCGGCAGTTGGCCACCTTTGCCAGACCGGCATAGATTGGGATGCCATTGGCAACCGCGATCTCGCGCAGATTGCTGTGCATCGGCGCCAGCACCTGGATGCGCTGCTTTTCGAACGTGATCTTTGGCATGGCGGACCTCGGTTTCTCGTCTGTGGTTTCTAGTTTCTGGTTGTTTAGCCGTCAAGCCGCTAACCAGAAACCGGAAACCAGAAACCGCCAGCCGCCTCTCTTATCCCCAAACCGCCTTGTTAGGAACGCCTGGCGGATACGGAGTACGGCCGAAGAGCATGCAGAGCATCAGTACGGTCGCAATTCCCAGAGACAGAATAGTGCTCCATACGAAGAAGAACGAGAGTACGCCAACCGTAATTTCCAGCGGATCCATGGGAACACTCCTCAATAAGAGCCTTCCCTCCTCCCCTGTCCCGCTATATATTAGACGCCTGATGAGGCGCCGCCTTCGGAGGTAATTGAGCGGCCTCGTTGCCTGTGGTGCACCCCGTTCCGCCGTGTTAAAGTCGTGTCCGGAACACGCTTTTCGGAATCGGTGTTGCATTCATCAAAGGCTTGGATATAAATCTAGCCTTCCGTGCGGCCTCTGTGAGTTTGCAGGCCGCTTTCTTTTTGGCTCGTGAAGGGAGTACAAGGACATGCCCAAGCTCAAGACCCATAAGGGCCTGGCCAAGCGCGTCAAGGTCACCAAGAAGGGCAAGATCAAGCGCATGCAGGCCTTCCACCGGCATCTGATGACCGGTAAGGGTGGCGCCCGCCGCCGCCGTGGCAAGCGTGCAGTGATCATGACCGGTGCCGAAGCACGCCGCGTTGGTCGTCTGCTCGGTCTGCGCTAATTTGTTGTAAACGTCGCGCGAGCAGATCGCTTGCGCCACGCATGGAGCCCGCTCGGGACGCGCACTCCCGACGAGCCCGGTCCGCTGGCAGGATTTTTTGAACGACGCCTGTTGTTGCCTGCTTCAGCAAAACGACCACTCAACCCCAGTGATCCTTTAAGGAGGTTAAGATGCGCACGAAGACGAACGTTGCCCGTAAGAAATACACCCGCAAAATTTTCAAGCGCGCCAAAGGCTTTGTCATGGGGCGCAGCAAAATGTTCCGCACGGCGGCCGAGACGGTCGAACGCGCAGAAGCCTTTGCCACCCGTGACCGCCGCACCAAGAAGCGCAACTTCCGCTCGCTGTGGATTATTCGCATCGGCGCCGCCGCCGAAGCCGCCGGCCTGAGCTACTCCCGCTTCATGAACGGCCTGAAGAAGGCAGGCGTGACGCTGGACCGCAAGAGCCTGGCTGAACTCGCAGTTCGCGACGAAGCTGCCTTCAAAGCGCTGGTCGAAACCGCCAAAGCCAAGCTGGCGTAAAAACACCTTTTACCGCCAAGGACGCCAAGAGCGCCAAGGACGCCGTGAAGAGATTTTCTTGGCGTTCTTGGCGCCTTGGCGATCTTGGCGTTTAGTTGTTCAATTCAGACACGCAGGGAACGGCTATGTCACTTCTCGACGATCTGGATAATACCCGCAAAGAAGCCCTCGCCGCATTCGCCGCGGCCGCTGACGCCAAGGCGCTGGAAGACGCGCGCATCAAGTTCATCGGCACCAAAGGCCGCATGAAAGATCTGATGGGCCAGGTCGGCAAAGCTCCGCCGGACATCAAACCTCAGGCCGGCAAGCTCGCCAACCAGATCAAGAATGAACTCGAAGCTGCGTTCGCTGAAGCGCAGGCGTCCAAAGGCAAGCCCGCCGCCGCCAGCGGTCCGAAGTTCGACATCAGCGAACCGCTGCCGCCCGAACAGCGCCACGTCATCGGCAAGCGCCACCCGCTCACGCGAACCGTTGATAGCCTGGTCGAAATTTTTCATGCGCTGGGCTTCGAAGTCGTCGAAGGCCCGGAGATTGAAGACCAGCGACACAACTTCGACGACCTGAATATTCCGGCCGATCACCCGGCGCGCGACAGCTTCGATACGTTCTTCCTCGAAGGCAACAAGCAGGCTCTGCTGCGCAGCCAGACATCCACGGTGCAGGTGCGCATGATGGAATCGCGCACGCCGCCGCTTCGTGTCGTTGCGCCCGGCCGCGTCTATCGCCCTGACCTGATTGACGCAACGCATCACAGCACGTTCCACCAGATCGAAGGCCTCTACGTCGACAAGAACGTCACGATGGCGGACCTGAAAGGCACGCTGAAGCTCTTCGTCGGCGGACTCTTCGGCGAAGACACCAAAGTGCGCTTTCGCCCGAGCTTCTTCCCGTTCACGGAACCCAGCGCCGAGCTCGATTGTTCGTGTCCCGCGTGTGCCGGAAGCGGCTGCAATGTCTGCAAGCAGACCGGCTGGGTTGAAATGGGCGGCTGCGGCATGGTCGATCCGAACGTCTTCGAAGCGATCAATCGCGCGCGCGGCGACAATGCGTATGACCCGTCCGTGTGGAGCGGTTTCGCATTCGGCTTGGGCATCGAGCGCCTCACGATGCGGCGCCACGGCATTACCGATATCCGGCGCTTCCTGGAGAACGACCTGCGTTTCCTGAGACAGATTTAAGTTTATTCACCACAGAGATCACAGAGAGCACAGAGGAAATCTTAAGAAGCTCTTCTCTGTGTGCTCTGTGATCTCTGTGGTGAAAAAATCGTGTGAGATAGATAATGAAACTCCCTATTCGCTGGTTGCTGGATTACCTCCCCTCCTCCGTCAAAGGCGACAAATTGCCGGAGGCGCTCGCCGCCGCCTGCCGTCGCTGGGACCTGGCGCCCGCCAAAGATGTTGCGCAGACGCTCGGCAGGCTGATGACATTCGCCGGATTCAACTGCGATGCCGTGCATGGCGCTGGCGAGGACGCTGTTCTCGAGCTCGACGTACTCTCAAACCGCCCCGACGGTCAGTCTATTCTCGGTCTCGCGCGCGAAGTGGCCGCGGTGCTGCAGGTCGAGCTTGAAAATCCGCCGAGCGATGTCAAAGAGAAGGAGCACGGCGAACCGGCTTCAGCGCTCGCGCGTGTGTCGATCGAAGAACCGGAGCTCTGTCCGCGCTACACCGCTCGCGTGATCCGCGGCGTCAAAGTCGGCCCCTCGCCGCAGTGGCTGCAGGATCGCCTGAAATGGATCGGCCTCGAACCGATCAACAACATCGTCGACGTCACGAACTTCATCTGCTTCGAGCTCAACCAGCCGCTGCACGCGTTCGATCTCAATACGCTCGAAGGTAAGCAGATCATCGTGCGCCGCGCGAAAGACAAGGAAGCGTTCACGCCTCTCTACGGAGCGATTCCGCCGCTCACGAACGAGACGCTCGTCATCGCAGACGGCCAGAACGCGCGCGCCATCGCGGGCGTGCTCGGTGGCAAGGGCTCTGAAGTGACGCCTGGCACGACGGATATTCTGCTCGAAGCGGCGTACTTCAATCCCGCCAACACGCGCCGCACCGTTCGGCGGCTGAAGGTGATGGATGGCGCCGGCACTGATTCGAGCTACCGTTTCGAGCGCGGCATCGACGTTGAAAACGTCGCGCTTGCTTCTGCAAGAGCCGCGCGGCTGATCGTCGATGTCGCCGGCGGCACGATTGCGCCGGGAATCATCGACGTGTCGCCCAAGCCGCGCGCGGCGAAATCAGTCGAACTGCGTTACAGCGAGCTCAACCGCGTGTTCGGCGCGGCCGTTCCGCAGGAGATCGCGCGCAAGCTGCTGACCACGATCGGCTGCCGCATCACCGCCGAAGTGCCCTCGCATGTGACGGTCAGCATTCCCTCGTGGCGGCGCGGCGATCTGGAACGCGAAATCGATCTGATTGAAGAAGTCGCGCGGCTGCACGGCTTCAATCATGTGCCTGAAACCACCGCGATGTCGGCGCGCGTGCCGCTGCGCTCGGCCGTTGAGATCACCTCCGATCGCCTGCGCACGCTGCTCACCGCACTGGGCTTTTTCGAAACCGTAAGCGACAGCCTGATCGATCCGCGCTGGCCCGCGCCCGCCGTCTGGGTCAGCCATGCTCCGCTGGCGCTCGATAAGGCCAGCGTTCTTCGCGAAGACCATTCGGCGCTGCGCAACAGCCTGCTGGC
>DASPJR010000184.1:0-90192 GCA_035628505.1 Planctomycetota bacterium | reverse complement strand
TGTCCCTCACACTGTATGAGGTGACTCGTGCAGGTGGCCCCGACACTCCTGTCGGGGTGAGAGAGATTCTGCGCGCGGGAAATTCGCCTTATCTGCGAGTGGGCGCAACCCTCCCGGGGACAGGAGTGTCCCCGCCACTGGTGCGAGTGGTGCCCCGCCACGCTGCGAGCAGAGTCCTCGATCACCGCTGCCAGTGCTATTCCCGCTACAATGCCAATGGCGCGTGCGATTGGGCTTGCCTCGTTTGCGGACCGATGTAAAACGTCTTTGTGACGCGTTTCTACTCGCGTCGCGCCACAGACTATACCACTTCAGTTCCGGAGCTCACCCATGCAGTCTCTGCTGTTTCGCACCGCGCTTGCCGCTTTCCTTTTTGCTTCGAGTCTCCTTTTTTCAGGCGAAGCCGAACGCCCGGTCATTCAGCCGTTCAAGCTGTGGAAAGATGTGCAGAGCCCCGAGCTGAAGAGCTTCAACGCTCCCGTGGCTGAGCGTTTCGAACTGGCCAATGGCATGGTGGTGTTTCTGCTTGAAGACCATGAACTGCCGCTCCTGGAACTTTCGATGACGCTGCGCTTCGGTGAAATTCACGAACCGGCAGGCACGGCCGGACTTGCCGACGCGGCTTTTACGGTGATGCGCAGTGGCGGAAGCGAAAAATATTCTGGCGACAAGCTGGATGAGACGCTGGAAGACATGGCCGCCGAACTGAAGATGGGTGCGGGTACCGATTCCAGCTCGGCCAGCCTCTCGTGTCTCAAAGACAACTTCGACAAAGGTCTCGACATTTTTGTCGATGTGCTCCGCCGCCCCGCGTTTCCCGAGGACAAGCTGGATCTGCATCTGGCCCAGGCGCGCACCGCCATCTCGAAGCGCAACGACAGCCCCAACTCAATTGTCGGACGCGAATTCAAGAAGGCGCTGTACGGCGAAAAGAGCCCGTACGCGAAGGTGGTTGAGTATGCCCACCTGAACAAGATCGATCGCGCGGCGCTCCAGAGATTTCACAGCACGTATTTCCACCCGAACCAATTCATTCTCGGCATTGTCGGAGACTTCAAAAAAGCGGAGATGCTTCAAAAAGTGAAAGCCGCTTTCGAGAGCTGGCCGAAGCAGAACGTTGCCCTTCCGGCAGTTCAGCCGATCGATCCCGCTCACAAGAAGAAGGTGCTGTTCGTCGACCGGCCGAAGATCAATCAGACCACGTTCACGATGGGACACGTGCTGGATCTGCGCCGCAACAGCAAAGAGTACCCGGCAATCCAGGTGCTCAACGATGTTCTCTCCGGCAGCATGTCGGCGCGCATGTTCACTGAAGTGCGAACGAAAAAAGGCCTGGCCTATTCCGTGTGGGGCTATGCGAACATCAATTACGATCGTCCGGGCACCTTCGCCTGCACCGCTCTCACGCGCAACGAACAGGCGCTCGAATCGGTCGACGCTGTGCGCGAGGAAGTCGTGCGCATCCGCGAAAAAGGCATCACGGCCGAAGAACTCGAGGGTTCGCGCGAACGCATCCTCAATTCCTTCGTCTTCAATTTCGATTCGCCGTCGAAGATCATCAATCGCCAGATCACCTATGAGCTCTACGGCTACCCGATGGACTTTGCTGAGAAGCTGCTCGAATCCATCAAGAAGGTGACGGTTGATGACGTCAACAAGGCCGCGAAGAAGTTTCTCGACCCCGACAAGATGGTGCTGCTCGGCGTCGGCAACACGTCCGGACTGGATGAATCCAAGACCTTCCGCTCGCTGAAAGACGTTCAGATCATCGACGTCACCATTCCGCTGCCGCAGGCCGAGCCCATGGTGATCGATCCCAGGCGCGAGCAGGAAGGCAAGAAGCTGCTCGCCGAGTGTCTCAAAGCGGCGGGCGGGCTTGAAGTTTATCAAGGCATCCAGAATGTGCGCGCCGACGTGATCCTGCATCACAAGGGCTTCAAGCTGCGCGGCTGCATGCGCGCGCAGATGCCCGAAAACGTGCGCGTCGATGTCGCTGGACCGTTCGGGCCGATCAGCCAGGTGATGGCCAAAGACGCGGCGTGGAAAGCGTCGGGAAGTTCAGTCACCGAACTGAAGCCCGCCGAGGCGAAAAAGAATCTGCGCACGCTGCTGCACTCGGACCTTGGTCTCCTGCGCGTCCTGGCTTCCGGAAAAGAAGGTTACAACGTCCAGGCGCTTGATCCCGTTCGCGAAAACGATCGCGAACTTGTCGGCGTCGAAATCGAATCGCAGTCGCTCGGCCGGATCAAGATCTGGTTCGATGCTCAGACAAAGCTGATGGCCAAGATCCGCTACGTCGCCGACGTGACGAAAAAAGACGAGAGCGGCAGCGTGCAGAAGGAGTACGACAAACTCTTCACCGACCACGCCGCGTTCGGCAAGATGATCCTCGCCCGCACGATCACCGACAAAGATCCAGCCGGCCCGCAGACTATTGAAATGCAGGCCGTACAGATCAACGCCCCCCTCGACAAATCGCTCTTCGAGCGCCCCACGAAAGCAACGCCGCCGCCGGGGGAGTAAAACAAAGACACGAAGACTCAAAGACACAAAGTTTTCTTTGTAGCTTTAAGCTTTCGAGTCTTTGTGTGGTTTTTATAACCAAAATTTGCGCTGCCTAAATTCATGAGGTATGTTGTCCCCGTGCCGCAGCTTCGCGGTGCTTCGAAGGAGGAATTATCGTGCGACCTATTCGTGCTTCCAAAAAACTCCTCCACGTCTGCCTGTAATCCGAAACAGTTCATCTGACATGAACGTTTGAAGGCGCGCGCTGTCGCGCCTTCAGAGATTGTGCTCTCGGCCGGGCGGCGTGGCCACTTTACGTTCCGCGGCTTAGCCGCAGGGAGCATGAATCACCATGTCCACGCGAAATCGCGGGCAGCGATGCGGGCACCGTGTTGAACGGATCGAACGCGCCGTTGCCGAAATCTTCAATTCAGCTCTTTTACCTTCGCTCGAAGATCCGCTGCTTGCGGATTTACATGTCATCAACGTCGAAGCTGCTTCAAATCTCGCTCGCGTGACCATTACGGTCGCGCCCGCAATTTCAGTGGAGACAAACGCCGACGAGGTCCGCGCGGCACTGCAGCGCGCGGAGGGCTATCTCCGGCAGGAACTGGCTGACGCGCTGCGCATGAAACGCGTTCCGGCGCTGCATCTGTGCTATCTGCCCTGGCCGGTCAGCGGGGCGCCGGAAGGCGGTGGCGCATGAACGAAATCAAGACGCCAAAACAGCGCGTGCCCATCCGTTCGTGGGCGGGGCGCATCGACGCGAAGGCTCTGAAAATCCTGGCGCGGCTCGCGCAATCTCACCGGTTGCGCGAGCCGGTCGCCGTAATGCCCGACGTTCACGCGGCATCGAACGTTTGCGTGGGCACGGTGCTCGCGAGTGACGATGTTGTTTTTCCCACGGCCATCGGCGAAGACCTCGGCTGTGGCATGGCTTCTTGTTGCTATGCATTTGAAGCCCGCTCGCTGAGCAGGCGCGATCTCGAACGTGTTGTTGAGAGAATTCTTGATCGCGTTCCCGTTGGCCGCCGCTCGCATCCACACGCGCAGGACGTTCCGGAAGAATTGCTGCAAGGCGAGCTCAGCACGCGCGCGTTGAGTCATCAACGCGAGTGGCTTGGCCGCAGGCACCTGGGAACGCTGGGCGGGGGCAATCATTTCATCGAGTTGCAGGCAGACGCACCGGGCCGGCTGTGGGTTACTGTCCATTCGGGCTCGCGCGGTATCGGAGCCATGATCGCGGCGCATCATGCGCGCGCGGCAATCCCGGAAAATCCGTTGCCGTTTCTGGAGATCGGCTCCGCGCCGGCGACAGCTTTCCTTTCGGACCTAAAGTGGGCGCTCACGTTTGCCGCCGCCAATCGACTCGCGATGCACTCCCGCGTAAAGGAAACGCTGGAGGCGCTTACGGGCGGGCTGCTGCAATGCGTCGAGTCCTTCGACATCGCGCACAATACGATCACGCTGGAATCCTTCGGCGCCGGAAAGCCGCTGATGATTCACCGCAAAGGCGCAATGCCCGCCTTTAATGGATCGCGCGGCATCATTCCCGGCTCGATGGCCACGGCCAGTTACATCGTCGAAGGCCGCGGCTGTGCCGAGGCGTACGCGTCATGTTCGCACGGCGCCGGGCGCAAGCTTTCGCGCAGCGAAGCGCACGCGACGATCTCGCTGGCGCAGTTGCGCCGCCAGATGAAAGACGTGGTTTACCCGCGCGACGAACGCACCGAACGGTCGCTCATCGAGGAGGCTCCCGGCGCGTACAAAGACATTAAGACGGTGCTTGCGGAGCAGGAAGATCTGGCGACGCCGCTGCTGCGACTCGAACCGTTGGCTGTGGTGAAAGGTTGAGCCCGGCGGCATATTTTTTCTGTAATTCAGGTAATAATTTGGGTCGTCAGACGTCCCTAATATATGGCTGAGTCCGGCACGTTTTGGACTCGGGCCGAGTCCGAATTGCACGAGTGCAACTTTTTACAGAATTAGCGAGGAAGTGAACGCATCGGACGGCGGCGGAGGCTATCGATACCGCACATGTGCGTTTCTGGACAGATTCGCACTCGCTTCGAAGCGGACTGAGCTGCTGATTGGGTCAACGTTTGCAGGTGCACCGCGTGATGTGCAATTAATTACAGATGCGACGTTTTCAGCCACTGGGGTTCCCTCGTTAATGCCTTGGCGACGTGCACAGGACGTGCAATTCTTTTCAGCGTCGGCAGCGATCAATATAAAGGAGGAGGTGCCAGCCAGCGGCAGAGCCAAAAGCCCGGCTTCGTGTCTTTGAGTCTTAGGAACTTTGTGCTGATCCGTTGACGAGCGACTATCCGGTGACCCTTCCCGAAAGCCAGGCGCTGCATTGCAGAATTCCGCCCAGCTTCGGCGGGCGGGAGACCATGTCGTTCGCGGCGACAACGTCGATCTCGCCGGCGGCGTTGCGGATGCGCAGCCACCAGAACGGCACCTTGGTCATCGGGTTGGTGATCTGCTGCGAATCAAGAATCAGGCCGCAAACCATGGCGCTCGCCAGAGGTTCGGCGAGAGGTTCACGATTTTTGCCGGAGAAGCCGAGCGCGATCAGCGATTCGGACGTGACACTCGTGCCCTGCCGCGCGGCGAGGCTGGCAAATTCCTTGTCGCTGTCGACGAAGGCGCATTGCTGTGCAAACGCGGTGAGCTGCACCGTGGCGATGCGCGGGAGTTTCATCTCTTCATGTACGAGAAAATCCGGGGAGTCGAAGACAAAGCGGAACGCGCCGCGAATTGGATCGCTGCCGTAGGGCTGGGCCAGTGCAAGGAAGCCGCCGTCCATGGGAAAGCCAGTGCGCGAAATGCGCTGCATCAGTCCGACGCTGTCACGGGTCTTTCCCATGAAGTGCGGATTAAGGCCGAGCAGTTCTTCAGTGAGGCTGAGCTGGATCCAGATTTCAATGCCGTTTCCCAGGGCCCAGCAGATATACGTTCCGTTCTTGCCGCGCGTGGCGCGGCCGTTCTGAAAACACTTGCGTGCGAGTGTTTCAAGATCGCTGCCTTCCGCACCCGTAAAGCCGAGGTTCGATAATTGTGTGGTCACGCCAGATCCTCCACCATCTGAATTTAGCGGGTTTAAGGAGGAATGGAATCGCAACCTATATCAACTCTGAAGCGATGTGCCGTGCGGATCTTCAGGGAACTTGCGTAATGAAAAACGGGCAAAGCCCGCTATACTCGGGCCCGTGCTGGCGGTGTAATCAGTAGCAGCTGAAGGAGTTTACCATGGGTGACCATTGGCCTTTGATCGTTGCCAGCGGATTGATCGCACTGGCGGCGGCGTTCGGGCTCTACCGGCACGATACAGCCATCGAGGCTGCAGGCCGGCACGCGACCGCCTCGGCGCCTGCGGCTCTTCCAGCAATTCCGGCCAGCCCGGCAGTAACTCCCGCAACGCAGCGCCCGGCGATTCAAGTTGAAGCTCCGGCGGCTCCGGCAACGGTTCCGGCGCCGGCCGCCCCGGCCACGGCCGCTCCCGCGCCACGCCCAGCGCCGCCCGCAGCAGCGCCGACAGTTCCAGTCGTACAGCCAGCGCCTGCGGTGATTCCGCCTCCAGCTACGCCCGGCACACCGGCGGCTCCAGCTGCGCCCAAGATAATGGCGCCCACCACACCTCGCACGATAAAGCCTGATACGCGGGCTGAGATTTTTGCCGCGCTGCGGACCGAACTGCAGGCAAAGCTGAATGTGCTTCCCATGGATATTGCGGGAGGCGGTTTTGCGATCGCGCTCGATGGCGCCCGGCTGGAGGTGTTGCCGCCGCCCAACTGGAGCCTGAATCTTTACAATATCAATCCAAAGCAGCCGGAAGCGGAGACTGATGGTTTCAAGCGCGCGCTGCAGGCGACAGCCCAGTCGCTGGAAGTTGATCTGACGCAGAAGGCCGTCGAGTCAGCGAACGGTAAGAGCTACCTCAAGACCAGCTCGAAGCTGGGAAATATCTCGCTGGTGCGCGATCCGGCGAACGGCAACTCATGCGTGATCCGGCCGATTGAAAAGTGGGTCGCGCCTGCTGCCGTTGCTCCGCAGGCTCCTGCCGCCACGCCGCAGGCACCGAACGCCAATCCGCAAGCTCCGGCCGCAAACACGGCAGTACCGGCCGCGCCCGCAGCACCCGCCGCGCCGGCAGTGCCGCAGCCTGCGAAAATTATTCCCGGCGCACCGCCTCCTGCTGCTCCTGCGTCGAAAACGCCGATGGCACCTCCCAAGCCGCCCGCGGACGCCAATTTTTGATCCGTGTTATGAAATGTCGTAAAAGGTCAAACTTAATATTGGTCTTTTGCGCGCAGATTTGCTAAACAAATGACGCTCCTGTCCAGGACACAGCGGCGTCGCTATTTTTCTTTGCGATAGCCACCGTGATTTTCGAGCAAGCGGTGCGAACAATAGACGATGAGCGCAACTCCATATATTCTCCCGACGTCGCAGCGCCTGCTCCGCGCGCAGCAGCGCGACGTTGACGCGGCGCGGGCGTTCTGGGAACCACAGTTCCAGGCCGTGTTGAAGCTGGCCCGGCGCTACGGTTATGAACGCGAACATTCACACCAGGTCATGCGCCTGGCGCTGCGGCTGTTCGACCAGCTCTGGCCGCTGCATCGTCTCAGCCCACAGGAACGCTTCTGGCTGCAGTGCGCCGCGGTGCTTCACGACATTGGCCGCTACAAGGAGCGCGAACACCACAAGGTTGCGCTCCGCATCGTGCTCCGCTCGCCCTTGCTGCCCTTCGATAAAAAAATGCGCCGCGTGATCGGTTCCATCGCGCGCTACCACACAAAAGCGGCTCCGAATAAAAAGCATGAGCACTATTCGGCGCTGTCAGAACGCAAGCGGCTGATCGTCCGCCAGCTGGCCGCCATCCTGCGGCTGGCTGACGCGCTGGACCGAGGGCACAGCAAGCGTGTGAAGCGCCTGTGGTGCGACATCTCAAAAGATTGCATCGTCCTGCGCTGCGTCACGCGCGAAGGAAGCAAGACTGGGCCGCTGCGCGAGCGCGCACGGGAAAAGGGCCGCCTGCTCGTGAAGGTCTTTAAACGCAAACTGATCCTGCGCACGGCCACGATTGCCGCGCTGCGCCGCGAAGGCTTATTGCAGCTCAGCGACAGCGGCATGCTGAAGTTCGTCGTCGCCTGATCGTCTCCGACATCTTTAACACCCGAGCGCTTAACTTTGCGCGGCTGCTGCGTTCGCTTATCTTTATGAGCCAACCGCTGGAGATACCGAATGTCTGATTTTCTCTCCGTTGTGAATTCGGCTGACGCGTCGCTGTATTCCATCACCACCAAGGCGCACGGACCTGCCGGTGCGTTGCCGCTCACGCCGGAGATGCTGAAGAACTGGGCCAGCGGCGACATCTTCGGCCTGGCGCTCAACGCGGGAATGGGGTGGGATGTTTCGAAGGTCACTGGAAAGCAGTTTCTGATCTTAAGCACCTCCGGCGGCCTGCGCGCCGATGACGGCAAGCCTATCGCGCTCGGCTATCACACCGGACATTGGGAAGTCGGCCTGTTGATGCACGCAGCGGCGCGCCAGTTGAAAGAACTCGGCGCGGTGCCCTTCGCCGGTTTCTGCACCGATCCGTGTGACGGCCGCACTCAAGGCACGACCGGAATGATGGACAGCCTCGCGTATCGCAATGATGCAGCCATTGTTTTCCGCCGCCTGATTCGCTCGCTGCCGCAGCGTCGCGGCGTCATGGGCGTGGCGACCTGCGACAAGGGTCTGCCTGCGATGATGATGGCCTTGGCGGGCTGCGCCGATCTGCCATCGATTCTCGTTCCCGGCGGCGTGACGCTTCCGGCGGACGGCGGTGAAGACGCCGGAAAAGTTCAGACCGTCGGCGCGCGTTACATGCACGGAACACTGTCGCTCGAGGACGCGTCGGAACTGACCTGCCGGGCCTGCGCGTCTCCCGGCGGAGGCTGCCAGTTCCTCGGCACAGCGGCGACGTCGCAAGTCGTGGGCGAAGCGCTGGGCATGTCTCTCCCGCACAGCGCGCTGGCGCCGTCGGGCCAGCCGATCTGGCTCGATATCGCCGCGCGTTCTGCGCGTGCGCTGATCAATCTTGAAAATCGCGGAATGGCGATGCGCCAGATTCTTACGCCTCAGGCGTTCGAAAACGCGATGGCTGTGCATGCTGCGTTTGGCGGATCGACCAATCTGCTGCTGCATGTGCCGGCGATCGCGCACGCTGCCGGTTTGCGCCGTCCCACTGCAGAAGACTGGAGCCGCATCAATCGCAAAGTCCCGCGCCTGGTCGACGCACTTCCGAACGGACCCGTTGGGCATGTGACGGTGCGCGTCTTCCTCGCCGGCGGTGTGCCGGAAGTGATGCTGCATCTGCGCAAGCTTGGCCTGCTGCACGAGAATTGTCTGACGGTCAGCGGCGAGGCGCTCGGCAAAGTGCTGGACTGGTGGGAAAAATCAGAGCGCCGCGCGAAGCTGCGTGAAGAACTCACGCGCCGCGACGGCGTTGATCCCGATGAGGTGATTATGTCCCCGGAGGCAGCGAAGCGGCGCGGCCTGACGAGCACGGTCACCTTTCCGCGCGGGAATCTGGCGCCCGAAGGATCGGTCATCAAAAGCACCGCCATTGACCCGTCCGTCGTTGACGACGATGGCGTGTACCGAAAAGTCGGGCCGGCAAAGGTGTTCACGACCGAGCACGCGGCGATCATGGCGATCAAGGAAGGGCAGATCAAAGCGGGCGACATCCTTGTGCTGATCTGCCGCGGGCCCAGTGGCGCGGGCATGCCAGAGGTGTACCAGGTGACCAGCGCGCTGCGGCATCTCGAATTCGGCAAGCACGTGGCGGTGATCACCGACGCGCGATTTTCCGGCGTCTCAACCGGTGCGTGTATCGGCCACGTGGGTCCGGAGGCCCTCGCAGGCGGGCCGATCGGAAAAATTCTGGATGGCGATGAAATTCAGATCGTCATCGATCGCGTGAAGCTCGAAGGGAGCATTGACCTCATCGGTTCCAACGGTAAACGCTTTGGCGCCGATGAAGGCCGGCGAATTCTTGCTGCGCGCCAGCCGCGTGAGGATCTGCGGCCCGATGCGCAGCTTCCGGTTGATACGCGCCTGTGGGCCGCACTGCAGGCCGCCGGCGGCGGCGCGTGGGGCGGATGCGTTTACGATGCCGATGAAATTGTGCGGCTGCTTGAAGCCGGCAAGCAGGCGCTGAAGAAATAAAATCGTGGCGCGAATGACAAGGTAATTTCTGTTCTGCGTGAACTTCGTGTGCTTCGTGGTAAAAACTCCTCGTGAAGAATAGGAGACGAGCACTGCATGGCAAAAGTGAAAGTGACGCCCGACGCGCAGCTGATTACTGCTGAGGCGATCAAAATCCGTATCGAGCAGCTTGAGAAAGAGCTGGCGACAACCACTCATCCAACGGATGTGCGACAGCTCAACGGCCGCATCCGCGCGCTGAAAACACGCCTGGAGATCGGCCCGGAGAAGACAGGCGGCGCCAACAGCGGCCTGCTGGCGAGCAAAAGTGATTTGATGTGATATTGTGAGGAGCGGGCGCGGAGAGTACTATTTTCCGCTCATGGCTAAAACAAAAACTCTTCTGTTTGTCAACGGCACGGTCATTCTGCCGGACCGCATGCTGAAAAATGCCGCCGTTCTTTGCCGCGGCGGACGCATCGCCAGTGTCGGCCCGCGCCGCGGATTGAAAGTTCCTGATGGCGCGACAGTGATTGATGCCCAGGGCGGCTTCATCGGTCCCGGTTACATCGACATTCACGTTCACGGCGGCGACAACGCGGACTTTATGGACGGAACGCCGGATGCCGTCCGCACCGTCCTGCGCGCGCATGCACGGCACGGCACGACGACGTTGTTCCCCACCACGACGACTGGTTCTCCGCAGCAGATCAGCGCGATGCTGCGCGCCTGCAGAGACGTTCAGAAAAAGTGGAACGCCGCCGATGGTGCGCAAATCGCCGGCGTGCATTTTTACGGACCATACTTCGCCGAAAAGAAGACCGGCTGCCATGCACGCAAGGGGCGGCGCGATCCGGATCCGCGTGAATATCTCAAGAGCTTCGATCTGAACATTATCAAAGTGGCTACGTGCGCAGCAGAGCTGTCCGGTGCCGAAAAATTTTATACTGAAGCCTCCCGCCGCGGCTGCCTGGTGACCTGCGGCCATTCAGATTCGAGCTGGCCCGAGATGCAGCGCGCCTTCGATGCCGGCATGCGTCACGTCGATCATTTCTGGTGCGCGATGAGTTCGATTTCGAGCGTGCGCGCGCGATTTGGTTTTCCGATGCATGGGAGCATGGCGGAGTTCGTTCTAATGAATCCGGAGATGAGCACCGAAGTCATCGCCGACGGCTGCCACCTTGCGCCCGAACTGCTCGAGTTCGCTCTGCGCATGAAAGGCGAGAAGCGTGTTCTGCTGGTGACGGATGCCAACCGGGCACTTGATATGCCGCCGGGAAAATATCGCTTCGGACCTCAGACCGACGGTGAGTGGTTCGAAAGCGACGGCAAAGTCGGCTTTAAGCCCAATGAAGGTCTCGCCAGTTCCGTTGTTGGAATGGACACAATGGTCCGCAACATGGCAAGGATGACCAGCGCCGGAGTCGCCAAAGCGGTGCGCATGGGAAGCCTCACGCCCGCCGAGCGCACCGGAATTGCGAAAGAGACCGGATCGATTGAACCCGGAAAGCGCGCCGATATTCTGCTGCTCGATCGCGAGCTCAATGTAAAGAGCGTCTATCTTGCCGGCGAGAAATTCAGCGGAGAAACGCACGGATGAGCGGAACGATTCTGATCGCGGGCTGCGGCTATCGCGGCAAGCGTCTGGCGCAGCGCCTGATTGCCCACGGATATTCCGTGCGCGGGCTCACGCGCAGCGCCGAGCATGCCGCCGCGTTTGAGAAACTGGGCATCGTGCCGTTTATCGGCGACGTCACGAAGCCGGACTCGCTGCGCGGGATGGGGGAGGGCGTCACGGCTGTCTATCATCTGATGGGCAGCATGAACGGCAGCGACGAGCAGCTACAGGCGCTACACGTCGACGGCACGCGAAATCTTCTCACGGAGCTTTCGCGCACGCCGGGGCTTCCGAAGATCAGCCGCTACATCTATGAAAGCAGCACCGCCGTTTACGGGCAGATCGACGGCGAGTGGGTCGACGAGACGGCGCCTCGCACGCCCAGTTCAAAGATGGGAAAACTGCGCGTGGCAGCAGAAGACATTCTGCTGAATGCGTACCGCGAGCACGGTCTGCCGCTGATTATTCTGCGTCCGAGCTCGATCTACCGTCCGGAGGGCGTGATCAACCGGAAGATTCGCGAGGGCACCTACTCGCTGACCAGCGACCCCGAGAAGCTGATGAATCATATCTACATCGAAGATTTCCTCGATGTGATGGCGGCTGCGCTGACGAGGGGAACTCCGGGCGAAGCATACAATGTCAGCGACGATGAGCCCAAGCGCGGGATCGATTACGTCTCGCACATTGCCGAACTGATGGGCGCGCCGCAGCCGCGTGTTGATTTCAACCCGCCGCCGGGCGGCTGCACCGATCTCATCCGCGCAAGCAATAAGCGGTGCTCGAACCAGAAGCTCAAGCGGGACTTCGGCCTGGCGTTGCGCTTTCCCACATACCGCGAAGGCTTGCGTGAATCCGCGCGGCTGGGCTGGACGGAATCCTGAAGCAGATTATTTACGGCGCAGCCCATCGACCCAGGTACGCACTGAGTTCAAAATTCCGGAATCAGACGCCAGAAAAACAGTGGGCTTCTGCGCCGCGGGCGTGGTGAGCTTGGGCGACATCGTCTTGAGTTCGGCGAAGTGGTACTCAAGCTTCGCCTTCATGATGTTGTAGTTCTTGTCTTCACGCAGATCGTGGGTGAACTGCTGAACTGCCACGGCCTGATCCGATGCAGGGCCCTGCGCCTCCTGCGCGGACCAGGCGGCCTGCGCCTGCGCGTCCATGATCTCGTGAATTTCGTCTGCCATCTCGGGCGTCCACAGGATGGAGCGAATGATGGGTCGCAGGTCGTAATCTGAAATGTCAATGCGCCATTCCTGGCGGGCAACCTGAATCGCGAAATGACGAACGATCTGCGCCAGCGAAATTATGTCGGAGGCCTGAGCGACGGTGCAGCCCGAAGGGACAGTAAGTCCGAGATCGCGGATGAGCGCGATCTGTTTCTCGGTGGCTGGTTCCTGTTCACGGTTCATAAGTGGCCCACTCTGAATACACCGACTATAGCGCGTTGAATGTGCCCGACCACCAGGAAGTTTTTCCAGGCAGGCCTTCTGCTTGCGCGTTGTCCAGCGTTTCAGAGGAGTTTACAGCATGGATGAAGTCGTCCGCCTGATCGTTCAGAAAACCGGCATCAGTGAAGAGCAGGCACGCAGTGCCGCCGAAACAGTCGTCAGCTTCATAAAGTCCAAACTCCCGCCACAGGTTTCAAGCCAGATCGACAACGCAGTAAGCGGCTCTGATGACCGGGGTCTCGCCGCCGCTGCGTCTGGACTTGGCGGCTTGTTTGGCGGAAAGGGTTAATCTTCAGGGCTCAATTTCCCCGGCCGTACCATTGTCAGGTTCGATGTCGCTCAGCGCATGGTCATCGGTCTCTATGTCGCGCAGCGTGCTGTCGTCGTTATAGAGATCCCATTCGTCGCCAGGGCCAGTGCGCGCGCCAAATCCGCCCAGTCCGCCACGCGGATAGTCGTCGTATTCGAGAGGTTCCGGCCGCGGCCTGCAGCGTTGAATCCGCACGGGGTCGCGGTCGCCGTCAGGAAAGCTGCAGCTCAAAACGGTATCGTTCGCATTCTGTTTCAGTTCCAGGTTGCCGCTGCGAACGCAGCTCGCCTTGGCAAGGTCGCTGCAGGGAATTTCCTGATTGTCGCACCATAAAGTGCCCGTCAGATCGCGGCGGCATTCGGAGCGGTAACATTCCGCAGCCTGCAAAGACGCTGAGCACGCGATAATTGAGAGTAAAGCCAGCCACAATCGCATATATTCCTCCAGACTCATCCGCCTTGAGGTGTGGCAAGATGGAGGCCAGAAAATTCGAGTAGGGCTTAAGCTCGCGCGCGTTTTGATGTATGAAGCCGGCGGCTGGCGCGTCAGCCGGAAGGGACTAGGATAAATATATGCTTCTGACGTGGGCTCGCGCGATCCGTGCTTTAGGACTGGGCATCTGGCTCGGCGGAATCATCATGGCATTTGTGGTCGCTTCAACTGTTTTCAAGGTTCTCGAAAAAGACCGCACCATGGCCGGCGCAATCGTTGGCGCGTGCCTCGAGGCCGGGCAAAAAGTGAAGCTTGGCGTTGCCATCATCGCGCTTGCGGCGGAAGCGGTAATTTTCTTCGGCGGAATCCAGGGAGCACCCATCGGCTGGCGCCGCTTTGTTCCCGCCGCAATGCTTCTCCTTGCGCTGGCAACTACGCTCGTAGCCACGCTCTGGCTTGAGCCAAAAATTCACGAGCTGCGCAAGGAAATCGCGGATTTCAGCGAAGCGACACGCGACGACCCCAAGCGCGTGGAATTCCGCAAGCTCCACGGCATGAGTATGGGACTGCTTTTTCTGGAAGCGATTTTTGTTGCGGCGGCGCTGCTCACAGGCCTGCTCTGAAAGCTACACAGGACTGGCAGACTCGCTCCAGCGCTTTCGCAGCAGCTGCAGCAGCGGGCCGCTCTGCGCCTTAATATCGTCGAACGTTCCTTCGAACGAACATCGGCGCTTGAAATAACTCGCCTTTCGCAGGTTCCTGAAGAAGCCAGCGAAATCCTCTTCGCCTTCTTTCGCGAATCCCGGCGCGACGCGGCCGATATCCGCCACATGCGTGTGCTTCAAACGCTTGCCGGCCTCGGCCACATGCGTCAGCGGTTCGCGCTCCTGTGACATGTGGAACAGGTCCGCAAGCAGCTGAATGCGCGGATGATTGACGGCGTCGACGATTTTGATCCCGTGAGCAACCGTCGTCAGCAAATTGTCTTCCTTCGAATTCAACGGCTCGAGCGCAATATCAATTCCGGCTTCTTCCGCCAGCGGGCCCAGCAGTTTGCAGAAATCGATGAACTGCGCCTCGGCGTTGAGCACGCCAAATCCGTCCGGCGCGCGCCGCGCGGCGCCTGAGCCGAAGACGATGATTTCTCCGCCGAGCGCCTTGCAGCGACGCAGCGCCGTCGCGCAGTATTTCAGCGCAGCCGTGTATTCGATCGCGGGCCCGGTAAGCCGGTATTTTGGAGGAATGAAACTGTTGAAAACTTCAACCCTGAGCGGAGAACCTTCAAGGGCGCGAACGAGCTTTTCGAACTCCGCTTCGTCCGCGTCCGGTGCGACGGCGCCGACTGGAAATTCCACGTAATCGGCGCCGGCTTCCTTGAGTTTTTTCAGCAACTCGGGCAAGGCCGACAGCGGCGTGTCCTTGCACTGTGGAGCAAACGAACCGACGCCACAACAGATCCCGAATCGCACGATGGATGTGTTCTCGTTATCTTTGGAGTCCAGTCTCCGTCTCATTCACCCGAGACAGAGAACCAGAACCTTGAAACCGTTATTACCGCCGCTTGCCGACTTCATCGCGGCTGATGGTAGGAACGGAATCCCGCAGCGCGCGGTCTGCCGGGCGTTCAGAGGCGCTTGCCGGCGGCGGCGGTTTTCCGCCCACCATTTCAGCGGGCATCGGCGGCCGCGGCCAGTCTTTTTTCACGAGCTTCAGTGAGCGCGCTTCTTTCAGCTTCTTGGCATAGTCCGGATCGGTCGGCTCAATCTCCGGTTCGCCGAGCTGCTTCGGCAGACGGTCGAAGTTTTCGGTGTACCAGGCGATGTACTTTTTAAGTCCGTCGTTGACGAGTGCCTTGTCGGGCTGCACGGAGATGAAGGACTGCCCGGTGATCGTTGGGAGCGTCTCCTTGATTGCGCGCACAAACGGAACCTGCCAGCTTGGTGCCGCGTCTTTTTCGGGCATCACCGAGTAGAACACTTCGATAACCTGCTTGACGGCCGTGCGTCCATTGAGCTGTCCGATCAACGACATGCAGCTGGAGCGCGCTTCGACATTCACGTGATTGATGCCAGCAACGACGTACGGCAGAACGTCGGGCCCCATGGCTGCGATCTCGTTCTTGGCCGCCACGCGCGGAGCTTCCTCCGTCGTCGCCAGGCGTGCGAGCGCGCTCATGAACTGCTCTTCCTTTTCCTTGCTCATGCGCTTGGCCTTTTCAGGGAACGCAGGCAGGCCCGGCGGTGGAGTCCACTCCTCTTTCTTTGCTTCGTCTTTCTTGCCCGGTTCCGGCTTTTTTTCTTCCGGCTTGGCCGCGGTCCTGGGGGCTTCGGCCTTGGGCGCGTCGGGCTTGGGCGGATCCTGCTTCGTCTCGGTCTTCGTCACATCAGCCGTCAGCTTCGGCTCGCCTGTGGCCGGCTTGGTTTCTGCCGCAGGGGTGGCAGGCTTTTCGGGCGTGGCGGCAGTCTCGGGCTTTGCTTCGGCCGTGGCCGGCACTGCAGGTTTCACGTCTGTTGTTGCGGGTGCCGGCTTTGTGTCGAGCGGTTTTGATTCAGCAGCCTTGGGCTCAGGCGGCTTCACTTCCGTGCGGCGAGCGGTGGTTTTCAGTCCGCCTTCGTCTTTCTTGCGGTCGTACACGATGGCTTCGATGTCGCTGCGCCGGACGGAGGTAATAGTCCCATTGGCGCGCTTTACCGCAATCGTGTTGGCATTCTCTTCAACAATGGTGCCGTTCACTTCGCTGCCATTGTTGAGATAAATCGTGTCGGCGCGAAGTGAAAACACGGTCGAGCCGCCGATCAGGAATGCCAGCAGGAAAGGCTTCACTTTCATGGAAGTTCTCCTCACGCTTGTGTGCCCTGGCTGCGTGTGCCAGTGCGGTCGGGATCGGCACCTGTTCACTTCCCTTACTTCGAACGTTCTTCCGCGCTGTACACCCAGTCGCGAATGGCGCTGCCCGAACCCTTTGTGGCCGGCACCAGTTCACCCTGCTTGAACCACAGTTCCAGTTCGCGCGCAGCAGACTCGGGCGAATCCGATGCGTGGATGAGATTGTTCTGTCCCGAGAGCGCCAGGTCACCGCGGATCGTGCCGCCGGGCGCCTTCAGCCCGGATGTCGGTCCAACCAGTCCGCGCACAACGCCGATCGCGCCATTGCCTTCCAGGCACATTACGACGACCGGTCCGCCCGTGATGAAGCTCAGCAGGCTCGGGAAAAACGGTTTCGCCGCATGTTCCGCGTAATGTTTCTCGGCCGTCGCCTTATCGACATTGATCAGCTTCAGGCCGACCAGGCTCAAGCCTTTCTTTTCAAAGCGTGTGAGAATGTCACCGATGAGTCCGCGGGCAACGCCGTCGGGTTTGATGATGACCAGTGTCCGTTCGTGCAGAGCGCTCAAGATCGCCTCCATTAACCTTAGACTAGACTAAACTTAAGGACGTAGCCTACACCATCTTTCTTCACCGGCAAGCAGAGCAGCAGCCTGCCTTTTTCAAAGAAATCGCCGGAAGCTCACAAACGCTTCCGGCGATTTGAAATTATAGTCCGGCACACTCGTTTACTTCTTCTTCCCAAAGTACTTCTTGGAGCCCTGCCAATCGGGCTTCATCGTGTCTTTGCCCGGGCGCCAGTCGGCGGGGCAGACTTCGCCGTGTTCGCGCACGTACTGGAAAGCCTGCAGCACGCGAAGCGTCTCGTCGACCGAGCGGCCCACGGCGAGATTGTTGACCGTCGAATGCTGAATCACGCCTTCCGGATCAATGATGAACAGCCCGCGCAGCGAAACCGGTCCGGCCAGCACGTCGTACTTGGCCGAGAGAGTCTTGTCGAGGTCGGCTAGAAGCGGATACTGCAGACCTTTGATCCCGCCCTCGGCGACGGGCTTCTCGGTCCAGGCCAGGTGCGCGAATTTGCTGTCGACTGAAGCGCCGAGCACTTCGCAGTTCAGTTCCTTGAACTCGCTGACGCGATCGGAGAAAGCCAGGATTTCAGTCGGGCAGACGAACGTAAAATCCAGCGGGTAGAAAAACAGAACAAGCCATTTGCCTTTGAAATCTGCGAGCTGGTACTTGTGGAAATCGCCCTTCAGTACGCCTTCACATTCAAAATCAGGTGCTTTCTGGCCGACTAACGGCATTACGAACTCCTCCTTAGATGTAGGATTATTGTTGAGCCGCGCTGACATTACGCGAAGATTCGGAATTCTCGCTTCTGACGTGGCAGAGTCAAGTGCTCAGTTCGTGGTTTTATTTCAGCAGCGGAGCAATATTTTTGCTCAGGTCGTAATCTTTTTCGATGAGCTTTCGCGCCGCCCTTGTCTTCTCACCGTAGACTGCCGCATCGTCCAGAAAACCCGCGATCGCCGCCGCGAGCTCTGCCGGATTTTTTTCTGCCACCACCGTACCTGTCTCGGGCGTGAGGACCTCCCGGAGGCTCCCGGCCGCCGTTCCGACCACTGGCAACCCGAGCGCGAAGGCCTCCAGAATCGTGTTCGGCACGCCGTCACTGTCGCCGTCGCTCGCCGTTTCATAAGGCGCCAGGAAGAGGCTGCTGTGCCTGAACAGATTTTTCAGAGGTTCACCGCTCACCGGACCGTGCAGCATCACTTTGCTGCCGAGTTGCTTTCGCTCAATCTGAGCCTTCAGCTTCTTCTCGAGCTGCCCCTCGCCGAGCAGAATTAACCGGAAGCTTCGCTCTCTTAGCCGCGGGTCGGCCACCGCGGCCAGCAGCGTCTCAAATCCTTTCTTTGGCACAAACCTTCCCGCCGCCAGAATCTGCGGAGTTTGGGCCGGCTCGCGCTGCTCGAATGAATAGTGCTCCAGCGGCAACCCGTGCCGCATCAACACAATCTTCTTCGCCGCATGCGGGTTCATCGCGACCAGGAATTCCTGCGCGCGCGCGTGGCAGGTGAAGACGCGTTTGCAGTCCGCGATCTTCGCGTCGAGCAACTGCGCTTCTACGAAGAGATCCCGCGCGTGGACGCTCAGCGTGAGCGGCAGCCGTGCCGTGTGCGCCGCGAGCCACGCGATGGTCGACGGCAGATTCGCGAAATGGGCGTGGACCTGTGTGAACTTTCCCTCCGCTAAAAGATCCGCCAACGTCTTCGCGCATTGTACTTTTGCGTACGCCGTCAGCCCGAGTTCTTTCTTCGCCAGATCCCTGCGCCGCCGAAGTTCCGCATCTTCCCCGTCGCCGTTCAGCGCTCGCGGCATAATGCAGCGCGGTAGTTCGATGCGCCGCTCGAGCAGACCCGCGAAGTCCGCATCGTTCTCGCCGCCGTCGGGAAGTGTTCCCGCACGCAGGCAGAAGATGCGCAAATCGACGCCGCGCCGCACGAGTTCGCCGCATTCACGCGCGATAAACCGCTCGCTCCAGCGCGGAAACGTGTCGACGATCACGGCGAGTTTCATAGAGCCCCGTTACGGAACGGAACAGATCAACACAAAACCCGAAGACTCGAACGTTGAATTTCGAAATTCGAAACAAAGTTGAATGATCAAAAGTTCGAATGCTCGAAACGGCATCGCGCCCGTTCATTAGCAGTTTCCTAACCCCCGGCTTCAGCCGGGGGTGAAACGCCAAAGGTTATTCGTCAGCCGATTCATCCGGCTTACCCCAGGCGCCCGGAGGCTTCAGCCTTATCTTTGAAATGGGCTGAAGCCCTTTCGCGTGCGAGGTAACCCCGCTGAAGCGGGGTACTGAAATCAAGAACAGTCTCCCACCCCCGGCTAAAGCCGGGGGTTAGGATTTACAACAACCCGCGCAACGCATTCGTTCCTTCGTGCTTTGGATTTGTTTCGAATTTCGGATTTCGAAATTCGCGCTTCTCCGTTTTCTTTTCTGCGCCTCCGCGTCTCTGCGTTGAAAAAAGCCGTTACGCGATCGCACCGCGCTTGATGAGGTACTCCGCCGTCAGCACCGCGCCCTTGGCTGCGCCCATCTTCGTGTTGTGGCTCAAGAGCACGTACTTGAAGCCGTTTGGCAACACGTTGTCTTCGCGCAGGCGGCCGATGACCGTCGTCATGCCGTCATTCATGTTGCGGTCGATGCGCGGCTGCGGCCGGAACGGTTCCTCGGTGTAGTGAACCAGTTCCGGCGGCGCGCTCGGCAGGCCGAGCTTCAGGAACTCGTTGTAGCCTTCGCGCCACGCGGCCTTGATCTCTTCCTTAGTGGCCTTCTTGCCGAGGCTAACGAAAACTGCTTCGGTGTGGCCATCGATGACGTTCACGCGCGTGCAGGTGCAGCTGACATTGAACGGCGCGGGAATGATCGTGTTGTTGTCGAGCTTGCCGAGAATCTTCTGCGTCTCGGTCTGGACCTTCTCTTCTTCCTTCGGGATGTACGGAATCAGATTGTCCAGGATGTCGTAGCTAAGCACGCCCGGGCTGCGTCCGGCGCCGCTGACGGCCTGCATGCTCGTCATCAGCACGCTCTGGATGCCGAAACGATCAAAGAGCGGCTTCAAGCTGAAGACCAATCCGACGGTCGTGCAGTTGGGTCCCGGCGTCACGAAGCCTTTCCAGCCGCGGTTCTTCTGCTGCGCGGAGATCAGCGCCGAATGGTCGATGTTCACGCCCGGGAGGAAGACGGGGACGTCTTTCTCGTAGCGGAAGGCGCTGGCGGTTGAGATCACCGGCACGCGCGCGGCATAGATCGGTTCGACGATTTTGGCGGCGTCGCTTTCAATCGCGGTGAAGACCAGGTCGATGTCGTCGAGCACGAGCTTCTCGGCGTTTTCGACGGTCAGGCCCAGCACGTCCTTGGGGCAGGGTTCGTCGCAGAACCAGCGCGTGGCGCCGCTGGACGCGTCCTTGATCGCATCGCCAAATTTCTTGCCCGCGCTGCGCTCGGAAGCGGCGACGCGCTTGACTTCGAACCAGGGATGCTGACCGAGACTGACAAGGAACTGCTGCCCGGCCACTCCGGTCGCTCCAACGACCGCGACCCGCCGGCGTGCTGCATTAGCCATGACTGTAACTCTCCTTTAAGACGAGGAGGGCACGGCGTTTAACCGTGCCCTCACGAACCGGGTGAATACCTTACCGGGGTGCGAACTGAAGTCAAGCCACGGGCGTACTACCGACTTCACCGCAGAGGCGCAGAGAAGCGGGAAACGCACAGACAGATGAAGCTATTTGCGATTGTTTTGCCGCGCTAGATGCCTGGCCACCCATAGCGCCAAATCGGCATTGGCCTTTGGAGTCTTACATTTGTTCAGAATGGACTCCGCTTCATCATCGCGTCCCAGTTGGGCAAGCAGCGATGCTTCCATATTTTGCCGAGACTGTCGATTCGGAATTCTTCTTGCGCACCGCAGAGCGTTCTCGATGTCGCCGGTTTCTGTATAAGCTTCAGTCATGCTCAGCCACGCGGTGGTCACGCTGTCAGCGCCTCCTTTAGAGTTGGATTGAGCCTCCGCCATTTCTTCAGCGCGTTGCAGATACTCCCGACTTGTTGAAGTATCAGCGGCAAATTTTGCAATTACGCCCACGTCGCCAAGCACATGCGCCGTTTGCCAAAACGCAAATCTGCTATCCATCGTATTTTCCACCAGCTTCGCGAGCCTCAGTGATTCTCTTACCCCAGCACTGTCACCGATTCGAAACTGCAATTCAGCAAGACACTTCAATCTGAACAGACACATGTGATCGCCGTCGCGCTTGGGCGCAAAGGTTTTAATGTACTTTTGATACTCCCTCTTTCGTCCCGCACGCCAGAGTGCTTCAATGAATTCGACCCACACGAGTTTTTCATTCTCGCGTACAAGTTGTAACGCTTCGTCCAAAGCTTCAGCTTTTATATAAAAATTTAATAGCTTGTGCTCGACTTCATCCATCTTTCCTTCCGAGATATCAGCCGCGCTCGCATGGGCATTCTGGATTTTTCGGACGGTCGTGCCCGATGCTTTTTCAGTTATGCCCAATGCTTCGTCGATTAACCGTTCGAGTTCAGAACGGTTCTTCTCTTTTGTTTCAGCAATGAACCGGGAGGTATTGGAAATGAGTTCCGGGGGAATCCTCAGGTTTATCTTTTTTGCCGCGCGTTCAAGCCAGTCCATGCTTAGTTGCCACAAATCGTTTTCTTCGATATTCACGCCAGCTTTGACCAACTGTTGAAGTTGTTGTATCAGCCGTTCTGCATCGGCTGGCATGTTGTTCTCTGCGTACACAGAAGCAATTTCCGCGATTAATTCGGCGCGTTTATCGGGCGAAGTTTCAAGGTTTGCAGATTCTTCTGCTCGTTGCAGCCACCCCGCCAACCCCACTTTATTGACTGAGCTTTGTCTATTTGCGGATGCGAGGCGCGGGATTTCCGCAGGTTTCTCAATGATAGGCAAATTCAGCAGAAAACCGCTTTTGCTCAAGGTGCCCAGGCGGAAGAAATACCCTTCATGGAAACCCCAGCACAGGGTTTTTGACCTGGCTTTCCCGAGCAGCACCTTTGGGACGACCGAATTTGCAAATTCTTTCCATAACAGCCCGGCATATCCAAGACAGAATACATAGTCTGTCAGGCTTGCACCTGAAACATGGCGGTATGCTTCGCTCAAAGCTGGAGAAGGGACGTTTGCAAACAAATCGCAGCGCTCAGACCATTCGGCGTCGTCAGAGTTATCGACAGTCCTAGAGCAGCAGAACGTAAGACCGTTTCCTGAAGGCATGTGTAATCCATCCAGGCTCAGGCATAGTCCCGGATGCGTCGCAGGTATTGGGTGTTGTGACACGAATTGATTCAAGAACTCGCAGACAGCCTTCGCGTCTGCAACAAAATCGATTTTCTTGAGCTGTACTAATGCAGCCTCATCAGGATCTTCTTTCTCGCAATAGGCAAGAAGCTTCTTAACACCTGTTTTTACGTGTTCTCGGCGTATAGTGTCTAACGTGAACGCCGCCGTAGTATCGAGGTCGAAGTCCATAGAATCCTTTTCACCTTCCAGTGACCTTGAGCTTGCTATTGATAAAATCGTAGGCCTGCTCGCGGATCTCTTGCGGGAAATCGTGGCCACAATCCGGGTGAACGGCCTTGAGGTTGGCTTCGGCTTTATAAAGCGCGAACACTGGAAGTGCCGACGCGACGCAGTCTTTCACGCCGGACAATTCGAAATTCTGATCTTTTACCGGCGCGTTGATGAAAATGGCGCGCGGAGCAATCACGCCGAGAATTTCTGCAAATTCGAACGGCATTTTGGCCGCATCGTTCGAATAATTGGACGCGATTTTTGGCATGTACTGCTTTCCGGTCCAATTAATCAATCCTTTTCCGCCATAACTGTATTTTGCAAACGATGTAAATCCGCACGAGGTCACCACGACTTTCAGGCGTGGTTCAAAGCTGGCGGTAAAGAGCGAATTATGTCCGCCCAGTGAATGGCCGATCACGCCGATGCGTTCCCCGTCCACTTCGGGCAGGCTCTGGAGCAGATCGACGGCTCGCATGGCATTCCAGATGCCTTTCATCGTTCCGCTTTCGTAGCCTTTAGCGTAGACATCGAGCTTGTATTCGCCGAAGTAGCAGTGGTCTGGCGCGAGCGTCACATATCCGCGCTCGGCCAGTTCCAGCGCGTAATGCAGATTGCGGCTGCCGCCTAGCCCCGCGGGTTCGGCTTTGCCTATGGAAATCGTCTGATGCAGGCACAGCATTGCCGGCACGCGCCCGTTCAGATTCCTGGGTGTGAAAAGATAAGCGTTCAGGCGGTCGTCTTTTTCGACGGCGAAAGAAACTTTCCGGCGCACACATTTATCGAGTTCGACCTGCTCCAGCACTTTCATTTCTGCAGGAACAATCCGGGATGCATCAGGCAGCGGACCCATGACGCGCTGCATGGAAGCCAGAACGTGTGCTTTGCGACGCTGCCAGTCGTCGGAACTCTTTACGGCGTGAACATCGCCATTCTTGTCAATGACACTGAGCAGATTGGATTTGTCGGCGTAAAATGGGATTTCGCTTTCGGCGCTCAATGCATTTAATGCCCAGAGTGCCAATGCGATAAAGCCAAGCCTTGTTTCCATATTTAAGCCCCCTGCAGCTATCCTTATTACCGTACTCCTGTGACAGTGCAGCGTTGAGCGAAATCAGGTGCAAACAGGCGTGTTTAATGAAGCTGCGCCTTAAATCCGCTTCAAAAATTTCCGGCTTCAATTCGCGCCGAAAACGGGATAAACTTACGTATGTATTGAAAGCGCGGTGGACTATGCCCTGCAAAACTGTTTACGAAAAAGAAGGGACCGGAGTTTGGATCGTCTGCACGGGGGACGTCACGGCCGCTGATGTCCTGCAGGTTAAAGAGGCACTGTATAAACCTGAGCAGCTCGGGAAACTCTGCTACCAGATCTGGGATTTTACCTCCGCAGACAAAATCAATCTCACCAGCGACGATCTGCAAGCCTGCGCGGTACTCGATGGTCATGCGTTCAAGTCCAACTGCAGGCAGGTGCGCGCTCTGGTTGGCAGCAAAGAGGTATTCCACGGCCTCGACCGCTTGTTCACAATCTACACGGAAGTCTGGTCGGCTAACCGCATTCGCACGTTCGAAACCATCTCTGACGCGCGAGCGTGGATCGATTCAGTGACTGCGCCGTAGCACTCCAAGACAATGCCTGAAAGTCATTTGTTTCCATTCAACGTCCGCAGCGGGCAGTTGTACAACCGTCGAACGCTTGCGTGCGCTCGGAGCTCGAATGCCGAGGCCGTGATCAGAAAGGGAAAGAGGGGAAGGTACACATGAAGCAGCAGCTTTCGAAACCTGAAGAAATCCTTGCGGTGCTCGTGCTCGCTGCGGCGGGGATGTTCAATAGCAGCGCGGGTGAGACGCAGACAATTATTCCAGGCAAGGACCAGAAAATAAACCTTCTCACGCTCGGAGACAGCCACACGGAAAACAAAGTGTACACGAACGAAGCCTTTCGCATCCTCACCGCAGCGGGAAGAGCGACCGCGACGCACCGTTGTTACGGCTTCGGCGGGCGAACAGCGGCACAACTGCTGGCGATGGTAAAAGAAAAGCAATTGGATCTCTCGACTGATCCGAAGTCGCTGAACATCCTCTGCCTGATGGTCGGAACCAACGGCTACGACGTTGCGCAGCAGAAGGAGCTCTGCAGTACACTCGTCGCTGCCGGCTGGCGCGTGGTGGTGCTGACCTGTCCGCCGCGGCGCGGGCCTGACACGAACAGCGGCGCCGGCGGGCCAGGTTCGAACGGAGGCTATAATGAGGAACTACGCAAGCTTTATCCCAAGTTGCAACCGGGAAAGCTCGAAACGGTTCAGCTCGTGGACATCGTCCCGCCGCTGCTCGATCAGGCACTGATCGGCCGTGGCGAGTGGACCGACACAAAATACAACGGTGATAACGTCCACTTAAATGAGGCCGGTTACAAGCTGATCGGCAAGACTGTCGGCGAAGCGCTGCTTAGTCTTTATGACGCGGCGAAGTGAGACTTTTCCAAGAACGATATCGACACTTCGAATAAAACAGCCGGCGGTCTCCCGCCGGCTTTGTGTTTCGGAAAATCATTCCTTGAAAAAGCGTCGAGTTACTTCTTTTCCTTCACGCCCGCGCAGCAGGCCATGTCCTTCTTGCAGCAGTCCAACTGGTCTTCCTTGCCGTGGTTCTTGCAGCAGTCCTCCTTGATGCAGCAGGCGGACTTCTCTTTAGCGCAGCACGCCGCGCCTTCAGCGCAACAGCTCTTGGGCGCGCCATCGGCGGCGAACAGAGCGGACGTGAAGAGAGCAAACGTGGACAGGACTGAGTGAATGTACTTCTTCATAAAGCACCTTTTCCCTTTTGTTTCAGATGTGAATTTCGTCCGGCCGGCACAATGCCGTGCCTGTGACGTGTTCATGTGGGAGGAGCGCTGACATTCCGAAGAATCAGCGCCGGGTGCAGTCAACAGTTCAGGCGTACGTGCCAGGCGAGCAGGTCTGGCGGGGGAATACTCTGGAGTGCAACTTTTGTGGCGCTGTGGCAATCCGGGTCGGGCAGAATAACGAGACTGATTCTGTTTGGAACGATCGCAGCGAAAGAGAGAGGGTGCTCGGGAGTGAATTCTTCTTTAGCCGTCAGATCGATCTGACAACAATGCGGTGGTATGAACGAATTTCTGCTGGAGTGGCAATCATACGCGCGATCGCGGCAGCAATCGCTGCCGCAGGCCATTACGAGCGGGACAAGGTATCCCGAGAATGCGACCAGAAGTAAGCACGCCGGCGCCCGTTTCATGCCCTATTAATAGCATTAACGCAGTATGGTATTCCGTGAATTCGAAGTTCCTGGTTAAATTCTAAAGGTCAATTTTCAATTGGCAGGCGTGAAATACCGGTGCGTGCACACGGTGCAAGCTGGCGGCAACGGACCTCTATCTGGCGTAATCCGCAAGCTAAACTGCTAGTCCGGGTGTATATATGCACGTCACCACCTTATCTGGAGATTGACTATGGCTCTTCACAAGTATCTGCTCGCGGCCGCCTGCTGTGCCAGCGTAACGCTCTTTGGCGCCGACGACAAAGTCTTCGACGTTCCATTGCTCAAAGACGTCGTTATTGATGGCAAAGCTGACGACTGGGGCGCAAAAGGTCTGAAAGTTGAAGGTCTGACGGACGGTTCAGGCAAGAAACAGACTGCCCCGAATTTCGATGTCAGCTTCCGCCTCGGCTGGAACGAAAAGGGCATGCTGATTGTGGCAACCGTCACGGATGACGCCCCCGTCGAGCCCGCTGAAAAGCCGGAGGATCTCTGGAAGGGCGATTCGATCGAAATTTTCATGGCCGAAAAAAAAGGCGGAGAGACGAGCTACCAGGTCGTCATCAGCCCGGGCCGCCAGGCGGGCAAGGAACTGCGCACAAATCTGAGCGACTACCGCAAGGACAAGAAGGGCAAGCTCACCATTGAGGCCAAGAGCACGACCAGCGATAAAGGCTACGTGATTGAAGCGCTGCTCCCATGGACGAACCTGCGCCTCGAGCCGTCCGCCAATTCTGAAGTCGGCTTGCAGTTTTTCGCGAACGACGTCGACAAAGAAAGCGGCGAGCGCTACCAGGCGCTCTGGTTCCCCAAGCCCGACATCCATGGAGACAAGAACAACATGCAGCGCGTACGCCTCGTCGAAGAAGCCGCTGCGCAAGCCGCTCCCGCGCCAGCCGCGCCTAAGGCCGAGCCCGCCACGGCGAAAGCACCTGAAGCACCCGCTGCAGCGACAGCAGCAGGCGGCGCTCAGATCACGCCGGCCGCTGGAGCCAATGCCAAGGCGAAGATAACTGAAGCCACACTTGATGAAGACGGCAAAGGCCGCCTGGTGCTGACTGGAGACGCGTCGCTGAAAGGTAAGTCCATCAAAGTCAAGGACGGCGAAAAGCAGGTCGGCAAAGGCAAGTTCGAGTCCGACGGCGGCGGCGTGCAGGCGAAAATCTCGCTGAACAAGCCGAAAGAAAAGACTTATGGAACGCTGACTGTGCAGATCGATGACGAAGATTTCGCGACGGTAAAGCTGAAATAAGCGGCGGTCTTGTTCAGCACAGAGAATCTAAGAGAGGCTGAAGTAGATTAGCGGTCGAGCCAGTCGGACGCGCGTGGCAGTCGATTGAGATCCACGCCTTGACGCCGTGCGAGTTTCAGCATAGTCGAGGACTTGGGAAGCGCACTAAGAATCGCGTGCGCTTCGCTCTCGCAAGCCTTTGACGCCACACCGGACGCCTCCACCTTCTCCTGCGTGGATTCCAGCAGCAGGACCACTGCGTTCACCATTAGCACACGCGCCTTAAAGACCCGCCATTCGAAGTTGTGCGGCTCGATCTGAAGCGCCGCATTGGCGTGGTTCAGAGCGGACTGCGCTGCCGCGCGCTGTCCCGCGCGGGTCGCTATCGTCTGGGCTCGGCTGGCCTCAATTGAGCCAAGCACGTAATACGCCATTGCGAGCGTCTGCGGCGTGTAGCCGCTATAGGTATCCCGGCGGTTGCGGAGAGCAGCACCCTCTGACTCCAGCGGTTTGACATCGGTCGGTGGAACAGGCCCGAGCGCGGCCTGCGCTTCATCCAGGCGGTGCAGCAGCATCAGCATTTCAGCTCGCTGCACACGCAGTGAAAAGCGGTCGATGTGCGCATAAACGTCGGCACAGGATTCGATGTCAGCGTAAAAGTCGACCGCCGCGCGGCCGCTGATCTCGGCCTTCGTCCAGTCGGGCTTCGGGTTGTCGAATCCGTGCTGAAAGAAGCGCTCACGCGCAAGCTTCGCCGCGCAGAGCCGGGCCATTGCTGAGCCGGGCTGGCGTTCGGCGGCATCGACGACCAGCCGGTTTACGTCTGCGAACAGAGGTGAGCGCTGAGCTGAGAGAAACGCAAAGAGCGCAACACACAGACACGAAGGCACTAAGACACGGAGATTTCGTTCAGCTGCCGGCGATGCGTTGCGCTGCAGGAGGCTGCGCACGGCAACTATAACCGCCAGCAGCAATCCGGCGGCGGAGAGATACGCGTAACGGTCCTGCATCCAGAAGGGAATGCCGACCAGATTCGCATTCGGTCCCAGCGCGCCGAAGAACCAGAACAATCCAAATGCAGCCAGGCGCCGGTCGCGTGTTCCCGAGGCAACAACGCAGCCGCCGCAGATCGCCAGCAAAACGACGCCGTGCAGCCACAATCTCGAGTCGGCCAGCGAGACAATGGGATCCACCGCGTAAAAAAAGCTGAGGTTAATTGGCAGCAGGATATTGCGAATGTAGCGTTCGAAGATTTCGACATCCGTCAGCAGCGCGGTAACTACATTGCCGCCCGGCGGATCGAGAATCTCGCGCTGCACCGAATGAACCGTCGCCCACGCACCTAAAGCGCTGATGAGAACGGGAATCGCCAGCCGCTCTGGTATTGCAAGCCACTCGCGCAGCGTCCGGCGAGAACCTTCCGCTCGTGGATCGAACAGCTCCAGGCCGAGCAGCACCGGCAGAATGCCCAGCGCGCTGGGTTTGCTGAGCACCGCGAGCGCGTAGAGAAGATAGACGAGCGGCCAGCGCCAGAGGCGCTCGCGCGGGGCGGTCCATGCCAGCAGCGCCGCAAAGCCGAAGAGCGCCGCCAGGACGTTTTTGCGCTCGGAGATCCACGCTACCGATTCGAGCGCCATGGGGTGGCCGGTCCACAGCAGCGCGACCAAAGCGGCCACTCCCGCGCCGCTTCCAAGGCGCAGCAGAAAATTCCAGAGGATGAAACCCGCAAGAATATGGTAGAGGGCATTCATGACGCGTGTGCCCGGCGCAGATGGGTACTCAATCGCAGTCGAGGTTTCGGGCTCAGCGGCCGTGTTCGGGCGCAGGCCACTGCTCTCGGCGGAGCTTTTTAAAGGTTCTGGGCCGAAGAGAGCAAAGTCGAGCTTGTACGAGAAGAGCGTCACCGGGATGTAGGGTTCGCTGAACTCTGGCCGCAAGCGGAACGCGTCACTCCAGGAGCCCACCATGGCCGGCTGCAGATGGTCGCGATCATCCATGCGGTAGAGCGGTGCATTCCAGCACGCGTGAAGCATTGCACCCGAGAGCGCCGACAGCAGTGCAAGGATCAGGATGGCGTGAGATAAACTCTTCGGCTCGCGAAGCGTCATGGCGCTGAATGGTAACGCAAGAGCGCCTGAATTTCAGCAAGCGGACCTGCGGAAGGGAAAGCTGTCAGGCGCGCACCTGTATGTTACGGAGGCGTTTCTCGAGCTCGTCGGGATCCACCGGCTTGGTGATGTGCATCTCGAAGCCCGCTTGCTGGGCGCGCTGCTGGTCCTCGACCTGCCCATAACCGGTGAGCGCGATCAGACTGGCGTTCTGGGTTGCTGGATCCCTGCGGAGTTCGCCGGCTACGGCATACCCATCCATGCCCCCAGGCAAACCGATATCGCAGAGAACGATTTCAGGCTTGAAGCTCCTGGCGAGCGCAACCCCGTCGGCGCCGCGGAAGGCGACATGGACGGTGTGACCGGACATCTCCAGCAACAGCTGCAGGCTCTCAGCCGAATCCACATTGTCTTCAATGATCAGGATGCGGCGGCTGGCGGAGGTGCCATTGCCGTCGGAGTTCGTTGTTTCGTCGTGTAAGGCCATTCAACAGTCCAGGGCTGGTGCAGATCGAGATGACGCAAACAGGTTAGTGCCAAGCGCCCCTGGATACCATCGCGTTTCCAGTCGCATCTGCACGTATCATAAAACAAATGAGCACGCGGGCTTATTCCGACCCCGCGACGGGAGTTCAGCTTCAGCTTGAATGCGTGCTATTTATTTCGCACGCCCGTTCTTTCCCTGCTTCGCCGTGTATGAAATGCCGCGGTTCTCGTATGAAGTCGAGCCCGTTGTGCTGTCGAGCAGAAGCACATAGACCGGCAGAAACAGGCTCCTGTTGATGACAGTCCCATCGACGAGCCCCTCGTCTTTCAACCTGGAACCGAAGCTTCCTTTTGTCATCTTCAGCGAAAACTTCATTGTCTGAGCTACTGTCGTGACGCCATCCTTCACCTTGCCGCGCATCTGGAACGTGTCCGTGCCGGTGACGCCTTTTCCTTTTTCGTTCAATGCAAAGACCTGCAGCACGCCGCCAACATCCGTGATCACCTGCCGTCCATTCACGGCGTACCCGGCGCCGACGCTCTGGGTCCAGCTCAAGCTGATGCTGTCCTTCAGCGGCGTGGTGAAATTCAGCTTTACCGATACTTTCAGCGACGGCATCGGCAGGAATGCGGCGTTTGGAACGTTCGGCGCGGAGGCGGCGTCGGCCGATGACGAGCCGGCGACTGTTTCGATTTCATCGGGGAAGCGGTCGCCATCGGTGTCCGTGCCCGTGTTGCTGACCGGCGTCTCGCCGCCTGTTCCGTCGCTGTCCGTGGTAGCACTGGCCACGCTCGTGTAGGCGGAATCTCCTGCCGAGTTGCTCGCGCGCACGCGGTAATAATATGTCGTCGCGGCGCTTAGACCGCTGCTCGAGTACGCCGTGGCGTTTGCCGGCACCGTGGCTATGGCGCTCCAGCCATTGACCCCGTCAGCGCTGCGCTCGACGGTGAAGCTCTCCTCATTATCGGAGCGGTCCGTCCAGGAAAGATTGATCTGGCTTGCGGAGACTGCTGCGGCAATCAACGCTGCCGGCGCGGCCGGGGCCGTCAAGCCGCCGCCGCCGCCACCGCCGCCTGAACCGGTGCCCGGCGACTTGAAGTCAAGCTTCACGTTCTGGCCGCTGAGCGTCACCGATTGGGTGTTGGTGCCCAGTCCGCCGCCGGAGAGACTGACATTGATCGTACCGCTTGAACCCACCGGAATGGCATAGCCCCCGGCCGCTCCGGTGACCGCATAGTAGGTGCCCGTATCCGGCGTCACAGTGATGTTGGGAATGCCTTCGCCGACGTCGTAAAAGCCATTGTTATTGGTGTCGTTGTAGACGACACCGACGAGGAACGACGAGTTGCCGGAGGTGCCGAAGTCCTGCGTCAGGAAATTCTTGAAGCCCTGGTTGTTCTGCACGTTTCCGGAGAAGAAGCCGATTCCGATCTCACGGAAGGTGCGGCCGATATCGAGCAGATTCTTGCGATGCCCGCGGCCGTTGACGTTGAGATCGACCATCAGATTGTCTTCGAGCTGTGCCGCGCCCGAGCTGGTCGAAGTCGCAATGTTCTCGCCCGCGGTAAGGATGGTATAGCCGGCGTCGACGATGCGCTGATCGAAGGTTTTGCCGTCGGGATTGGTGTGAGCGAAAAACGAGCGCTGCCACATGTCCGCGCTGTGATTGCGCGCAGCGGTGAGCAGCGCTTTGTTCATGGCCAGCGGCGGCCGCACGCCTACGTTCGCGGCTTCCTGGGCGGTGAGACCTTCCCGGATGTCGATGCCCAGGCGTGTGCCTTCAGCCTCGGGGTTGGCACGCGCACGGTTGATTATTTCCAACACATATTGCTCTTCCGGCGAAGGATCACCCGAGTCATACAGTGTTCCGGCCAGGCAAAGACTGGAGCTCAACAGGAGAGTCAGCGCCAGGATGCAGCGTAGGTTTAACATGAGGAGCGTCCCTGTTCGGGCCTTTGAAAGCAGCCGACTGTTCGTGAATTTACGACGTGCCAGAGGTTGCTTTGTTGCCAGCCTGAGCACTAAGAACACTGTATAAAAGAAATGATTCCAGTCAATGCGCACAATGTGCGGAAAAAAATCTTAAACGTCGTCTTGCCAGAAGGCATTTTGTTGATATCTATGGACGACTCATGGCACGGTTCTGCTCGATGCGGGTTCCCGGGGGGAGGGAAGTAATGCGATTTGCTTTAGGTACCTTATTGGCTGTTCTGACCATTACTTCAGTCCAGGCTGGCGTCAGCGTCGACGAACTGCGACGCGAGGTCGAAGATCTCCGCAAGCGGCTGAACCAGCAGGCCACCACCAAGGCACCCGCTATCGGCCGCGTCGATCAACTCACGCAGAACAAGTTCGGCCCCAACGCCGCAGTGACGACCAAGACCGGCAAGCTGGAAATCGGCGGTCTGCTGCAGCTCTGGAACGTCAGCCCGCGTGGCAAGGACACCAAGGACGTCTTCGGGTTCACCGACGACCGGCCAGCCGGCACAAATGAACACATCAATAACGGCGGCTATTTCCTGCGCCGCACGGAACTGCGCTTCGGCATGGATGTGCACGAAAACATTCACGCCTATGTCGCCATCGATCCGGCCCGCCAGCAGGACAGCATTATTCGCGCCCCCAGCAATCAGGGCCTGTTCAAGTCGCGCCGATTCCTGAGCCCGGAATTTGCCCAGGTTAACGACGTTGGCGGCAGTACCGCCGAAGTCGCCGCCGTTCAGACCGGCTCAGGCACGGGCAACCGCCTGCTGCTCGATGCCTACATCAATTACCATGGCGTCGTTCCGCACCACGATTTTACCATTGGACAGTTTAAGCCCAAGTTCGGCGAAGAAGGCCCGCGCGACAGCGGCAACCTGGACTTCGGCGAACGCGCGATGATCACGCAGATCAACGACGAGCGCGACCTGGGCCTGCAGGTTCACGGAACCTGGTGGGATGACCGCTTCCAGTACTGGACCGGAGTGTTCGGTGGCGCCGGCAATTTCTTCGGCACCGCTGGCCCTAACACGATCGGGCTGGGACAGTTCGGCAACCGCTCGGACGACAACGACCACAAAGATTTCCTGATCAGCGCGCTCGTCCGGCCCATCTGGAACTGCGGACCCTGGGGCAGCCTGGAACTCGGCTACTCCGGACAGTTCGGCGTGCACGGCGAATCGGCCAATGACAACCCGGTTGACGACGCGCTCAACGGCCTCAACCGCGATGAGACCAGCGCCATCCGCCATGCGGCTTGGGCGTACTACAAACCCATGGGCCCGACAAAAGGCTTCTGGCTGCGCGGCGAATACGGTTACCACAAGGATCGCACTGTTCCGCTGTCTGTGAATGCCTTCGGCCTCGGCGGCGGCCCGAATGGCGAGCAGACGTCGCCCAAGCCGTTCAGCCGCGAGGGCTTCTATGTCGGCGCCGGCTACCGCTTGAGCGAAAGCATCTTTGCCGAAAAGCTCGAAGGCGGCAGCGACAACCGCTACCTGGGCCTGGTTAAGCGTGTGCTGCGCCCGCTGGAAATCGTGGTGCGCTATGAAGAATTTGCCAACATCATCACTGAGGACCTTGCCAAGCCCGACACGCACACTGACAAGTTCCGCACGCAGGTGCTCACGGTCGGCGCCAACGCATATGAGGCCGGCTACCGCCACCGCGTCAGCTACCTGTACATGTTCGTCAACGAGCAGGAAGACGAGACCAACCAGCCCGCCCGCCGCCTGCGCGAGGTCAAAAACAACGTTTGGATGGTCAGCTACCAGCTGATGTTCTAATAATGCATGATGCATAAGGATTGGATCTGAAAGTTCGAAAGTGGAAAGCGGCCCTAGTAGCCGCTTTTTCTTTTGATGATAGCCGCGGGCAAAATCCGCATTCGAATATCGACATCCGAAACAAACTCGAAATTCAAATGAGAGAATGCTCAAAACTGCGTAGCGGCAGGCAGTTTCGAGCATTTAGATTTTGTGCTTTGAATTTGTTTCGAATTTCGGATTTCGTGCTTCGTGCTTTATCCGTCACTCGTTCTTTAAGGCACAGGCTTGCCCGCTTCCGTGGCAGTGGGAGCCGCCGACATCTGGTGAGCGGCGAGGAATTCGCGCAGCTCGGGCCAGTAGGCGAGCAGGTAGTCGAACTGGCCGATAGTGACTGGCTGCGCGCGCTGGACGAGCTCGGCGATTTTCTGGTCGTGAACTGCATTTGGATTGGCCTGCGACAAGGCGAAGGCGCTGAGCACCAGCAGAAGTTTTTCTTCGGCTGGCGCAAACTTCACGCTGCCACGCGCGAGCGCCGATTCGGCATCGCGCGCCACGACGACAAAGCGCCCGTTGCGGATGCCGATGAGCGTATCCATCAGGAGCAGCGCGGTTTCAGATCCCGGCGCGGCAAGGTCGTGAGCGACTCCCTGCCACTTCTCAGCGTTGGGCAAATCATTGTTGATCGCGTAGCACGTGGCGATCTGACTCGTGAGAACCGAAAGCAGATGCGCCTTGCCGGGCTTCCTAGAACGCAGCCAGCCGCTGGAATAGGCGGCAAAAAACAACGATAGCGCCTGGTCGGCACGGCCGCTCAAGAGAAAGCAGCGCCCGCGCTCGAAGACTGCCAGCGCATGCGCCCGCGGCGTCATTCGCGCCGTCACGCAGAGGTTCTCCAGAATCGTCGCGGCCTTGTGTGTTTCTCCGCTTTGCAGCAGCGCCTGGGCTTCAGCAATCTGCTGCAGACTCGTGGCTGCCTGTATACGTCGCAGCATTCCCCGCAGCAGCACAAAGGCAAAGTACGCGCCGCACAGAACGTACCAGGCTTCTGTGCCGTTCCATGGAAGCATGACGCGCCGCGAAAAAATCGCATACAGGACAGCGAGCACCATCCACAAGGCGCCAAGCCACACGCAGCGGATCAGCAGCCAGATAAAGAATCCCTGCGTCTCGGGACGGTAGCGCCGGTCGCGCGGAAGCAGTTCACCGGGGATATAAAGGTCGTCGCTCATTGATTATCGTGCCACGTTCGTCAGGTCAGGCTGATTCCGCCGTCCACAGTCAGCGTCGCGCCGGTAATCCATTCCGCACGCGTGCTGCTTAGAAATAGTGCCGCCTCAGCGATGTCGCGCGGCTGGCCCACGCGACCGAGCGGTGTCTGACTTGCAAAATTGCTCATCGCCGCAGCCACGTGCGCCTGCGGCATCATCGTTTCGAAAATGGGTGTTTCCACAACGCCGGGATTGATGCAGTTGACGCGAATGTTCTGCTCGGCCAGCTCCAGCGCCAGGCAGCGCGTAAACTGCAGCAGCGCCGCCTTGGCGGATGTATAAACCGAAAAATTCTTGATTGGCGTTTCCGCGGCACTCGTTCCGATATTCAGGATGCAGGCGCGCTTGCCGGCACGCTGCCGGGCCAATTCCGGGATCGCATATTTGCTCAGCAGCATGACGCCGCGCAGGTTAATGTCGATCATCGCCGCGATGTCCTCGTCCGGTGTCTGCTCCAGAGCACCAAAGCGAGCGACGCCGGCATTGTTCACGAGGATGTGAAGTCCGCCGAGCTGCGTAGCGCACTCGGCGATCATGCGTTTGCAATCGGCGGCTTTAGAGACGTCACCGCAGATGCCCGCCGCTTTTCCGCCGATCAGCTGGATTTCGGAGACGGCCTGGTCGAGAAGTGCCTTGCGCCGGCCGGTGACCGCGACTGCGGCGCCTTCCCGCGCGAAGGCCAGGGCGATCCCGCGTCCTATGCCGCTTCCGCCCCCGGTTATGAGGGCAACCAGCCCGGCAAGCTGGCCTTTGTTTGTTTCGGAGGCCATGCGTGGTAATCTCCAGTTGGCCGTGAAGGTATACCCCCTCCCATTCGTCATGGCAAACAGTGTAAAACGGGCAGGTGAGGGCCATTCGTTAGGCGGACGGAATTGATCATGAATCAGACCCTATTACGAGCAATGCTTCTTCTTGTCGCCTTCTTCACAACCGGAAGTTTCTGCGGTGAAAGCGATGCCAAGCAGCCTGCAACCGCACCGGCGACCACACCGGCTGCAAATCCTGCTGCGCAGGTCGTGAACAATAAGAATGCGGATATCCCCGACCTTCCGAAGCTCATCGCTGACGTGAACGGTGCCGACGTCGCTGCGCGCAACATGGCCGCGGGGGCGCTGCTGAAAAGCCTTGAAGAGCAGATCAAACAGAATGAAAAGCCCTACGCCAAGACGCTGCTGGTGGAAGTCTCGGCGTCGGATGCCGCCGTTCAGGAAGCCGGCAAGGTGAAATTCGCAACGATCGTTTCCAATCTGCGGAAGGCGAATCAGAAGGTCTTTGACGAACTATTCTCAAAGCTCAACGCCGCCGATCCGAAGGAACGCGAAGGTAATCGTGCTACGTTTATCGGCCTGGTGAATGCCGCCGTCGAATCCGATCTGATCGACAAGTACATTGAAGATCTGGCCTCAGCCGACCCAGGAGTGACGGCAGAAGCCACCAAACGTTTGCAGGAGTTTGGCGCTGCCGCGGCAACGGACCTGGCACGCGCCGTCGACGACGAGCGGCTGCAGGTGAAGAAGAGTTCCGCAGAGATTCTCAAGAGCATGGGCCCGGCCGCCAGAGAGGCTGCGGGCGACCTATCGTTCATGCTGGACAGTGAAGACAAAGGCACGCGCCGCCTGGCCGCTTCGGTGCTTGAAGCGCTGGGGCCGGACGCGACTGACGCCGTGGATGACCTGATCGGCTACCTGAGCAGCGACGAAAAGCCGCTGCGCCGCACGGCCGCCGGCATTCTGAAAAAGATCGGGCCCGCGGGGTGGGCGAAGATGGATCCCAAGGATTCCGAAAGCGCCACGACCGATCTAATTGAGCTGCTCACTGACGACGACAAGCACATCCGCAATCAGGCCGCCGAAGTCCTGATGGTGCTCGGCGCCGCCGCCAAAAGCGGGATCGAAGAGCTGGTGGACATTATTGAAGATGAAAACAACGATCCGGATTCACGCGAGCGCGCTGCTGCAATCCTGGGTGCCATGGGCGCGGAAGCAAAAGCTGCGGTGCCGGACCTAAAGAAGGTGAACACCGAGGAAGGTGCGCTGAAAGAGGCCATCAACGCTGCTCTTAAGCTGATCGACAAGTAATCGTGCGGCGAAGACTTTTCCGCCGCTCCGTGATCTCCGTGTCCCCCGTGCCTCCGTGTTGAAGTAGTGGATTCCGTCGCGTGCAGACTGCCCTCTTTGATTTTCATCTTCCCGAGCAACTGGTGGCCCAGGAGCCGCTTGCAGACCGGGATGCGTCGCGGTTGATGGTACTCAACCGTGCGGCGCGCACCTGGAGCGACCGGGCTGTTCGTGATCTTCCCAGCATTCTGCGCCCCGGCGATCTGCTGGTGGTCAATAACACGCGTGTTATTCCGGCCCGCCTTCGTGCTACGCGCGATTCAAGCGGCGGAAAGGTGGAGTTTCTATTGCTTCCGCCCTCCGGAGAAATCTCTCCGGCCGGCCGAACGATTCGACGCGTGCTGACCAAATCCGGCGGAAAGCTGAAGACGGGCGAAACGTTTACGCTCACCAATGGACCAAAAGTCACGCTACTCGAACGGCACGGCGAGGCTGGTGATGTGATCGAAATTGCCATCGGCGAGAGCGAATTCAACGCGTACGTTCTGGCCAACGGCGAAGTGCCGCTGCCGCCGTACATCCGGCGCGATCCGGGACCGTCGTCCGACGCCGACCGGCAGCGCTACCAGACCGTGTTTGCGCAGACGCCCGGAGCGGTGGCCGCACCGACTGCGGGGCTGCATTTCAGCGAACGGTTGCTGGCGGAGCTCAAAGATTGCGGCGTGCAGCGCTGCGAGCTGACGCTCCATGTCGGCCCGGGGACGTTCCGCCCAGTCAAAGCCGACCGCGTCGAAGACCACTTCGTCGACCCCGAACCATTCACAATTACGGCTGCGAGCGTCGCCGCGATTGCCGCCGCAAAGCGTGAAGGCCGGCGTGTGATCGCTGTCGGCACGACGAGCCTGCGCGCGCTTGAAGGCGGCCTTGCGCCCGCGGGCATACTGGACACTCCGCGGGATTTTTCGGGCTCTACGAACCTTTTCGTCCACCCACCGTACACGTTCAGAATCGCGGATGGCCTGCTCACGAATTTCCACATCCCTAAATCGAGCCTGCTGATGCTGATCTGCGCCTTCGCCGCGCCCGGCAGCACCGACGGAATAGAGTTCGTCAAGCGCGCGTACGAGCACGCCGTTGCGGAAAAGTACCGCTTCTATAGTTATGGCGACGCATGCCTGATCGTTTGACGACTAATGACGGGAGAAGCACGAAGCACGAATTCGAAACCCGAAACAAATTCAAAACACACCAAATTCAAATGCTCGAAATAGGCAAGGCGCCAAGCAGTTTCGAGCATTCTCTCCTTTGAATTTTGAGTTTGTTTCGGATTTCGAGCTTCGAGTTTTAGAACTCCGGCGGCGTACTCAGCGGCTTCGCGCTCGGATCCGGCTCCGCGCTCATCAGAATCACCATCACTTTTTCTTCCCGCAGCCGCTTGTTGATTTCGGACGGCAGCAAGTACCAGCGCTCCGGAGAGTTCTGCAGGAAGCTCAGCGGCATAGGCGTCAGTTCCTGGCGGCTATGGCCGGCGACCGGAAGCGCCGCTTCGTCGAGTCCCGAATGTGTCGGAAGAATGCACGCCAGCAGGGCGCGTCCGGCGGAAAGCTCGGCTCCGAAGCGCGATTCGCAGCGGCGTGTGAGCATCTGTTCGAGCAGCAGGTCGGGCGTCCGCTCCAGCGGCGGCAGATCGACCTGTTCCAGGAACGTCTGCAACGCGTCCAGTCCCGCGACCGCATCGCGCACAACAATCTGGCCCGTCTTTTTGTCTGCTGATATAGTGCCGAAGCTGCTAACTTTTTGCATCGCATCCAGCAGCGTAACTTCACTCTTCTGGCCAGTAATCGGTGAAACACTCGTGTAGAGCACGCTTGCGGCACTCAGGTATCGTGGACGGAACACGCGAATGTCCACCTTCTGCGAAAGTGCAGTTCTTGGAATAATTTGCAGGCTGTCTGAGCCGAGAATCACACAGTCGCGCGCTTTTGCGAGGCGCTCCAGCGCGGTTCTCCAGGGAACATTGTCGAAGCGCAGACTTTCCACGCCACTTACCCTGCTATCGAGAACGATCCGCTTCTCTGCGCGCATTGCAAGATAGCGCACGATCTCGTGAACGTCCGCTTTATCGAAATTGCGAGTGACGCGCTGGGGATCTTCGACGCGGACCGTACCGGCTTTGTCGTCGACGATAGTCAACCCATATTCCACAGCCAGCGCCGCAAGCGCCTGGCGCGGCCGGCCTTCGAAATGAAAGCTGACAGCCGGGACAGCTGGGTTGCGCGTGGAGAAACTCAGTTTGTGCGGTAGCGCCTCCGCGATCTGCGCAACAATTTCGTCGAGCGGCCGGTCCTGCGCGTCGATTTCGATGAACTCGCCGGGCGGCAGCGTTTTCGAGCGTGCACGATTTTTGATCCGCTCCTGAAGCTCCGTGTACTGAAGGCGAAACGAAACGTTTACCCCGGTCGGTGTCACGGAAGAATTGATGCGCGCCACGCCCGCCGAGCGCATGCCGAGCTCCAGCACATTTTTGACTGGCTTCAGCGTGTCCTTGTCATAATCCGAAACGTACTGCGTCTGCTCGCCGACAGACAGCGTGAACAATTCTCCGGGCAGCGACACCACGCGCGGAGACTGCATGATCTGCCCGAGTTTCTCGGCGCGCGAGCGAATCTGCGCCGCGTCAGGCGCCTCCACGATCCACGGTCCTGCCGGCTTCTGCGCAGGCTTGATTCCGGCAAGCAGCTCGGACAGTTTTCCCGGCGTGGTTTCGATGAGCACAAAAGAAAGCAGAATACCCGCAGCGTCAGCGGGACGTTCTTTGCGCGCAAGCTCCTGAAGCAATTGCTGAACCTGTGCCTGGTAGCGGGCCGGGCCGAGCGCCTGTAACTGCGGCAGGCCTTCAAGCAGTGAAACGCTGCCGCCCGACACCGTCGCGCAGTGTGCCAGGATGGCGGACGCCAGCGCCTTCGTGTCGGCCGAGGGCTGAGCGTCTACGACAAAAAAGCGCGAACGCAGCGCCTCGTCGTTTTGCGCGGCAAGAATCAGCGGCTGCAGATCATACAATCGAGCCTGAATCGTATTCTCGTCTTCTGTGGGACGGGCAATGCGCTTCTGCGGGCCGTCTCCGCGATCGATAAAAACGGCGGCGGCAATGCCTGCGGCAAGCGCTGCGAGGGCGGCGGCAACGCGCCAGATGTTTCGTGCGTGTGGCGGCGCGTGAACCGGCACAGGAACGGCCGCGGCGCTGAGCCGCTCGCGCACGGCGGGACTCATGGGCCGTACGGCCAGGCCGGCCTTCAGCCGCCGCTCCATTTCCTGGTTCTTCTCGAGTTCAGCTTCGGTGCTCATGCGTCCTTCTCCAGAAATTTTCTGAGCTGCGCAAGCGCGGCGGAGTAGCTGTCTGCGACGCTCGACTTGGGCCGCTCCAGCACCGCCGCGATCTGCGCGAAGCTCAAATCGCCATGCGTGCGCAGCAGCACGATTTCGCGCTGCTCGTCGGGAATCGATTCAAGCGCCTGCGAAAGCCGCTCAAATTCCTCGCGCTCGTCCGGGTTGTTTCCCACAGGCATCAGCGCGCTTCGCCAGCGCTGCCAGTCCTGTGTGATGCGCTGCTGCCGCGCGGCGGTGTTGCGCGCATTGATGGCAGCGTTGCGCGCGGCGCGGAAGGCATACCCGGCTGAGAGCGGCTGCTGGCCGCGCTCGCGTTCGTTTTTCAGTAGTGAAACGAACAGGTCCTGCAGCAGATCTTCTGCCAGCAAATCGTCCCCGGTAAGGCCGCGCAGATAGAAAAGCAGTTTCGGGCTGAGCGCGTCGAAGAGAGTTTCCGTGCCGGGCCAGGTGCGGTCGCTTTCTGCTGCAGCCGTTTGACGGGTAAGGGGGCTTTCGCGCACAGCGGCCGGGCTCTGCATAAGGTATCCTGATGCTGTTCGTACCTTCTGTATCCGGCACTAAGAACAAACAAGAAGCGCGGGCGTCCGGAGAAATCTGCTATTTCTTTTTCTCGTCGAGGAACGTCCAGGCGTCGAAGGTTGCGGCCTTGCCGATGATCTGCTGCTGCTCGTCCGTAACGATCCAGACGATGGCGCGCTCAATGGCGAAGCGCCGCCCGGTGCTGGCGATGCGGATTCCTTTGTAATCTGCGATGAAGCCATTGCGTGTGACTTCCGCCATCAGCCGCGCACGCTCGGCCTGGTGGACGGGCTCAGCCGTCTGGCGCGAGGGGATGCTCGTGAGCTGCTCGAAGCTCATCTGCCAGAGTTCCAGCGCTGCCGCGTTGCCATAGTTGAGGATCGGATCGGGCTGCGTACCGTCGGAGACCACGACGAACGGCGCCTGGAAGAGCGCGCGCGACTGGTCTTCCGGCGAGCCGCTTCGCGGCAGCAGCTCGCGGCCAGTCCAGCGGCGAAAGCTGTTCAACAGGCGCTGCGTGTGAAGGACAATGTCGGGGCGGCAAGGGTCCGGGTATTGTGTCATACGGTAGAGTCCACAAAGATGTCTATTGATATTACCACGGGAAATTATAACCTACACGCCACGTTTCCTATACAGCAAACATCACCGTGGGGCGCACTGCGCCGCCGAGGAGGATCACGTGGACAATATCTTTTTCCTGTTCTTTGTCGTGCTGGTAATCGGTGTTGCCGTGGGAATGTACAAGACCTTTTCGCGTATGGGCTACGACGATGCATGGTGGATCTTTGTTCCGATACTGAACATGATTTTCGTTTTGAAGGTGATCAATAAGCCGATGTGGCTGATCGTGCTTGCATTTTTGCCCATAATCAGCCTTTATTGGCTTTACCTTTACTACCTGCTCTCCGAAAAGGTGGCTACTGCCTACGGGAAAGGAACCGGCTACGCCTTCGGCCTGCTGTTCCTGGGCTTTATTTTTTATCCGCTGCTCGGATTCGGTTCCGAGGAACCTCAGCTTGCTGTCTGATCCGGTTTTTGGCTGAACTATGCTTACAATTCAGCGGGATACGCGCGAGCTCCTTGCCATTGGCCCAGGCCGCTTTGTTGAGTGCCTGGGCCTTTTCTTCTGTGGCATTGGGCTGATTACCATCACGTTGCCGCTGATCTCAATGGTCGAAAAACTGGAATGGACGGTGCCGCCAGAATTGCTGGTGCAGGCGGCGATGTACACGCTCACTTTCGGATCGGGCGGCGTGCTGATGATCTTTTCCCAGCGCCGTGTGATCTTCCATCACGAGCGTCGTGAAATACACATCCTTCAGGGCTGGCGCACATCGGCTGTTTACCGGTACTCAGATGTAAAATTCGTCACCAGCTTCTCAAGCCAGGGCAAGGACGGCATGCTTTGCCTGCTGCTGGAAAACGGCGCACGTGTGCTCGTGACGCGCGGGCCGATGCCCCATCTGCACCCGCTGCATACGCGGATTGAGCAGGTGCTGGATCTCAAGGACCGCATTCCAGCTGCGGAAGCTCCCGCAGAAAGCGCGCAATAGCCGCATTGACTTCCGGCGCGTGTGAGAAAAAAGGCGAGTGTCCCGCGCCGGTGATCTTCAGCAGCGTCGCACGCGGCAGCGTTTCAGCCAGCTCGACTCCCGCGGCCAGCGGCAGCACCGGATCTCTTTCTCCATGAAGCACCAGCGCGGGCACAGCGATTTTGCCTGCGGCTTCGATTTGCTCCTGCCGCGTCAGCGCCATGACGGCACGTCCGTAATACCTCAGTGAGCGAGAGACAAGCGGGCTCGCCATCCACTCGCCTTCTTCCCGGCTGCAGCGCCGCAGCCCGGTACGACCGGCAAGCAGCCACACTGCCTTACGGAAAAACCCCATCGGAATCACATACGCAAGCGGCGCCAGAACACGCTGAAAAAGTGGCAGGTGCCTGGCCGATCCGAACGTGCCGATCAGCACCAGTCCCCGCAGTTTCACGCGTCCGCGGATTGCCACGGCGAGCGAAACGGCGCCGCCCATCGACGCCCCGCCTAGCACCAGCCCGCCGGGCCTCTGATCAAGACGGTGATCAAGAATGAACTCTTCGGCAAAGCGCGCGTATGCATGCAATCCACGCTCACCTTCGCAGCCATGATTGGGAGTCTGCAGAAAATAAAGAGAACTCAGCGCACCCAGCGGAAGCTGCCGGATGAAGCTAAGACCGTCGACGCCGAGTCCCGGAATCATCAGCAACGCCGGAGCATTCGGATCTGCACAGAGATAGGGCTGCGCGGCGGGAACGAGCGCGCCCACGCTGCTGAAGCTGGGCGCGCGGCACGGTTCAAGCCGCAGGTGTGAACGATCGAGGCTGGGAATCGCCGGAAGCTCAAGTGCGGCATGTGTCTGGGGCATGACTGCGCGCTGTAACACGCGCAGTCACCTTTGGCAAGTTGAGGCGAGGAGCGTCAATCTTTCGACGGTGGAAAGGCGTGAACCAGTTCCGGCTCGCTGACAGCCGGCCTCTTGATCTGCTGCGCCAGGCTGGGCCGTGACCGCAGCTGCAGCGGATCGATCAGCGCTGATTTCGTGCTGCGTGCAGATTCAAAGATGCCTTCGATGATCCGGACGTCTGCCAGGCCTTCGTAGCCATCCGGCTCGGGCTCTTTGTTCTGCAGGATGCAATTCGAAAAATAGATCAGTTCTGGTGCGAACTGATCGCGCTTGTGGAACTCGCGTGCCGACGATTTTCCTTCTATGGTGACAAATTGTGTAATCGGTGATTCGTATTCATATGCCTGCAGCATGCTGAGGGTGCCGCGCGTTCCGATCACGTCATAACGCGCCATCGGCGCCGCGCCGAAGCTGACTTCGAACGACGCTACGCGCCCATGCGGGAAGTAAAGGCACACGGCCGCCTGTTCCTCGACATCCCTAAAACGCGGGTCTCCAGTATTGCCGAGGAACGCGAAAACCTCCGTGGGTTCATCCCGAAAAATATAGCGCGCGGCGTTGATGCAGTAGATGCCTATGTCGTAAATGGGGCCCCCTCCCATCTCACGGGAAAGCCGGATATTACGGTCGGCCACCTGCATGGTGAACGCGGAGTTGAACAGCTTGACGTCGCCGAGTTTTCCGGATTCGCACAGCTCGATGGCGCTGAGATTCGCTTCCTCGAAATGCAGTCGGTAGGCGATCATCAGCTTGACGTTGCCTTCGCGGGCGGCGCGGATCATGGCTTCGCAATCGGGAACCGTAACGGCCATGGGTTTCTCGCAAAGAACATGAACCCCGGCACGCGCCGCGCGCTCGGTGTACTGGCGGTGCAGATGATTGGGAAGTGCGATGTAGACGGCATCCACATTGCCGCTGCGCAGCATCTCATCGTATTGCGCATACATGTATGTATTCGGAACGTTATAGCGCGTGCCAAGTTCCTGCAGCTTAATCGGATCATCCGAGACAAGTGCGGCCAGGACAGAGTTTTCTGAAGCGTGTTCAAACGCGGGCAGCACCGCGGCTTGAGCGATATGACCCAGACCGACGACTGCGTAGCGGATTTTTCCAGAAGCTTTCACGTGATCAGGATTCATCGAAGAACTCCTCGAAAGTACGCCGGACAAAAGCGCAAGCAGGGTGCCTTGCGAATAAAAACGCCGCCCACTTGCAGGCGGCGCTTCTGAGCTTTTTAACTTCAAAGGCTTCAGACATGGCGCTCACGGAAGCTGAAGCGCGGGTGCCGCGTCGGCACCGTCTGCGTCAGCATCGCGGCCGCGAACTCGCCGAGCCCGAAAATCAGGTGCGGCAGATAGACGCGATCTTCAAAGCCGAACAGCCACGGCGACGCGGCCAGGAACAAACCGCCCAGCCCGTCGAGCCACAGATGCGCCGGCATGGAGATGCCCTGAGCGACGCCCCATTCGTAATCCGTAATCAGGCTGTACAAGATCACGAATGCGCCAAGTCCGACTGGAATCCACATCTCCGGACCATTGTTGTTAAACCTGAAAAGCCACGGTGCCGCCATCAGGGCCAATCCCATGATGTAATCCAGAACGCCGTGGACGCGCGTGGGAATAAATCTCATGCGTCCTCCTTTCATCAAGCCTCACGTGCGGACATCCGCAAAACCAGATGTCGGAGACACAAAGCGCACGCCAAGCTTTGTGCGTTTGAGAGCTTCAATTCCAAAAGTGGACTGTTTTTGTAATTACCGCTGGACTGATGAGAGAGTACATTGAGCAACGATATCGAGGCGAAAGAGGAGATCCGCCGGGTGAGCCATCCAAACATCGATAATCTTGCGCCGCCCCCGCGACGCGTACCCTTGCCGGTGCGTTGTCATATAACTTTCGGTGGCATGCTCAATCAAATGGGCTGGTTTTTCTTCGCCTTCGGCTCAATCTTATTCTGGATCTTCGTGATCAACTGTGAAGCGATGTCGTGGTTCTCCTTCCGCGGGCCGCTGAAGACCTGCCAGGGTGTTGTCACCAGCAGCGAAAAGTCAAGCGCGAGCGAGGGCGGATCCAAGCACCGCAAGGGAACGCCGATCTGGGCCATTCACTACACCTTCAAAGAAGGCAAGAACACATACCAGGGCTGCTCGTACGCGGTGGGCAGATCGCACGACGCCGGTGCGCCGGTAACTGTCGAGTACGCTGCGTCTGATCCGCGCATCAGCCGCATCTCTGGTTATCGCAGCCGGGTTTTTTCAGCCGCGGCCGGCGTGACGCTGCTCTTTCCATTGGTTGGGCTCGCCTTCCTTGTTCCCGGATGGCTTACCGGCCGCAAAGCGCGGCGCCTCCTCGAGAATGGCATTGTTGCCACAGGCGTATTGAAGGCCAAGGAGCCTACAAGCTCGAGTGTGAACAAGCAGACGGTGTATAAGCTCACCTTCGAGTTTAACGCTGCCGATGGCCGCACATACGAAGCGGTTGCGAAGACGCATGAGACGCAAAGGCTGCAGGACGAGGCCGGCGAAAAAATCGTCTACGATCCGGCCGATCCAACGCGCGCGGTGGTGATTGACGGCTTGCCCGGCTCGTTCCGGGTGACTGCCGATGGCCAGATCGAGAGCGACAATTCGCGCGGCGCGCTGATGGTCACCCTGGTCCCTCTGCTCGCGCTGTTTGGCAACGGCGCTTATGCGATCATTCGTCTTTTCTAAGCACGTTGTCTGCCGTGCGGCCTCGTGTTAGCTTGCGAAGCAGTATTGATTCGCAGTCCGAACCCAGCGAGGAACCCCCCCCGTGACCACAGCAGCGTTCGAATCTCCCAAAGTACATTGGAATCTGAGCGATCTGTTCAGCGGCATCAACGATCCGCGCATTGAACAGAACATCGCAGAGCAGAAGCGCCGGGCGGAAGAGTTTGCAAAAAAGTACCGCGGCCGGATCAATTCACCCGATCTTACAGCCGCCACGCTCGCCGATGCCATTGCTGAGTATGAATCGATCTCTCAGGAAAGTGCCAAGCCCGGCAATTTCGCAGGCCTGCTGTTTGCCTGCAATTCGAAAGACCCGGAGATCGGCGCCTTCATGCAGAAAATGCAGGAGAAGGGCACCGAGCTCAGCATCATATTGATGTTCTTCGAACTTGAGCTCCTCGCGGCCGACGAAGCCCTTATGACGCGCCTCACGGCGGACGTGCGGCTGGCTCCATACCGACATTACATCACGACGGCACGAGCCTTCCGCAGCCATACACTGAGCGAGCCTGAAGAAAAGATCATGGAGGAGCTCTCGAACACCGGAGGGCGCGCGTTCTGCCGGCTGTTCACTGAAGTGACCTCCAACGCCAAGTTCAAAGTACAGAAAGCCGACGGCACAATCGAAGAGCTCACGCAGCCTGAAGTGCTCGCGCGCCTGCGCAACCCCGACCGCGAGGTTCGCCGCCGCGCCAGCGAAGGCTTCACCAACGGGCTGCGCGAGAACGGCCGCGTGCTCACGTTTATTTTCAACACGCTACTGCAGGACAAAGCCACGCGCGACCGCCTGCGCAAGCACACCTCCCCTGAAGAATCACGGCATCTCTCGAACGAGCTGGATAATCAAACTGTCGAGACGGTTGTTAGCGCCGTCGAGAAAAATGCAGTCATGGTCGCGCGCTATTACCGTTTGAAACGCAAGCTGCTGAATCTGCCGGAGCTCACGCACTACGACCGCTACGCGCCGCTGTTTGACACCGCCGAGCGCATTCCCTGGGATGAAGGCCGCGACATCGTTCTCGGTGCCCTCGGTGAATTCTCCCCGGTCGTGAAGAGCACCGCCGAGGAATTCTTCACCGGTAACTGGATCGATGCCGAAGTGCGTCCCGGCAAGCGGGGCGGCGCATTCTGCTCGTACATCACGCCCGACCTGCACCCTTACGTGATGGTCAATTACCTGGGCAAGATGGACGACGTGAGCACGCTTGCGCACGAGCTGGGTCATGGCGTGCACGCGTCATTGTCGCGGGGACAGAGTTATTTCAATTTTCACGGCACGTTGCCGCTTGCCGAGCTCGCTTCGACGTTTGCCGAGATGCTGGTGTTTGAAAAACTGCAGAAACGCGCATCCGCCAAAGACCGGCTGGCGCTCTACGCCGACAAGATCGAAGGTGCCTTCGCGACGATCTTCCGCCAATCGGTGATGTACCGCTTCGAGCAGGACATCCACCGGCATCGCCGCGAAAAGGGCGAGCTCACCGCGGAGCAGTTCGGCGATTATTGGCAGAAGCGGCAGCAATCGATGTTCGCAGACAGCGTCGTTCTGGGCGAAGACCACAAGCTCTGGTGGAGCTACATCCCGCATTTCATCGGTTCGCCGTTTTATGTCTACGCATATTCCTTCGGCGAACTGCTCGTGATGGCGCTCTTCCAGCAGTACAAGCGCAAAGGCGGCGGCTTTGCCGAGGAATACGTCACGCTGCTCAAGAAAGGCGGCTCGCTCTCCCCGCAGGAACTCATGCAGAGCGTCGGCATTGACATCAAAGATCCCGCCTTCTGGCAGGGCGGCCTGGACGTGCTGGGCGAGATGGTGCGGGAGTTTGAGAAGATGCAGGCGTAAGCGTCTCTACACATAGCCGCAAAGCACTGTTCTAAGAGTCCGCCGGCGAAAGCGCGCGAATCCATCCGTATTTTATTGACATTGAGCGACAAATCAGGTATTTCTGTAAATACAGAAATGAGGGAAGGAACATGACAAAGCTTTCACCCGTCGCTCAGAAGTTCGTGCTCCACTGGGGTGAAATGGGGACGCGCTGGGGCGTCAACCGAACGGTCGCTCAGATTCATGCGCTCCTTTTCATTTCGGAGAAGCCGCTGACGGCCGAAGAGATCGCCGAAACGCTTTCGGTGGCGCGCTCGAACGTCAGCACCAGCCTGAAAGAATTGCAGGGCTGGGGAATTGTGAAAATCGTTCATGTGCTCGGCGACCGGCGTGATCACTTTGAATCCATGAAAGATCCCTGGGAAATGTTCCAGGTGATTCTGCACGAGCGCAAGCGGCGCGAAATTGATCCGACCATCGCGATTCTCGGTGAGTGCGTTGCCGAAGCCGAGCGCTCAGGGCCGGGCGACGCGGAACTAAAGAAACGGCTGCGCGAGTTTAAGGAATTTTTCGAAAGCATGAATGCGTGCTACGAACAGGTGCGGAAACTGCCGACGCCCGCGTTGATCAAGTTCGTCAAAGCAAGCGACAAAGTACGCAAAGTCCTCGGTCTGGCAGGCTGATTGTTAAAGGCGCAAACCGCGCCTTTTCTTTTAAGGACTGATTTCTGTGAATACAGAAAAGACAGTAATCACAGCAGAGTCCAGAAACGGTGAGTGGGTGCTCTATGACGGGGAGTGCTCGTTCTGCACCAGCTTCGCCCGCCGCTTCGAAAACACCCTGACCAGGCGCGGCTTTGGAATCGCTCCGCTGCAGACACCTTGGGCCGCACAGCGCCTGGGCCTGAAGGCCGGTTCACCGCCCGTGGAAATGACTGTTCTGCGCGCCGACGGCTCGCTAGCGGGCGGCGCGCGCGGCGTCGTTTACCTTGCACGGAAAATCTGGTGGGCGCTGCCTCTTTTTATCTTCGCACAACTTCCGGGCGCGATGCGCCTGCTCGACTGGGGCTACCGCTTTATTGCCGCCCGACGCCACTGCCTCACCGGCGCGTGCGCGCGAAAGGAGTGACGCCATGATCAAGGGGGAGGGGATCGCGAACGATGTGGAAGTGGATCCGTTCACAAGCGTGCCCAGCAAAAAAGCTCTGGAACGCATGGTGAAACTGGAGCGCACTCCGCTCTTCTACTGCGACTGGCTCAGCGCGCTCTTCATTCATTTCGAAATCGATCCCGCCGTGCTGCAGCCGCATGTTCCATTCACGCTGGATTGCCGCGACGGCCGCGGCTACGTAAGCCTCGTTGCGTTCACGATGACGCGGCTGCACCCTGTATTCGGCGGGCGCACCGGCGCGTGGCTGTGCGCACCAATCGCCGAACATGGCTTCCTCAATGTCCGCACGTATGTCGTTCAGAACGATGAGCCCGGAATTTATTTTATCACTGAGTGGCTTCCGAACGCGCTGAGCGTCCTGCTCGGCCCGCTGGTTTTCGGGCTGCCTTATTCCTATGGCGATCTTGAATACAACCACGAAGGCGGCACTTTCCGCGACCGTGTGACGCCCTTCCGCGGGCGCGACTGCCTGCGCTATAGCGGAAGCGTACAGACGAATGCTGAACTGCAGCCCTGCCGTGCGGGGACGCTCGATGAATTTCTGCTTGAGCGCTACACGGCGTACACGCGCCGCGGACGGACACCGCTCTTCTTCCGCATCTGGCACCAGCCCTGGCCGCAGGCACGCGCGCAGATCACGCTCGAAGAGACATCGCTGCTTGCGAAGGCGTGTCCGTGGTTTGAACGCGCGCGGCAGATCGGCGCGAACTTTTCGACCGGCGCGCGCGATGTCTGGGTCGGTTTTCCGCGCCGCGTGCGGCAGGCGCAGAAAGGAGAGGATCATGGGCAGCAGTCACGTTTTCAGACCCGTCCGGCCGCGGCTCTGGTTTGAAACACCGCTCGGCCTCTGGCGTTGGAGCAGATACGTCGAAGCAACCCTGCGATTCACGCCGCTTGCCGCGCTTCCCGCTGCGGTGCTTCTCTTCGGCAGCGAGTTGCCGCCCTGGGCGTTCATGTGGCTGCTCGCGTTTGCAATTTATGCGGGGTTCAAGTGGTTTACCTGGCGGCCGGCACATGCGGCACAGGCGTTCCCGAACGCGTTCTATTCCGCAGGCTACCTGCTCTTCTGGCCGGGCATGCAGGCTGAGGATTTCTGCGCGCGGAAATCAACGCTGTGGCCGAGCGCGCGAGACGTCTTCTTCGCCTGGCTGAAAATGACCGCCGGACTGTTGCTTCTCGCTGCGGCCATCCCGCACTTGCCTCCCGTGGCGGCGGCCTGGACCGGTATGGGCGCCATTCTCCTGGTGCTGCATTTCGGACTCTTCGATCTGCTTCACCAGCTCTGGACTGTCATGGGCGTTCAGACGCCAAAGGTGATGAATGCGCCGCTGCGCGCGACGTCTCTGGCAGAATTCTGGAGCGCGCGCTGGAACCTGGCCTTCAGAGCGCTCGCGCATGACTTTGTTTTCCGTCCGCTAACACGCCGCTTTGGAATCCGCTTCGCAAGCTTCGCCGGATTTCTATTTTCCGGAATCATACATGACGTGGTGATTTCAGTGCCCGCCGGCGGCGGCTTTGGAATGCCAACCGTCTACTTTCTGCTGCAGTGGCTCGGCATTCAGCTCGAACGTAGTGCCATGGGAAAGCGTCTCGGACTTCAGCATGGCGTGCGCGGCTGGTGTTTCACCGTGCTTGTGACTGTGGCGCCCGTCGGGCTGCTCTTCCACGAAAAGTTTATGAACGTTGTTCTGCTGCCGTTCCTGGCGGCGATTGGCGCGCGCTGAGCGCGCCTGAAAGGAGGCGAGTCATGGAACTTTCACTTCAGCGGCTTCTGCAGATCGCAGGAATTCTTCAGCTGGCTGTGCTGTCGGCGGCGGCGCTCACGCCGTACGCGCTGGACTGGCGCAGCAGTCTCGCGCAGCTCAATCAGTTTATCCGCCGCATGTTCTGGGTTTATGGCGTGTTCATCGCTTTCACAATCATCGCCTTTGCAACGCTCACACTCGCGTTCAGCAGCGAACTGGCGAGCGGCGGGCCGCTGGCGCGGGCGGTCTGCGCGTTTATCGGGCTATTCTGGGCGGCGCGCCTCAGCGTGCAGCTCTTCGTGTTCGATATCCGCACGCTGAAGCTGCACTGGCTCTTCCGCTTCGGCTACCACGCGCTCACGTTTGTATTTGCCTATCTTGCGACCGTTTACACTCTGGCCGCCCTGGGCTGAAAAGGAGAACCGACCGATGCTTCCTGTGCTCGAAGGCATTATTGCGCGGCGTCTGCTGATCAACTTTCGCGTGGCGCCCGAGCTGGTCCGTCCGCTTGTCCCCGCCGCGCTTGAGATCGTGGAACAGAACGGCTTCGCGGTTGTTGGCGTGTGCCTGATCCGCCTGGAGAAGCTGCGGCCATCGGGAACTCCGAAGGCGCTCGGGCTGAGCAGTGAAAACATGGCGCACCGCATCGCCATTCGTTACCGCTCGGGCGGGCAGACGCGTGACGGCGTTTTCATCTGGCGCCGCGAAACCGATTGCGCGGCTGTCGCGATGCTGGGCGGACGTTTCTTTCCCGGAGTGCACGGCCGCGCGCAGTTCAAGGTGGCGCAGTCAGAAAATTCGTTCGGGATTCGCATCGACACAGCGGATCGCCTGGCCGATGTTGCACTTGATGCGCACAGCAATGTGCCATGGAAAGCGACGCCGCTCTTTGGAACTCTGGACGAGGCTTCGGCATTTTTTGAAAAAGGCGCGTGCGGTTTTTCCTGCGGGCAGGAGGGCCGGCTGGAAGGCATGCGGCTGAACACACGGCGGTGGCGCGTCGAGCCGCTCTCGGTCGGCGCGGTTCATTCGGCGTTCTTCGCTCGGAACGTTCCAGCAGGCGGCGCCGAGTTCGATTGCGCGATCCTGATGCGCGATGTCCCGCACAGCTGGCATGTGATCGATGAAGTGCCAACGGAGATTACTGAAAGGAGACTTGTATGAATACACTCGCGGCATATCTGCCTTGGTTCCTGCAGGCGGCGGCTATCGGCCAGGCAGCCATTGCAGTGATAAACTTCTTTCTCGTGCGCATCCTGGACTGGCGCAAAGACGTCGAGCGCATGCCGCTGCTGGTCCGTGAAGTGTTTCACGTCCACGGCTGGTTCATCTCGCTGACATTGGCGCTTTTCGCCGTGATCACCTTTCGCTTCGCGCAGCAACTCGCGAGCGGGGATCCTCTGGGAAGCTGGCTGGCGGCCGGAATCGGACTCTTCTGGGCGATCCGCACGGTCATGCAGGTGACGTATTACAGCAGCTCACACTGGCGCGGTCGGACGGATCGCACGATCATTCACGTCATTCTGCTACTCACGTACGCCGGCTTCGCTGCGGTCTACTTCTGCGCGGCGCTGGGCCTCGCGCGCTGAAGGAAGTTGCCGTGGAGCCACGTGCGAGAGCGCGGTATAAAGAAGGAGCGCACATTCACGCGCAGGAAAATTTCCTGGAGGCTACGCATGGCTGAAAACCCTTCTGAAAAACCGCGTATCGGTCTTGGCGTCGTGGTAAACCATCCCGCGTTCGGTCGCGGCAAAATCATGGCGTACGAAAACGGCGATTATGTCGTGCTGTTCAAAGGCGGAGAAACCAAACGCGTGGCGTTTACGTTCGAGGCCATGCGCGCGGAAGCGTCGGTCGGCGATCCTGAAACCGACCGCATCAAGAATGCCGTCCGCGAAGTGCTCGGCGAATACGGCTGGCTGGATGTCGACCTCGAAATGGGCAAGCGCTGGGTCGGCGGAACGTTGAAACTGATTCCAGGCAAGGAGGACACGCAGCCCAAGGATATTCCGATCGACATGTTCCTGAAAAAGATCATCGGCATCCGCGACAAGCTGCGCGTGCTGGAGCAGAAAGTGAACGCGCACCCGAATCTCTCGCCTGAAGACAAGATCGAAATGGAAGGCTACATCACGCGCTGCTACGGAAGCCTGACGACCTTCAACGTCCTCTTCGCATCAAAAGAAAGCCAGTTCAGAGGGCAGAGCGAGAAGGAGTAGTTCACCAAGTAAGGGTTGACTTCAGCCAGGCTGGGCAATTCTCTGCCAGATCAACGCGTCCATTCCTGGAGGTTGCGACGAGTTTGTACGGTGAACTTAAATCTGAATTATCGTAAATGAAGACGTTGGGTAACGCGACGACGGCTCGCTTCAAGTTCTCCAATGTCCGAGGAAAGCGCGCATGGAGCTTTTCGCCTGGGACATCATGGCCATTCTGTAAAACACGCATAGCCACGCGTTCAGACGAGATTTCGACACTCTCCAGCGCAATGAAGCAGAGTACGACGGTATATCCGCTGTCTGCGGCAGAGCGCAAGAATGCGACTTTTTCACCGTCTGGATCCGATAACACAGTCTCAAAAACGAAACTCCGCCGGAGATCAACCATCCGAGCCCGAAGTTTTTGCGCCAGTTCAGCGGCATCATAGGCATCCAAATGATGCGCAAGCGCCATCACGTCAGCGTTAATGAATGGAAGTCCACGAGATGCTAAAAAGGTGCTGTAAAAAGTCGTCTTTCCGGCACCGTTTGAACCTGCAATGGCGAGGATGAGCGGGGTCTTCGATAGAATTTCTGGCGTCATCTCGCTTGAACGTCACACTATATTGTTGTTTGAAAACTTCCGTCAACAAACCTGCCTTGAGTTCGTGTGCCGTCTGCATCAATGCGAATGTATTCGCCGGACTTTCCCTTGATAGCCTCGAAGTGCGGGTACGGCCGGCTTGCAAGATACTGCCTGAGCTTTTCGCGTCCAGCAGGCGTGTCCACCGACATAAGACAATCGTGCAGGGATTGAGTTGGGCGGGTCGCTTCCGTAGCGACCAACTTACCAAGAGCTGCCCACAACTCGATTTGGTCTGCCAATGAACGATTTTTTGCCGCAGCTTCCTGCTGAGCAGTCGATACGAGTTCATCCGAAAGATTTACCGGCACGCTCATGTAATCAGTCTAGCCTGAGCCCACCCAAAAGTCAAAATTTGCAAATCGCTTAGAATCGTTACGCGCCCTTGAACTCGCCGGGCTTGGGCAGGTCAGCGATGCTCTTCAGGCCGAAGTGTTCGAGAAAATAATCGGTCGTGCCGTAGAGCAGCGGCTGGCCGATGCCTGTCCCGCGGCCGCTGATCTTGATCAGCTTCTTTTCCAGCAGGATGCGGATCACCGGCCCGGCGCCGACGCCGCGGACGCTCTCGATTTCCGCGCGGCCGATCGGCTGGCGGTAGGCGATCAGCGCCAGCGTTTCGAGCGCGGCCTGCGTGAGCTTGCGCTGCGCGGTCTGCGTTTTCAGGCGCTGAATCGCGGGGAAGAACTCAGGGCGCGTCATGAAGCGATAACCGCCGGCGACTTCCGAAATCGTCCACGGCCGCCGCTCTTTTTCGTAGGTCTCGATCATCCCGGGCAGAAGCTTTCGCACAGTCGCGCTGTCGCTGCCCGCCGCGCGCGCGATCTCGCGCACAGCAATCGGCTCTTCGGCGGCAAACAGCAGCGCTTCGATGGTGCGGATCAGCTCGTCGGGATTAACGTCGGCTTTCTCTTCGTCCGCTTCGCCAGCCTCAGCCGGCGTTTCTTGAGCGGCTGCGTCGACGGGAGCCTCAACGGTCTTCTCTTGCGCACTGGACCCGTTTTCGCCGGCTTCGGAGGGCGACTCTTCTGATGTCTTTTTCTTCCCCTTGCGGCGCGGCCTTTCGTCAGCGGCGGGCGCCGGTTCAGTCGTGCTGGCGCTTGATTCTGCCGCTTCCGGCGTGACTTCCGGCGCAATGACGGCAATCGCTTCGGCTTCTATCGGCTCGGCTTTGTTTCTGCCTTTGCGTTTCTTCTTCGGTTCTTCGGCCGGCTTTTCAACGACGACTTCAGCCACCGGTGCCGCTGCTTTGGCAGCGCCCGACTTGCCGCGCTTCTTCGACTTCACTTCTGAGGCATGAATTGCAGCTGGCGCATCGGCTACGATGACCTCGGGCTCGTCTTTAACGCGGGCTTTCTTTTTCTTGTCGGCGGGCTTCTCTTTTTTAGGAGCTGATTTCTTGGCGGCCATGATGCCCTTTGATGCGCTTTGATGCTCTTCGTTGCGGCTTCGTTAAATCACGGGATGTTTTTTAGTTCGCCCCTTCAGGGCTTCAAATGAATTATGCGTTTACTCCCAAGGGCTGCGCTCTGCTCCGCCCCTGGCTATATTAGCGCGGCCCCTTCGGGCCTGACGTCTTGAGTGAATCAACCATTGAACAGTTTACGACCCATCGTCTTTCGACAAGCCGAAAAAACTTGGCGCCTTGGCGTCTTGGCGGTTTCAATAGAAATCATTTGCCGGGCAAATTCAGCTGCCCAGGAATTTTCCGATGCGTTCGGTGGCTTCCTGGATGCGCTCATCGGGCTCGACCAGCGCCATGCGCACGAAGCCTTCGCCTTCTTCGCCGAAGCCCGCGCCGGGGAAGAAGCTCACGCCGGATTTCTCCGCCAGCTGCGCGCAGAATTCGAGCGAACCGAGGCTCTTGAAGCGTTCGGGCAGCGGCTGCCAGGAGAACATCGTTCCGCGGTTGCGGATCGTGCGTCCCCAGCCGGCTTTCTCCAGGCCGGAAAGCAGCACGTCGCGGCGGCTCTGATAGACCCGCGACTGCGAGCGGATGTACTCATCGCCGGTATCCAGCGCCACGACCGCGGCCAGCTGCAAGGGGATAAAGTGTCCGTAGTCGTAATAGGGCTTGATGCGCGAGAGCGCGTCGATCACCTGCGGATTTCCCGCAAGGAAGCCGATGCGCCAGCCGGCCATGCTGTAAGGCTTGGACATCGTGAACATTTCGACCGCAACGTCCTTGGCGCCCTTCGCCTGAAGGATGCTGGGCGCTCGATAATTATCGAAGCATGTATGGCCGTACGCCAGATCATTCAAGACCCAGAATTTGTAGCTCCGCGCCAGTGCGACAATCTCTTCAAAGAACGGCAGGTCGACGGTGCGGGCCGTGGGATTATGCGGGAAATTCAGGATCAGGAACTTTGGACGCGGGCGCAGCGTCTCGAAGATCTTCTTGATATCCGTGATCAGCTTCTGCCCCGGAATTTCCTCTTCCAGGAACACGCCGGCCACATGCGCGCCGGCAATCTGCGGCGCATAAAGATGCGGCGTGTACGCCGGCGTCGGCAGCACGCAGGCGTCGCGTGTCCCGAGTATCGCCAGGCACAGATGGCTGAAGGCGTCCTTGGATCCCAGTGAAACAATGATGTCGCGCGCCGGATCGAGGGCCACGTTGTATTGCCGCGCGTAATGCCGCGCGAACGCGTCCTTCAGCGGCCGGATGCCCGTCGCGGGCGCGTAGCGGTGATTGGCTGCGTTGTCGAGGTGCGACTTGAGCGTATCAATCACGTTCTGAGCGACCGGGTCAACCGGATTACCCATTCCGAGATCGATCACGTCTATGCCGCGGGCGCGCAGGGCGTCGTTCTGTGCATTGATGCGGCTGGCCAGATAGCTCGGCAGCAGGCTCAGCCGGCCGTGCTCCAGATCGGGCATGCCTTCCAGCGGAGCGGCGGCTGCGGCGACTCCCGTGGTCAATCCTGAAGACGAGGGCTTGGCACGCGGTTCGGTCTTGAGTTTAGTATCCAGCGACGGCATCCTTGTTAGTCCTTTCAACAGGGCAGTGTACACCGTGTTTTGGGCGAGGACAAGTTCGGCGTACAGCCTGTTATCGGTCTCAGCAGGGCCGCAGCTTCATAGAAACAGTGCAGGTCTCATTTCTGTGCGGGTTTAAGGATATCTACGGCGGTCGGCGCATTTCCGCTCTGCTGTGACGGAATAAATGAAAAACCGTATTCAAACGTGAAATCTTTTTTCATGCGCTCGGCCGACATGCGCAGCATCGATGCCGTCAGCGCATTGGCGATATCGATCTGCCTTCCGGCAATATCTTCGGACTCAGTGGGATCGGCTTCGATGTCATAAAGTTCCGGCAGCGCTTCGGGGCTGTTGAGAATGACCTTGTACCTGCCGGCGCGGACACTCAGCGGCCACCAGGTAATCGAGCGCGAGAAGAGCGGGCGCGATTCATACGGCCTGGCCAGCGACCGCCCCTCAATCCCAGCCGGCACGTTGCAGCTGACCAGATCCAGCAGCGTCGGATTCAGATCGGTGAACAGGCAAAGGTGGTCTACTACGCCGCCGTCCTTCTTTAAGGCAGGATGGCAGAACAGCATCGGCACGTGAATGTCGTCTTCGTAGACCAGCATCGAGTGTGCGCGGTCGAACGGACGCGGCGGCCGGCCCAGGCCTTCACCATGGTCTCCGGCGATGACGAGGATTGTATTTTCATCAAGCTTGCGGCGGACGAGTTCGTCGTAAAGCTGCCCGATCACCGCGTCGGTGTGCTCGATCGCTTTGTTGTACTGCATCAGCTGCGTGGCGCTGGCGAGGCTTGCGGGCATGTTCTTAAACACATAGGGATGATGCGTCTCGACATTCCACAGCACCGCAAAGAACGGCTGTTCCTTCGGGCCGGCGTCAACCCATTCCCAGAAGCGCTTAGTCAGAATCTCATCTTCCGCGCCCCAGCCATAGCGCGCTGCACGATCGCCCTTCGGCAACTGGTTGCAGTCTTCAAACAAGTCGTAGCCGGCCACCTTCAGCAGCTTGACCATGTTCCAGATGTTCGTATCGGCTCCGTTGAGCTGCACCGAACGGTAGCCGGCCTCTTTTAAAACTTTCGGCAGGTAGCCGTGCTGCTCGGGGTAGCGTTCGCCTTTCAGGAACACAATCGGCCGCGCCGGCGGCGAGCAGCCCGTCAGCAGCGACCAGCCGGATTGAATCGAGAGCGGCGATTCGACGTAGCACTTCGAAAAGCGCACCGCGCCGGCCGCGGCGATGCGGTCGAGATTGGGTGTCTGCGCCTGGCCGAGCGGATGATGCGACTTTAGATAGCGCTCGCCCACCGATTCCCAGGCCCAGACGATGATATTGTATTTCTTCCGCGGCAGGCTCGAAAAGCGCCGCGCAGCGTCCTCGTGGACCGCCGGCGTGCAGAGTTCTTTCAGCGTCGCGATTTCAGCAGGCGAGGGCGGCGCGATCTGGTTGCGCAGTGATGGATCATCCGGAATGAAAATCTGCAGCACGGTCATGTTGCGCAGAGCCATCTCGCGAAAACCTCGTGCCGGCAGCAGCGCCAGTGCGCCGCCTGCGCCGAGCAGAATCAGCACTAACGCCCACGCCGAGGCTCGCCAGCGTTCGTTCAGCACCAGCACGCTTCGAAGCCGCTCAAAGAAGAGCGGCGGAATGGCGATTGCGCAGACGACGAACGCAAACCCGATGAAATCAGACGCACTTTTTCCGGTGAGGCCAGGCTGGAGCAGATACTTCGCCAGCTTCGGCGAAACGACCAGGATGTGGTACTTCAGCGGCGAGCCCAGCGATTTATAAATCTCCAGGCTGATAAACGTGAGCAGCAGCCAGAGCACCAGCAGCAGATAAATGCCGGCAATCAGAACACGGCGAGCGGCTGTGGAAGAGATCGTAACGCGGCGCAGAAGCAGAACGGGGATCGCCGCGCCGGCCAGGATGCACAGATCCAGCGAGAGCGCCACCGGGAACGCCGCCAGGCGCTCGCCGAGGCCGCTGCCTTCGAATGCATGCACAATGGCGAGCCATTTGGCCAGAGCAATCCCGGCGGCGACGCAGCAGAGGCTCAGCAGCGCAAAGAGCGGCAGGTCGCTGAACTGCTGCCTGAAACAATCTAGATATTTCTTGATCACCCGTGTAGATATCCAAGGCGCTGGACAGGAGCCTGTTTGCAGCAGCGAAATTAAGTTTCAGCACGCCGCCGCGCCAGTCCAGATTCAGTGCTGATCGAGCAGCGTCAACGGAGCCGTTCGCTCCCTGATGATCGTTTCAGTGGAGCTCTACCCATGGCCGCGCTTGTGAAGACCGCAGTTTCTGCAGCGCTCCTTCTATTACTCTTCGCCGGGTGCGGATCGAGTTCGCCACAGGGCTTTGCGTTCGACCCCAGGCAGACGAGTGCCGCCACGCAGCTCGGCGTGCCGGTGGAGACGACTCTTGCGACGCCCGCCGGAGTCAAGATTCAGCTCGCGCTGATTCCTGCCGGAACATTCACGCCCCGGCCACGCAAGGATCAGCCTGATACGACGGTGACGATCGAAAAACCATTTTATATGTCGCGGCATGAAATCACCCAGGCGCAGTACGCGATCGTGATGGACACCAATCCCAGCACCTTCGCTGCGGCCGATTCGCCTGTCGAACAGATGAAGTGGGCCGACGCGGTGGCGTTCTGCACAAAATTAAGCGAGCAGAGCGGAAAAAGGGTTCGGCTGCCGACCGAAATGGAATGGGAATACGCCTGCCGCGCCGGCAGCAGCGGCGCGTATTACGCCGGCACGGGCGACAACATTTTAGATCAGCTCGCGTGGTTCAAAGGCAATTGCGACAAAACGCACCCGGTTGGCAAGAAAGCGCCGAACGCGTGGGGCCTGTACGACACGCTCGGCAACGTCGCCGAGTGGTGCGCCGATGTGATTCCAGCCGCGAGAGATGGCGAGGAGAGCATTCGCGTCTCGCGTGGCGGCTCGTGGCTGGATGAACCCGTCGCCTGCCGCACCGGCTCACGCGCGCTTGCTCCCGAATCGTTCAAGACCTCGAAGATAGGCTTCCGCATTCTGGTTGAGTTGAAGTGAGGGATGCGGACAGGAGAAGGGGTGGCCCGGACGTCAGTCCGGGTGCCGAAGGCACTGAGCGACCCGGACTTCGTCCGAGCCCACCCAAAGGCTCATTCCGTTTTCGGTGCGCCGGAGAGATTCACTTTCCACAGGCTCTCGGCAGGGCCGGCCAGCGTCACGCCAGCGCGGAAGGGCGGGTAGCCGACGCAGAAGCCGCGGAACACGATCTGGTTCCAGCCCTTCTTGAACGCGACGCTCTCGCGCGCGCTCATGCGGTGCAGCGAGCCGGCCTCTTTCATCTTGCCGACCTTCAGCGGCTGGCCATTGAGCGTCCAGCTCAGCGTCGTCATCGGGTGGCCGTGGAAATCCACTTCGAGCGAGAGATCTTCAGGCACGTAGATCCACGTGGCGCCGTACCAGACTTGCGATGAGGAGCCGAGAATCACGCGCGAATCGAGCTCGGCGACGCTCGCGCCGCGCCACTTGATGCCGTCCATCGGCTTCCAGTAGCCCTGGATCATCTCGCCCGAGTAGCGTGCATTGAAATCGATCGGGCCTTTGTCAGGCGGATAGATCGCGCTCTTGCAGAAATCGGCCACAACGTCTTTGAAATTTTTATTCGTGCCCGGAAAAATTCCATTCGGATCGTCCTTGAACTTCTCCGCGCCCGGCCCGCCGAACGGCCCGCAGATCGTCCAGTTGCGCACGATCAGGCCGCCATCAATGCCCTCGAACTGCACCGGCGCCCAGGATCCTGGATAGAGCCGCGCTTCGGACGGTTCGTCGTACGTTTCATGGCTGGCCGAGCCGTCGCTGTTGGCCCACCAGAATTTGTTGTGCCCGCCAAAAGTCGCTTCGAAGTTGATCATCGTCCGCAAATCGCCTCCGAACTTGCGCTGCAGATGTGGAATCGCGCTGCGCGGAATCACCGCGCTGATCACAAAGCCCTTCTCATCTTTGTCGATGGCATGCTCAAGCTGAACCTCGCTGAGCACACCCACGTGAGCGAACGTTGCTTCACCGACGGGCGTGCGGAAGACCTGCGGCTGCGCGGGCCCCGCGCCTTTCCATTCGGGATACATGCCCACGCACACCGGCTTCACCGCGCCGTCTCTGGCGACGAGGCTGAAAACAAAGCGGACATCACCGGGACGCCCGTTGGTTGATTTCGCCGTCGGCGCTTTCTCGTTGCCCTGAATATAAAAACTCAGCGTGTCGGCGAGGCGGTCGTGCGTGAAGAGGCGTTCCATTGCCGCAGCGGGTTTGGCCTGAAACTTCCCCGCCAGGCGTGCGTGCCAGCGCAGGTACAGATGGTCTGGATCGTACTTGCAGCGCACTTCGACGCTCTGTTTTTCGTCCGACTGGAAGCGCACCGCGCTGCAGGATTCCCAGCCTTCGAGCGACGTCGTCGCTTTTGCGCCGCCGACTGCCGGAGTGAAACGCGCGACCTTCGCCACACCCGCGCCGCCGCGAAGCACCAGCGCCATCTCAGGCGCGCTGCTGATCTCCGACGCCGAGATGCTGACGCTGGGCGGCAACGTTTTAATGGCCCGCACGGGATTTTCGGTGAGCGACCAGCCCTGCGCTTCGAAAAGAATCGGAGTGTATTTGCCGAGCGCGAAGCAGACTTTGCCCGTTGCCTTATTTTCAAAAATTGAGCCGGCGAAAAATTCTCCCGGCAGCGAATACATGCCGATGGCCTGCGGATTGAATTTGCGGCCGTCCGGAAAAACCGTGTCGACATACAGACCGTCGGTTGTGTAAAGCAGGATGCCGCAGCGCGTCTGGTCGATGAGGCTGATCAGGCCGTTAATCGGCTTCTGCAGCCGCATGCCGCCATAAATTTCACCCGGCGCCGCGAGATTCTGCAGCGCCGCGCGGCCGGTGCGCCATTTCAGGCGGTAGCCGCCTTTTCCATCGGGCGCGTAGAAAGAAAGTTTAAATTGCGAGCCGTCATTGGCGCTGAAGTTCTTTCCGCCGCGTGCGCCCACGACGTAGCCTTCCTGCGGCAGGCCGTCGGCGTGGCACCAGTCGCTGGTGAATGCATTGGCCAGTTCGTTTCCGCCATGAATCGCATCCGCCTTGCCGGCGGCGCGCGCTTCAAAAATGGGATCCGTGAACAGCTTCTGCCATTCCCTGAACACGGGATTGCCATGCGCATCGAACTCCGCCGGCCCCAGCCGCCAGACGGACTTTCCGCCCTGCTCGACGACCAGGTACGAAAGATCGTCGCCGAAATTCTGCCCGTGATACGAGAACACGACCGCAGGCCCCGGCGGAGCCGGACGGATCTCCGCTTCATCAACGGCGCCGTTGCCATTGGCATCGTTCCAGAATGCGAGTTCCTTGTTTTCTCTCTGCAGCACAGCCGCCGAAAACACGCAGCGATCGCCATCGATGCGGTACACAGCCGCGTCGCGTCCGCTGGCGAGATACAAACGGTTGTTGACGCGAATCGCCGCCGGCTTGCGGAACTCGGGCACGTGCGGATCGTTGCCGACGTTCGGCCACACGGCGTCAACGCGCCACTCGGCTTTTGTGTAATCGACGACAAAACGCGTCAGCCAGCCATCGTGGCCGGGAATGTAAACATGCTGTGCATTCTCCGGATCGATTCCGTATCCGTCGTTGCACTTGGTCTGCAGCGAAAGAAATTCGCGCAGCAGCTTTCCGTCCGCGCTCCATTCACTTACGCGGTTGGGGCCGGATTTTTCAACAACGATCAGCCGGTCATTGCCGTCCTTGTCGGTCCACGTCGCAAGCTTTGCGGGCGCGATGAACGTTTCGCGGTCGTATGCGCCCGGCTTCTGCGCACTAAGCTTTCCATACGTGAGCGTGATCTTTCCGTCGCGGCTGAGCTGGTAAACTTTGTTTGCCTGAGAATCGCTGAGGTAAAAGCGGCCGCGGCTGTCAATCTCCAGGTCGGCGGGTCGGATCGATGGCGGAACATTAAACTCGTTCTTCCACTCGGCGGCAGGAATGCCGGCCTTAATCTCCGTGGAGAGCACCTGAAAGTTTTCGCCGTCCTGCGCGAGCGCAAACAGCGTGTTCTTCAGCACCGCGAGCGCCTGCGGGTTCTTGACCGGCACCTCGGCAAGAACTTTTCCATTCGCGCCATCGTGAACGGTGATCGTGTTGACCAGCTCGGTTTTGCTTTCATAAAATTTGTCGTGCCGGCGCCCGTCTTCTTTCACGATCGCGCCGCGCTGCGCGACATAAACGAACGGCGCTTCCGCCTCGCGCCAGCAGGCCATTGCGGTGACCCAGCCCTTGGGCAGATAGGAATTGGCGCGATTGGCGCCGTGGCTCACGCCGAACGATTTGCCGTCGGCGCGGTAAACGAATTTCGGTCCACCGTCGGTTGAGAACGCCCAGACGGTTTCGCCATCGGTCGTGACGCACGGACCGCCGCCGGCGCCGCCCGAATTGAACGCGCGGACGAACTGTTCGTAGCTCGCGCCCGGCTTATTCAGATCGAACATCGGATTGTTCAGGCCGTTCTCAAGATACTGATAGTAGAACACGGCGATGCCGTTTCGCCCGACGGCCACATCCATCAGCGGCGCCCCGCACGGGTCTCCGTGAAAAGGTTCGGGTTTGCTGGCGAGTTCTCTAGGCGGCATGAACGACGAAGCGCCGGTGACGAACTGCGGCGTCACGGCGTGCCACTCGTTATCGACCGCCCACTTCTTTGCCGGCGAAAAAATTCCTTTCAGGCCGTACTCGCCAGGAGGAACGGGCATGTGATTATCGTCGAGGCCGTTCCAGATTTCGGTGAACTTCCCTTTGTTTTCGGCAGTGACCGTCCGCGCCGCGCCGCTCACAAACTGTGACACGATCCAGTCCGGATTCTTCGGATCGGTCACCGCCAGCGTCACCAGGTAGGTGGCTGGAAGTGGCCCATCGGCTGGAAGCGTGTACGAGACAGAGACGCCGGTCGCTTCTGCGCAAAGCGCTCTGAAACAGAACGTCACAACGAATGTCATTGCCAGCAAAGGTGTTCGCATCCCAGGTAACCTCCTCATCACACCTGTTCAATACACATGTAGTGTATCAATGTCGCAAAAAATCCGGAAATATTAGCGTTTTTCGAGAGCTGCGGCATAGTCAGTACACATGGAGCGTACTGATGAAGAATTAAAGAGCCGTCGCGTGCTCACTGCGCTCAAGTCGCGGCTGCGCAGCGGCCGCTGGCGGCCGGGCTCGCGCCTGCCCACGCGCACGGAACTCATCAAGAGCCTGAAGATCAGCCCGATGACGCTGCAGCGCGTGATTGACGAGCTCATCCGTGAGGGCTTCGTCTGTTCGCGCGGCCGAGACGGAACGTTCGCCGCGGACGCTCCACCGTTTACGCGCAACTTCGGCTTCGTGATCAACGGCCCCGCCAGCGCGCGCGACGAATGGGTGCATTACTGGCGCGTGCTCGAAGCAGAAGCGCAGAAGCTTTTCGCATCACCCGGGCGCGAGGCCAAATTTTATTACGGCATCGACCGTCCCATGAGCCCCGACATGGACCGCCTGCGCGAGGACATCGAAGCGCAGCGCCTGGCCGGCGTGTTCTTTTCAAATCTGCCCGCGTTCCTGCTCGATTCACCGCTGGTTCAGCAGAAACACACGCCGCTGGTCGCTGTGGGCTCAAAGCAGGATGGCGCTTCAGGCCTGTCGCTGGTGGTGTTCGGAACCGACCGCTTCATGGATAAGGCGCTGAAAGAAGTCGCGGCTGCCGGGCGCAAACGGGTGGGGCTGATCACGCCGTGGGAAGACCCGCGCCAGCATGTGGCTAAGTTTCAGGCGACGGCGCAGCGCTACGGACTTGAGACGCAGCCGCGCTGGTGCCAGTACGCGCCGCATTCGCGCGAAGGCAGGCTATGGGCCGCGCATGCGGTTGAGGCCATTATCGGCGGCGCGCAGCGGCCGGATGCGCTCGTTATTTACGACGATAACCATATCGAGAGCGCCATGTCGGGGATGCTCCGCGCCGGCTGCGCTGTTCCCGGCGACTGCCTGGTCGTGGCGCACACGAACTTTCCCTGGCCGCTGCCCAGCCCGTTCCCGCTGATCCGCATCGGCATCGACATCCGCAAAGTTGTCGAGTCCGCTGTCGCCGAGATCGAGCGCCGTCAGAACGGCCAGGCGCCGCAGGAAATTTACATTCCTCTGCAGACGCAGAACGAAGCGGCGCTGTTCACGGCGCGACGGTAACGAGCACGACTTCAACACGGGGCACGGAGAGCACGGAGGCCACGGAGTACTTTTAAATTGATCTGGTTGCCGTGCTGCTCGAAGAATTAGAGCGGCTTTGCCTGGATCGCTGTATCGCTGGGCCTGGCGACGCTGAGCGGGTTGCGCAGCGCACGGCCGAAATTCCTCCAGGAGACTTCCATCACATCGCCCTCGGCCAGCACGATGCCATCGCCGAAGCTGAGGCTGACCGCGCCGTAGAAGTGCACGTGAACATCGCCCGGGCGGCGGTGCGACTCGAATTTAAAATGATGGTGTTCGATGTTCGCGAGGCTGTGGCACATCTCCGCTTCGCCGGTCGCGATCTCTTTTGACCAGATATCTTTTCCGCCGCGCAAAATCCTCGCGCTGCCCGGCACGGACTGAAAATCAGGATCGATAACCAGCTCGGGCCCGATGGAGCACGGACGAATTTTCGAGCCCGCCAGATACAGATAATTCCGCTTCTCGAACTTGTGGTCGGAAAATTCATTCCCCATCGCCATGCCGATGCGCCGCGGGTTCCCGTCGGCATCGATGATGTAAATTCCGGCAATCTCCGCTTCTTCTCCGCCGTCCTCTCCATAAAAGGGCACCGGCAGCGGCTCGCCATGCGCGCGCAGCACCGTGCCGGCACCTTTGAAGAACCACTCGGGCGCAACGCCTGCTTTGCCCGCGGCGGGTTTTCCGCCTTCGACGCCCCAGCGGAACATTTTCATGCTGTCGGTGAGCTCTGCGTTTGAGGCCTCATGCATTGCGTTGCGATTCTTCGCGCTTCCCAGATGGGTCAGCCCAGTTCCAGAGACCAGGCAGCGCGCCGGCTCGCCCGGAAAATCGATCGCCGGCAGAATCCGCCACGGTGACTGCGCGTTATAGACGGCGTCATACTCCAGCGTCTGGGTTGAACACTTGCGGCGTACCAGTTCGCTCAGGCGAGTGCCCGTGCGAATGGCTTCGCCGGCCAGGTCCACGACGCTCGTCGCCCCTTCAAGCAGCCGCAGCCGCGGCTCCTCGACCAGGGCCACTGCGCGCGTTGTACCATTAGCAATCTGAACCAGCCGAGTCATTCGCTTACCTCCGTTTCGCTAGAGCCCGCATGTTAACGTACCCGCAGGAATATTGAACAGGCAAACCTGGCGCTGTGAGTCCGCTGTGGTTGTATATAAAACACGTGTTTCCGAACTCCGAAAGCCTCTGATTGAAGGAAAACCTATGACACTTTCGCGCAGACCGTTGCAGATTCTCGTGCTCGCCATGCTCACCGCATCTTTGTTCTGCCGCGGCGGAGAAGAACCGTTCGTCGCGACGCCGCTGACGCCGGAAAAGTCATTTACCGAAGGCATCGAAGGTCCGGCGTGCGATGCGGCCGGAAACATCTACGCCGTGAACTATGAAAAGCAGCAGACAATCGGCAAAGTCTCGCCCGACGGAAAGGCCGAGGTCTACGTGACGCTCCCGGGAAAGAGCACCGGCAACGGCATTCGCTTCGACAAAGCCGGCTTCATGTATGTGGCCGATTACGTCGGGCATAATGTGCTTCGTGTCGACCCGGCCACGCGCGCGGTCAGCGTTTTCGCGCACGAGCCGAAGATGAATCAGCCCAACGATCTGACGATTGCGGCCGACGGAACGCTCTATGCAAGCGATCCCAATTGGGGCAAGAAGACCGGCCAGGTCTGGCGCATCGACCGCGAAGGAAAAGTGAAATTGATCGCCCCCGACATGGGAACAACCAACGGCATCGAGCTGAGCCCCGATGGAAAGACGCTTTATGTCAACGAGTCCGTGCAGCGCAAGATCTGGGCCTTCACGGTGACGCCGGAGGGCGTCGACAACAAGCGCCTGCTGATCGAGTTTCCCGATCACGGCATGGACGGCATGCGCTGCGATGCCGCCGGAAATCTTTACGTGACGCGCTATGGAAAGGGAACCGTTGCCGTCGTCAGCCCCGAAGGCAAAGTGCTGCGCGAGATCAGCGTGCTCGGCGACAATCCCAGCAACATCTGCTTCAGCCCCGACGGCCAGACTGCGTACGTCACCGAAGTGCAGCACCGCCGCCTGGTGAAATTCCGCATCGCACCGGCACGATAAGCGTGCGCGGCTCCTTCCTGATCGCCAGACCCGGCGACGGCAAGAAAGACCATTTACGCGGCGGGGCTGAATGATGGATAAATTCAGTAAACAAAAGTCTTGACTGAGCGGGCTCAGCCGTGTTTATTGGAGGCGTATGCTTCCGTTTCATTCAATCATCCGCACCTTCTCGCCCGATCTCTAGCAGCGCTCATCGCGTTTCACTCAATCTAAAAAACACATCTGGCCGTGCTGAAGCGTTCAGCACTGCGTTCACGATGGGTTAATCCCCTGCGCATCTTTGCGCCCGGACGCCTGCGGCACATCGGCATGCAGGCTGCCGCGGACGCACACCTTTTTGAAAGGACTTTTCTCATGGCAGACCCGAATGGCACAACCAATTCCGCGGCGCTGAAGCTGCCGCGCTGGCAGGAGATTTCCGGACTTCGACCCGAACGGCTGGACAAGATGAGCGACGACGAATACGACGCCGGGGTTCGCGCGCTGCTCGAAGAAGTGAAGCGCCTGGCGCGTAAAGACTTCGCGCGCGGCGAGAACGCTCCCTCGGGTGAGCGCACGATTTTCTGGGACCCGCTCGAGCGCATCTGCCGCGTGCTGGAAATTTCACGCACGAAGCTCTCGGCGCTCTCGCGGGAGCTCACCGGCCTGCGCGCACACGAGATCACCGATTGCATTAAAGCCCAGACGCTTCCCGCGCGCGTGCACGCGTGGCTCAGCCGTGAGCTGACGCCGATGCTGCAGCAGCTTGAAGAGCGGATTGACCGCAAAAAGCTGAGCGATCAATACTACCTCATTCATTTGCAACACCGCTGCTGGAAGCAACTCAAAGAAACGCGGCGCGGACCGGCGCGTGCGCGCTGGGCGATGGAGTTGGGATTTGCGAACCCCTCGCGCGTGCAGCGTGCGTGCCTGCTGGCGCAGCACATGTCCATTGAAGAGCTTGAGGCGCGGCTGTTTTCCGCCATGGTGCAAAAGTTTTTCGAGCGCCTCAAGCAGGATGGCGCCGCCAATTCGAAAGATGCGCGGCCGGAGGCCACTGCGGCATCCGGGCAGAAGCCAGCGCATCCACCTGTGCTTACGCCGGAGGAAACCGAACAGTTGATACAGGAGGCCATCGGATTCGTGCAGCGGCGCAGGAGTTCTGCCGCGTAAGCCCCGAAGGACGTTACTCAGAGGGCTGCAGCGCGCGCTCAATCGTCGCGAGCACGCTCGACGGATCGTGGTGCCAGTCCTTCGCGGTGAGCTGCACGGCTTTCCAGTCGAAGCCCTGCAGCACCGCGGGCTGAAGCAGCCAGCGCTCGAGGACTTCGTTGCGCGACGCGGGCAGTTTGTCGATCAGCACGGCAAGACGATGGCGCGTGTCACCGGGCTTGCGCACCGCTACGTCGCAACGGAAGTGCGAATCGCCCACGGCGAGCTCCGCCAAATAGCCGCGAGCCTTCAGCGCTTTGGCAAGCGAGCGCGCCACAGCATCGGCTTCGGTGTGCGACTGCTGCTCGCGCGCGTCGGCGAAACTCTGCAGGACGCGCCGCGCCATCTCGTGCTGTCCCGACGAGAGCGCTTCTGCATACGCGAGGTACCGTTTGAGACAACTCGCGCCGTCGTTGTAGTCGTTCGTGATCGCGGCGCTCTTAATGGAGGAGACCAGGACCATGTGCCGGCGCGCGCGGGAGAAGACGACGTTCAGGCGCTTCTCGCCGCCGTTTTTGTTGATCGGCCCGAAGTTCATCAGCATCTTGCCCGCGCGGTCGTAGCCGTAGCAGACGCTGAGGATGATGATGTCGCGCTCGTCGCCCTGCACATTCTCGAGGTTCTTGACGAACATGCCGCAGAACTGGTCGTTCTCTTCGCGCTGATATTCGGCTTCGAGCAGCTCCGCGAAGGCGGCGTCTTCTCCGGCGAGCGCTTCGAGCGCGCACTCGATCTCGCCCTGCTGCGCCTCGGAGAATGCAACGATGCCGATGCTCATGCCGGTCTTTTTCTGCAGCAGTCCGCGCACGAGACGGGCGATGTATGCAGCTTCGGAGGCATTGCGGCGGTCTTCGTAAATGCCGTTGCCGAGGTAATGAAAACTGACCGCGCGGTCGAGAACATTCGCCACGTTGCTGCCGCCGGCTTCCGGGCCCGAGACAACGATCGTTGTTGCGGCCAGCGGCAGGCTGACATCGGGAATGGTGAGCAGCTTGCGGCCGTAGAACGCGGCATTGGAAAAACTGATCAGCGATTCCGAGCGGCTGCGGTAATGCCAGCCGAGCATGGTCGAGGGAAGATTCGTAGCGGTCTGAGTCAAAAAGCTGTCGGCGGTCAGTTCGAAACTGATGCGCTCGCCGTCCTCTTCGATCACCACGCCTTCGGCATCTTCTTCGTCGGACTTGGCGGAGAAGAAATCCGTCGGCGGGAGCTGCTTCTCATCGCCGACGACGATCACCTGCGGCGCGCGGTAAAGCGCGGGGATCGCCTCTTCGACGGGGATCTGGCTGGCTTCGTCGAAGATGACGACGTCGAAGTTTGTGTTTGCCAGCGGCAGCGTGTCCGAAACGCTGAGCGGGCTCATCAGCCAGACGGGCTTCAGGTCGCCGACGACGAGACCGGTTTCGTCGCCGGCCAGATCGCGGATCGAGCGATAACGCATCACCTTGCCGAACTCATGCTCGAGTTCGCGGCGGCCCTTGGCGTAGGCCTTCTTCCATTCTTTCTGCTCGGCGGTGAGTTGCGCCGCGGGCTGGCCGGAGAGATTGACGTGCTCGAGGAAACGGCTGTGCAGACGCTGCGTGATCGTCTTCGCGTTGACGCTCATCGCCTGCTGGTACGCGGTGCCGAGGCGTTCGACGTGCTGCGCGAGCACGCGGCAATCCAGCCGCGGCAGCGCGCGATCCTGCCGGTATGCGGACGCGACCGCGGCAAGCAGGATGCCGGCTTCGATCTGCTCGGCAGTCCACGGCTGTTCGCACAGCAGCAGGTAAAATTCCGGCGGCGCTTTGGTGAGCTCGCGCAGAATCGGCAGAAGTTCCGGCAGCAGCGGCAGCGCGCCACGGAGTTCAGGCAGATCCGTCGCGAGCTGCGCGAGCGAGCGGGCGCGCGCGTTTTCAAAGAGCTGCGCCAGCTCATCCGTGAGCGCTTTCAGCAGCGGCCGCAAACTCAGCACGCGGGAAACGGTTTCGGCGCCCAGCGCTTTGTTCAGCAGCCGCTGGCGGAATTCCTGCTCGGCCGGCGAGAGAGAATTTTCATTGCCGTGCAGGTCGCTGAGCAGCGCGAGCAGTTCGTCGACGGCTACTTTGAAGCGCTCGCGGTTGCGCTGAGCCGCTCCGGCGAGTGCGCGCTCGGCAGCGTAGTGCTCCTGAAGGTCCTTCAGCACGCGCGACCATTTCGGAGCGACGACGTGAGCGGCAAAGTTGTAGCGCGCATTCAGAATCCCGCGCAGCCGCCAGAAAGCGGGCATGAAGAATCGAAGAATGCTGTTTTCAAGCGACTGCGCGCTGTCGAGAACGTCCTGCAGGTCCGCTTCCGGAATTTTCTGGCGCCAGTTTGCAGTCTTTGCGGCAGCCGCCTGCGCATTCGCCTGCAGCTCGGCCTGTTCGCGCGCCGCGTCTTTGAGGCGTGCGTTATCCGGGTGTGCGCGGTCGAGCAGATGCAGCAGATCGTGACTTGCGAGCAGATGAAGCTTCTCTGCGTACGCGGCGAGTGCGTTGATGGTGTCGACGCTCGCGAAGAACTCGGCCGGCAGACCGCTCTCGGTCGCGGCGCGCTGAAGTTTCTGCAGCGCGGCCTCCGTGCGCTCAATGCCGCTGGTGATCGCTTCGATAGGGCGCTCGGCGGAAAAGTTTTTTCGCGCGAGCAAACGCAGGCTGCTCTTCGCGAATACCGGCGCCAGCTTGAGCTCGCCGAGCACGCGCGCGAGCGAACGCACGTCGTCGCCGTGCCTGCGCCAGCACGCATAGCGCGGCAGCCGCTCGGCCAGAGCGTCGTCGACCTTCGGGAGGTGCTCCGCGAGGTCGATGAGGCGCTCGTAGATGTGGCGCAGCGGCAGTTCGTCGTGAGCATCCATGCGCTTCATTGCGTCGCTGAAATGCTGGAGCACATCAAGCTCCATGCGGATGTGCTTACAGACGGTCTCGCGTTCAGCCTCGACATCTTTGAGCCTGTCGGGCGTGTTCAGGTAGTGCTCGTACGTGGCCTTGAGATCCTGGATGAACGCCTTTTTGTCGCTCTGCGAATCATGAATCAGGCAGCAGAGGCGCTCAAGGCCGCGCTGCTTGAGGCGGTAGAAGACGACGTCGATGGCGGCGCGCTTCTCGCAGACAAACAGCACGCGCTTGCCGCGCGAAATATAGTCGGCGATCAGGTTCGTGATCGTCTGCGACTTCCCCGTTCCGGGCGGACCTTGAATGATGTAGCTGGCGCCCGAGCGCGCGCGCGTGACGGCGGCCATCTGCGTCGGATCGCTTGCGACGATCTGGAAGGAATCTTCCGGCGGCAGCGGCTCCATCGGCTGGAACTCGGCTTTGCGCGGCAGCAGAGAAAACGCGGCATCGAACGCGGCGTTGGGAATGTCGCTCTCGAGCAGCGTCGTGTAGTCGCGCACGAGCGACATCTTGCGGTAATTGAAGTTGCCGAGCGTCAGGCTGCAGAGATCGAAATCCCAGACGTACGGGTTGGCCTCGCTCTCTTCCTGCAGCACGAACATGTCCTTCTCGCGCACGCTCGGATCCGGATTGAGCGCCTCGGGAATGGCGACCATGTTCGGCATGCGCGGGTGCGGCGTTTCATTGATCAGGCTGTCGTAGGGGGAAGGGGAAGGCTTCACGCGCTTGAGAAAAAGCTGCAGGCCCAGCGGATTGAAATTCTCGCGCGAGTACGAGTAGTCGATGTTCTCAAGCGAGCGCACGCCGCGCCCGGTGAGCCGCGAACGGCGCCGAAACTGTTCCAGCCGGGCCCTGGCGCGCTCGTGAATGAGCTTGATCTGCGGCCGCTCGATCAGGCGCAGAGTGATGCCCGGTTCGCTTTTTTGAATCTGCTGCTGAAGCAGCTCAAAGAACGCTTTGAGCGTCGTCTGCGACAGATCGATGAACTCCGGAAGCTGCAAACCGTAAATCTGCTTCAGATGATGGCGCAGAACGGGATTGAGTTCGGCCTCGCTGCTGGTGGGCGTGAGCGTGTAGCTGTCGCGAATTCCTTTCTTGCGATCCAGCGCGACGGGAAGCAGCACCAGGGGCGAGGTGATGCGCTCCTCCTTGTTTTCCTTCAGGTTGTGCCAGCGCAGGAAGGCGACGACGAGCCGGAGCTGGCTGAAGCCGTACTCGTTGCGATCACGCGCTTCCTGGTTGCGGATCTGATCGAGTACGCCCGAGAGATACGGCTGGTCCTCGAAACGCAGGTATTTGCCGAGCTGGACCGTGCTGCCGGCGGAGATGGTTTTCTCGAAGTCGCCCTGCCACGTACACAGCGCGTCGGGGCTGATGTTCTTGTAATCGAGCAGCACGGGAACCGAGCCGACGGTGAGATTGAGCATCTGCATCGTCGGGCGGAAATAAAGGAGGCGGTTGCGCCGCGAGATTTCGAAGAGCCGGTCGCGGAGGCGCTCCTGAATGATCTGCGTGCGGCCCTTGCGGTTGGCTTCGCGAAATCCGCGAATGGCGCTGAAGTTCAGATCCGGCCCGCTGACCTGCACGCGGTAATGCGTCAGCGCCGTGACGATGCTCGGCAGATCCTGCGCGCGGTTCTTGCGGCGCGGCTCGGTCATTCGCGCGATGGCCTTGGCGAGCACCGGATGAATGTGCGCGTTCAAGCTGAACAGATTGTGGCGCTGATCGACGAAGCGCGCGAGATCCTCGTCGTCACTCAGGTCGAGATTAAAGGAGAGGCTCGCGAGCAACAGGCCCAGCGAGTACACGTCCGTGAGCTGGTCGTGATGGTCGAGCTCGTGTTCCCACGAAATATAGCCGGGCAGGTACAGCGGCTGCGTAATTTCTTCGCCGCGCTTGCCGATGAGCTTGTTCGTGACCGTCGTGACGCCCTGTTCGTTGTCTCGAATGTCCTGCCTGCCGACGATCTCCAGCGCCCGGCTTTCTTCGTGCTCGAGACGTTTTACGGCGGAGGCGTTGTGCTTCGGCGCATGTGCCTCTGCTTCTGCAAACCAGAAGCGGTCGTCGGAAACACGCAGTTTCTGCAAACCGGCGAGCGGCGCAACCAGTCCGCGTTCGTGAACCTGATGGACCTGCTTGAGCAGCGGCATGACCGCGCCGAGCACGTCATCGGTCGCGGGGAGCGGACCGTTGATTCGCGAGCGCAGGTAATCGATGAATGTCGCACCGGTATTGCTCATGCCGCACCGTTCGCTTTCGCCAGAAGCTCCGCGCCTTCCTTGCGCAGCCGCGACAGTGTCTTTTTCGTGATGCGGAGCTCTTTGTTGGCGAGCTCTTCAAAACGTTCGCGCGCGCCAAAGGTGTCGGAAAGTTCCAGCGCGCGGGCGAGGGGAATTTCATCGAGCGATGGATCGGCCGAAACGAAATCGAGCAGGATGTAGCAGAAGTAATCGCGTACGGAAGGATCGAATGAATGCAGTTCGAGCGGTGTTTTTCTGTCGATGCGATCGGGCGAAAAGTCGGGAAAGAACAGCCGCGCGTGAGCCAGCACCGGATCGGTGCGGAACCACGCCGGCTGAATGATCTCGGCGATAAAACGGCGCGTGAGACTCAGAAGAGCATGCTGATTGAGCAGATCCAGCGCATTCATCGCGAGCGGGCCGTCGATCATATTCCGCACAGCATTGTCGCAGTCGCGCTCGCCGTGACTCCACAGTCTGGCGGCGCGTGCGCGGACAAACGACTGCGGATGCGTGAGCCCCTGATCGGTCACGACGCTCTTGCCGAAGATCTCATCGGCCTGCGCGAGGTACGATTCGGCATTCACGTCGGTGATGCCGGTGGAAACCTTTACCAGGCAGCCGACGACAGCGTTCAGATCTTTGCAGGCGAGCAGCGCGCCGCGGTCGGCGTAGATCTCGGTATAGCGCCGGTAACGGTGCGCGGTGACGGCATAGCTTTCCGGGCAGGCGGCGTGATCTTCCACCGCATCAAGGATGCGGCCGGCTGTCGAGTACGCGCCGTCCTCGATCGTCAGCAGCCGGTAATGCGCGAGCTCGTGGCCGAGAAGCGCCTGCATCTCCAGCGGCGAGAGGACGGTTTTCAGATCGCCGTGAAGAATGATGTGCGCTTCGCCGGACAGGCAGCAGATCCCGGCATTGTGCCCAGCTGGACCGGTCTGCGCCTGATAAAGAGTGGTGTTGACGTCCAGCTCAAGCGTACGGCAGACAGCATCAGCCGCGGCGTACAGCTCTTCGTGCGAGGCGCGGTCAAGCCGGTACGTGGACTTCAGCAGATCAAGACGGATTGCGTCGGCATATTTCTCACGGGAGCCGGCAGAGGAGTACCACTTCCAAAGCGCGGGCTCGTGCGTTTTCAGATAACTCACGACGTCGCGATGGTAGGGGAGTGGTTCGAGCAGGCGTGATGGGGCATCAGCGTGTGGAACCATACCCGTGAGAGGATGCAGTTTCGACGGGGAATCTCAAGCCGAAATCCGGTGCCCCTGTCTCAAGGCCCAACACCCGGAGAAGAGCGCGGGCAAAACAAAGATTCTCCGTGAAGAACACTTAAATCGGTCTCTTCATTGCGTTCCACAGCCTACGCGTGTCCTCTTGTGAAAAAAAGTAACGGTTCGAACGATTGCACCTGACGAATGTGCAAAGTCTCTCCGGAAAGGGTGTTCTAAATGACTCCGACGCTGGAACCCGTTCGTCTCGCTGGAAATGATCTGCCGGCAATCCGTCACGTCTGCGCCTTCTTTCACAGCAAAGCGGAAGAATACGACGTGCTGATGCCCTATATAAAGGAGGGCTTCTCGCGTAATCACCGCGCGTTTCACATCGTTGATCCCGCGCACCGCAATACGCATCTTAGCCGCTTAACGGAGGCCGGAATCGACATCGAGCCGGCTCAGGCGAATGGCCAACTGGCCGTTAAGCGCTGGGAGGACGCGTACCTTCGGGACGGACACTTCGATCAGAACCGAATGCTGAAACTCATCGAGGAAGTATTGACTGAAGGCAAGCGCATGGGATTCCGGATCACGCGCCTGCTCGCGAACATGGAATGGGCGCTCGAAGACCGCCCGGGAGTCAACGACATCGTCGAGTATGAGACGCGGCTGAATTACATCCTGCCTAAATACGACGATGCTGTCGTCTGAACGTACGATTGCGCCAAGTTTGGCGCCGACGTCGTGATGGACATCATGCGCACGCACCCGATGGTCATTATTGGAGGAACCTTGCAGGCCAACCCGTTCTTCGTCCCGCCCGATGAGTTTTTGCAGGAGTTGCGCGAGCGCGGAGAGCGATGAATGCAGGTGCCGGACTCAGATGACCCATCTGAATTAAGACGGTGCCTGCGGGAACTTGTGGCACTCTCTTCACTGCCGGCGGTCTGGGTGGGCGCCTCGCCTTCACAGGTCGCCGGCAGCCTGCTGCGTGTCATCGAGCGCAGTGTTCCCTGTGATTATGTTTTCGTTTCGCTCAGCTTTCCGGACGGCCAGCTTTTGGAGCTTTCCGGTCCTGAACTGCTTCCCACGGAAGTCAAGCGCGCCTGGGAACAGAGGGCGGCGCAGTGGCGGGGCAGCACATTCTGTGCGACACCTTCAGCGCCGGTGGCCGATCCAGCCGGAACCGGCGACCTTCGCGTGGCCGTCATTCCACTTGGCCATCTGGGTGGATGCGGTGTGGTCGTGGCCGGGTCGAGACGTCCAGGTTTTCCGACGAAAAACGATCTGCTGCTGCTGAACGTGGCGTGCAATCATGCAGGAATCGTCCTGCAGCAGAGACAATCCGAATCCAGCATACGCGCCGCGGAAAGCCGCTTCCGCATCGTCTCGCAGACCGTCTCCGACGTTGTGTACGAGCTCGATCTGAGCACAAAAGCCATCGCGTGGTTTGGCGACCTGGGAAAGCTGCTCGCCAGTGACCAATCCGTGCAGGCCGCAACCCTGGATGCCTGGCACGCGCTGATCCATCCAGACGATCTTCAGAGTCTGCAGAAGACTTTTGAGAACTGCATCGCCACATCAGGACGCTTCGCGGCTGAATACAGGATCCGGGGCAGGCATGGACAGTACCGCACGCTCTCCGACCGCGCACAGCTGATCCGCGACGCATCAGGGAAACCGGCGCGGTGTGTCGGAGCCATCACGGACATCACCGAGGCCCGCCGCGTGGAAGACGATCTCCGCGCCAGCAAGTGTGTCGTTGAGAACATGGTTGAAGGAGTAAGTTTGTCCGATGAGCGCGGATTCATCGTTTTCACAAATCCGGCTGAAGACCAGATGTTCGGCTACGCGCGCGGCGAGATGGTGGGAAAGCACGTCACGATTCAGAACTCCTATCCGCCGGAAGAGAACCTGCGCATTGTTGAACAGGTTATCAGCCAGCTGAAGCAAAAAGGGGAATGGAAAGGCGAGTTCGATAATCGCAGGAAAGACGGCACGAGCTTTACAACGCATGCGCGCATCACGGGGCTCGAGCTCCGCGGGCGGCAATACTGGATGTGTGTCCAGCAGGACATAACGGAAAAGAAGCGTGTTGAAAAGGCGCTGCGTAACACAGAGGCACAGCTCTCCGCTATCATCGATCAATCGCCTCTGGCTACTTACCTGGTCGACGATGAGCTTCGAGTCAGACAGATCAATCCGAGGGCCCAGCCTGTATTCGGACGCGAAAGCGTGATCGGCCGAAGCATCGTAGAGGTACTTCACACAATGCTGCCGAAAGAAGCGGCCTCACTGGTAGCTGAACAGTTTAGTCAGACACTGCGCACCGGCCAATCCTTTGTCAGCACCGAATTCGCGGCACAGCGGATCGATCGCGGTGTGACGGAGTTTTACGACTGGGAACTCCATCGTTTGACCTTTCCCGACGGCCGCCATGGCGTGGTGTGCTACCTCGCCGACGTTTCGGCGCGCGTGGAAGCCGAAGCCAGGCTGCGCGAAAGTGAGCGCAGGTTCCGCGAGCTGGCTGACGCGATGCCGCAGATGGTCTGGACGGCGCGTGGCGATGGAACGTTCGACTATTTCAATCAACGCTGGGCCGAGTTCTCCGGGCTGAACCACCTGAAGCTCAGCACAGACAACTGGACCCATGTGCTGCATCCGGATGATCTGCAGCCGGCCCTTGACGCGTGGCAGCGCTGCCTCGCCAGCGGACGTCCGTTCGAGATCGAGTACCGCATCCGCGAAGCCGCGTCCGGCGAGTACAAGTGGCATCTCGGGCGCGCGCTGCCGATCCGCGATGAGCGTGGAAGCGTGCTTCGCTGGATTGGAACATGCACCAATATCGAACCGCAGAAAGAGACGGAGAACGCACTGAAGGCTGCCGACCGCCACAAGGACCAGTTCCTGGCCATGCTGGCCCACGAACTGCGCAATCCGCTGGCGCCTATCCGAAATGCGGCTGAGTACCTGCGCAAGCGCGAAGCAGCGGATGCAGCATGCACCCGCGTGACCGACATTATTGTTCGCCAGGTTGACCATATGACGCACCTGGTCGATGACCTGCTGGATATGTCGAGGATTGCGCGGGGCAAGATCGACCTGCATTTAGAGCTGATCGATCTGATCGAGGTCGTCCGCACGGCCGCTGAGGATCATCGCACCCTGCTTGAATCGAAAGGTCTGAGCCTCAACATCGAAATCTGCAGCGGTCGGCTGTGGGTCCGGGGCGATCGTGTGCGCCTGTCTCAGGTGCTTGGAAACGTTCTGCATAATGCGGCGAAATTCACGGATTCAGGAGGAAACGTGCGCATCCGTGTCTATCGCGCAAACGACAGTGCAAACGTGGCTGTGCGGGATAGCGGCATAGGCATGAGTGCGCAGACGCTGGACAGCATCTTCAGCCCGTTTGTACAGGCGGATGAAACACTGGATCGCTCGCGCGGCGGCTTGGGGCTGGGATTGGCCCTGGCCAAGGGCCTGGTTGAGCTTCACAAGGGGAAAATGGAAGCCATGAGCGACGGGCTTGGACGTGGCTCTGAATTCGTGTACACGCTGCCGCTGGCCCTCGAAAGCGAGCCGGACGCCTCCGTCCTGGTTCCGGAAAACACAAGAGAGGGCGCACAGAAAATTCTGATAATCGAAGACAACAGAGACTCGGCCGAATCGCTGAAGATGCTGCTGGAGCTGTCGGGCAACACGGTCGTTGTTGCCGCCGACGGACCCTCCGGCATCGAGGAGTTCGAGCGTTTTAAGCCAACGATGGTCTTATGCGACATCGGCTTGCCCGGCATGTCCGGCTATGAAGTCGTGAGAGCGTTGAAAGCACATCGCTCTATGGACAGTTCCATTCTGCTCGTGGCGCTGACCGGATACGGCCAGGATGAAGATAAGAAAAACGCCTATGCCGCCGGCTTTACGCATCACCTGACCAAGCCGGTGAATCTTGATGTGCTCGAAGAACTGACAGCCGCAATGAAGTCTATCGCATCGCGCCGTCCATTAGAGCTTCCGCTAACCACCCGCTGATCTAAGTCCGGCGGGCACGCATCAGGCCAGTAGATCCTTGATCACCTTCGCTTCTTCGACGCCGGTCAGGCGCGCATCGAGGCCCTGGAACTTGTATTCGAGCCGTCCGTGATCGATGCCCATGCAATGGAGGATCGTCGCGTTGAGGTCGTTGATGTGAACGGGCTTGTCTATGATGTTGTAGCTGAAGTCGTCCGTCTCGCCGTAGGAGATGCCGCCCTTCACGCCGCCGCCGGCCATCCACATGCAGAAATTGCGCGGATGATGGTCGCGGCCGTAATCCTCTTTTGACAGCTTTCCCTGCGAGTAGACCGTGCGCCCGAACTCGCCGCCCCAGACCACGAGCGTGCTGTCGAGCAGGCCGCGCTGCTTCAGATCCGTGATCAGCGCCGCGCAGCCCTGGTCGGTGTCTTTACACTGGTTGCCCAGCTGCGCCGGAAGACTGGAATGCTGATCCCAGCCACGGTGCAGCAACTGGACCATGCGCACGCCGCGTTCGACCAGCCGGCGCGCCAGCAGCGCATTGTTGGCGAAGCTGCCCGGCTCTTTCACCTTCGGGCCGTACAGATCGAGGACGCTCTGCGGTTCCTTGGAAAGATCGACCAGTTCGGGCACGCTCGTCTGCATGCGGAACGCCATCTCGTATTGCGCGATCCGCGTCTGTGTTTCGGGATCACCCAGGCGCGTGTAATTCTTTTCATTCAGCTTGTTCACCGCATCGAGCATGGTACGGCGGTCGGTCGGCGCGACACCGTCAGGATTGGGAAGGTACAGCACCGGATCGCCCGAGCCGCGGAAGGCCACGCCGTTGTATTTCGTCGGCAGAAAACCGCTCGACCACATGCGCGTAAACAGCGCCTGACCGTTGCTGCCTTCGGGCCACTTGGGCGTGAAAACGACGAATGCCGGCAGGTCATTGTTCTCGCTGCCAAGACCGTACGCCAGCCACGAACCGATGCTGGCAAATCCGGGCACTTCGCGCCCGGTCATCACGAACGTACACGCCGGGTCATGATTGATGGCGTTAGTGTGAACGGTCTTGATCACGGCGAGCTCGTCAACGACCTTGGCCGTGTGCGGCAGCAGTTCAGTGTTAATCCAGCGCCCGCACTTTCCCATCTGCTCGAACTTGTATTTCGATGGCGCCACCGGGAAACGCGACTGGCCGCTGGTCATCGTCGTCAGGCGCTGGGCGCCGCGCACGCTGGGCGGCAGGTCCTTGTCGAAGAATTCGGCAAGGCCGGGCTTGTAATCCCAGAGGTCGATCTGCGTCGGGCCGCCGTTCATGTGAATGTAGATCAGCGACTTGGCCTTGGGCTGAAAATGCGGCAGCCCCGGCAACGGCGGATGCACGCGCGCTTTCTTCTGTTCGTCGGCAGAAAGAAGCTTCTGCCCCGCCAGCATTCCAAGCGCCACGCCGCCGAGGCGTATGCCCAGGTTGCCAAAGAAATGCCGCCGTGTCTGGTACACCTTCTGTTCGAAAATCGGGTCCATGGCATCAATTCCGGTTCAGGGTTTCGTCCAGATTCAGAAGTGTGCTCGCCACCAGTGTGTACGCCGCCAGTTCCGAAGGATTCAGCTCGGCCTTCGGCTTCGATTCGCCCGCCGCGATCAGCTTCTTCGCCGCCTCGGCGTCCTTCTGGTAGCGCGAGAGGTGCGCGTCCAGTTCCTGCTGCAGGATTTTCATTTCCTCCGCGTCGGGTTTTCGCGACAGAACAGTTCGGAAGGCATACGTCAGCCGCTCGGGCGCATTGGCGCCGCCTTCGGTCATCATGCGCTGCGCCAGACCGCGCGCGGCTTCGACATGCTGAACGTCGTTCATCAGCTGCAGCGCCTGCAGCGGCGTGTTGCTGCGTTCCCGCAGCGTGCAGCTCTGCTCGCGGTTGGGCGCGTCAAAGTTCGACATGAACGGCGCCGGCGCGGTACGCTTGAAGAACGTGTACAGGCTGCGGCGGTAGAGCGCGGGACCGGAGTCCTGCTTGTAGAAGCGCGTATTCGATCCGGCGAAGCCGACCGGCTCCCAGATGTTCGGCGGCTGGTACGGCTTCACGCCTTTTCCGCCAAACTCCAGATTGATCAGGCCGCTAACGTAAAGCGCATTGTCGCGGATCTGCTCGGCATCAAGGCGCAAGCGCGGGCCGCGCGCCAGCAGGCGGTTTTCCGGATCGCGCTGCACGAGATTCGCTGTCACGCGCGAGGACTGCCGGAATGTCGCGGAGGTGACCATCATGCGGACCAGGCGCCGCACGTCCCAGCCGTTCTCACGGAAGTCTGCGGCCAGCCAGTCGAGCAGTTCGGGATGGCTGGGCACCTCGCCCTGCGACCCGAAGTCTCCGCTCGTTTTTACGAGGCCGTAACCGAAGATCTGCTGCCAGAACCGGTTTACCGTCACGCGCGCCGTCAGCGGGTGCTCAGGCGCCACCAGCCAGCGCGCGAGGTCCAGGCGCGTGGCGCGCGCATCCGGCTGCGCCTTCTTCAACGGCGGCAGAAATGCCGGCGTGCCGGGCTCTACTTTTTCGCCGGGCTGGTCGTATTGCCCGCGCAACATCACGAAGCTGTCGCGCGGCTTGGGCAGATCCCTGAATATAAAGGTGCTGGGAATCGATTTGTCGAATTCCTCGCGCTGCTTGCGCAGCTCAGCGATTGGCGCCGTGAATTCCTCAAGCTTTGGCTTTGTTTCGGCGCAGACGTATTGCAGGTAATAGTCGCGCAGTTTTTTCTTCAGCTCGGGTTTGGGATCTTTTTTCTTGGGTCCTTCTTTGAGCAAACCCGCAATGTCGCCCGGCACGCCGGGCGTGTCTTTGCCTGCCCGCGACGCCCACCACGCTTCGAACGAGCGGGACGGGTCGGCCGCCGGATCGATGCGCCCGCTGATGCCGACGCTGTCCCAGTACACCGTGCCGCCAAACATCGTCAGGGCAAAGCCGGTGAGCTGGTCTCCGGCATTGAGGCCGACTTTCGAAGCCGGAACTTCCAGGCGCACCCACTTTCCGGCTTCAGGCAGCGGGCCGGCCAGCACGCGTTCAAACGTGTTCGCCGCGCCGTATTGAATCGCGTCGTAATCGCCCCAGACGGCGCGGTTGGCCCAGCCGCCCTTGTGGAACTGCAGCATCAGAGACTTCGGCGGATCTTTCGGGTCCATGTAAACATGGAGGAAGAATTTCGCCTCCGCCGTGACCGGCAGCGCTGCCGCGCCGCTCTCGTAGTAATCCTGCGCCAGACCCTTGTCCGAGCGCTTGAGCGAGCGGTTACCGGAGTGGACGGGAGCGCCGCTGTCCTTCGTGACCCACGCCGTCGGCTGGCCGGGTCCGGCCTGGACTTTTGCGCCGTTGGGGAAGTCGTCGTCGAGCCAGATCGTATCGCGCACTTCCGCCGGCGGCCTGGGTTCGATGCTTGCCGGATCCGTATAGGCGATGTTCGCCACGCGTTCGTCCAGTTCCTTCTGCCTGGCGGCAATCGCGGCGTCGAAATCGGCGAGCTTCTTGTCCTGCTCGGGGGTGGACAGCTTCAGCACCGGTTGTGTCAGGAGCGCGTTTCCGTCCATCGCTGGGTCCGCGGCCGAGTAGAAGAATGCGTACATTGAATAGAATTCGCGCGCCGAGATGGGATCGAACTTATGGTCGTGACAGACCGCACAGCCGCTGGTCAAGCCCATCCATGCCTGCGTCATGGTGGAGGTACGGTCCACGGCATAACGGTAGAGAAGCTCGGCGTCGATCGATCCGCCTTCGCTGGTCGTCACATTGCAGCGGTTGAAGCCGGTGGCCGTCAGCTGATCTTTGGTCGGATTCGGAAGAAGGTCTCCGGCGAGCTGCTCGATGGTAAACTCGTCATATTTCTTGTTCTCGTTGAAAGCCTTGATAACCCAGTCTCGATACGCCCACGTTTCGCGTTCGTTGTCGAGGTGGAGACCGTGCGTATCGGCGTAGCGTGCCACGTCGAGCCAGTGACGGGCCATTTCTTCGCCGTGATGCTTCGACGCGAAGTACCGGTCGACCATCTTGTCGTAAGCATCGGGAGTTGAATCGTTGAGAAATGATTCGACTTCGGCAATCGTGGGCGGAAGGCCGGTCAGCGTGAAAGCCACCCGCCGGATTAATGTTTCCTTATCCGCCTCGGGCGAGAGCGTCAGCCCATTTTCCTGGAGTTTCGCACTGATAAACCGGTCGATTTCGTTGCGCGGCGAGATCTTCGACTTTACCGCCGGCGCTTCCGGTTTGCGCACGCTCTCGAAGGACCAATGTTTCTCGTAAGGCGCGCCCTGCTCGATCCAGCGCTTGATCAGCTCTTTTTCAAACTCCGACAGTTTCTTGTGCGACTTGGGCGGCGGCATGACTTCGTCGCTGTCTTTGCTTGTGATCCGCGCCCAGGCCAGGCTCTTCTTGAGATTTCCAGGATAGACTGCCTTTTGTCCATCACGCTCGGCCGTGGCACCTTCAAGCGTGTCCAGGCGCAGATCGCCTTTGCGTTTCTTGGCGTCAAAGCCGTGGCAGGCGAAACATTTGTCGGAAAAAATCGGCCGGATGTCACGGTTGAACTGGACTGTTTTTGGAAGAGTCTGCTTCTGCGCGTTCTTGTCTGAAGCAGATGCAGCGGCGTGATTAAAAACCAGGATGAAGCACGCAAGCCAGAAAAAGGAACCACGTGTTGCCATGGTACTCCCCCCGAATTCGTGATACGTGGAGCCGGCCTTGCCTCCTTATATACACTATCTTTACTACAGGCACAGCGTTTAACTGTTGAGCCCGAAAAAAACTAAGAAAGGGCCAGGCCCGGTCTTTACAAGTAACTGGATGCACCTAATTGCGCGGCGCGGGAACTGCATGGACTTCCCAGTCTTTTTTGCCTTCTAGGTAAAGCAGCCACTGCGACGCGGCGCTGATGAGATGCGCATAGCCGCCGCTGTCGGAGAGAGCCTCCCACGGCATTCCCGCTCCGCAGTTGCCTGCGCCCATTCCCGTCGGGATGTAGCCTTTGGCCTTGAACACCGCTTCCCACGTCCGCAGGCCTCCGCCGAGCTGTTTCTCGAGCGCGGCTTTGACTTCGGCTTCGTCCTGCGTTGGGAAAAAATTTGGCGTCGTGATTTTCGAGCAGGCCGTGGTCCACAAACCGGGCGTGGCTTTCAGCGCCTGCAGTCCCCAGCCGCAGACGACCATCAGCTGCGGACCAAAGCGCGATCCCACCGGGCGCGGACCACCGGACGGCCCTTTGCGCTGAGACCGGTAGTCGGCAGGCTTGCCGTTCAGAAAGCGATAGGGATGCAGATCGAAAACATTGATCCCCGGCGGCGGCGGGCTGTCATCGCTGTAAGCCGCATAAAGCATCGGCAGCGTGAAAGCATCGTAAATGGCGCGGAATGCAGCCGGAGGCGTGAGGGTGCCGTTGCGTGCGATCTCCACATAATAGTTGTATTGCTGGTCGTCGGCGAAGCCCGGCACGCTGGCGGGCTGATCCTTTTTATAGTCGAAGAGCGCGCGCCGGTAATCGCTGCGGGCGGTGGCGACCGACTCCCACGTTTCTCTGCGCAGCTCCGCACGCATTTTTTCATCACCGCAACTCAGCGCCAGCGCCGCACGCACCGCCGGGATATTCGGGGCTCCGTGACGGGCGCGGCATTCCTGCAGATTGCGCGCCGCTTCGGCCAGTTGCTGAGTTAATTCACGATCGCGCGTATCGTTGGATTCCCGCAGCAGCAGCCAGGATTGCTGGAGCATCAAAGCCAGATCCTGAGCGAGGTGGTTTGACGAGCCGTGCGAATAGCCGTGCAGCAATTTCTTCGGATTGGGCTGCCCGGCCAGTTCGTTTCGCCCGGCGAAGTTGAGGTGCTCATCCTTGTCTTTACGGCCGAGCATTTCCAGGCTCACGGAACCGCCGTCGTCCCACCAGTACGGCACGAAGCCTTTCTCGCGATCCTGCAGCAGCCACTCCTTGCTGACACGCCAGCCGCGATCGTCACCCGGGCGGACGTCGTTGCGTTCGGACGTGAACAGCTCGTCTGAATGATTGAGCATCTTGAGATAGAAGGGCAGCTGCCAGCGCGTGAGCACCTCCTTGTAGTAGGGATCGCCGGTCGCGCGAAAGGCGTTGACCATCGCGATGGCGAACCAGGCGCCGTCATGCATCGTGTCGAGCGCCTCGCCCTGGATGAACTGGTCGTGCTGCCCGCGCCGCGCCACATGGAAATACTCGTAGATCATCCCGCGCTGCGGCGAGGCCTCTGCCTTCTTCATGTGGTTTTCAACGGCGAACTCGGCCAGGCGCTTGATAAAGTCCCGCGTTTCGGCGGCCGTCATCGGCGGCTGCTTGTGCGCCTCGCTCCAGGCAGGATTGCGGTCCGGATCGGCGCTGCTCAGGCTGGTCGGGACGAGCAAAAGGATTGATAGTAGAGCAGGGGCTGCGGTTCTCACGGCCACCTCCTTTTATCATCACCAGCGGAAGAAGCGGTACGGATCGTCCCACTCTTCAGGCTGGTCCAGGTAGAAACCGTTCAGCCAGCGCTTCTCGTCCGCGGCGTTGCCAATTCCCTTGCCGAAGCGTTCGAGCAGCGGCGTCTGCGCGTGGACGCCGAGGTTGCCCAGGATGCGGCTGAGTGTAAACGAAAAGCGCCGGAACGTGCGCTTGGTGTTCTGCGGGACCGTGTACTTAAACTGCCACGGCGGAAGCTGGCAGAAAACCACGTTCTCGTCTTGAGTCTTTCCGAGAATGCCATTTCCAATCAGCGTCGCTCCGCCGGACAGCAGCGGCGCCACGCGCGGATCACGGTTGTGAATGTCGGCCGGTGAGACGCCGGCAAAAGCGGATTCCGGACCGAACAGCGGGAACCAGGCCGCGATGTGCTCGGCCTTCTTCACTGCAATCCTGGCAGGTAAAAACGCGTTGGCTTCGGCGTCGTCCAGGCCGACCGCAACGACGCGGCCGCCGTGCTTGAGCCATCCGGAGATCTCGGTTGCTTTTCCCGCGAGCGCCGCAGCGCAGCCAGGCCCTGCGATCAGTACCTGCTCAGCGCCCAGCGGCGCATCAGTGAACGCCGCCGCTTCGATGCCCGAGTTCTTCAGATGCGCCATGCCCTCCGCGTCTCCCGCGTAGACGGCTTTGCGTTCCAGCGCGGGTTTCCAGTTCGATGCATAGTCAATGATGTTTCGTGCGATGGTCATTGCGGCGGGCTCGCTCTCGCTGCGAGCGGTGACGTCGAGCTGGCAGAACAGGACCATGCCTTTGCCTTCGCGGTATTCCAGCAGAGGGCTGTATTGCAAGCTGAATCCGCCGTCCACGATGGGCAGGAAATTTCCGCGCGCTGGCTTTTCGATCAGCACGCTTGCCACGTTCCCGCGGCAACCGCAGCGCCACAGACGCGGGACGTCGATCCCGCACCACTTTACTGTCGGTGCGCCATTGAAGCGCTTGTCGCTCATCTCCACTTTCAGCCGCGGCGGAACGAGCGTCGCATCGCCGCGCCAATCCGAAAGATGTTCGGCCCTGATCCCTTTCAGCAGCGGATGGTTCTGCACGCGCGGAAAAACGGTGCGCAGGCCGTATTCGGCCACGCGGAAGCCAAAACGCTTTTCGAGAACTTCCGACGTCTGCTCGAAGAGGATTACTTTGAGGCCCTCACGCACGCGCGAAATGTCGGGCGCCGGCCCATTCAGCGTGAGCGCGGTCTGGCCAACGATGAGCGTGTCAAAGCCGGCGAGGTCCCCCGATGCTTCGATGCGTTGAAAATCGATGCCGAGTTCCTGCAGCAGCTGCGCCGTTTTGCCTGCCGGATCGAAGAGCGCCGGCTTCTTTGCCGGCGCAGGCTTCTCGAGCCGCGGCAGGACGTGAAGTGAGAACGAATCCATCTGCGTTTCGCCAGAGTTGAATTGCACGCTCGCGTTCAACGTGTACTCGCCGGGGGCGGTGTTTGCGGGAATTTCAAATACCTCTTTCAGCCGAGCCTGCTCACCGGTCTTGATCGTAATTTTCCGTGCTCGTTTGACGGCTTGCGGAAGTGTGGACGACAGCTCGCACTCGCAGCTGACCGTCTCGCGCGAATTGTTGATGATCACCAGCTGCTTCTCGCATTTCTCGCCTGCGAAGTACGTGTGTTCCCGGCTCGTCACGTGGGCCTCGGGGCCGCCGATGTACGCAAGCAGGGGGCGGCAGTTGCGGATGAGAGCCTCAGAGGCCTCTGTCGTCACCCAGTCGCCGCGCTCATGCGCGGTTGGGAAGGTGTCGAAGACATCGTCAATATAGTCGGGGCTGTACCCGGGCCGCTGCAGGTTCTCCCAGTCGACGGCGAGCTCTTTGCGTTTGCGGCTGAAGCCATCGCGCGTTTTCCAGTAATAGTGATGCTCCCACGGTGAAATCGCGGAGACGCCCAGCGTACGGTAGGCACGGAAATTTTCGGTGAAGTACTTCTCGAGAATCGGGTAACGTTCGCTGAAGCGTCGTGAGCCGACTTCGGCAGGATAGTCCCAGCGGAACCACGGTTTTCCCGCGCGCATCTGCTGCGCTTCCCAGCGCAGATTGGCACGCTCGACATCGCTGATCTGAAACGCGCGATCGCCGCAAAACTGCGCGTTCCATTCAGCGATACAGAACTCCCACGCCGCGCGCGCGCTGCCGAATTCGCGTACCCATTCTTTCTTTTCGTTCCAGTACCAGCCGCGGTACATCGTCCAATCCCAGCTGAACGGCGCGCCGTATTCGCACGTGAACAGCGGCTTCACTCCCTCTTTCGACCAGTGCTCAAACCAGTCGCTGAGTTCCTGAACGGGCGCGAAGTTCGGATAAAAATTCATGTTATGCATCGAGCCCAGATTGCCCGACGAGTGATGATAGACGATGCGGTCGGGATCGAGCCTCTTGACAATGGCTTCGGCGCGCAGGGCGCGGTTGGCGCCTGCCTGAGCCCACGGCTGGCGCCGCTCGTATTTGCCGTCGATCAGATCGGGGTCCATGTCTTCGTTGTAGCCCGTCGCGTTGTGGCTCATGCTGTAGAACACGACGGACGGATGGCATCCGGCGACGTTCACATAAAACTCGGCGTGCCGCGCGTAGCCGTTCGACGCATCGGCGTCGGCCGCCTTCCAGTCGTATTGTCCAAAATGCGGCTGCGTCAGCGAGACGAGCATGCCCATGTCATCGGCCGCGCGCAGAATGTCGGTGAAGCTCAAGTGTGATCCGGGTTCGCAGCCGAAATTGTGCGTGTAAACAAAATTGATCCCGAATCCTTTCATGCGCTCAAACGTCTCGCGCGCCGCCGCGTACGTACAGGAGGCGCTGCCGACTGACGCGTTGTCCAACGGAATGCAGGTAAGGAAAATACGCGTTCCGTTGAGGTAAAAATCGCGGCCGTCGATCCAGAACTCGCGATAACCAAAGCGCAGCGGAAACGTGGAATCGACACGCGCGCCATTCGCGTCGCTCAAGGCGAGTTCCAGCGTGTACTGGTTCTGCGGCGTGTGGATGTCCCAGAGCTTTTCGGCTTTCCATTTCGATACGGCGGCCAGCCCGCCGTCTTTTAAGTCGGCAGTTTTTACCTGGGTCGTAAACGTGTGCGCGATCGTTGCGCCGTCGCGTACGGTGGCAGTCACCGTGTATGCGCCGTCTGCCGCAAGCCCAGCCAGTTTCAGATCGAGCGCAATTTCAGACTTGCGGACAGAGGTGGAGACACGTGAGTGCGTGATGCGGGCCGCTGCCGGCTCGCTGTTCAGAAATACATCGCCGCAGAGGCCGCGGCGCGCGACTTTCGCCTTCGCCCGTTTGGCGTCCTGCGGCCGCGTGTTGGTGTCGCTGAACAGAAGCGTGACATCCGACAGCGGCGCGGCGATAACCAGCATCGAAAGAATGTGTCTGGCTCCCGGCTTCACGTGTGCCGAAAGGTCCAGCTCGCCTCCGGGAAAGGCAAGCGTCCCAGCTTTGTTGCCATCGATGTAAACTATCGCGCCGGAATTAAGGTACTCGGCTTGCAGCGTTACGCGCCGGCCGGTCCACGTTTCGGGGACAGAAATCTCGCGCTGATACCACGCCGCGTTGAAGGTAGAAAGTTTTTCGCTCTTCCACGCTGCGTGAGCGAAAACGGTCTGGGAATCTTTCTGCATGTAATCGCCGACGCCTGGCCAGCTGCCGGGAACTTTGAAAAATCCCCACGTGCCGTCCGGAAGAGGCGTGTCCGCGCCGACGGGATTCTCGGGAGTCGCTACGCCTTTCGCGTTGCGAGCGGGCTGCCAGCGCCAGAGCCCATTCAGGCTGATGCGCTCGCGAGCAGGCGTCGTTTCGCGCCAGGCTTTGTCGAGCGACCAGACCGCTTTGACTCCGGCGGGAAGCGGCGCGTCATCTGCAGCCGCAACAATACAGTTCGACAGAAAAATAAGCGCGGCGATCGCGCGAGCGAAAGTCATAGCAGAATCCCTCCGAGGGCGCCGCACTCTCTGGAGATCCCGGGCGATGTACTGCTTGCGGGACTCAACGATGCGGCTGCTTTTATACGCGCGTGGGATGCATCACGTATTCCAGTTTCCCCGGGGGGAAGACAAACAACAAGCGGCGATGAGGTGTTTTTACATCAAAACCGCAAGCTCACTCGGCATTGAGTTTCATCTCCACCTCGCCGAGCCGGCGCATGTCGTCAAACGCGCGGGCCAGCGCCGGGAGAGCCTGGGCAGTGCCGACATCTTTAACGGAACTTTCGACCGTGTCGCCGGGAGATCTGCAGCCGGCCACGATCAGTCGCGCTGTATTGCCAAGTTTAAACTCGGGCTTTGAGTTGTAAAAACTACCGCCCCAGACGGTCAGCAGAAACGGCGCATCGCCGCGGTGAACAAAACGATGTAGCGGGTTGCCGACGTAATAATTGTACGGCCCGACAAACAGCTCGCCGTGGTAGTTGCTCACGTCGACGGCATTGTTCTCTTTATTGGCGATCTCGAACTTCGCGCCCTGGATCGTTACCCGTCCGGGAGGCAGCGCCGCATTGCCTTCCATGCGGATGAACTGAGTGCCCGACTCGGTATAGCAATCGCTCATCACGATGGATTGATTATCCTTGAGCCACAATCCGGGATCGGCACTGGTGCTCAGGCGCACACAGCCGCCGATGAACCCGCCGCGTTCGGGCTTTGCGCCTTCGACGACAATCGAACCTTCGTAGGAAAGCCGCAGGAGAATCGTGGCGCGGGCGGAATCGATGCAGCGCACATTACCTTCGATCTCGTTGATGTTGACGACGTCGCCCTCTCCCAGGTTTTTAAGCTGCAGTCCCTTTACCAGCGGCTTGTTTTTATAGATGCCGTAAACCTGCACGCGGTCGTAGCAGATCGAGCTCGGCTGGCCTGTTCCGGTCTGCAGAATGTCGATATCGTTCGTTGCATTAAACCCATTGCCCTCTTCGCTGACAGAAATGTTTTCGACCGTAAGGTTCTGCGGGTTTTCGATCGCCAGAATCGTTCCTCCTACGACGCCTTTTTTCCAGCCGAGCACAGAAAGATAGCCGCAGCCGCCGAAGAAGTAGTCGCGTCCGGTCAGCTTGAGCGTCTGGCTGACCGTGTAGTGTCCGCGCGGCAAATAGGCGATGGCGTCGCGGCCATGCGCGCGCGCGGCGTCGATGGTCTTCTGAATGGCCTCGCTGTCGTCGGTCAGGCCGTCTCCTTTGGCGCCGAAGTCGCGTTTGGCGTCGAACACTTTGCCAGGAATGCGAACCTTGCTTCTCAGGAAACGCTGCTGGGCCGATTTAATCACGCCACCTGCCGTGCCGACGGGGACATCGAAAATATTGGCTTTGCGGAACTCGTTAGTCGAAAAATTAACGATTTCAGTGCAGCCTTCGGCCTTGTTGTTGGATAAGAACACACGGCCTCCGCGCAAATCGCCGTCGACGCGCACAGGCGCCTCCTTCGAGGGCGGGCGAGTGAAGACACAGTCGAAAACAGTGATCGGCGCGCCACTCTCCTGGATCGCTCCGGCCGGGCTCGTCCAGC